>CAJOFH010000006.1 GCA_905233845.1 uncultured Muribaculaceae bacterium | reverse complement strand
TGTTTTTTTAATAATGTTTTTTGCACTACAAAATTACTAAAAATCTCGCTATGTTCCTAATTTTCAGCTAAATAAAATTCATCGAACTCACGTTAATTAGTTCGATGATATTCTCTCCTCCTTTGCTAGACTTTGGTGTCGTTTCTGGTGGAGTCATCGGTTTGTTTTTCTTGCTTCTTGTTTTGGCAGTATGCTTTTATTCTATCATGGAGTTCGAATCCCATGTTAATAATCAATAGCACTGCTCCAATAATGTTGATTGTTCTAATTGTTTTTGTCATTCTCTCTCTTGTTGTTATCGTTAATAATAAAGTTATATAATTCTCATGTATAAGGGTATGACGGGCTATTCAATTTAGCTCAAAGGGACAAAAAAGAAGGCGGGCACTATCTTCTTCAGATAATGTCCGCTGCTTCTTCCGAGCTTTCCAAGCCAAGTGCCAGCGTCTTAAGGCTAGCGACCCCAACAAGGATACAAGCGCTCGCGATGGTGGTGCTTGGATGACTCTTCGCCACCTAAGTCCGTTCCATCAAAATATATACAATATATCTTTAGATGTGTTTATAGCTAACCCTCCGCTGGTCTATAATACCTAGCAGTCTAAAGGTTAGCAAATATTTATTCATTTATAAGGTTTTCAAGGGATTTCAGCTACTCTAGCAATCAATTTTTGATTCTAATATATAGGACTTAAACCACTCATTTTTTGCCCGTTTTTATCATTCTATAATAATATATAGGATTTAAACCACTCAATTTTTGCCCATTTTTATCATTCTATTATAATATATAGAGACATAACCCTACTCAATTTTTGCCCGTTTTTATCATTCTATTATAATAGTAGTAGTCTTCAAACTACTACTATATATATTAAATAATTTTTCAAATGTCTTGAGCTGGTGGGATATTTTTTACGATATCCCCCCAGCATTCTCCAAGTTGTTAATTATTATCTATTGGAGATGAATTATACATAGGAATTCCATAAACATCTGACAGAAAACGGTCATTGGTGAATTTTGGCTTGTCTCGTCTTGGATAATTTTGCTCAAATTTCGGCATTTGAGGTATATTTATCTTTGGGAGTTGGAAGTTGAATGAGTTATATAGCTCAGTCTCTTCTTGAAGTGGCTGTGCCGATACATTTAGATACTTCTTTTTCCAATTATGCAAAGTGCCAACTGACATCTCTAACCCATTTTGCCTCATAATCTCCAGATTTTGTGATTCGGATTTGTCGGGGGCGTATAGCGACTTGAACAATTCTACCTTTTCTTGTTTCTCTATTCTTTTCAAGCTACGTTCTTCTTCCTTTGTAAGTCCTTTTTGTGGCCTAGTATTAATTTGCCTGTCATTACAATATCTGTAAAGGGTTGTTTGTGGAACATCCAATTCAGCAAGATTCTCCATTGTTGATTTGCTTCTATCATAGATTTTGTCTATCTCGAGGTAGCGAATCTCTTTGTTAATCTCATTAATACTGGCTTGATCGCTGAAGTCTGGATGAGTGATGAACTTTGATCTATGTTCTTTCCAGTACTGAATCTCATAGGCACAATACTCTCTCAGCTCTTCAATGGTTCTGCTAAAAGCCCCAACGACTTTGTTCTTCAAGGTGTCCAGTTGTATTACACTGTCGCTATTGTCGATGAACCTAACAAAATCCACATAGGCATTGAACAGTAAAGTGTCTGGGTCAACGTCGGGATACATGATACGTCTAAGACAAACTCTTTTATAGAGTGTATTTCTCCTATTCTGCCCATCTACAAGCTTTTCATTATACCACCATAATTGTAGGAAGTTCTCATCTGTCAACTGATATTTCCCATCAATCCAATCAGGTCCTTCGGTACGATAGAAATATTTGTACTTCCAAGAGTAACGATGCATAAATTCTTCGTAGCTCATGCTTCCCATGTCTCGGAGTAAGTTTTTGTCAAATTCGATATTGATGGCATTATTCTTTGTTTGTTGTACAACTGGGACATTATTGTATAACACAATCTGACTTTGGGGAAAGTCATAGACTGAGTAGATGTAATTGCTTTGATAGCACTCCATATTACCATATACTCCATTCATGTACTGACTTATCCTAGTCCCACAATCGTCTTCCATCAGTTCGCCTGTGTCTTGCTCTATAGTCTTGTGGATGTATTTTGAGATTCCAATCGTTGCTTCCCTGTCGAGTATAGAGTCAAATACATACACCATCCTGAATCGCCGTGAAACAACACCATGTTTTTCAATATTGTCGGAGTAGGACATGTAAACGCAACTTGGTGGGATTGTGAGCACGCTGAGATATTCAAGTATATTTGTGAACCTCGTATAGTCGATATCCACAAAAATCGTCTGTGTGCCATAAAAGAACCTGTCGCTCTTCATTAATAATTTCATGCATCCATCTCTGCGCCTTGTTGTGTAAACTGGAGATGTTTTAAACTTGAATCCGTAGGCATTTTCAAACCAGTATTCCTTGTTGGTCTCATAGTCGAATAGGTTGCAGAAGGTATGTCCATTAACTGCCAACCACAAGAAATCTTTTATATTGACTTGGGCGCAGTAGAATGACATTGTCTCCATGCCAACTTTCTTTGCTCCCTTTCTTGTTAAGCAAGCGGAAGCATCACTTTTCTTTTTGTATCCGTCTAGGCTTATATTAGTCCAGAAACGGTAATTTTGATCAGTTATCATAGTCTGCAAATGATAAAATAGTTTAGTTAATCACCTTGGTTGGGTTATAGATTGCCATGAATGACAGGCGACCCTCCTTCAGTGCTTTGTTGAATTTTGAATGTCCAATTTCTTTTTTCGCTTCTTTCCTGTTACTGAAAATTTTTCCAGTTGGCAGGTATTTAATTTCAGAATTCATATATTTTTTGTTTAAAAGATTAATTCTGTATATAAGAAATTTAGACCATTATTAAATGACTTTTTGTTACTTTGTGACATGTGAGAGATGGATATGCATTATTGCCAGTATTTGACTGAAAGGCATATATGTCATTATTGTGTGTCACATGTCACATTTTTGTTGTTACTTGTTGAGTACAAATGGAATATAGTGTGATGGTTATGTGACATTACATTGCGTTTGTCACAATGAAAAAATGTGACATTTTGCCCTTCAAAATTAGAATGTCACAGGTTTTGTCAGAAAGAATTGAACTGCATAAAAGCGAAAAAAAGACCAACCATAACACGGTTGGCCTCAATCGGAATGTATGTTAATCACATTAACATCGATACATTTTTATTGTAGAGTAGGGACGAGTGACTACTCTTTTGGCAACGTCAATTTAGTTGTTCTTCATTTCTTTCTTTCGACTTGAAATGTTGAGCGTGATATTCTTTGCTTGTAAGAAATTTTGGAGTCGTTGATATTGCTGCTTGCGCTGTACTTTCCTTGGACAGATTATGAATAGTTGGCTTAATTTAATGCCAAAATGGTATTCATTTCCATTCTCGTAGGCATTCTTAAAGCCACAGTCGTGTTCTTTTAACGCAGCAATGTCAAGCGAGAAAAACCTTTCTTCAACAGCAAGACTGTGTTTGAATTTTTTGGTCATAGCCTTAATATCCTAAAGTCATTGTTAACCCTTTGACCAAGGAGTATTTCACATCGATAGTTTTGAAACGCGAAGCCTTGTTTGCTCGAGAACTTCTCTTGTATTCTGTAATAAACTCTTCAATACCCAAACGATATCTATAGATGTTGCCGAATGGTGTATGGAAGGGGAAGAGACTATGTTTTTGATTTCCTTCAAGCACAATTATTACTTCAAGAGGTATCGCATCACTGTCTGGATTAAGGTAAACGTTGGGATCATTTAAATCATCAACTGTCAATCCAAGTTCCATAGTTAACGTTTCTCCGTTCCATGTTGCAGTTAATGGATCCTTGATATTTGGTTGTGCTATCAGTTGATTTAATTCTTCGTTTACTGATTTCTCGAAATTCTGGGCATTACAGAGATCAACCTCAAACAATTTACCCATCAACAAAACTTTCTTTTTCTTGGCTTTCCTTGTTTTCTGTGCCTTTTGAGCTTTCTTTGTTCCCTCTTCTTTCTTAAACTCTAATTGTTTCATTTCTAAATTATTTATTTGTTATAATATTTAATTCCACACCCATGTTATTGAGTGCTTTTACTAAAGTGTTATATGCGCTTTTGCCTCTGCGTTTTCTAGGACAGACTATTAGCAAATCATGCAAGGTGGTTTCTATTTTAAAACCGCTCTGCATTTTGTGTCCGTCAAAGAATGTGTCTTGCAGTCGCACTATGTCACCACTAATGTCATATCGCCTTTTTGCTCTGACTGGCGACGCACTCTTGTTCTCAAGTTTTACAACTTCCACGATAGGCTGAGTGCTGTTTTCCTTTCGTTTTGGTTGTGGCTCATCTCCCCATAATGTGGAGAACATAGCCTGTAGTAGATTGTACATTAGTTTGATAGATGTGTAAGAATTAAATAAAAATTAATACTAAAAATACTAAATATTGATATCTAGTTTCTCGTTCCAACGGTTGACTATTTCTTCCACAAGCAAAAGAACTATGTTTGCTTCTTTTGCTGTCTGTTTTTTGTCATCGTAATAGATAATTTCTACTTCTTTCTCATTGAATAGAATGTAACAGAACATCTTGAAATATTGAAGCATCTCAAGATGGTCACGGTCAACTGTCAACTCTATACCACCATTTGTGTTTGAGATAATGATCTCGTCTTCTGGACCAAGCAATGTCCTTAATCGTTCAATTGGATCGCTATTTCTAACCATAAAAATTTAATTATTTGATTTATATATACTTATGAGATTATCAACTGCTTGTATACAACTTCTTAATCATTTTGTCAACAATAAGGTTTCAATGTGGGGAAAAAGGTGTTTTTTCACTTTTGGGAGATAAAAGGTGTCGTTTTGTAATTAACAGTTTTACTTGAATCTATGAAAATATGTAAAACTATAGCATTCATTGGCAGTTATACATAATATTAATATAGGGGAAATTAACGAATATTAACTATGCTGTGGATTATTATTGGGCGCTTTTGCGTAATTTTGCATCGATTATGGAGTAATTCCATTTTTATGACATGTTGTTTTCTGTGAAACAACTGATTTTCATAGAGATAGCAGTAAGTGAAATGTTCGACATCTATTTATGGTGACATTTTTACTGAAGCGTTTTTTAAAAGGATATAAATTTTTCCTATTTAAATTCGCAAAACACATTTTAAATACTGATATTCAGGCGATTTAATGTCGTTTGATGTCCTAAAGGAATATACTACTTTCAAAATTGCCCACAATTTCTGGTGGGGAATCACTCTTAGTTAATGAAGATAGCAGTAGCAGGAACTGGATACGTCGGTTTGAGTATCGCGACTTTGCTGGCGCAGCATAACGAAGTGGTTGCCGTCGATGTAATTCCCGAAAAGGTTGACAAAATCAACAACCATATCTCGCCGATCCAAGACGATTATATTGAGCAGTATCTTGCTGAGAAACCGCTTAAACTTACCGCCACACTTGATGCCGAAAAGGCATATAGTGAGGCGGATTTTGTTGTGATAGCCACACCGACTAATTATGACCCAGTGAACAACTACTTCGACACACGCCATGTGGAAGAGGTGATTAAGCTGGTAATGAAGGTGAACCCTGATGCTATCATGGTGATAAAATCAACGATACCGGTTGGTTACACCGAAAGCATCCGACGTAAAACTGGAAGTGAAAACATCCTTTTTGCGCCAGAATTTCTTCGTGAGACCAAGGCTCTTTACGACAACCTATATCCAAGCCGCATTATCGTCGGCCGTCCAGAGGGCGACGAGCGACTTGATAGAGCTGCTCACCAATTCGCAGAACTTCTGCAAGAAGGCGCTTTAAAGCCTGATATAGACACATTGTTTATGGGTTTAACCGAAGCTGAGGCTGTGAAGCTGTTCGCAAATACTTACCTCGCCTTACGAGTAAGCTATTTCAACGAACTTGACACCTATGCCGAGATGAAAGGCCTCGATACACAGTCGATAATCAATGGTGTCTGCCTTGATCCTCGTATTGGTTCGCACTATAACAACCCATCTTTCGGCTATGGCGGCTACTGCCTTCCCAAAGACACCAAACAACTGCTCGCCAACTATGCCGATGTGCCTGAGAACCTTATCGAAGCAATCGTCGAGAGCAACCGCACGAGAAAGGACTTTATCGCCGACCGTGTTCTCCGCATGGCAGGCTACTACGACTACTACCACCGTGGCGATTACAGCAAGACAGAAGAACGCGAGTGCGTAATTGGCGTTTACCGCCTGACAATGAAAAGCGGCAGTGACAACTTCCGCCAGTCAAGCATCCAGGGCGTGATGAAGCGCATCAAAGCCAAAGGCGCCAAAGTCATCATCTACGAACCCACCCTCGAAGACGGCTCCACCTTCTTCGGCAGCAAAGTCATCAACGACCTAGAGCACTTTAAAGCTTTAAGCCAAGTGATCTTGGCAAATCGCTTCGACCAAAACCTTGCAGACGTGCAAGAAAAAGTCTATACAAGAGACTTGTTTAAACGAGACTAATTATGTCTGAAGAGACCTTACAGAGAGAAACTCGTTCAGATGCAAATAAGCGTATAGCAAAGAACACCATAGCATTATATGGTCGCATGCTATTTGCTATGTTCGTTAGTCTTTATACTTCAAGAGTGGTACTTAACACACTTGGCGTTGAAGACTTTGGCATTTATGGGGTTGTTGGTAGTATAGTCGTTTTATTTGCTTTTGTTAACAATACTTTAGTTGGTTCTATTCAACGTTTTTTAAATTTTGAAATTGGGAAAAATAATCCTAAAGGTGTTACAAAAGTTTTCTCAAACGGATTTCATGTTCAAGTATTATTTGCGGCAATAATCATAGTATTAGGTGAGACAATAGGACTTTACTACCTTAATAACTTCATGAAAATCCCCGAAGGGAGAATGTATGCTGCAAATTGGGTTTATCAATTTGCATTATTGACAACAGTTTTGAGGATAATACGTTCACCTTTTAATGCTAGTATGATTGCTTACGAACGGATGACAGTTTTTGCAGTGGTAGGCATTGTTAATGTGTGTCTGAAATTGTTGATTGTTTACATGTTGCTAATCTCTCCTTTTGATAGACTTATCACTTATGCAGCTTTAGCTACATGTGTGTCAGCAGGAATGACACTGTTTTATGTTTTCTATAATTACTCTAATTTCAAAGATTGTCGTATTCAACATGGTATTGAGAAACCGTTGCTAAAACAGATGCTTTCATTTTCTGGATGGAGCATATTTGGTAGTGCCTCATTACTTGCCACATTCCAAGGAGTAGATTTGATAATAAACTTCTTCCATGGAGTAGCCGTCAATGCCGCTCTTACTATTGCCAATCAAGTTTATGGAGCTGCATATAGTCTTACTAGCAACTTTCAGACAGCCTTTAATCCACAGATAACAAAGACTTATGCAAAGGGGAATATGAACGATTTGTTCGATCTTATATATCGGACAACTCGTTACAGTTTTTTCCTTGTTATCATCTGTGCTCTTCCCCTATTTTTTGAATGTGGAGGTTTACTTACATTTTGGCTTGGAAAAGTGCCTAATTTTGCTAAAGAGTTTTGTGACTTTATGGTAATGATTTGTGTAATTGACGCTTTATCTGGTCCATTATGGATGAGTGTTTACGCAACTGGAAAAATAAAGAAATATCAAATTATAATAAGCTGTATTCTTTTCCTCAATTTCCCTATTACAGCTATGTTCATGTACGCTGGCATGTCACCTGTTTGGGCTCTAATTGTTAGGCTTGTAGTTTCTATTGGTGGATATTTATATAGACTTTTTTATATGATTAAGCAAATGAAAATGCCTTTTAGAAATTATTTAAGTTCTGTTTTTAGACCTTGTGGTTTTGTATTCGTTATATCTGTTTTGCTTGTGACTGTGCTAAACTTTAGTATACATATTCATTCTGTACCGATGACTATTATTCTAGTTGTTTTAACTTGCACTGTAATCCTTTCAATTGGATTAAATAGAAATGAGCGTCTTGCATTAAGAAAAGCTTTGGTAAAAAAAATCAGAAGATAATTATTAAATGTCAAATCTATTCAAGATATTATATATTGAGAATCGTTACCGAATTAAATATTGGTATTCTACATCTCATTTATCAGAATATGATTACCTATGCGGGAAAAAGAAATGCATTGTTTTCCTTGCTGCTGATTATGGTAATTTAGGAGATGTGGCTATCACTTATGCTCAGGAGATATTCCTTAGAGAACATTTTCCTGACCATGAGATTGTTGATATTCCTATAAGCAATACTTTATCAAGTTTAAAATCATTACAAAAAATATGTAATCAAGACGATATTATCACTGTCGTTGGTGGTGGAAATATGAGTGATCTATACTTTGATATTGAGTTGCTTCGCCAAATGGTGGTTAAGGCTTTTCCACGTAATAGAATTCTACTTTTTCCCCAGACAATGTTTTTCAGCAACACTTTGGGCGGCAAATATCTTAAGTACCAAGCTGTAAAAGTTTATTCAAAGCATAAAAATCTAACTATTTCAGCCAGAGAGCGTTGGTCACACGAAGTGATGAAAACCTTGTTTTCAAATTCAAAATTACTTCCAGATATTGTTATGACGCTTGACAAACGTAAACCTGCTTTAGAGAGAAAAGGTGTTACATTTTGCCTACGAGATGATTTTGAATCAAAACTATCAGATGATTTTAAAAGTATACTTAAAACTCATATTGGAACTAAATTTGATGTTGTCGATTATGACACTCACATAGGTCGTGGAGGACTTTCTGTAATGGAAAGAGAAGAAGAATTGAATAAAATATGGAATCAGTTTGGCTGCAGCCAATGGGTAATCACTGACCGTTTGCATGGAATGATTTTTGCTTTTATCACAGGCACCCCATGCATTGTTCTGCCAAATAATAATTACAAAATTGAAGGTTGCTATAGTTGGATAAAGAATTGTGGATATGTTTTTTTTGAGGATGAAGCAACAATTATGCAATTAGAAGATTTGCTTCAGAAAAAAGTAAATGTTGTTGACTTTGAAACTGTGCATCAGAAAATAATAGACAGAACTGAGGATTTTTTGAGAACATGAAGAAGAAAATACTTTTCTTTCATTTTGACTTAGGTGGTGGCGGTGCCGAGAAGGTTCTTGTTAATTTGGTAAACAATCTGGATCCAGACAAATATGACATCACTCTTTATACAGTCTTCAATCGTGGCGTATATAAGGATTCTTTTGCTAAGCATATAAAGCGTAAGACGATTTTCAACAAACAATTTAGGGGTTTTATAACAATGGCAAAATTGTTGTCTCCTAGTTTGTTGCATAAGTTATTTATAAGAGAGAAATATGATATGGAGATTGCTTTTTATCATCGTTTCCCTGCTCGTGTGATAAGTGGTTGTAATAATAAAAAAATAAAAACATATGCCTGGGTTCATTCAGGAATGGTTAGTCCAGAAGATTTTTTCACATCCTTTAGAAGCGTGAAAGAAGGCAAAAAAGCTTATTATAAATTTGATAGAATTGCTTTTGTTGCACAAACGGCATTAGAATCATTTGTTGAAAAAACTGGCTGGGCTGATTTAAATTGCAAAGTAATCCATAATGCTATTGACACGAACGATATAATTGAAAAATCTAAAGTTGAATGTGACTTAGTGATAAATAGGGATATACTCAACATTTGCAGTGTCGGACGATTGAGTGAAGAAAAAGGTTATCGCAGATTGATAAAATCTCTTCACTCTATTAAAGAGTGTGGATATGATAAATGGCATTTTTATTTGTTGGGCCAAGGTTCTGAAGAATTAAAAATAAAAGAAATGATTTCTAATCTAGGTTTAGATGATCACATTTCTTTGTTGGGTTTTAAATCCAATCCGTATAAATATGTTCGTCAAATGGATTTGTTCGTGTGTCCCTCTTACGTTGAAGGATATAGCACTGCTGTTGTTGAATCTATTATTGTAGGAACGCCTGTATTGACAACAGATTGTTCTGGAATGAAGGAGATACTTGATGATGAAGCAGGTTTGATTGTAGATAATAATGATGATAGCTTATATGATGGAATAAAACAATTTCTTCAAAACGGAGAATTACTGTCGAAATACAAAATCGGTGCCAAGCATAGAGGCGATCTTTTTTCAATAGATAACGCGATAAAAGAATTTGAAGACTTCATTGGAGAATAAACATATGTCATCTGACTTTAAAGTATCGGTCATTATACCGGTATATAATGTGTCTGGTTATTTAGCTAGATGCATCGAATCTGTGCTTACTCAAGATTTTGATAATTATGAAGTGATTCTTGTGGATGATGGTAGCACTGATGAAAGTGGAAAAATTTGTGACGATTATGCACAAAAACATGATTTCATAAGAGTTGTACATAAAGAGAATGGTGGCCTTTCAAGTGCAAGATTATCAGGCTTTAAAGTCGCTTTCGGCAAATACCTCTGCTTCATTGACAGTGATGATTACTTGAAAGATAGCTATCTCAAAGATCTATATAATAGTATAGTCGATAATAATGCAGAGATGTGTATTTGTGCCTATTACTATGAGAAAGAAGGTAATCTAAGACCTCATTCTCTCCCCAATGACAGATTCTGCATAACCGATATCAAAGAAGAATTTGTTTTACCTATAGTTTCAGAAAGTAACAATTACTCCAAGAGGATGCTTCCAAATTTCATGTGGTTACGTATGATAAAGAGAGACATTATTAGTGAGGATTTGTTTGTTTCTGAACGTGAAGTGTATCAAGAGGACTTGGTCTTTAATCTATTAGTGAGCAATAAATTGAATCGCATTTCACTAATTAATAAGCCCAACTATATATATTGTCATAATGGAGCCTCTTTAACAGAGAAATACAGGAACAACGCTTGGCAAATGCAGATAAATCTTTACAACACGATTTGTCGATTTTGTCATGATAATGGATATTCTGTTGAAGATTCATTGGCAAAACGACTAATTAATGCCGTTGTCTTTACTGTTAGAAATGCAGTAAAAATAGATTATCAAAGGTTCCTTCAAGACATAAAACTGATGAAGAAAGACAGAATGTATGCAGTTGCGTCTAAACATTTTTGTTTGCGAGAATCCACAAAGTCTCATAGGATAATATTCTTGTGCCTAAGACTGCATTTATATTTTTTATTATATAAATTATATAAAAGATGAAACTAATAAGTAACTCTCTAAGAAAAAAGCTAGTAAAAATAAAAAACAATAATCCTTATTTAAGATTGTTGTGGCTTCATCAATTAGCCTCTAGAAAGAAGAAGTCAATGATTAAGACTGATGAAAAAGCTGTTACAGACTTATATTTCCCTAGAGCACAAAAGGTGTTAGATCTTGAGAATCCTAAGGCCTATACTGAAAAATTACAATGGCTTAAACTATATTATAGAAATGATTTGATGCCAATATTAGCAGATAAATACCTAGTTCGGGGCTATTTGGAAAAACAAGGTTTGGGCGAGTTGTTAAATGATTTATATAAAGTTTATGAAAATGTAGATGAGTTTAATCCTGATGAACTTCCTAATCAATTCGTTTTGAAAGCCAGTCATGCAAGCGGCTGGAATCTCATAGTAAGAGATAAAACTAAGATTGATTGGTGGGTTTGGAAGAAGCATATGAAATATTGGCTTAATCATGACATAGCATGGATGGGGCGTGAATGGCATTATGCTGAAATGAAACCTCGAATTATATGTGAACGATATCTTGAAGATGAATCTGGGAGTTTAACAGATTATAAATGTTTTTGTTTTAATGGTGTTCCTCGTTTTATTTATGTTCATGTTAAAGGAGAAGAAGAATATTTGAATTATTATGATCCTGATTGGAACCTTCTTCCTTTCTATGACATTGATTTTTCTAACCCTGATAAAAAACATGAAATAAAGAAACCAATATTTTTAGATAGAATATTATCTTTGAGCACAGAATTATCAAAGCCTTTTCCTTTTGTGCGAATAGATTTCTACATTGAGAATAATAATTTAAAATTTGGAGAGTTTACCTTCTTTCCTGGTAGCGGACGAGCAGACATACGTCCTATTGAATGGGATTTTAAGATTGGAGAATGGTTAACACTTCCAAAATCAAACAGAATGATTGATTAAAAGCATCAAAAATGAGTTTTTTCTATTTTATTCCACCACAATTATATCACACAGTCTTCATTGTTCTGATTTGTGGTTTGTGTTTTTTGACATCTTTTTATTACTCATTCTCTAATGATAATAAATGTTTATATGCAAAATCAAAAGTGGGTTTATTCTTTTCCATAGTTTTATCTATTATAATTATTATGTTTCTTGGCCCACGACCAGTGCATATAGCGTTTGTGGATACTGGTTACTATGTTTTTGGTTATGAAAATGTCATTAATGAATATGAGAATTTTAGTCTGACTACTGAATGGTTATGGCATAATTTTGAGTTCTTCTGTAAGAATATTGGATTAACAGCTAAAGAATTTCTTTTGATTGTTGAATTTTTATATATAGGAATTGCTTTACTGGTAAGTGTAAAATTATTTCCAAATCATACGTGGATAGCTATATTATTCTTTATGTCATCTTTCTCTTTTTATACTTATGGAATTAATGGTATTCGTAATGGTCTAGCATGTCATATAGTCTTATTGGCCGTTGTTTTGATTTCCGGGAAAATTTGGGAGAAGGTATTTTCTGTTTTATTATTATTTATTGCTTATGCTATTCATCGTTCAACTGCACTTCCAATATTATGTTTACTAGCAAGCTTTTTTTTAATCCGTTCAACAAAAGTCGCAATCTTTTTTTGGGCTAGTTCAATATTAATATCGTTAGTTGCTGGTAATTTTTTAGGTGACTTCTTCAATAGTTTAAATTTATACGAAGAGAAATCTGATTATTTTATAGAAGTTGGAATGTCTGAGACGACAGCTACTTTCTCTAGTACCGGATTTCGATTTGACTTCTTGTTTTACAGTTTTTTTCCAGTGCTGATGGTCTGGTACTTAACTGTAAAAAGGAGTTTTAATGATTTAGCTTATAATATTATAGCAAATACGTATATTCTTGCTAATGCGTTTTGGATTATGGTTATTCGTGCAACATTCAGTAACCGTTTTGCTTATTTGTCTTGGTTCTTGTATCCATTAGTTATAGTTTATCCATTACTAAGAATGAAAATTTGGGATAATCAAGACAAATGGATGGCTGCTATACTCTTTGCTTATGCTGCTTTTGTATTTTTAATGACTTTTGTATATTATGGATGACAAAAACTCAAGAATCAGTGTAATAATGGGCATCTACAATTGTGCGTCAACTCTTGTTGAGGCACTCGACTCGTTGTATGCTCAATCATATCAAAATTTCAAGATTATTCTTTGTGATGATTGTTCTACTGATGACACATTTCAAGTAGCACAAGATTATGCTTCCCAACATGATAATATTATTCTTATCAAAAATGAAAAGAATATTAGACTTGCCGCTACTTTGAATCATTGCTTAGAATATGCTGATACAGAGTATGTTGCAAGAATGGATGGGGATGACATTTCACTGTCTGAAAGATTTGAAAAAGAGATAAATTTTCTTGATAAACACCAAGAATATGCACTGGTCAGTTGCCCCATGATTTATTTTGATGATAATGGAGACTGGGGAAAAGGGAAATCTAAAGAAGAACCACAAATAAAAGATTTTGTAAAAGGTTCTCCTTTTTGTCATGCACCTGTCATGATGAGGCGATCGGCTTTGAATGCTATAGGTAATTATACTGTAAAAAACACATTGCGTAGAGGGCAAGATTATTATCTATGGCACAAGTTTTATCTTGCAGGTTATAGGGGCTATAACCTGCAAGAACATTTATATAAAATGCGTGATGATAAAAATGCCACACGAAGAAGAACATTTAAAGACCGCTTTAATGCTACAAAAGTACGTCTTGAGGTTTATAAACACTTGGGTATTCCATTAAAATACTATCCAACAGCTTTTAAAGGACTGATTGTCGGGATGTTGCCTAAAATTATTTACAAGAAGTTGCATCAACAACGATTTAAATGACAATTTAAACATGGATATAAAAGAGAAAATCTACTCACTTTCTCCCATTTGGCTACAAAACCAAATGATTAGCATGTATGGACGCAAGTTGTATAAAAGAAGATATACAGGAGTTTTTCATGATGAGTTGCAGAGACTTAAAGAGCGAGATATCACTGATGCTTCTAAGATGAAGGAGATTCAGAACCAGATGTTTCTTGATTTTTTAGACTATGCTGTAAAAAACAGTCCATTCTACAAAAAACTTTATAAAGACATAGATTTAACTATGATTAAAACAGTAGAGGATATATCATTGCTCCCTATTGTCGATAAAGAAATGCTTCGTGAGAATATTGAAGATGTTTATACAATCCCGAAGAATCAGGGCAACAAGGCAATTACAGGAGGAACGACAGGCAAGTCATTGACTGTTTACTACACTCATGATGATGGCCGAAAAAGAATGGCTTATCTTGAATGGTTCAAAAGCCTATATGGATTTGATGTCCTGAAACATAAAAATGCCCGTTTCAATGGCAAGAATATAATACCTTTAAATCAAAGGACGAAAGTGTTTTGGCGAGATAATCGATGCATTCACCAACGCATTTATTCAAGTTTCTTTACAAGCCTGGAGAACTTGCCTTATTATGTTGAGAATCTTAATGAGTTCAAACCACAAGAGATGGATGGTTTTGTCACTTCACTTTGTGAGGTTGCAAAATATATGGATGACAATGGCATCAAACCCAAATTCATTCCTATGGCTATTTTCCCAACTTCGGAGACCGTATTACAGCATCATCGAGATTTGTTGACAAAAGTGTTTGATTGCCCTGTCATTGATCAATATGCGTCAAGTGAAGGAGCGCCATTTATCATACAATTACCAGATGGTTATATGCATGAGTGTATAGATACTGGTGTTTTTGAGCACATCAAAACTGATCAAGGCACAAAACTCATTGTCACAGCATTTCATACGCATGGTACTCCTTTGATAAGATACGATATAGGTGACAATATTGTAGAATTTGAGAAAGATGAGATGCCTGAAAATCATTATGGATTTCCGATGATAAAAGCTATTGATGGGCGTAAAGCTGATTCGCTTTATTCAGAAGAAAGAGGGCACATCAGTATTGCCAACTTGTCGAACGTAGTGAAAAACCTACCTAATTCTGTAAAGAATATACAGTTCGTACAGGAGTCTAAAGATCACATACATATAAAAGTTGTTGTTGATCCATCACGTTATGAGCAGAAAAAGCAAGAACGGCACATCTTTGAGGAGATGTATAACAGATTCGGTAAGAACATGGATTTCACAATCGAGTATGTTGACGAGATTGAAAGAACTAAAGGTGGTAAATACAGAATGATTATTAATAAATTTAAAAGATAATTTTCAATGAAAGTACTAGTAACTGGAGGTGCTGGCTTTATTGGTTCAAACCTCACTGAATATCTGCTTGAGAAAGGACATCAAGTTCGAGTCCTCGACAATTTTGCGACAGGTCACATTGAGAACTTATTGCCATTTTTTGAAAAGTATCCTGAAACTTTTGAGCTTCAGGTAGGTGACATACGTAATCTTGCTGATTGCCGAAAGGCTGTTGATAGTATGGAATATGTTCTCCATGAGGCTGCCTTAGGTAGTGTTCCACGTTCGGTTAAAGATCCAATCACTACCAATGAGGTTAATATTGGAGGATTTCTTAATATGATTGTTGCAAGTCGAGATGCTGGTATCAAACGATTTGTTTTCGCAGCCAGCAGTTCCACATACGGCGACAGTGAGACTTTACCTAAAGTGGAAGATAAGATAGGCCGCCCGCTTTCACCATACGCAATAACTAAATATGTTGATGAACTATATGCCGATGTTTTTGCACGCACATACGGAATTGAGTATATAGGTTTGCGTTACTTCAACGTGTTCGGTCGTCGTCAAGACCCACATGGAGCTTATGCAGCAGTAATTCCTCTTTTTGTAAAACAATTTATGAATCACGAGGCTCCTAATATTAATGGTGATGGCGAATACAGTAGAGATTTCACTTATATCGATAACGTGATTCAGATGAATATGCTCGCGCTTACTACAACTAATGAAGAAGCGTTGAATCAAATTTACAACACAGCTTTTGGCGAGAGAACTACACTAAATCAACTTGTTGGCTACTTGCGGGAATACTTAGGAGAGTTTGATGAGCAGATAAAACATATTGAGCCCACTCATGGTCCTAATCGAGTTGGTGATATTCCCCATTCTCTTGCTTGTGTTGATAAAGCTAAGAACTTGCTGAGCTATAATCCTAAGTTTAGCATGCGAGATGGATTAAAAGAGGCCGTTAAATGGTATTGGAATAATTTATAAATAACAAAAGTTATATGAATGATATCAAAATCTGTGTTATTGGTTTAGGTTATGTCGGACTTCCTTTAGCACGTCTTTTTTCAACAAAATACCCGACAGTTGGTTTTGACATGAGTCAAGCACGAGTAGATGCTTTGATGGAAGGTCATGATGCAACCCTTGAAGTTGCAGACGATTTATTGCAATCTGCATTGAAGAATGGTTTCAAATGTACAACTGACATTAATGCTATTCGTGATTGCAATTTCTATGTTGTAGCTGTTCCTACTCCTGTTGATGAGAATAATAATCCAGATCTCACACCTCTTGTTGGAGCAAGCACTACAGTAGGTAAAGTTATTAATAAAGGAGATATTGTCGTGTATGAGAGCACTGTATATCCTGGTGTTACTGAAGATGAGTGTATCCCAGTTGTTGAGCGCATTAGCGGTTTGAAATTCAATGAAGATTTCTTCGCTGGATATAGCCCCGAACGAATCAACCCAGGTGATAAGCTTCACACTGTAGAAAAAATCAAGAAGGTAACCAGTGGCTCTACACCAGTTGTGGCTGAAAAAGTAAACAATGTCTATGCAAGCGTCATTACAGCTGGCACACACATGGCAAGCAGTATAAAGGTTGCAGAGGCTGCAAAAGTAATTGAGAACTCTCAACGAGACATTAATATTGCTTTCGTCAACGAGTTGTCAAAGATTTTTAATCGTATGGGTATTGATACACAAGATGTTCTTGAGGCTGCTGGCACAAAATGGAACTTTTTGCCTTTCAAACCAGGATTAGTAGGTGGACACTGTATTGGGGTTGATCCTTACTATTTGGCCCAATGTGCTCAGCGTTTTGGTTATAATCCTGAGATTATCCTAGCTGGTCGTCGTATGAATGATGGCATGGGCGAATATGTTGCCAATGAGACCATCAAGCTTATGCTCAAAAAAGGCATACAGGTGCTGAATAGCGACATCCTTATTATGGGCTTCACATTCAAGGAGAACTGTCCTGATGTTCGCAACACCAAGGTTGTTGATATTTATCGTTCATTGAAAGAGTATAATGTTAACATCACTGTTTATGATCCATGGGCTAATCCAGCTATAGCAATGCACGAGTATGGAGTTGAAATCATTAATAAGTTACCAACTCAAAAATTCAATGCAGTGATTATGGCTGTGGCTCACAAAGAATTCATAAATATTAGCATCGAGGATCTTTGTGAAGATTGTCATGTTATCTTTGATGTGAAAGGGATTTTAGACAAATCAATAATTGATGGAAGACTCTAAAAAGAAGATAATTCGTATGACAACAATTCCTGGTTCTATGAGGGGATTGTTGCAGAACCAGCTAAAATTCATGTCTGAGAATGGATATGAGGTAATTGCATTATCATCAGATGATGAATGCTTTGATAGCATGCTTCATGAGCAAGGAGATATTCGCGGCATAAGAGTGAATATGGAGCGTCATACATCTCCATTGAGAGACATGAAGGCACTTATACGTATTTATAAAATATTTCGCAAAGAAAAACCCTTTATAGTTCATACTCATACACCAAAAGCCGGATTACTTGGCATGCTTGCAGGGAAACTTGCGAGAGTGCCACATAGATTACATACAACTGCTGGTCTTCCATTGCTGGTATATAGTGGTTTGTATCGTAAAGTTCTTAATGCCATGGAGCGACTTACCAATGCTTGCGCAACTCAAGTCTTCCCTAACTCTTTCAACATGATGAAGACTATGAAAGAGTTGCATCTCTGTAATCCAAAGAAAATGCAAGTTATTGGCAATGGTAGTAGCAATGGTATTGATACGGAGCATTTCTCTGTTAAAAAGACTGTGGAAGATACTGGTAAGGACCGTGATACATGGCGCAGAGAACTAGGGTTAAAGGATGATGATTTTGCATTTGTCTTTGTTGGAAGAGTTGTTAAGGATAAAGGTATTAATGAGTTGGTAGACTGCATGAGAAGACTTGTTCCTCATCATCTTGATTGTAAATTAGTAATGGTAGGTGGATATGAGCCGAAGCTTGATCCGATAGCTCCTGAAAATGTTGCTTTCTTTAAAAATGACAAATCCGCTATTTTTATGGACTGGCAGAAAGATGTGAGACCTTTTATGATGGCTGCTGATGCTTTAGTATTTCCAAGCTATCGTGAAGGGTTTCCAAATGTTGTTATGCAAGCAGGAGCGATGGGGTTACCTTCAATAGTGACAGACATTAATGGATGTAACGAAATCATTGAAGATGGTAAAAATGGACGATTGATTCCAGCACAGAATGAAGATGCACTCTTTGAGATGATGGAATGGTTTTTAAATAATTCTAATGATGTAAATCAAATGGCAAGCAATGCTCGTAACATGATTGTATCTCGTTATAACCGTCAAGCTATCTGGCAGGAGATATTGAAAGTATATAACTCATTAAATTAAATGTATAAGCTTTTTTTTAAACGATTTTTAGATTTTTGGATTTCGTTGATTGGATTGATTTGCATTTCTCCAATACTTATAGTTGTTACAATTTGGCTGCATTTTGCAAATAAAGGAGCTGGGGCATTCTTCTTGCAGGAGCGTCCGGGCAAAGATGCAAAGATTTTCAAGATAATCAAATTCAAGACTATGACTGATGAGCGTGACGAAGATGGCAATCTTCTCCCAGATGCTCAGCGATTGACAAAAGTTGGAAGAATAGTCCGCTCCACCAGTATTGATGAGTTGCCTCAGTTAATCAATGTGCTGAAAGGTGATATGGCTTTTATCGGACCAAGACCTCTTTTAGTTCAGTATCTGCCATATTATACAGAGCGCGAGCAACTTCGTCACTCTGTCCGTCCTGGGATATCAGGATGGGCACAAGTTAACGGTCGTAATAACCTTCCTTGGGATGAACGTCTTGAATTTGATGCATGGTATGCTGAAAACCTGTCGTTCGGTTTAGATTGCAAGGTTCTCATCAAGACTATTAAGAATGTGATCAAGAGGAAAGACATCGTTGTGGTTCCTGGAGCAAAATTTAGACCCCTTAATGTGGAAAGAGATGAGAATAAGAAGGCTTAAAGACGAGGACTTGGCTGTTAGGGTTGAATGGGTTAATAATCCTAAGATTCATAAAACAATGCACTTTGAAGTTCCCATCACTATTGAAGGGACTAAAAAATGGTTCTGCAAAGTCTCTGATAGTCATGACAGAGTTGATTTCGCTTTTGAAACAGGAGGAAAATTATGTGCTATGGGAGGCTTCACATCCATTAGTTCAGAGCCTGAACTGTATATCTTTGTTGATCCTAATAATAAGGGAAAAGGCATTGGTTTAATGGCCACTTCTTTATTATGTGAATATGGTTTTATGCATCTTCACTTGAATAAAATATTTTTGTACACAAATGGTGATAATATCCCAGCTCAACGCACATATCAGAGATTGGGATTTAAATTGTTGTCAGTGGAGCATGATGCAGCCCATAATGGTGACGGAAAGATTGTTGACAGATTCAAGTATTCACTTTCTCTAGAAGATTTCAATAGTATAGATGAAGCCTTTTTTCAACTAGACGAAATCATTCTCAATGATATGCCAGTTAAGGTTGTGCGAGATGACATATTCCCCTCAATTGGCGGTGGCAGCAAAGCAAGAAAAGCGCTCGAATATGAGCGATTCTTTCATGATAATGGGACTAATGCAATGGTTACTACAGGTGGAATACAGAGCAACCATAACCGTGCTATAGCGTTAATGGCAACGAAAAACGGTTGGGACTGTCATCTTGTGTATCATGGAGCTGCTGACCGCTTTTTCTCAGAAAACGGCAATGCGTTGCTTGTAAGAAGCACAACTGCAACGACAGAGTTTGTAGAAGTCGATAGAATATCAAAAGCTATGGATATGGCGATTGAGCGTTATAAGGCTGATGGACTTAATCCTTATTATATACATGGAGGTGGTCATGATTTGCCTGGTGGCATTGCTTATGTGAAGGCAGTGATGTCATTATTTAAGCAATGCAAGAAGCAAAGATATAAACCGAAATACATATTTCTTCCTACTGGAACTGGCTCAACACATGCAGGAATAGTTGTTGGACTTGATTTAATAGGTTGGGATGATGTTAAGGTCATAGGAATCTCAGTTGCCAGGAATAAGGAAAGAGGAAAAAAGATTGTTGCAGATTTCGCAAATCAACTTGCAGAGTATTATAACATACAAAAAGATTTTGCCCAACAAATCTTTTTTGATGACAGATTCATATCTGGAGGTTATGAGAGAGCTAATTGTGAGGAAATTGATTTTATCACAAAAGCGACAAAAAGTACTGGACTTATTTTTGACACAACATATTCTGGTAAAGCCCTATGGGGCATGAAACATTATATTGACAACAAAATCGTCAGTGACAATGTGTTATTTTGGCATACTGGCGGAATAATGAATTTTCTCAAATGAACATTTATTTCACTTGCGCTGGTCGTAGGACATATTTGCTTAAATACTTCAAGGAGCAATTAAAAGGTGATGGGTTAATTATAGGTGGAGACATGCAATTGACTGCTCCCGCCTTAAGTGCCGCCGATGTTAAGGTACAATTGCCTGCTGTATATGCTGACAATTACATCGACACACTTCTAAATGTTTGTAAGGAGCATAAGGTAAACATGCTCATATCACTTAATGACCTTGAATTGCCAATTTTGGCTGCTCACAAACAATGCTTTAAGGATATTGGTGTTATAGCTGTTGTTTCTCCACCAGAAGTGGTTGATATCTGTTTTGACAAGATAAAGACAGCGGAGTTCATTACTTCATTAGGGCTAAGAACACCTAAAACTTATGTTAATCTAGAACTAGCAAAAGAAGCAATAAAGAATGAGGATTTGGCATTTCCTTTAATACTGAAACCTCGTTGGGGTTCTGGTTCCATTGGCATTGAGATTGTTGACGACTTGGATGAACTTGAAATGGTTTATCAGCTTCTTTTGCATAAGGTTAAAAAGTCAATACTCGCGACTGCATCGCAAGGAGATGAATACATAATGATTCAACAGCTTATAAAGGGTAAAGAGTATGGTCTTGATGTCATGAATGACCTACAAGGCAACCATGTAGCTGTTTCTGTAAAGCAGAAACTTGCAATGCGAGCTGGTGAGACAGATAAAGCGATTACTGTAGATAATGTGACTATACGTGAGATTGGTGCCAAAATTGGCAAAGTATTGAAGCACATTGGCAATCTTGACTGTGATATTCTTGAAGAAAACGGAGAATATTACGTTTTAGAACTTAATCCTCGATTTGGTGGTGGTTTCCCATTCTCTTATGAGGCAGGAGTCAATCTACCTGGTGCCCTAATTTCATGGGCAAAAGGGGAAGATTTCGATGCTATGCGATTGACCCCTTGTTATGGTGAAACTTTTGCAAAATGTGATTATTTAGTCAAAGTTGAAAATAAAAAGTAACATTTATAGTATATGACAAATAAACGAATATGGCTCTGCTTGGCTCATATGAGTGAGGCAGGCGAGGAAATGAGATTTATTAAAGAGGCGTTTGACACTAATTGGGTGGTGCCTTTGGGACCTAATGTTAATGGTTTTGAGAAAGACCTTGAGGAGTTTATAAACCATCCTGATGATGGTCGGATTCTAAACAAAAAGGTTGTTGCTCTTAGTGCAGGAACTGCAGCAATTCATCTTGCGCTTGTAAATTTGGGCGTAAAGGCTGGTGATGAGGTCATTTGCCAGTCGTTCACCTTTGCGGCGAGTGCAAATCCCGTGACTTATCAGGGCGCTACTCCGGTATTTGTTGACAGTGAGCCTGGCACTTGGAACATGGATCCCAATCTGCTTGAGGATGCAATCAAGAATCGTATTGCAAAAGGTAAGAAGCCTAAAGCAATCATTCCTGTTTATCTCTATGGTATGCCTGCCTATATCAATGAGATAATGGAAGTTGCTAAGCACTATGAGATTCCTGTTCTTGAGGATGCTGCTGAGGGTTTCGGTTCTCGTTATCGTGGTCAGGCTGTGGGAACCTTTGGTGACTATGGTGTGATGAGCTTCAACGGAAACAAGATGATTACCACCAGTGGTGGCGGCGCACTCATCTGTCCCAATGAGGAAACTGCCAAGCGAATTCTTTTCTATGCCACCCAAGCCCGCGAACCATTCCCATACTACCAACATGAGCACATTGGTTTCAACTACCGTATGAGTAACATCTGCGCTGGTATAGGCCGTGGTCAGATGACCATAGTTAATGATCATCTTGCCCATCATGTTCACACTAAAGACGTTTACCAAGAGGCTTTTGCCGACATCGATGGAATCGAATTGCATGTAGCTCCTGAGGATTATATGGAGCCCAACTACTGGTTAAACACCATCACAGTTAACCCAGATAAGTTCGGTATGGACTATGAGCAGTTACGCCAAGTGCTTGATAGAGCTAACATTGAGTCGCGTCCATTGTGGAAACCTATGCACATGCAGCCAGTCTTCAAGGATGCACCTGCATACGTAAATGGCGTAAGCGAGGAACTATTCAAGGTGGGATTGTGCCTACCCAGTGGTCCTATGGTAACTGATGATGATCTCGCATATATTGTAGAGACTATAAAGCAAGCAAAGAAGTAAGACTACTTATGACGCCCCATCAGGAGATATCAATCTCCATTATCATTCCAGTATATAACGTTGAGCGATACCTTCCTGTGTGTCTGGAAAGTATCGTTCAGCAATGTATGGATGACTATGAAGTAATTCTTGTGAATGACGGTTCAACTGATTCATCTGGGGAGATATGTGATGAATACGTTGGCAAGCACCCTCAGTTTCGTGTTATTCATCAGGAGAATAAAGGATTGAGTGGAGCGAGGAACACGGGCATCCGAGAGGCCAAAGGAGAGTATCTTTACTTCGTGGATTCGGACGATTTCTTGGTGTTTGGTTCTTTGCCACAAGTGCTTGAAGTGGCATTGCATAATGACCTGGAAGTTGCCTGTTTCAATTCGATAAGTGGCGAGCGAGATGTGTTAT
The DNA here is from genome assembly GCA_905233845.1 of uncultured Muribaculaceae bacterium. Classification (GTDB taxonomy): domain Bacteria; phylum Bacteroidota; class Bacteroidia; order Bacteroidales; family Muribaculaceae; genus Sodaliphilus. The sequence continues at coordinate 90,262 of CAJOFH010000006.1, read as the reverse complement.
GGACTAAAAACACTTCAACCGGCAACAATGATCTTAGAACATCACAAGTGATGAACGGTGATGAGTATATCGCCACTCACAATTTCCTTGCCACTGTGTGGTGGTATATTATAAAACGTGAATACCTATTGTCTTTGAATCTGACTTTCCCAGAGGGTCATCGTCTAGAAGATGGCAGTTTTACTCCTTTTGTTCTGCTACATGCAAATAGGATTATACATATTGATACTACTGTCTATTGTTATGTTGTGCAACCAGGCAGCATTATGCACAACAAAGAACGCGAGCGCAATTTCAACATGCTTGCAGACTATGCCTTTGTGGCAAGGAATCTTATAGACGAGTACGAGCGATGTGGTAACGAGATGTCCTCAAAAACATCCGACAGATGGATGGGGTTGGCAAACAGTTACATCTTCTTTGGGCTGATAAAAGCATTACGACTGGGTAAGGCTAACTATATGATTAAGCATCTCAAATCGATGCAACTCTATCCATTTACAAGACTGTACGTGGTGGACTATCCTGGTATAAAGTGGAAAGTGCTACATTGGCTTATGAACCATGAGTTGATCTGGCGGATGCTATGCCTGCCCTTTAAAATCTTTAAACAGTACAAATGAACAAATTAGCAATCATCGGAGCGGGTGGTTTCGGCCGTGAGGTTGCATGTATAATTCGACAAATAGCAACCTATGACTTCATAGGCTTTTATGATGACGGGGTGGAAACTGGCACAGAAATCGGCTATGGCAGAGTGCTAGGCGATATTTCTGAATTGAACTTCGTCCATGAACCATTAGACGTTGTACTGGCTATCGGCAATCCTGAAGTCGCAAAACAAGTCGTGGCTCGTGTCACAAATCCACTCGTGTCATTTCCAAACATTATCGCCTCGAACGTCTTTTTTTACGACAAGAAATCAGTCAAAATGGGAAAGGGGAATTTCATAGGCCCCAATTCTTCCATCAGTTGTAATGTCACTATGGGAGACTTTAATCTGTTGAATGTGTTCACTCAAGTTGGGCATGACACCAAATTAGGCAACTATAATACGGTAATGCCATCGGTAAACATATCCGGTTCGGTTGAAATTGGTGATTGTAACCTATTTGGCGTAAAATCCACTGCAATCCAAAAGGTCAAGATAGGAACTAATGTAACAATTGCTCCAAACTCGGTTCTTACACGAAATGCAAAGGATGGTAAGACATATTTGGGCAATCCAGCTAAGATCTTCATTTAATAATACACATTGATGAATAACGAACTAAGATTCCATCACATAGGAATTGCTTGCCGCGATATAGATGCCACCAAAGCATTTTATCTAGCTCAAGGATATTCAGCTAGTGAGACTATTGACGATCTTCTGCAAGATGTCCGTGTATGCTTTCTCAACAAGCCCGAAACGCCATTGATAGAGCTTCTTGCACCGATAGACGATCAAAGTCCCATAAACCGCACTCTTGAAGCATCTGGGGTCACTCCATATCACATGTGTTACGAGGTTGACGACATAATAGAAGCATCCAAAGAACTCAAGTCTCAGCATTTTGTTCAAGTCAGCAAACCTGCCCCTGCATGTGCAATTGGCAATAAGAGAGTGTGTTTTATGTATTCTAAAAACAATGGTCTTATTGAGTTAGTAGAGAGATGAGTTATTTCATATTTCGAAATCAGACTATAGAGCCATTCTTTGGAAACAAAGATGTTGCTTATTCTGGCTATGGCGATATCAGCATCATCCCTGATGTTGATAATTTTATATGGTTCTATCAACTGCCATTATCAAACTTTGACAAGCACCTTTCTGAGGAAATAAGCACTTATTTCGACAAACTGCAGATTGTTTTGCAGCAAATACCTAAAAACGCTCAATTAGTGATATTTACTTTAGAGACACTTTTTCATGTACAGTTTGTCGGTTATGATTTCAGCATCTATTCTGCAATCAATGACTTCAATTCCAAAGTATTCGATTTGGCAAGCAAGGACAGTAGGGTAAAGGTTGTTGATTTCAGTGAATTTACCCGACATTATACTGCAGATGAATTAGTGAACTGGAGGTTCTATTTTATTTCGCAGACAGTTCTAAATCCTAAACTGGCCAAAGATTTTAAGGCATGGTGGACACACAAACAAGACGAGTTGGCATATAATCGAAAGAAATGCCTTGTGCTTGACCTTGACAACACTTTATGGGGAGGAATACTTGGTGAAGATGGCATATCTGGCATAAAAATTGGAGGCGATTACCCCGGTAATGCATTCAGTTGCTGGCAGCAATCCTTGTTGTCTCTTAGCAGATATGGTGTCATCCTCACGGTCTGCAGCAAAAATAACGAGGCAGATGTTTTAGAAGCTTGGGAAAATAATCCTTTCATGGTTCTTCGCAAGCAACATTTTAGCTCTTGGCGCATCAATTGGAATGATAAAGTCACAAATATTAAAGAATTAGCAGAAGAATTGAATATAGGACTTGATAGTATGGTGTTTGTTGATGACAATCCCTCTGAACGGGAACTGATTCGGCAAGCTTTGCCTATGGTGGAAGTGCCTGAATTCTCAGGCAAGCCATATGATTTAATGCCTACCTTCAAGGATTTGGTAGATAAATATTTCCGAATATACACAGTCACAGAAGATGACAAGAAAAAGGCTGACCAATACCGAGCCTATACTCAACGTAGAGCATCTCAGGCCACTTTTGCTAATATGGATGAATACATAAAGAGTCTTGAGATTTGTGTCAATATTATGCCTGTCAATGACTTCAATCGTTCACGTATTGCACAACTTACTCAGAAAACCAATCAGTTCAATCTCACTACAAGACGATACGCCGAGGTTGATATTCATAGAATGGAGAAACAGGGATGGTTCATCTTTTGTGCCAACGTGAGCGACAGATTTGGTGATGACGGCATAACATGCACTATTTTCCTTAAACCAGAGAGTGAGTATTGCATCAGCATCTACAACTTGATCCTCAGTTGCCGAGTGTTAGGCAAAGGTATTGAAACCGTGTTTCTCAATACAACACTTAACTGGTTACGAGACAATAATATAAAGCATGTGAAAGCTGAATATATTATGACTGCCAAGAATAGTCAAGTTGCTGATTTCTATGATCGAGCTGGTTTCACTTTCATTAAATCCGAGAATAACGGAGAAAAACGCTTATATGAGTTCAATCTTGATAATGAGCTGGAAAACAAGAATTATTACAATGTAAATTTCAATAAATAGAAGATGAAGAAATTAATAAACATTATGCGAGAAGTACTTGAGGACGAGACCATCGACACATCATGTTCTCAAGATTCAAGCGAGAACTGGGATTCCTTACACCACTTAAATCTTATGCTTGAACTTGAGGAGGAGTTCAACATTGAATTCGAGCCAGAGGAAATCGCAGAGATGAAATCATTTGAAAAAGTAAAAGAGGTTGTTGAAAGGAAAGTTCATTGAGGCAATAAAGAATACTAGGAAACTATATTCATACGGTTTATTCGAAAACATGCTCGCAATCACGTAAAAAGGGTTGCGAGTATTTTTCCTTTAAATCGTATTTCTTAAAAAATCATAATATAATTTGTGTATTTCAATTTTGTGGTATAACTTTGGAATTGGTAGGAAAGGCTCTAGTGCTCCAAAAACGACTTAATTTGCTGACATTCAATAAATTGAGTCTTGCTGGCAGTGTTTAGGTGTAAAGGTGTGGTAATCAAGCAGATAGTTTATGACCTAAACACTATCAAAAAAGTACTATCTATGAATAAAGGTATTATCTGTTTCAGGATGGTCTTTCATCTTTCGTAAATAAAGATGGTTTACCAGATCAAGCTATTTGGCGCAACAAAGAGATGATAGTGAAAAGAGCAAAAATAAAAAACCATATTATTAAACTGCTAAAAAACCAGAGTTATATGTCGTATTTGAAAGAATCATATGAAATAGGCAGCCAATAAGATAGAGTGAGAAATGTTCGGTGACAATATAAACGTAAAGTTACAGAAGTGGCTTTCTACTTCAAAATATCCATTATGCTTCTTCTGCTGCATGATAAATCCCTATGGTGACGAAAATGAGAAGCAGCAAGGCACCTCGATCTTGCTGTCATCCAATTTTATGTGAATCTGACAGTATGGCACTTTAAAGAACATTTGTATGAAAAGACAGTTTACACTATAGATATTTTATCAACGACGATGGAGATATATCAAATAAAATTTGGTCCAGTGTAAATTTAGTGTGGACAAGCATATATTCTTGTATGCCTGGACATGAAGAACTTACTAAAAACGGAAACCTCAAAATTAATCTTTAAGATGTATTTTCTCTAGGTTATTGTTTAACAATAATCATTAATTTGAACCAACTGTGTCTTTGTTGTCTCCGCCACGCAAAAACGTCTTCGATAAATCTATTTGATTGTACTCACCCTGCGAAGATGGTAGCCTCCCTTGACTATTCTTAAAAAATGCAGCTCTTATTAAATTTTTCAACCTCCTCTGTTCAGATTCGTCCAATTCTCCATTTTGGTATACTGTAAGCATCAGTTCAAGCAAGGTGCCCAGATAATAAGAATTTTGACCTATAGTATCCATATAATTGGTTATTGCTTTTCCCCATCCTTCTGGTTGTTTATAGATGAGCAAAGAGGCCAGCAAGTGGCGTTTTACTTTATCTCTCTCATTATTTAAACTTGAAACAAATACCGGGGATAATTTGGATGAGAATATATCTTCCTTGAACATCATCGTAAGATTATAAGGTATAGTAACAAGTATTTTAATTGTGCGCTCTTTTTCATTTAACTTATAAAAATCATTTGTCAATTTAAAAGAATAGTCAGTAAGTTGAATAAAACCTTGTTTAGAAAATAATGGTGAAACCAAATATATAATATTTGAAAGAACCTTCATTGCAGAGGTCAATTCTGATAGGAGATTTTGCTTGATAACTGCACCCAATTGATCACTGTTCCTAAAAACTTTACTGCCTATTCGAATGATATTTACTAAATAACCTACAGAGAAGTCAGAATACACTTTGAAAATATCCTGATGAAAAGCAGCATAAGGATTATATGATAAATCTGCAGTCTGATCTTTTACAGATTGGGGCAGATTTGACAGTTTTACATCAGATTCAATTCTCCTAATAATATTTTTTTCTTGTTCCTCCCCTTGGCTAAATCGTAAAAAGGCAAAGGGGTCATCTTGCTCTTTCATACCAGTCTTTGCTTGTACTGATTTTGACGCTACAGACAAATCCTTTATAAGTGTCTCAACTGCATTTTTGCGATGCCGATCCTTTCCCGTATAAAATTCCAAAACCTCGGGATAATGAAGATAGTTTTGATTCTCCAATATTTCATTTGCATAATCTTCATTAGCTATCATCCATGAAGCTACAAAATAATATACCCAAAATGTAAAATGGAACTTATAGACTCCATGGTCTTCAATCACAATTTTATTATAACACAAAATATCAAAAAGCAAATCTACTTCTACATCATAGTCCATCTTTCGGCAGAAATCACGAATATCATTGACAAAACTATCCTTACTAAAAAAATAATCATTTTTTTTTATGAGTCTCGAACAGAAATACCCCAAACAAAAGTCACAATCTTTTGCGTCTGGTTTTTTTGTTCTATAATTTGGTAATCTAGTATTATCAAAAATAATACTGAGAACATTCTCAAGAACATCTGTTCTGTTCACTGGATTACGGTCGAAAGAATCTTTGAAAACGGTCAATAGCGTCGCACAACTGTGAGGCGAACGATGTAGATTGAAGTTCTTTAAATCTTCATCAAGTTTATTAAGGACTTCTTCACTGTCATCAATAAATTTTTCTCTATTGTACGCATCTACCATCAATCGTTCTTGTGATCTTTTGAGAGGAGTCAGATATAAAGTTTTAGATTTTATCTCTTCCTCTTCAAAAGATTCTCCAGAGATGAAATCGCTTTCATGGTAAATTGTCATCAACAAAACATGTGCATCAGGGAACTCTTGTTCCAAATAGGCTTTGATTCCCTTTTGGTCTTTGCGATAAGGTTTCCAATTATCAATGACTATCCATTTTACATCTTTTTTGTCTTTACCATAATGATTAAGTTCGGCATCAACAAGTTTTTCAAACTTTTTTACTCTTATTCCATCAGCATCTACTTTTATGCCAAATTCATGTTGACTTTCCCATAGTGTAAGAAGAAAATGACTACCATAGCAAGTTAGTCCATACTGTGATGGTGCTACTGCATGAATGTTCTCGCCATTTTTAATTATATCAAGTTCAGAAAATAAGGTAGACTCCTGCATCTTAAAGACATTATCCAGACGGTCATCACTCAAATAGCGATCTACCCAAATATACGGTTGCCCCAAATATGACTCCATTTCCTTTCTCAGACGTTCCTGCATCAATATTGTGGTTAGGTCCGTTGGTGATACATGTTTTTGCTCACTCACATCATCAACAAATGTAATTACACCATTACATTCTTCATCGTCAACGAAATCAGAACCGGCCCTAAACTTATTTCTTTTCTCTTGCCACTGACGATAGGTTATCTTTACAACCTTATCATCATCCAGTTCAATGAAATTATAACCTAAAATATCATCATATTTATCCGTAAATAATTGTGGCGCCTCGCAACGGATATAGCCTTCTCTATCATCGCAAAAGATATATTGCTCGTGAGTGTGTCCAGACAAAACCATGGCATACTCTTGACCATATAGTTTTCTCAATTCTTGTTTTACCCAGTCCATACAGAAGTACTCAGGGTGATGCATAAGCAAAATTTTCTTAGAGTGTTTGTCTTCTGATAGTAAATTATGTAAGCATCGAGTATCTACTCCAAGGTGCCCTTGATCATTTATATTATTATATGCACCACAAGAGAGTATAGCTGTATTTAGGACATGGATACTCCATGTGTGATTTATACAGTACATATTTGCATGAAGTGAGTAATCATCAATACCCATCGTATCCTTCATATAACGCTGAAAAGAAGCAAATTTACCAAATAATATTTCTTTTTGTGCTTCTTTTTGAACCAAGTCATTGAATAAGCTCTCATCATATTGACTGTTGAAGATGGGAATGAAAGATTCTTCTACATCTCTAACAGCTTTTTGTGATATATCATGATTGCCAGGAACAATGATGAAATGAGTTCTGTCTATACCGAAAACCCTCATTAATTCTTTCACAATAATATCATCAAATTTAGCATAACTTTCATCAGAAGCAGCAAATACTAAGTCGCCACTAATCAATATGTATACATCTTCATAGACGAATCTCTTTGCTTGTTCCTCTACATCAACAATAAACTTTCTCAGAACAAGTCCTTCATTTTCCGGCTTATTCTGTGACAATACATGTATGTCAGAAATGTTCAACAGTAAAACTCTCATCTTTATTTATTTTATCGGTGACTCTCTTTATTTTGATTAAGTTTTGTGAATTATAATTGATTGAGATCAAAGGAAATAATGATGTTTTTTGAGCATTTTTGTAGTGCTAAAAACAAAAGTTAAAAAAACTGCGATATTCCCCAATTACAAAAATATAGTTTTTTTTTCAATGTATGATGTTTTAAGCACTTTTTTTGTCAAAAAATTGAACAAAAGCTTTACTAGTAGTATTTCTTATACGATTAAAATACGCATATAGAAGAATCTAATTGAATAAATCGCATGATTTATGCAATTTTTCAAAGTAAAAGCGAAACAGATGATCTTTATGTGTAATTTTACTTTAACATTGTAACAGCTGTTATTTATTATTTGTGCCTACTGAATTATTATGTGTATTTATGGTGGTGTTCTTCGTAAATATCATTGTGAATAGAGTCATGCAAAGACGAACTACAAGACACATAAATTCAGATTTGTTGTTAAATTCGGTTAAGAATATTATTTTTAGTTGAAATTTCTTTGTCAATCAAGGAAATATTACTATATTTGTCGTGAACTTTTAACGGAATCATTATGTTATTGAGATTTGTTGCAGAAAATATAATGTCTTTTAAGGACGCAGTTGAGTTTAATATGTTCCCATCAAGCAAAAGCCACAGTCATGAGAATCACAAGATCTCGTGTGGACATGCCACAGCATTGCGAATGAGTGCTATTTATGGTGCAAATGGAGCTGGTAAAAGTAATCTTCTAAAAGCAATCGATCTGTTGAAAACGATGGTAGAAGTTGAGTCTTTGAGGACGATCGATTTTTATGATGGATTGACATTTAAATTCGACCCAAAATATAATTTCAAATCTTCTGGTTTGGCTATAGAATTCTTTTATAACAAAACTATCTTTTATTATCAAATTGAGTTTTCTCCAAAAGAAATAATCACTGAGCAATTGCTTATGAGTAAAAAAAGCAAAGATGTGAATATTTTCAAACGAGATGGATCAAATATTAGTATTAATCCAACTTATATTGCCAAAGGTATAGCAGATCAGTTTCAGGACGCTTTGAACAGACTTGTGCGTCCTGACATGCTTCTACTCTCGTTTTTGGGGAAGTATTATGCTAATGAATGTCCATTGGTTTCAGATGCTTATAAATGGTTTATTAAGAAGTTACAATTGGTTCTTCCTGACTCATTCAACGGCTATGTTCCTCACATGATTGATGTTGATTCCAAGTTCTCAAAATTAGTTGCTAAAACACTGCCAGAACTTAAAACGGGCATTCACAGATTAAAAGTCAAAAAGGAAATATTAAGAGAGGAGGATTTAAGAGGTGAAGATAAATTGAAATTAGTCAAATTGGCTAAAGCGGATCCAGGAAAACCTCAACTTGTACGTGATAATAACACATCAGATGTCGTAAATGTAATTTATGAAAATGGGAATCTATTTATTAAATCATTAGTTGCGGTTCATAAGAATTTGGATGGATCAGAAATTGAAATGTCTCTTCATGGTGAATCAGATGGTACACGTCGTTTGATTGAGTATATGCCATTGTTATATGCTATTATCCAGAATGATTTGGTATATGTTGTTGATGAGATAGAGCGTAGCATTCATCCCATCATGATAAAAGATATAATGCAAAAACTTTCAGAAAATGAGAATGCCAGAGGTCAAATAGTATTCACTACACATGAATCTGGTCTACTTGATCAAAGAATCTTTCGACCTGATGAGATCTGGTTTGCACAAAAGGATGCAGAACAAGCCACTCAGCTGTACCCACTGAGTGACTTCAATGTTCACAAGACAGCCAACATTGAGAATGGCTATTTGAATGGTCGATACGGGGGCATACCTTTCTTGTCTAATCTCAAAGACTTACACTGGTGATATGATACAGAGAAGAAGAGACTACGGCAAGCGAGAGCCTTCAAGAGATTGCCACAAAATATATATTGTTTGCGAGGGCAAAGGCACAGAACCTGATTATTTCAAATTCTTTGAGGGATTGTCTTCAAACTTACAAGTTATTACTATACCTCCTCAAGATGGAACAGATCCAATTAAGCTTATGGAGCGTGCCAGCCATGTGCTGATAAGTGACGAAAGGACTTATTCAGTAGAATATGAACATCACGACACTGTTTGGTTTGTAATTGATACAGATACATGGGAGCAAGAAGGAAAGATTGTCTCATTGCGTGTTTTTTGTTCGCAAATGAATTCAAACATACCCAAAACGTTTGATGAAATTAAAATCTACAATGCATGGAATGTGGCGCAAAGCAATCCTTGTTTTGAGATTTGGCTTTACTATCATTTCTATGAGAATAAGCCATTAGAAGATGAGGTTGAGAAACATTCATCTTTCAAGGAGTATGTGCATAGCGCTATATCTGGTGGTTTTAACTTTGAAAGAGATCCAGTAAGACTAGAAGATGCTATAAAAAATGCAGAAAGAAACTACTTGACAGATAAAGAAAATCCTCAAAGATTTACAACAGAGACATTTTTGCTAGGCAAGGAAATTAATGGTTTTGTTAATACAGATCTCAAGAAGCTAAGAAATAAGATTAGATAGGGATTCTTGGGAGCTTATTTAGTTTATTACTTTTTTAATTAGATAGTAGGATGATTGTTTGTGTCATAAATCAGAAATTGCTTTAATATCATGTTCAATCTTACAAACGTTGATTTGTATATGAAAGGTGAATTAGCATATTCTGGTATCTATTGAATTAAATTCATTTTCTCTATTCATACTTCTTGTTATTGGTTTATTAAATGAAAAATTAATTATTAATCTTAACTGTCTTATTGAGCATTATTGCTCTTCTATTTTCAAGTATATCATTGTTTAGTAAAGAACTGGACATTAATAGCGTTAGTTTTCCACTTGGTATATTAACGGTTCTTGTCACACTACTTGTTGGATGGCAAATATATACCCACTTATATCAAGATGAAAAGGTGCAGAAGATAGTCGATGCAAAGGTTCAAAAAGCAAAAGCTGAATTGTACAAAGAGATTCAATATAATAAGAGTAATCTTATCTTTATAACCTTTGGCAATGCGGTTCAATCCTATTTTAATGCTTTAGCAAGTTGGGACGAAAAAATGAAAAATGATGAAACTTCACAAGATGGTTATAATATTATTATATCGCATTTAAAACAAATTGAAAAGACAATTGAAAAGGATGAAGCCAACATAAGTGTTGATAATAAAGACACTGCTCTTTTTTTATAGAAACAGCCCTAAAGACTGGAGATGCTGATATTATTAAGTTGGCTAATAGGTTTTTGGAAAATAAATAATTATTATCCTCTTATATTTAATAAATCAATGGTGTTATTGCTATAGGTAAACCAATCAAGAAATGCATTTGCACGGTTGTTGAGATAGTTTTAGACAATGTCTGAACGCACTTGGCGTCGAGTGCATCATCTGCTCTCTGTCTACCATCACGAGCTTGGAACTTGAAGTCGTGAGTGATACTCACGAGTTCAACCCCCTCGGTATTTAAGCAACCGCCAATATCATACCACTTTTACGCAATTTGTTGCATTTTTGAGTGTAATTAACCTGCTGAATCACAGGTGACTAGTATTGATATTAGAGCACATGAGCATGCAAATCTCAAAAAAATGTCATTATTGGTAAGTGATTTTTTTTAAAAATATCGTCGTAAATATGCTGTGTTTCAGGAATTTATACTATCTTTGCAGGGCAAAGTCAGAAATTGGCTAAAATGGGTCTATAATCGCTTAAATATCTGATACTTAAGGTTGTAGAAGCTACTGGCAGTGTGGAGACAATAGTAAAAGGCAAGACAACGGCTCTTAACAACTGTTAATAAGAGCGACTGTTTTTGAAAGCCAAATAGAGTATAAAAGAATGCATGTCTTATGAATTATCTTTACTAGATAAAAGCATATAGATTTATCTAAGTTAAAATCTTCCAATACAAGTTAATCCAGCTCCTTTGCACTCGAAAAAAGTCATTATTTCAAAAAGTCATTTATTAGAAGCCGACTTTTTACACTTTCAAAAGTGTTTAATTGTTAAAATACATACAATTACTCCTTATTTTGAATATAATACATTGCAAAATCAAATTTAATTGCTATATTTGCAGAAAATCTACAAAATCGCAATTAAGATGATACTAAAAATTGAATTTGAAAATTTCTTCTCAATACGAGACAGAGTAAGAATTGATTTCAGAGCTGCAAGCATTAATACTGCTCTTGCCCGCGAATTAAAACATAATGTGATGGAGTGGAAGGGTGTTCCAGTATTAAAATCTGTTGGATTATTTGGTCCTAATGCTTCTGGAAAATCTAACATATTGAAGGCTGTTACATTTTGTTGTAGAATGATCTTGGAGTCTCACCTCTACAATGAAGGTGTAACATTCAACTTTGAACCTTTCAAATTTGATGGATGGCAGAAAAAAACAAGTAGATTCCTAATTAACTTCGTTTGTGAAAATGTTGAGTATGAGTATTCTTTTGAACTCACTCGAGATCGCATTGTAAGCGAAAGTTTGTATCATTATCCTATGGGCAGACGGGCAAAGGTGTTTGTTCGTAATTCTAATGGAAAATATAGTTATGGTACAGGTGGTGTAATGGCAAAACCATCAGATGTGGCAACCAATACCAGCGAAAAGAATCTTTTTCTGAGTCGTGCTAGTTCAATGAACCGTGAAATAACCCAAAAGCTTTATCGTTATTTCATGAACCAATTCCTTCTAGGACTTGTTAATGTTAATGATATGATGGTGTTGGACAACTTCAACACATATAAAAGAGTTATCCTTAAGGCTCTTGAAATATGCGACATGGATATTACCGACATTGAGGCAAGAAAAGAACAAACAACAGCTCCTGTTGCTATAACTGGAGAATCCGAACTCTCATATAAGATTGTTGATGTGCTGCGTTTCAAAACGTTTCATCGTAATCAGAAAGATGTGATGTTCGATTTGGATATGGAAGAATCAAATGGAACACGTAAATTGTTCCAAATAATTATACGCCTCTTGGATGTCGTTAAGAATAAGAAAAGTATTTTGATGGATGGGTTTGACATGGGACTTCACACTCGCCTGGCAGACTTCATTTTGGATTTGATCCATGCTTCGGAGAGTAGTCAGCTACTTTTCACCTCACATAATACGAATCTCATTGACGTTAAAAGACTAAGACGTGACCAAATCGTGTTTGTTAATAAAACCGAGCAGGGTGCAACAGAGGTTTATTCATTATACGATTTCAAGGATTTTCGTGAGAACATGGATGCTGAAAAAGGGTATATACAGGGACGATTTGATGCAGTGCCTTATGTTGACTCCTCTGTGTCTAGTATCAAACAATTATTGGAAGACTAATCATGGCAAGTAGAAGAGAACCATCTCCATCTATGTGGATGCGCAAAATCGCCCTTGTTATTTGCGAGGGGGAAACGGAAGCTTGTTTTATCAACCTTTTGAAAACATGGTATAAGTCACCCATCAGAATCGTGTCAAATGTAGAGGGGACAAAGATTACTCAGTCGTTGGTTGAAAAACGCAGAAATGAACTTAAGATTTCACGAGGGGACAAAGTAAACACCTTCTTAAATGACATGGATGTGCAGACAATCAATGATAAATTGTTGAAATGTAATGCAGAAATGCCCCTTAGATATTATTTTAATATGTGATTTATGATTGGTATTTTGTATAAGCGTGTTGAATAATATCTATTATTAAATAAGATTATTTTGCAAGGTAATCTTAGATTAAAAAAATATAAAGGTATAATGCTACTATATTTTGACAAGAATAATCCTGGAGAGTTTTCACTTTTGAAGGGTAAAAAAATGATTTGCAATAAAAAATGTGAAAATATTGCAAAAACTTGGAGTTTGTTAATTATATTTTATAGAAAGCACCTAAATTTGCAAACTGGACTTTATAAAATCACATAATTCTTATTAAATATAATTTAAATGAGTATTAGCAAAGATGTCATAAAGCAGTGTCTAATCAGTAAGCAACGTGAAGTGGATGAGGCGGAAATAGTACCCCGGCCCATTGACTTTGAGGAGAATGGAAACTATGTGATAGTTGGTGTAAGACATGCTGGTAAGTCGTACCTGTTGTACCAACGTGTGCGACAACTACAGGCGGCAGGAAAAGGATGGGACGAGATACTGTTTGTGGACTTTGAGGATGAGCGTCTGGCAGAGTTTCAGACTGAGGACTTCAATAGTCTGCTGGAGACCCATCTGGAACTGTATGGCAAAAAGCCTGTTGTGTTCCTAGATGAGGTGCAGAACATAGCCCACTGGGATAAGTTCGTACGGAGATTAACTGATGCAAAATACAGGGTATATGTAACGGGCAGCAATGCGAAGATGCTGAGCAAGGAGGTGGCAACTACGCTGGGCGGACGGTTCTTTATCTATGATGCGTACCCATATTCATTCAAGGAATATCTGGCAGCGCAGCAGGTGGATCTGAAAGCGCATTGGGAATATGACACGATTCAGAGAAGTGAGGTGAAGCGACATCTGAACGAATACTTCTATTACGGTGGCCTGCCAGAGATATTGTCGTTTAAGAACAAGCGGGCTATGCTATCGAGCCTTTATCAGAAGATATATCTAGGTGACATCTGTGCCCGAAATAACATTAAGAGCGACAGGGTATTGAACATTCTAATTAAGAAGATGGCGGAGAGCGTGAAGCAACCGCTGTCGTATAATAGGCTGAAGAATGTGATTACGGCAACGGGAGCGCCCATCAGCGTGCCGACAACGATTGATTATGCGGGATATGCAGCTGATAGTTGGCTGATACTGCCCATGGAGAACGAGGTAGGGAAGCTGACTGAGAAAGAGACACAGAAGAAATACTATTTCGTTGACAATGGACTGCTGAACCTGTTCTTAATGAACTCAGAGACGTCGCTACTGGAGAACATGGTAGCGGTGGAGCTATGTAGGCGGTTTGGCAAGAAGAATGTGTTTTTCCTGAATGCGGAGAAAGAGATAGACTTCATCGTGCCTGACGAGCAACTGGCCATTCAGGTGTCGTATAGCATCAAGGAGGAAACCACTTACAATAGGGAGGTGCCGCCACTGGTGAAGTACGCCAAGGCGCATGTGGGCTGGAAGTGCCTGCTGATTACTTATGATGAGGAAGGCACGGAAGATGGAATACCCGTGGTGCCTATATGGAAGTGGCTGATGGAACAGTGATTTCGGGGGAGAATATGACGCAGGGAAAAGATTGTTTGTTAAATGGAAGGCTGTTATGTGCTTCATGGCAGAAAACCATAGGAGGTCATCGAAGTTTGTAGATTCGGAACATGGCCTTCGTAATTGGTGGAAACATCAACAGAAGTTGGTGAATGATGGTGAGTTGAGGCCAGAACGAATGGAAAAGTTCAAGGATTTGCTTGAACTGGGAGACAAATACAAGGACTTCTAAAAGGTTCTTTCGAATATGTAAATATAACAAACCAAAGTCTTTGCTTTTAAGCCCTCTTGATAATGGATGTCCTTATAAGAACAAACCAATCAGAGCAGCGATGATTCCGAGAACTTCAAATATCGTCGAGAGGGCCTCACGTGAAAACTTCTTCATTGCCTTTTATTTTATTAAATTATTTATCTTTTCAACTTCGTTCTATTTATCCATAAATATCTTCGAAGTATATAAAATATAAGCTGTCTCAATATTTTTTCCATATTTAAGGGTAAGGTGCGAGAAAACATTGGGCATAAGGGGATCTTAAAGCGCCGTTAGATGATTTGTAAGATGCTTGTGAGTTTGTAAACGAAAACTTTAATACGCTTGCATAAATCACAGAAAATGCTGGTTAGCGATGACTAATTGGCTTTTGTGCCTAAAATGCATTGTAACCGTGGGAAATTCACGGAAAATTTGGCTATTTGTACAATAATTGTTACCTTTACGGCGTTTTTTAGTAAAAAAGACTATTTTTTATCATGATTGAACGGTTCACTGTTGAAAATTACAGATCATACCTAAAAGAGGAGGTCTTGAGTTTTGTGGCCTCTAATAAAGAGAAGGGGAGCGCATTGCCTCCACAGTGGTATAAAGAGATAGATGGGAAGCGAATACTAAGGTTGCTGCTATGTGTGGGACTGAATGGTACTGGTAAATCGAAGATGTTCTCTGCCCTAAGTTATCTTAGGATGATAGCTACAGATAAGCCGGAAAAACCAGATAACAAGCCGGAATACAGGCCCTTCCTCTTAGATGACAAATCGCGTAACAAGCCTACAGTACTCACTATATCATATTATATAGACAATGTACCATATTATTATAAGGTGGCGGTGAGTGCAGATAGGATTGAAGAAGAGGTTTTGCAGCAAGTTGGGAACCCTCCAATTTATCAGAGAGTGTATAACGAGGAGAAAGATACCGTTGCCATAAAGTTTGGACAGGCCTGTGACTTGAGCAAGAAGGACCAACGGACGCTTGTGTCAAACGTGATTCAGAACAGTACGGTTTTGTCAGTATTTGGAGCTTTGAATCTAGAGAGTTCCATTCTGAGGCAAAACTATGATTACTTTAGTCAAAGAATCAGTCTGGTTAGACGAGGTGAACAGAGTCTTGCTGACAGGCTACAAACAGGTGACCAGGAACGTGACAAGCGAGTGAAGAAACTACTGCTGAAGTTGCTGAAGGATGTTGGTGCTAACATTGTGGACTACGAGGTGGATGATGCTAGTGTGCTGATTTCTGATTTAGTAAAAAGTGGCGCTCCTGAGATTTTGATTAGAGCAATGCGAGAACAATATCCAACGGGTGTGATTTCTCACAAAAACTTACGTTTTATCCATTCTACCGCTCATTATGGCAATAAATCGCTGGATAGCGGGTTGGAATCGTTTGGAACGCTCAATATTATAAGGTTGCTGGTGGTTGTATATGACATCGTGATGGGACGTAAGTGTAGCTGCATAGATGAAATAGATGCGGGCATACATTCGAAAGCATTGGCCTTTATTGTAAAGATGTATCTTTCAATAGCTGAGGACTGCCAAATTGCCGTAGCAACTCACGATCTGAGTTTGCTGGGAAATCCAGATTTGAGGCGTGATGCTGTACGCATGTTTGAGAAAGATGAAAATGGGTGTACCTATATAAAGAAACATGTATATGTGCACAATACCATCAATTTCCAGAAAAAATACAGTAAGAACCTTGATCCGAAACTGGATGAATTAATGGCAAAGAGGGAGCTGTTTTTAGAATATCGTGATTTGGTAAGTGAATTTCTGATGGAATTGCAAGAACTTCGTAACGTGAAAAAATAGCGCAAAACATTAAATTTACACCCAGAAACAGTCCGGTTTCCAAAATTACCGTGATTTTTTCACGGAATATTTGGAGATTCGGATTTTTTTGTATACCTATGCACCTGAAGTTCATATTAAGACCCCGGGTAGGACCGGTTGAACGATCCGATGGCGAATGAAACAAAGATTACTTTTAAAATGTTTAACTCTTAAATCAGAAAGGAGGTGTAAATGATGTGCAAGAACCAACACGTCGTTCCGGTAGGAGGAAGGTGGGGTATTAGGGGCGAAGGCAATTTGAGATTAACCTCTACATTCGACAGACAGTCTGATGCAATTGCCGCTGCTCGGCAAATATCACTTTTCATTCATGGTCGCAATGGCCAGATTCGAGAAAGGGATTCTCATGGAAAAGACCCATTTCCTCCAAGAGGATAAGTTCCTCAGCATTCTCTCCGTTTAGTGAAGAGTCCTAATACTACAGGGACAGGTTGTAGTAAAGTACAAAACTTTTGAATACAAATTTTATGAGTATTTTCAAGGTTCATAATTTAGCAGAGGGAACTAGGCCAGCTCCTGTTGGTTATTCATCATGGTTGGATTACTGGGAAAAAGCAACTGGAATGAAAGCCAATTGGTGTCACAGAGTTGATTGTGCCCAACTGCTAGCTAAAGCAACAGATGGTGCACATGTTCAATTAGACGACCCTAATGACTATCGCTGGTACATTGTACCACTTTGCCATAGATGCAACTGCCAGTTTGGCGCACATTTTACAGTTAGTGGACCGTTGGTATCTGCAACAAACCCAAGCGTAATTCTTTGGTAAGAATGGATGTGCTATAGTGTGCCATAGCGTGATTAATCGCTATGGCTTTTTTTATTCCTTACAATGCTGAGGGTGTACATGTTTGATAAATCGAAGCATTGTAAGAGTATTGATTGCCTAGTCGTGAGCGTTCTTCCTGGCCTGTCCCAGTGCCTTTGTATTTGCTTTGTGTGGCGTTGAACTTGTAGAGTACGGTTACTTCAAGTTGCCAAGAGTCATCTTTAGTGATGGAACGCATAGAACGAAGGCCGTAGTTAATGTTAATGTCTTCGTGAGAATTGACGGATAGTGACCCGCTATCTGTATCAAGAAGCTGTCGTTTAGGAATGTTATCATTGAGGGTGGGTAACCTGCTTATTAATAACCAGTTACCATCAATGATTAATCTTAATTTACCTTTTTTAACAAGTATATAGTGTTCTTCATTCCTTTTGTGGGATTCATTGTGGGTTACTTTGTAGAGTGTGTTATGTCTGCTTTTGAGCATATCTATTATTTGTTAGGTGACAGACGCCCATCGAAAACTATACTAAGTAACGGTTTGTGGGGCCTTCATATTCTTAATTCTGCGAATAAGATTCTTACAAAGCATAGTATTACAGGATCAATATCAAATGCTAAAGCTGAAGATATTCTTCAAATTACAGAACAGCACATTGATCATGAAAAGGGGGAGGCCTTCAGACTCAATTCTATGTTAGCAAGAAACATTTTGGAGGTCTGCATATTATCATGTCTATTTGTTAAAAAAACGTAAGAAAATTTGCATAATTCGATTTTATACTATAATTTTGCACATATGGTAGAAAAGACATTTATGCTGCAAAAATGACTTAAGGTTCTGATATTCAGCAAATAAGACCTTGCTGGCAGTGTTAAGATGAGCAGCTCAAATTAGTAATACTCTATTATCTATTGAGTGGGGGCGTAAAAGTAAGAAGATGTTTTCAGCTCCATTTTATTCAACACATACAACTAAACATACAGCATTTCACTTATTATATCCACAAATTTAATCTGCTTTATAGATATAAACTAACACCATGATTTCATCTATTTCTCATGGATAGTATTGTCATTGGCACCAGAATTGCTATACTTTATTTTTGATACTTTTTTAAATAGAAAACACTTTTTTATCACATGATAGATTTTAATAAAGATATAGATTTCGAGATGAACGATGGCGGAGCTCATGCCATCCCTATCTTTGCCGAAATACATGCCAATAGTGACGACAAACTTTTGAAAGAAAAAGAGTTGAAGGATGTACCTGTACTTGCTCTGCGCAACATGGTACTCTTTCCTGGCATGACGATGCCAGTGATGGTGGGACGAACGAAATCACTAAATGCCATTAAGGACTCACAGCGAACAGGTGAACCTTTGGCAGTTGTTTGTCAAATTGACAGCGATGTGGATGATCCTGACAAAAACGACCTATACCCCGTGGGAACGGTCGCCGAGGTGATAAAGGTCCTCAAACTTCCCGATGACTCCACCAACGTGATTCTTCATGGTCGCTCGAGTTTCGTCCTTGATGAAATCACAAGCCGAGAGCCATATCTACGCGGCAACATCTCACTATACAATGAGAAGTTTCCCAAGAAGAACGATGGAGAATTTGAGGCTATTATCAGTTCTATCAAGGAGTTGACATTCGACATGCTCAACAAGATGGGTGACGCTGGACGAGAGTTGAAGTTTGCCATCAACAACATTGACGACCCTGTATACCTCATCCACTTCCTCGCAACAAACATACCCTTCGAGGCAAGAGACAAACAAATGTTACTCCAAGAGAGCGACATCAAAAATCGTGCTTATCACCTCTTTGGAATACTAAGTAAAGAAGCACAACTCATCGACTTAAAGGCGAGCATTCAGTTACGTACACGGGAAGACCTGTCACAACAGCAGCGTGAACACTTCCTACAGCAACAAATTCGCACAATTCAGGAAGAACTCGGCACTAACGATGACGACATCCCCGAACTCGAGCGTCGCGCCAAGGAGAAAAAGTGGGACGAGAACACCTTGAAGCATTTTGACAAGGAACTCAAAAAGCTTGAGCGACTGAATCAACAGTCGCCCGACTATTCCACACAATATGCCTACCTCGACACTATGCTCAATCTGCCATGGAATGAGTATACTAACGACAACTTCAACCTAAAGAAAGTAGAAGCAAAATTAAACCGCGACCATTATGGTTTGGAAAATGTAAAAGACCGCATTCTTGAACACCTGTCAGTACTAAAATTGCGTGGCGATCTCAAAGCACCAATAATCTGTCTGTACGGTCCTCCAGGAGTTGGCAAGACATCGCTAGGACGCTCTATCGCCGAGGCGCTGCATCGCAAGTACGAGCGCATCTCACTCGGCGGTCTGCACGACGAGGCAGAGATTCGCGGGCATCGTCGCACATACATCGGTGCTATGCCTGGTCGAATCATTGAGGCTATGATGAAATGCGGAAGCAGCAACCCCGTGATTGTGCTTGACGAAATTGACAAGGTGGGGCAAGACTTCAAGGGCGACCCAGCTTCGGCATTGCTCGAGGTGCTCGACCCAGAGCAGAACGGTCATTTCCATGACAACTACCTTGACGTTGACTACGACCTCTCTAAGGTGCTCTTCATCGCCACAGCCAACAATCTCGGTACAATATCGAAGCCTCTGCTCGACCGCATGGAAGTGATTGAGATAAACAGTTACATCCCTGAAGAGAAAATCGAGATTGCACGCAAGCACCTAGTGTCCAAACAGCTGCAAGAGAACGGCTTTGAGAAAAAAGAAATAGCTTTTCCTAAAGCTACTATCACCGAAATTATTCACGGATACACCCGGGAGAGCGGTGTGCGTGAGTTGGAGAAAAAAATTGCCAAAGTACTCCGTAAAGTGGCACGCAAGAAAGCAAGTGGTGATGAATATCCCAAAAGCATTGACGTAGCTAGCCTCAAGGAGTTCTTGGGTGCTCGTGACTTCAATAGCGACCGGTACGAAGGCAACGACTTTGCCGGTGTAGTGACTGGGCTGGCATGGACTGCTGTGGGAGGAGAAATTCTCTTCATCGAGAGCGCTCTTTCACGTGGAAAAGGCGAAAAACTAACTCTTACAGGCAATCTGGGAGATGTGATGAAAGAGAGCGCTATGATAGCATTGCAATACCTCAAGAGTCACAGTCAGATCTTCAACATCGACTATGAACTTTTCGACAAATATAACGTACACGTTCATGTGCCCGAGGGTGCAATTCCCAAAGACGGTCCATCGGCAGGCGTAACAATGGTGACTTCGCTGGTGTCATCGTTCACACAGCGCAAGGTACGAGACCATGTGGCAATGACTGGTGAAATCACCCTTCGAGGAAAGGTACTTCCTGTGGGAGGCATAAAAGAGAAAATATTGGCTGCCAAGCGCGCAGGCATCACCGACATTATCCTGTGCCACGACAACAAGAAGGACATTGACGAAATCAACGACATTTACCTAAAAGGCTTGACCTTCCATTTTGTCAATTCTATAAAAGAGGTCATCGACTTCGCACTTCTACCAGACAAAGTGAAAGATGCAATTGAACTATAACAAATATGAAGAATAACAAAACTATCATCTTTGTTGTCACATTCATTGTCACAACAATTCTATTCTCTTGTGTTATTAACACATCTGAAACTGGCAACACATCAGATAATAACGACCCTTATGCAAACTGGAAAGAAATCTGCATCGATACGGCTAAACCCAATGTATGTGATAATTGTGGCGGAAAAGTATTTGCAAGAATTGGATTTGGATTAGTCGATGTAGAATATGAAGACTCTATTGCTCAGTTGGCTTTAGAAGGAGATACCACTGTTACACCCTACTCTTCTTTGGGTTGCGAGTGGAAGCCTGATCCACACCCTGTGTGGAGTTGCCTCAAGTGCGGAAAAGAATATGGATTGTATGGAATGGAACCTCCTGAAGAGTAATATGTCAACATACCTATAAGATAAAAAGAAGATGACTCAATGCAATCACTGCGTTGAGTCATCATAGTAAAACGAGTATATGAAATGAAAAAAATGTGTTGCTTTATTCTTTTCTTGTTTTATTTCTTAAATATATGTTATTTCAAAAATTTTTAACCTATTAAGCTTTCGCCAGTCATTTCTGCGGGCTGCTCAATCCCCATAATGTGAAGTATTGAAGGAGCCACATCAGCCAAGCGACCACAGCCCACCTTTGCCTCCTTATTCTCAGTCACATAGATAAATGGAACTGGATTCAAAGAGTGAGCTGTATTTGGTGTACCGTCCTCATTGATGGCATGATCACAATTACCATGGTCGGCAATTATAATCACCTCATAATCAGCAGCACGAGCAGCCTCAACAGTGTCATGAACGCACTCATCAATTGTCTCTACAGCCTTTACAATGGCTGGATAGACTCCTGTGTGACCCACCATGTCACCATTGGCGTAGTTTACCACAATAAAATCATACTTCCTCTCCCTTATCGCCTCAACGAGCTTGTCCCTAACCTCAGGTGCACTCATCTCTGGTTTGAGATCATAGGTTGCAACCTTGGGTGAAGGAACGAGTATGCGGTCTTCACCGTCGAATGGTGCCTCTCGGCCACCGTTGAAGAAGAAGGTAACATGAGCATATTTCTCTGTCTCGGCAATGTGCAACTGCTTCTTGCCTTGTGACGAAAGGAATTCTGCAAGCGTGTTGTCAACATTCTCCTTCTTGAAAATCACGTGAACTCCTGTGAACGAAGCATCATAGGGAGTCATGCAATAGTATTGAAGCCCAGGGATTGTTGCCATTCCCTGCTCTGGCATATCCTGTTGAGTAAGCACGATAGTAAGTTCTTTGGCGCGGTCGTTGCGGAAATTGAAGAAGACAACTACATCTCCCTCCTTAATGCGACCGTCAACAGAAGTATTAACGATTGGTTTTATAAACTCATCGGTGACGCCCTCGTCATAGCTCTCTTGAATAGCTTGAACCATATTGTCGCTCTTGCGTCCTTCACCATGAACGAGCTGGTCGTAAGCCAGCTTGATGCGTTCCCAGCGCTTGTCACGATCCATAGCATAGTAACGACCTGTGACGGTTGACACAATACCAGCGCTCTTGGCGCAATGCTCCTCAAGTTTTGCAACAAATCCCTTACCACTCTCAGGATCAGTATCACGACCGTCCATAAAGCAATGAACAAATACATCCTTAAGCTCATAGTCCTTAGCTATATCACAAAGAGCATAAAGATGCTCTAGCGAACTGTGTACACCACCATCGCTGGTTAGACCCATGAAGTGAATCGCCTTACCATTCTCTTTGGCATATGTGAAGGCACTTACAATCTCTGGATTCTTAAAGATGGATTTGTCGCGAATAGCTTTATTGATCTTAACTAAATCTTGATAGACCACGCGACCGCCACCTATATTTAAATGACCTACCTCGCTGTTGCCCATCTGGCCATCGGGCAAACCAACATTCTCGCCACTGGCTTGCAGCTGGCTGTTAGGATAAGTCTCCAGCAAGTGGTCCCAATATGGTGTTGGGGTGGAGAAAATGGCATCGCTCTTCGAGCGGTCACCTATCCCCCATCCATCAAGAATCATCAATAAAGCTTTATTACTCATTTATTTACGAAATAATAATAGTCTATTAAAAGTAATTACTCTTAAATTTATGCTTTTTAAGGACTGCAAATATAGTTTAAATTTTGCGTAACTCAAAATATTATAACCTAAATTTCGCAGCATTTTAATTGTTTAGATATCATAACATTCTAGATAACAAAAGATTACATAGAATTTTGCCATGTCATAATTTTCACCCAATTTAGTGCTGCGTTTAAAACCAGACAAAAAACTGATAACAAGGCAAAGATAGACATAAAATCTGAGAAAATCATTCCTTTTGAAAGAATATTTCACATGAGAGAGCTTTTTCCCTTCTTTTTCCCTTCTCTTTGATCCCGTTATCGACAAACTGACGAAGTTGCGTTGCAAGAGGATCGGATATCTGTTAAACGAGATTGCCGGTTCGCTGTAGAGTGTCTACTTCTGGGATAGTGACTGCGTGGAGGACGTAACTAGCCACATGATGCCCCATCTGTAGCTCCATCCATCTCTGCACACATGCGCGCCGACACTATACTAAGAGGTCTTTTAGAGCAGACCACAACAAACACGACCTATGCGGATGGCAAGATATCTCATCTATTGATAAATTAGTAGGCAACCCTTTCCACAACAAGGGTCGCCTCTTTTTGTTGACTGTAGGATTTTGGTTTAATAAGACACCGATGTCACTACACCATTGCGGACGATAATATCGTAATCATATCCACCTTCAAAGCCTATTGTGTAATAACTTGTATTATTGACCGTTCGTTCTCTCCTAAAAGTATCTATGCTCATGCAATCATACAATAAATCACCATAATATTTGTTTGCTAAGTCATTATATTTATCTATTGTATTGAATGACATACCACGAGTGATTATTCCTTTTTTAAGTTTATTGAAGTTGGCTTTGCCCACAGAGTTAATCTCTTGTACTGTTGGAGCGCGACCGCTAAGGTCATTACGCGACTCTCTTTTCCAACCTAATTTCGTGAGAGTTTTACTACCATTGTATTTGATTAATACATTTTTACAATCAGAGAAAGCAGCATATTTGATCGATGTCAATGAATTTCCTAAAGTCAATGAAGTCAAGCCACCGCAACCAGAGAAAGTAGATTGGCCAATCTCAGTCACCGAGTTGCCGATGGTTACCGAGGTCAAGCCGGTACAATTCTGGAAGGCGCGTTCTCCAATCTCAGTTACTGAGTTTGGGATTGCTAACGAGGTCAAACCTTTGCAGTTATAGAAAGCATTCTCACCAATCGAAGTCACAGAGTTGGGGATGTTCACCGAAGTTATGCTTTCACATCCACTAAATAAACTTTCAGGTATTTTGGTAACAGAGTTGGGTATAACAAGCTTTGTTACCTTTTGGCCATTAAGATATAAATTATGAGCACGTCGAAGTGGATTGTCTCCCTTTATCTTAAACACAGTGGTAATGTCGTTGACATTTACTATTTTAAGATTGTCGCACATATAGAAAGCGTTATATCCTATACTTTTCAGTGAGTTTCCTATGGTTATCGAGGTTAAGCCGCTACACAAATAGAATGCTTCACTGCCTATCTCTAACATCGAGTTAGGAATGGTCACCGTGGTCAAGCTACTACATCTAGAAAATGCACGATCGCCAATCGATGTCACAGAGTTGGAGATGGTCACTGAGGTCAAACTTGCGCAATTCATAAAAGCACAAGAACCAATCTCTGTGACCGAGTAAGGAATGTCCACCGAGATCAAGGACTTGCAATCATAGAAGGCTTTGAAGCCAATATTTGTTACTTTACAAATTAAACCATCACATGTGACTGTTTCGGGTATTATTAAATCACCTGTCATTTTTTTGTTTTCATAACATCCTTGCAGTGACACACTTTTGCCGTCTTTATTAACTTTATAGTAAAATCCATCAATTTTAAATGACAAGTCCTTACCTAACCTATCTGCGGATTCCCCTATTCCCAAGATAATACTTTCTTTCCATGCTGTTTTGTATAAATCAACACTTTCAGCAGGGACGCGTATAGTAACATTATTTACAAATGGTTGGCACTTAAAAACAGATGGATCATTAATATAACAATAGACTGTGGTCAAGCCACTGCAACCACCGAAGGCTTCGTCACCAATCAAGGTCACCGACTCGGGGATGGTGACCGAGGTCAAACCAGCGCAATCAAAGAAGGCATAAATGCCAATCTTGGTTACAGAGTTGGGGATGGTGATGCTGGTCAGAGCCGTGCAACCCGCGAAGGCATCACGGCCAATCTCTGTCACCGAGTTGGGGATGGTCACCGACGTCAATCCACAACAATTTTCGAAACATCTCTCGGGAATCGAAGTCACTGAATTACCGATTGTTACCGAAGTCAACTTAAAGCAATGGGCAAAGGCTTCATATCCTATACTTATACTTTTCCGTGAGTTGCCTATGGTCACCGAGGTCAAGCTTCTGCAATCATAAAAAGCCTTCTCACCAATTTTAGTCACTGAATTGGGGATGGTCACAGTGACCAAATCATCGCAATCAAAAAAGGCATAACTGCCAATCGTGATTACAGAGTTGGGGATAATTACTGAAGTAATTCCATAGGTTTTATAGAAAGTCTTTTCATCAATATATAAAACTGGATATGATTTTTTATCATAGGTGACACTATCGGGTATCACAATCTCTCCTTTAAGATGATAATAATTATCATCAGAATACGGAATAACTTTTGCGTATTTATATTTCGTATCTATAAAGTAGTGCAATCCATTCACCCAAAGTTGATCGGTTTTAGCGTTTACCACTTGAGGCATTAATGCTACAAAAAAGCAAATTATTAATGCTTTCAATAATTTTGATTGATGTTTCATGTTTGATGTTTTTGTGAGTTGAAATTACTTTTATTTAATAGAAGGATTCACATGCAAATAAATAACCTAAATTTCACAGCATTTTAATTTAGTATATTTTACAACATTCTGGGCGACAAAATGTTAACCAAAATTTTGCCATATCAGATTTTCACCTAATTGAGTGCTGCATTTAAAACCAGACAAAAACTCTAATTACATGGCAAAGATAAACAAAAAATCTGAGTAAACACTCCCCTTTTGGAGAAATATTTCACACGAGAGAGCAATTTTCCTTTCTCATTAGTCCCATTATCGACAAAGTGCCGGGGTGCGTTGCAAGTGGTTCGATTATCTGTACAGCGAGATTGTCGGTTCGCTGTAGAGTCTACTTCTGTGGTGGCGATTGCGTATGCTCATACTTGAGCAGCAGATGCAAAAATCAGTACACAGAAAAAACAAGTAGAGGATTCTAGGTTAAAGACAATTATTTCTTCAAAATTTAAAAAAGCATCAAACCACCCTACTCTCTCCTACTATAAATACACACAATCATTAATGCCGAACCGTAATGCCCGCGCATCAATGACTGTGTGACAAAAAATGACTTTACGAGAATTTATTTATTCTCTGATTCGTCCTTCTTTGTGAGTTTGTCAGTGAGGAAATCAACAGCACTGTCAACAACGCCTTCTACTTTGTCATCCAAAGAGTCAGGGGTAATAGACTTTCCAATCTCTATCGCTTTCTTCTTGATTTCCTCGGGATTCTTCAAGATTTCTCCAGCTTTGTCCTGAATAAAGTCTTTTGCTTGATCAATCAGATTATCTGCCATAATGAAATGAATTAAAGGATTGTTAATAAAACTATTTAGATTTCATCCTGTTATAAGCGTCAGTAGTGACTTTGAATAGCTCTTTTTGTGTATCACTGAGCTGACCGCTCTTTTCAAGCTTGTCGAGCTGACCCTGCAACTCAATGAATTGTTGAGTTGCGGTTTCTTCAGCATCACCACCTGTCTTTGATGCCTCGATTAGCGACAACATAGCTACACTATATTGCTTGATCAACTTGTCAGTATCACTCTCGGGTTTTACTGGAACTTTAGGCTTCTCAGCTGGCTTTTGGGGTGGAGCTAAAGTTGGTGTCTTTGTCTTCTCCAAACCAGGAACGGGGGCTACTGGAACCTTGGCCGATGTTACAGCCGGAGCATTAGCCTGTGAAGGCTGCTGAGCAGGCATTTCAGGTGTGGCAGCTTTAACAGTATCGCTATCGCTTACCACCGCTGATGGGACAGATGGGGCAGAATCTTTCTGAACAGATTTCGAGTCTTTACCACCATTCTTGCATGATGCTGAAACCAGTGCTAAAATTATCACCGAAAAAAATAAAATCTTCTTCATTTTAAATTGTTTGTTATTGAAAATTATCTATTTAAAAGTCATTTCAGTTCGCGAATTTTAACCTCTATCTTAGTGTCGCTCAAGAGATTCTTAATTATCTCCACTGGAGTCTCGCTATAGTGATATGGATAAACAACACGGGGCGAGAACTGGCGAGCAGCACGAGAAAGCTGCTCAGGTGTCATCGTGTAAGGCTGATTGCATGGTAAAAATGCGATGTCAATATCTTTCAGCTGCGACATCTCTGGGATGTCCTCTGTATCACCGGCAATATAGATGCGCACTCCATCAACATCGAGAACATAACCATTGTCACGACCCTTAGGATGGAACTGTAGATGACCAGGAGTAATGTTGTAAGCAGGTACGGCTTCTAGTGTAATGTCGTCGCGCAACCTAAGGGTCTCGCCATTACTCATTGCCTCACCTTTGCCAAGCATCTCGGCACAACGTTTATTCAGGATGACCCGTGTATTATCATCACTCAAGGTCGCTATTGCCTCTTTGTCAAAGTGGTCGAAATGTTCATGAGTGACAAGAATGAATGCTGATTTGTCAAACTTAGAATAGTCAGTCTCAGGTTGCAACTTAATCACAGGGTCAACCTGTATAGAAAGACCATCATACTTGATTTCTATACTCGCATGCTTGATGAAGGTGAAGGTCACATGTTTCCCTGAACGAGTCGTGTAGACATCATCTTGTACTTTACTGATAGCGGAATTGTCGCCACTTGCCTGCTGTGAGTTGCATGACAGGCAAGATAAAGAAATTAGTATCACTGCTAAAATTTTTTTAATCATGACAAATATTATAACAAGGTGTATTATTACATTCTTGAAGCACCTCCAACTGAATGAGTTTACAAATATCGTAATAATATTCGAGATTAACAACACAATTAATATTTTATTATCTTTTTAAATCAAAACACCGCAAGTAATAAATACTTGCGGTGCTTTTATCATATAAAATGTTCTAAAGACTTAGTACATTGGGAACAACTTTGGGAGATTGTCTCGAGCCGTTTCATTACCTAACTCGGCCGAACGAATCATCCATTCTCTTGCTTTTTTCATATCTATCTTGACTCCACTTTCCTCATGGCCATAGTAATAGCATGATGCAAGGAGATACATGGCGTCACTACTGCCTTGATTGGCAGCCTTCTCTAGCCACTTTATTGCCTTCTTGTAGTCCTTCTTGCAGCCATAACCATTCTTGTACATGGTACCAAGGGCTTCTTGTGAGTCACGATAACCTTTCTTGGCAGCTTTCTCAAAAAGTTTAAATGCCATGAAATAGTCTTGCTGTACACCCATTCCATCTTGATAACATAACGCAAGGTTGTGAGTGCCTTTTACTTCGCCTTTCTTGTCAACCATCTCGTAAATTCTCACTGCCTCTTCGTAGTCTCCAAACTCAAGCTTCTTGTTGCCTTCAAACAACAAATTCTCAATTGCCTGTTTTTTGTGGTTTTTTTTCTTTTTTGCCTGAGCTTGTGGAGCCGAAGCTGTTGCAATTATGGCAATCATAGCCACAACACTTAATGTTCTCATTAAAATCTTCATAATAGTGATATTTTAATTAGGTGTTAATAAAATAATGTTTATTCTTCACTTTCGCCCCTGAGTTTTGCCTGATGTTTGCGTTCTATCTCATCAAGGATTATCTTGCGCATGCGCAGATGGCCTGGGGTGATTTCTACATATTCGTCAGCCTTTATGTATTCAAGCGCTTCCTCAAGACTGAATACAATGGGAGGGATAATGCGGGTCTTCTCATCTGCTCCACTAGCACGCATATTAGTCAACTTTTTGTTCTTAGTGACATTAACAACCAAGTCTTTCTCCTTGGTATGCTCGCCAACGACCTGTCCTGCATATACTTCCTCTTGTGGGAAGATGAAGAAACGACCACGGTCCTGAAGTTTATCTATTGAGTATGCAAATGCCGTACCTCCCTCCATCGCTATAATCGAGCCATTTACCCTTCGCACTATTTCGCCCTTCCATGGCTCGTAACTCGAGAATCTGTGTGCCATAATTGCTTCACCAGCACTGGCAGTGAGCACATTTGTGCGCAGTCCAATGATGCCACGAGATGGAATTTTGAACTCCATGTGGATGCGGTCGTTCTGTGTTTCCATCGATGTCATTTCGCCCTTGCGACGTGTCACCATATCAATCATTTTACTCGAGTATTCCTCTGGAACATTGATTGTCAGTGTCTCGATTGGTTCGCATTTCACTCCGTCTATCTCCTTGACGATTACTTGGGGTTGACCAACTTGAAGCTCATAACCCTCACGACGCATCTCCTCAATGAGAACACTCAAGTGTAGCACGCCACGACCGTACACTATCCACGCATCCTCTGTCTCACTCTTTTCAACCTTAAGAGCCAAATTCTTGTCAAGCTCATGCATCAATCGGTCATGGATATGACGAGAAGTAACAAATTTTCCTTCTTTACCAAAGAAAGGCGAGTCATTTATCGTAAAGAGCATTGACATGGTAGGCTCATCTATAGCGATGCGTGGCAAGGGTTCGGGATTGTCGAGGCAAGTGACTGTATCGCCAATTTCAAAACCATCAAGACCTATAATGGCACAGATATCACCACACTGCACACTCTCTACATGCTTTTGACCCATTCCCTCAAAAACACGCAGTTCTTTGATGCGTTGACGGGCCACAGTTCCATCTTTTTTGCATAAACCAACGTCCATACCGTCACGAAGCTCGCCACGATGTACACGGCCCACTGCTATTCGTCCAACATAAGTATTGTAGTCAAGCGAAGTGATAAGCATCTGAGCATCACCCTCAACAACCATTGGTGCTGGGATATGTTCAATTATTGCATCTAAAACAGCTGTAATATTATCGGTCGGCTCTTGCCAATCATTGCTCATCCATCCGTTCTTGGCCGAACCAAAGATGGTGGGGAATTCAAGTTGGTCTTCGGTAGCATCGAGATTGCACATCAAATCAAAAACAGCCTCCTGTACCTCATCGGGACGGCAGTTGGGTTTGTCAACCTTGTTAATTACAACAATGGGCTTAAGACCAATCTGAATAGCCTTCTGCAACACAAAGCGAGTTTGCGGCATAGGACCCTCAAAAGCGTCAACGAGTAGCAAACATCCGTCAGCCATATTAAGCACACGTTCCACCTCCCCGCCGAAGTCGCTATGACCTGGGGTGTCTATGATGTTAATTTTATAGTCTTTATAGGTGATTGATACGTTTTTAGACAGAATGGTGATGCCACGCTCACGCTCCAAGTCATTGCTGTCGAGTATTTGCGTGCCCACCACTTGATTGTCGCGAAAGAGATTGCCGGCAGCGAGCATCTTATCTACAAGAGTGGTCTTGCCGTGATCCACATGGGCAATTATGGCGACATTTCTAATCTTCTGCATAGGAATCAAATCTTTTTTAAACTGCAAAGTTACGCATTTCTTACAAAATATCTTCTTTTTGGCACTAAAAAATATTACCAAACAATTGGCTCCTCTCCATTACGACTAAGATAATCGTTAGCAAGCGAGAAATGATGGTTTCCAAAGAAACCACGATAAGCGCTCAAAGGAGACGGATGCGGAGATGTCAACACTAAGTGTCGAGTGCGATCTATAAATGATCCTTTCCTGATAGCGTAGCTGCCCCAGAGGATAAACACCAAGTGCTCACGATGATTAGCAAGATGTGCTATAACTTCATCGGTGAAGAGCTCCCAACCACGATTCTGATGAGAGCCCGCACGATGTGCTTGTACAGTGAGTGTCGAGTTGAGCAACAGAACACCTTGCCGCGCCCAGCGACTCAAATCGCCACTCGTAGGTATGGGAGCACCAGTATCATCATGCACCTCTTTAAAGATATTTTGAAGTGAAGGTGGAAAAGGAATGCCGTCATTTACCGAAAAGCACATTCCATTAGCTTGCCCCACATCATGATAAGGGTCCTGACCAAGTATCACCACTTTCACCTTATCAAAAGGAGTAGCGTCAAAGGCGGCAAAAATCTGCCGACCAGGAGGAAAGACTTGACCATTACGGTATTCTTCTCGCACAAATTGAGTGAGTCTAACAAAGTAATCTTTCTCCCACACGTCGGCAAGCTCTTGTTTCCAACTATCTTCAATTCTTACAGTCATGGCTACTTAATAAAATAGATTAATGATTTTTGCAAAGATACAAATATTTCACTACTTTTGCACCGCATTTAGAGGAAAACATTGTAAATATATAAATAATGTGTTCCTCTGTTTTGGGACCCATAGTTCAATGGATAGAATAAAGGATTCCGGTTCCTTCGATTGGGGTTCGACTCCCCATGGGTCTACTTTTATCGTCAAAACGCTTCTGTATTTTCACACTGAAGCGTTTTTTTTATCAAAAATCCTACTATAATTGGTAGTTTTTTCATTTTTTTCAAAAAAACTTTGTGAAAAATTTGGTTTATATTATAAACTACTTTATCTTTGCAATGGATTTATAAATCTAAACAAACTTTTTATTCACCATTTTAGTTATGTAAGGAAAATATGGAAGACAAGAGATTAAACAATCAAGAGAGTTTGGAGTTAATCACCAGTATGATTAACAAGACCAAGCGTCACCTTCACATCGGTCAAGGAAACTTGCTGCTATGGTGGGGTTACGTGAGTGCTATCGTTGGGCTGCTTGTGGGGGTATCACTATTGCTCACAGGTGGCAATCGTGCCTGCAACTGGCTGTGGTTCCTTATCTGGATCGTGGGAGGCATAGGCATGATGGTAATCAATCGCAAGGACAAAGACCGTATCGAGAAAGAGCCGTTCACCTATGTTGATCGCATAACTAGCAATCTGTGGGGCACAATTGGCTGGATGTTTGCTTTGGGAACTCTGATATCAATCGGATTCATGTTCTTTGGCAAGGACTCTTGGGAGGTAATGCTCGTGTTCGCATTTTTGCTGGCTGGATTTGGCTCAACTATGCAAGGCTTCATTCTTCAAGAGAAGTCGATGGTTGCTGGCGGCGCCTTCAGTCTGGTGGCTGGGACCTTTGTGCTTTGCTGTGTGCTGTCAGGAGTAAAACTTACTATCACATGGGTGATTCCGCTGTTCATTCTGTGCTTCGTTGCCACAATGATTATTCCTGGACATGTGTTGAACGCTAAAGCCAAAAAGCAATGCTAAAGGAACTTAACCCGTTGTTGCACTCACAACTGCGGTTGGCAATAATGTCAATCTTGATGAATTGCGAGCAAGCGAGTTTCGTATACATCAAAGAGCAGACGCAAGCCACGGCAGGAAACCTCAGTGTGCAGCTCGACAAGCTGGAAGCAGCTGGCTACATCAAAGTCGAGAAGAGCTTCCAAGGCAAAAAGCCGCTAACGACATGCAGCGTCACAGATGCTGGCAAACTAGCGTTTGAAGAATATGTCAACACATTGCGAGACTACTTGGATGTAAAGTGACATTTGCAACACTCTAAAACTCAAGTTAAGCGGGGATGGATAATTTATATAGCCATCTCCGCTTATTTCGTATACACAAGAATCTAACACATTTTTATTTCACCCTGCCAGCAGCATAGAAGCGTTCACTATAATAACGAGAAGTGAGGTCATCAATGACAACACCCCTTGACGATGAAGCATGGGCAAACATATTATCTTTCAGATAAATACCCACGTGAGTTATTCTATTTCCACTTCCATTATGGAAAAATACAAGATCACCCTCACGCAATTCTTCAGGAGATATCTCATAGCAGCTATGAGTGAAAATGCGTGCAGAGTTGCGCTCAATCTTAATGTTGTAGACAGTATAGTAAATCTCCATCACGAACCCCGAGCAATCGGTACCTTCATGCTTTTTGTGTGCCCCATCTTTGTGTGGTGTTCCAAGCCAGCTCTTTATCTCACGATAAAGCATGTGGTTGTCATGTCGACCTAATTTGATATCCAGTTTCTTCCACTTCTCGATACTATTATCGCCTTGCTGGTACACAGTACCTTTGTCGCGTGATTCGCGCCCATGTTTCTTCCCAGACCCCCATACATCCTCAGGGGTCATGTGTCTATTCGTGGGCATTTCACTATAGTCAATAGACCTCACAGTACCACACGACACCGCAAGTGTGCTTACCAATGCTAGCAGTATATAAAATAATGTGTGACGATATGATACTGTTATTCGCTTCATGATATTAGAATGCCCTAAAGATGTGCAATCTAAGCCACACATCTTTAGAGCATATTAACTTTAAATATTTTTATTCAGCTTTTGGCTCATCTTTGGTTTCATCTTCTTTCTCTTCCTCTTTAGGCAAGAAATCAGTAAAACCATTATTTATAAGCAGATTGTACCAGTTGACGAGTTTTTTGATATCGGTGTTATAAACACGCTCAACATCAAAATCGGGTACAACACCCTTGAAAAACTCCTGAAGAGCGGCAGGCTCTTTATAGTCGGCAGCATTTAAGGGCTTTGCGTCATATTTTACCTTTATGGCCTCAAGCACCTCTCCCAGTGGCTTGTCACCACTCTCAGTGTACATCGAGATGTCGGCGAGTGATATCACTTTGTCACGCTGACTTGCTGTGCCACGTTTTTTATCAATAATATTTTCAACGATAATGTTATTTTTACCGTATTTTACCAGACGGTATAATCCGGGACGTCCCGAGATTGCTAAAATTTCTTTCAACATAATTATTAAATAATTGATTTAAAATATATTATTCTTTATTTGTTACAATATTTTGAGCGAAACCGATTCACTACTTCATTTTGACTCTTGTCGAGCAACAGCAAAACTTTTTCTATCATCCAATCAGGAACGCCAAAGAGTGCTTCGGCAATACCACCAGCAATGCAGGCAATCGTATCGCTATCTCCTCCAATTGACACAGCATTTCGAACCGCATCCTCAAAATCTTTGGCTTGCAGAGCGCAAGAAATGGCTTGAGGTACACTCCCTTGACAGGTGACACTATTATAACCAGAGTTATCCATTCCATACCAGGAATAACGAGGACGAATCTCATCGATGGCAAGAGACAAGTCATAACCAAACTCAAACTCTATGCGCTCTTTAATTTCAGAAGTTGTTGCCCCTTTCCGGGCCATAAATATGCACAAGGCAGTAGCCTGTGCGCCTTTAATACCCTCGGGATGGTTATGAGTACACTCTGCCGAGCGCTTTGCGTTCTCAAGCACATCTTTCTCATTGTCAAAAGCCCACCCAACAGGACTCACACGCATAGCACTTCCATTTCCACAACTATTATAAGGTGGAGCAATAGAACTGCTTGGGAATGACGCCCATCTTTTGAAACTTGGTCCATACCCTCCATGAGGATGTGGATATTTATTGGCATAATGTTTATAGTACTCTCCACTCTCACCTTCGTCCAGTAACCAGTGAGCTGTGGCTATGGTGAGAACACTATCATCAGTTGGCCTCATACCATTGACAAAGAACTCAAAGTCCTTAGTCTTGATATTGTTGAACTCATAGATTGAGCCTATTGTATCGCCTATTATTGCTCCTATCATTTTATATTAAGATAATTGTTCAATAATCTTCTCAAGAGCAGCTTCTAGTCCATTAACGTTCTTGCCACCAGCCTGAGCAAAGCCTGGCTGACCGCCGCCACCGCCCTGGATAAGCTTAGCTGCCTCACGAATGATTTGACCTGCATTCTTGCCTTCCTTTACAAGATCGTCGCTCAGCGCTATCGTAAGCATAGGCTTATCTCCAATGTGAGTTGCTGCCACAAATGCAACTCGAGGCTGCCTGTCACTCTTGATGGAGAGTGCAAGGCTCTTTACGATATCTGACTCAAACGGACCTTCAAGCTTGAGCACGGCAATGTCGCCAATCATAATCGAAGAGGAATAGAGTCTCTGCTTGAGCATCTTCACGCGCTCCTTGATGAAATCATTAACTTGTTTATGTAAAGTTGCATTCTCATTAATTGATCTGTTTATGGCAGCTATAACATCAGGAGCATTGTTGAAGAGTTCTTTGATACCCTTGAGAGTGACTTCTATGCTATCGATGGCATCCTCAACATTGGCTGCTGTGATAGCCTCGATGCGGCGAATGCCTGCAGCAATTGAGCTCTCACTCACAATCTTTATCATTCCAATATTACCTGAATTGGCTACATGGGTGCCACCGCACAACTCAACTGAATCGCCATACTTGATAACACGCACTTTGTCGCCATACTTCTCACCAAAGAGCGCCATCGCACCCATCTCACGAGCCTCAGCAATTGGTAATTCACGATGCTCCTCACGCACTATAGCCTCACGCACCAAAGCATTGGCAAGGCGCTCCACATCATGGATTTCCTCTGGAGTCATCTTCTTGAAGTGAGAGAAGTCGAAACGAAGCATATTGGCGTCAACGTACGAGCCTTTCTGCTCAACATGACTGCCAAGCACCTGGCGCAAGGCATAGTGAAGCAAGTGTGTAGCTGTATGGTTACAAGCAATCGCCCGACGCGCCTCAGTGTCAATGCGTGCAACGAAAATGGCGCTTGGGTCGGCAGGCATCTTCTTAACAATGTGGACTGGCAGATTGTTTTCGCGCTTGGTGTCGATGATTTCTATTTTCTCGTCACCACACACGAGCCAACCCTTGTCGCCGACTTGGCCACCCATCTCGGCATAGAAAGGTGTCTTGGCGAGTACCACCTGATAGTACTCTGATTTCTTCTGAACCACATGACGATATCGCAAAATTTTGGTTTCACACTCTGTAAGGTCGTAGCCCACAAACTCGGTCACGCCCTCTTGCAACTCAACCCAATCGCTGGCCTCAACAGCTGCAGCATTGCGAGCACGTTGCTTCTGCTTTGCCATCTCAGTATCAAACTGTTCCTTATTGACAGTCATGTTGTTTTCTTTTAGGATAAGTTCGGTGAGGTCAAGAGGGAATCCATAGGTGTCATAGAGTGTGAACGCAACTGCGCCATCAATCACTGTTTGGTTTGAAGCTTTTGCCTTAGAAATCACGCCATCTATCATCTTCATGCCAGTCTCGAGAGTACGCAAGAAAGCGTCTTCCTCCTCCTTAATTACATGCTTAATAAGGTCAGACTGGGCTGGCAACTCAGGATAAGCGTCGCCCATCGACTCAATAAGTGTGTCAACAAGCAAGTGCATGAATGCTTCTTTGAAGCCGAGGAAGGTATAGCCATAGCGCACGGCACGACGCAAGATGCGACGAATTACATAACCAGCCTTAGCATTACTTGGCAGCTGACCATCGGCGATGGAGAACGCGATGGTACGAACATGGTCGGCAACAACGCGCATAGCCACATCAATATCATGGTCTTTGCCATAAACCTTGCCTGCAAGAAGGCCAATCTTCTTGATGAGTGGTTGGAAAACATCGGTGTCATAGTTCGATTTTTTGCCCTGCAATGCCATACACAAGCGCTCAAAACCCATACCAGTGTCAATCACTTTGGCGGGTAGAGGCTCAAGCGAACCATCGGCCTTGCGATTATACTGCATGAACACAAGATTCCAAATCTCAATTACTTGAGGATTATCTTTATTGACAAGCTCTGCTCCTGGTACAGTGGCCTTTTCCTCATCGCTACGCAGGTCGATATGTAGCTCCGAGCAAGGGCCGCAGGGACCTGTATCGCCCATCTCCCAAAAGTTGTCATGGCGACTACCATTAATGATATGATCTTTTGGAAGGTGTTGTTCCCAGTAACTTGCCGCCTCGTTGTCACGTTCCAAGCCCTCACTTGGAGAACCTTCAAAGACGGTGGCATACATCATGCTAGGATCGAGTTTGAGAACATCGACCAAGTACTCCCAGCAGAAGTCTATTGCCTCTTTCTTGAAGTAGTCGCCAAACGACCAGTTACCAAGCATTTCAAACATTGTGTGATGATAAGTATCATGTCCCACTTCTTCTAGGTCATTATGCTTGCCACTCACACGAAGACACTTCTGCGAGTCGGCTACTCTCTTCCACTGAGCTTCTTTGTTGCCCAAAATGATGTCTTTAAACTGGTTCATACCAGCATTGGTAAACATGAGAGTTGGGTCATCCTTGATTACCATTGGGGCCGAAGGAACAATATGATGGTCATGTTCCTTAAAATAATTCTTGAAAGATTCTCTGATTTCTTTTGCTGTTAACATATTATTTTATGTGTTTTTTATTATTTTACCTATTGTTTTCTTGCACACGTCATAAAAACGTTGTACTTTTAGCACCAAAAATTGGGGCAAAGGTAATAATTTTACTCGTAAATTATAAATAATCAGCTCTAAATTTAATTAACAACCCATAATTATGGATGATAAACTTAGTAAGAAATACTATAAAATAGGTGATGTTGCCGAAATCTTAAACATTCCCACTTCCACTCTCAGGTTTTGGGAAAAGGAGTTTACGGTTATCAAGCCTAAACGCAACGCCAAGAATATCAGAGTTTATACCGTCAAGGACATTGAGACCATCAAGATGATTTATTATTTAGTGAAGGAAAAAGGTCTTAAACTCGATTCGGCTCAAGCCATGATCAAGCGCAATCGTGACGGCATTTCTAAGCAACATGAAGTTGTTGACCGACTAAAGCAGATGCGTGAAATGCTGCTGAAACTCGACTCCGCGCTGGCATCTTTAAAATAATTAATTTAATTACAATATTCTAAATTTTTAGCTTTATGAAGAAAATTACATTTTTACTTTTTGCTTTATTAGCAATCACAGCAAGTGCCACAGTAACAATTAACGTTCGCACTACTACTGGCGATGCGCCATACCTCTATGTGTGGAATGGTGCTGGCACTGCTTTAAATGGCAATTGGCCAGGCACTATGATGGATAAGACACAAACCTACACCACCAATATTGATGGCCTGGTTTGGTTCACCCAAAGTTTTGATGAAGATGCCATCAACCTCGTCTTCAATGATGGTGGTATTGATGAAGAAGGCACAGGCGCCATTCAGAGTGAGGACATTCGTGGCGTCACAGGAACAGCATTCTTTGTTTATGACATTGAAGAAGGTGAATATCAAGATGTTACAGACACTTATATTACCCCAACAGGCTTTGACGTGAGCACTCTGCCTTCAGGTGTAGTTTTCGTTGAAGGTAAAGAGTTTGCTTACTTCGTCGCACCTACAAGTTGGACCAAGTGTAACGTTTGGGCTTGGAGCGGCACTTCAAACTTTACCACATCTGGCACTTGGCCAGGTGATCCCATTACATTTATTGGCAACACTACCGAGGGCAACCCCGTTTATCAATGGATCGGTCCCGACATTGTGGAAGGCGACCGCCCAACAGGCATAATCTTCAACAATGGTACAACCCAAACCGCCGACCTCGATTATGTGGCTGGTGGTGTTTACAACCTTGCTGGCAAGCTGCTTTACACTGTTCCTAAAAATGGCATTGAATTGCTGGAACCTGTCATTACCGACAATTACATAGAGTTTGTTGGTGTTAAAGCCGCAGGCAATTACAAGTTCACACTCAACACTTATGAGTGGGAAGAAAATCATGGCCCTCAATTCCAAATCACTATCGTGCCTATTGACCCATCTAGACCAGCGTTCTTCTCACAGGAAGACCTTAGTGACCCTAACTATTGGGAACCAATGTTCTTGCGTGTGACCGAGGAAATGGCAGGTCAAGCTATGACGGCTCAAGACAATATCAAGCGACTTTATCTTGGCGACGTGCAACTGCTTGAAAACCAATTCATCGACTATGATGAACTCCATATCGTTGGTTTTGACCTCAAGAAGGATTATACATTGCCTTCAGGTTGTCTTCTCAATGCGGGACAACACATGGATGAAATGGACGTGAAATGTAAAGGCACAATGACACTGGCCCCCAATTCGCTGCCAGCCAACAAAATGTTTGTCGTAACTGTTTATACACAATCAGTTTATGACGTTTGGAATAGCTATAAGCAGGCATACAACTGCGATTATATTCTTAATTTAAATAGTAAAATTCCTGGCGACGTTGATGGCGACGGAATTGTTACCTCTGTTGACATTACAATTCTGTACAACTACTTGCTCAACAACACCACCGAAGGTATGGTAAATGGTGACCAAGATGGCGATGGCATTATCACATCAGTTGATATCACCATCATTTATAACATTCTTCTTGGCAACTAATTAATTATTTCGCTTGAGAAATATAATTAACCCGTAATCGGTCTTAGGATATAATCTCGGCGCAAGATGGTAAATCATCATCTTGCGCCTTATTTTTTCATCGAGATTTATCTCCATTATTTGTTATGCAATCGGTATACCAGCCTCATAAAGATTTTTTAATCATTATATTATTGCAATAATTCCCTTTTTTTACGTACTTTGCAAAAAATATTGGGAAATACTTAAAAAACATTTATAGGTAATAATATGGATATTCTAAAATTCAAACAAAAAAGCATTCTTCAGCAGTTACGTTCATCTTATCAGCCCAAGCTTCCTAACGCTTTGCAGGGACCTGTAAAGGCGGTTGAGGGCAAAGCCACTCAGTCGGCTGGTGACCAGGAAGATATCAAGGCGTTGTTCCCCAATACCTACGGTCTTCCCGAAATCACTTTCGTAAGGGACGAGAACGCTAAAAGCATGCACAGTGATGAGGTTTGCAACGTTGGTGTTATCCTCTCGGGCGGTCAGGCTCCTGGCGGTCACAATGTGATTTGCGGCATCTTCGACGGCATCAAGGCTCTTAACAAGAACAGCCGCCTCTATGGCTTCTTGATGGGTCCTGAGGGACTTATCGAGCACGATTACAAAGAGCTCACCCGTGAAATTATCGACGAGTACCGCAACTGCGGTGGTTTCGACATGATTGGCTCAGGACGTACCAAACTCGAGAAACACGAGCAGTTTGAGAAAGGTCTTGAGATTATCAATAAGCTCAACATCCGTGCAATCGTGATTATTGGTGGTGACGACAGTAACACCAATGCTGCTGTACTTGCCGAGTATTACAAGGCTAAGAATGTTCCAGTTCAGGTGATTGGTGTTCCCAAGACAATCGACGGCGACCTCAAGAACGAGAAGGTGGAAATCTCCTTCGGTTTCGACACTGCCACCAAGCTCTACAGCGAGCTTATTGGTAACGTGGAGCGCGACTGCAACAGTGCTAAGAAATACTGGCACTTCATTAAGCTCATGGGTCGCTCGGCTTCGCACATCGCTCTTGAGTGTGCTCTTCAAACTCAGCCCAACTACTGCGTAATTGGCGAGGAAGTGGCTGCTAAGAACATGTATCTCGACGACGTTGTTAACGACATCGCCCGCGTGGTAGCTGCTCGTGCAGCCAAGGGCAAGAACTATGGTACTGTTCTTATCCCTGAGGGCCTCGTGGAGTTCATGCCTGCCATGAAGAAACTTATCGACGAGCTCAACGACATTCTTGCCGAGAATCCAAACTTCTCGAAACTGCATCTTGACGAGCAACGCGAGTTTGTTCTCTCGAAACTGAGTCCTGAGAACAAGGAGCGCTTTGAGACTTTGCCACCTACAGTGGCACGTCAGCTCACTCTCGACCGTGATCCTCACGGTAACGTTCAGTTATCCCTCATCGAGACCGAGAAACTGCTCAGCGAGATGGTAGCTAAGAAGCTCCAGAAGATGAAGGACGAAGGCCGCTTTGTAGGCAAATTCAAGACTCAGCACCACTTCTTCGGTTACGAAGGTCGCTGTGCTGATCCATCAAACTTTGATGCCGACTACTGCTACGCACTTGGCTTTAACGCCACTATGCTTATCAATGCTGGCGCTACAGGCTACATGTCATCGATTCGTCATCTTGCAAAGCCCGCTACCGAGTGGGAGGCTGGTGGAATCCCCATCACTATGATGATG
This sequence comes from uncultured Muribaculaceae bacterium, assembly GCA_905233845.1. Lineage (GTDB taxonomy): Bacteria > Bacteroidota > Bacteroidia > Bacteroidales > Muribaculaceae > Sodaliphilus. The sequence goes on along the minus strand of CAJOFH010000006.1, from coordinate 48,864 downwards.
AACATGGAGCACCGCAATGGCAAGCAGAAGCCAGTTATCAAGAAGGCTCTCGTTGACCTCAAGGGTAAGCCTTTCAAGGTGTTTGCTAACAGCCGTGAGCTTTGGGCAAAGGAGACTTGCTACATTTATCCCGGTCCAATCCAATACTTCGGATCACCCGAGATGTGCGACCAAACTTCCTGCACCCTCTACTACGAGCAAGGAGGAAAGTAAAGCGCACTTGCTAATGACAGTTCGGCGCGAGCTTAACTGCCAGTGAGAGCGTGTATCATTTTTTTACCTTTTTTACAGCTTGCAAATCCCTGACGACATCGCCAGGGATTTCTTTTATAGGTAATTCTGTTGTTTTAAATATTCAATGAATTTCTTGGAGAAGAGTTCGTTGCTTTCACGTGGATAGCGCACGTCGGTAAAGACTTGTGCGAGGGTCTCTTTGTTGTTTTCTTTTACAAATGCTTTGTTCACGTCGAGGGATTCCTTGTGGTGGTACACCTTCTTTATCTCCATTGCGTTCATCTCATGATATTGCTCCTGGTGGATTATACCCTCAAGTGGCAGGCGGTCGGTAATGAACTGCTTCTTTTCCTTAGGATAGCCAATGGTGAGCGTGATGATAGGAATCACTCGGTTAGGCAGGTTCAGTACCTCGGCAATCTCCTGAGCGTTATAGGTGGTGGTACCCAAGTAGCAGCACCCCACCCCATTCATCTCGGCTATTGTGTTGAACTGCTGGGCTAAAATTGTCACATCAAGAATAGCCGACATCAGCGACTGGAAGTTGTCGTAGCCTGGCTCTGCATTCGAGGCTTTGCACCAAGCCACAAAGCGGTTGAAGTCGGCGCAGAAAGTGAGAACCACCGGGGCATTTGTTACCATAGGCTGGTTAAAGTGACAAGGAGCAAGCTTCTCCTTCATAGCCTTGTCGCGTGTCACCACCACACTGTAGAGTTGCATGCCACCTGTAGTGGGAGCATGGCTCGCTGCCTCAATCATCTCATTAAGAATATTGCTATCTATATCTCGGTCAGAATATTCGCGCACTGTTGCACGATTAAAGAAGTATTTTAAGTCCATTACTTTTAGTATTTTTTGCAAAGATACAATTTTTCCACAAAATAAAAAAAGAGCGTGCTCTCAAGGAGGTCCACTGTGCCGCAGCTCCGTCACAGCACAATTCCGTATTACAGCAATGTAGTAAAAGTTCTGTATTGAAGTTCTGTATTGAAGTTCTGTATTGCGAGTTGCAAATCGCACTCACCGCAACAAGCCCAGTATTGCAAGCCACCAGTTTCGTCATAAAATCATTAATAATACTAAGTAATCTCCCATAAATTGTACTAAATTGTACTATTTTAACCATTTGAAATATATTTCATGCACTACCGCTTGTGGGTTGAGAAAAAAGTTGTACCTTTGCAGCTTGAATTTTGAACGTGCTTTTGTATGGCACAAGTAACAATTAAAAACAAATATTTTTTTATGATTAACATCAAATTTCCTGACGGAAGTGTAAGACAGTATGAGAGTGGGGTTACTCCCCTTCAAGTAGCCGAGAGCATCAGCTCAGGATTGGCTCGCCAAGTTCTGGCCGCAAGCATCAATGACATGGAATGGGATATTTCTCGCCCAATTTGTAGTGATGGCGAGATAAAACTGTTCAAGTGGGATGACCCTGAGGGCAAGCATGCCTTCTGGCACACCTCTGCACACTTACTCGCCGAGGCATTACAAGAACTTTATCCTGGTGTACAGTTTGGTATTGGTCCTGCTATCGAAAATGGATTCTACTACGACATTGACCCAGGTGACAACGAGATCACTCAAGCCGATTTCCCAAAGATTGAGAAGAAAATGGCTGAACTGGTGGCAAAGAAAGAAGCCGTAGTTCGCGCCGACATTTCTAAAGACGATGCACTCAAATTCTTTGGAGACACTGGTCAAACCTATAAAATAGAGCTTATCAATGACCTGCAAGACGGCACTATCAGCACCTACACTCAGGGTGCTTTCACCGACTTGTGCCGTGGTCCTCACATCCCCAACACTGCGCCAATCAAGGCCATTAAGGTGTTGTCACTTGCTGGTGCCTACTGGCGTGGCGACGAGACCCGCAAGCAGATGCTTCGTGTCTATGCTATCTCTTTCCCTAAGAAGTCGATGCTCGACGAGTATCTAGTTCTCCTTGAGGAAGCCAAGAAACGAGATCACCGCAAGATTGGCAAGGAGATGGAGCTCTTCACTTTCTCACAGCGAGTAGGACAAGGCCTGCCATTATGGATGCCTAAGGGTGCCGCTCTGCGCAACCGTCTGCAAGACTACCTCGCAAAGATTCAAAAGAAATACGGATACGAGCAAGTTATCACTCCACACATTGGAAACAAGAACCTTTATGTGACCAGTGGTCACTATGCAAAGTATGGCAAGGACTCGTTCCAACCTATTCATACTCCCGAAGAGGGCGAAGAGTACATGCTCAAACCCATGAACTGCCCTCACCACTGTGAGATTTACCGCTCGTTGCCACGCAGCTACCGTGACTTGCCATTGCGATTTGCCGAGTTCGGTACCGTATACCGCTATGAGCAGAGCGGTGAGCTTCATGGCCTCACTCGCGTGCGCTCGTTCACTCAAGACGATGCTCACTTGTTCTGTACTCCTGAGCAACTCAAACAAGAGTTCTTGAACGTGATGGACATCATCAACCACATCCTGGGTGTGTTTGGTTTTGAATATGAGGCACAAATCTCGCTTCGCGACCCCAACAACAAAGAGAAATATGTGGGTAGCGACGAGAACTGGGAACGTGCTGAGCGTGCAATTGTCGAAGCATGCGAGGAGAAGGGTCTTCCTGCAAAGCAAGTCGAAGGCGAGGCTGCTTTCTATGGTCCCAAGCTCGACTTCATGGTAAAAGACGCTCTCGGTCGTCGTTGGCAGCTTGGAACAATTCAAGTTGACTACAACCTACCCGAACGCTTTGAGCTTGAATACACTGGCAGCGATAACGCTAAGCACCGTCCAATCATGATACACCGTGCTCCTTTCGGCTCACTCGAGCGTTTTGTAGCCGTTCTGCTTGAGCACACTGCTGGCAAACTGCCATTATGGCTTGCTCCCGAACAAGTGGTTGTACTCCCCATCAGCGAGAAGTTTAACGACTACGCCGAGCATGTTGCTCAGGTGCTCAATGAAGCCGACGTGCGCACAATCATCGACAATCGCAATGAGAAAATTGGCAAGAAAATTCGCGACAATGAGCTCAAACGTATACCATATTTGGTGATTGTTGGTGAAAAAGAGGCTGCAAATGAAGAAGTTTCGGTAAGAAAACAGGGTGGAATTGATAAAGGTTCGAAAAAAATTACTACCTTTGCAGCCGAAATCACTCAAGAAGTGAACGAAATGATTAACTTATAACTTTTTTGAATGCAGAAAAAACCGTATTGGAGTGGCCCTAAAAAGCCTAGTGGCGGTGGCCCTAAAGGCAAGAAAAACCGCAACCAGCGTGGTGGCAGGCAACAAAAAGAAGAGCTCGCCATCAATGATGAAATACGCGCTCCCGAAGTGCGACTTGTGGGTGACAACGTTGAGGAAGGCATTTATCCTATCCTCAAAGCGCTCAAGATAGCCGAAGAACTGGAGTTGGATCTCATTGAAATAGCACCCATGGCACAACCACCAGTGTGCAAAATCATGGATTACCAAAAGTACCAGTTCCAGCAACGCAAGAAATTGAAGGAGCAAAAGGCTAAGGCTACAAAGGTTGTTATCAAGGAGATAAGGTTTGGACCACAGACCGATGAGCATGACTACAATTTCAAGCTCAAGCACGCCATCGGTTTCCTTAAAGAAGGTGCTAAGGTGAAATCCTACGTATTCTTCAAGGGACGATCAATCCTCTTCAAGGAACAAGGCGAAGTGCTACTGCTCAGGTTTGCCAACGACCTCGAGGACTATGCAAAGGTTGACCAAATGCCAATTCTTGAAGGCAAGCGCATGACTATCATGCTCTCACCCAAGAAACTCTCTGGAAAAAAGAAGGAGTCGACTGGTGATGCTCCTAAAGAGAAGGCTCCTGAGAGTGCTACCGAGGAAGCAGCTAATGAGTAACATTTTCTGCATTTAAATTGATGATAAGTTCGGGGTACAGAGTGTGCCTAAACTAAACAGAAAAAATGGGGCATTAGGCTTGGTAAGTGCCTGGTCCCCTTGATTAATAATAATTTTTTTAAAACATTTTCAAAAATGCCAAAAGTTAAAACTAATTCCGGTGCCAAAAAAAGGTTTACCTTTACCGGAACAGGAAAGATTAAAAGAAAGCATGCTTACAAGAGTCACATCTTGACAAAGAAGACCAAGAAGCAGAAGAGAAACCTCACTAAGGTGAGCATCGTTGACAAAGCTAACCTCAACTCTATTCGCGAGTTGCTCGTTAAGAAATAATCCAACGACCAACACTTTAACGATTTTCAAATCACACTTTTAATCTACTAAGAGATTTTTATCATTTTTATTAACCGAATGTTTAGCACAAAAGAGATATCCATTTTTAGGATGCCGCTAACGTTCACAATTCATTTAAAAAAATGCCAAGATCAGTAAATCACGTTGCATCAAGAGCAAAACGTAAAAAGATTCTTAAACTTACAAGAGGTTATTTCGGAGCACGCAAGAACGTCTGGACCGTTGCCAAGAACACTTGGGAGAAGGGTTTGACCTATGCTTATCGTGACCGTAAGAACAAGAAACGTAATTTCCGCGCACTGTGGATTCAGCGTATCAACGCTGCTGCACGCCTGGAGGACCTTTCTTACTCTAAGTTGATGGGCTTGATTCACAAGTCAGGTATCGAGATTAACCGCAAGGTGCTCGCCGACCTCGCTATGAACAACCCAGAGGCTTTCAAAGCTATCGTTGAGAAGGCCAAGAACGCTCAGTAATCAAGGATTATCAAAAAGAGCAACAACCGAGAGTAAACTTACCTCAAAAAAGATGAACTTCCTCTCCCACGAGACGAAGTTCATTTTTGTCAAAGCAACAAAACCAGACTCTTCTTTTGAGTCTGGTTTTTAGCTAATTCTGACAAAGATCATCAATAACGGTTGCCAATAACCTGCCAATTGAGCAACTGCCACAATGCTGCAATATGGTCAGCACGGCGATTACGATAGTCAACGTAGTAGGCATGCTCCCACACGTCGAAGGTCAAAATTGGTTTCAACCCTTTTGTTACGGGATTACCTGCATTGGGCTCTTGCAGAATTTGCAACTTTCCGTCATTGTCACTGGCGAGCCAAGCCCAACCAGAGCCAAAGAGGGTCACTGCCGCTGCCGTGAACTTCTCCTTAAAAGCCTCAAACGAGCCAAACTGCTCATCAATAGCTGCTGCCAGCTTGCCTACTGGACGATTGTCATCACCCGGAGCCTGCAACTGCTCAAAATAGAGGTTGTGGTTGAGAATTTGCCCGGCATTGTTGAAGATGCCACCTGTGGCGCTTGCCACAATCTCTTCGAGCGATTTTTCTTCCATGCCACTGCCCGGAAGCAGGTTGTTCAGGTTGTTAACGTAGGTGGCTAGGTGCTTGTCGTGATGCAGAGCAATAGTCTCGGCGCTAATAACTGGCTCCAGTTCATTCTCTCTAAAAGGAAGGTCGATTAAGTTAAACATATTTTTTCTGTTTTATTTTGTTGATAATTACTGTTATTCAGGATAATCGTAAAATTTCAATGTGTCAAACTTGTAATTTCCATTTTCTTGTAAAATAATTCTTGACACAAAATTTTCACCAAAGTTATAAGTGTATTGCTGCATTATTTCTTTCTTTGAATTATATTCCTGAATTAATCCAGACAAATCCCAGTTGCATATTAAAGACTGCTGATTAGTGTAGAAATTTGTGTCATATGAAGATGATGGTATGACAATTACATAATAATCATCAGTTTTGGTTATATAATAATTGTTTATGTCACTATTCTTCCATGAAACTTCTGATTTTGTCCATTCTATAGTATTTATGTTATCCATTATAAATAGAGTGTCGCCAATCTGACAATCATGTAAAGCCAATAGGTTAACATAATTTCTCATTTTATGATACTCTTCAGTAAAAAATAGATATGAGTATGCCGATGTGTCAACATTGGCCTGTTGGGCAATTTTGATGTCGGAGGAAATTTTCTTCCAGTCATAATCATTTCTACAAGACAACACACTATCAACATTGCCAGTCTTAAAAACAAAAGTAGTATCATGTTTCATTTCCCTTAAAACGTATTTACAATATATACTGTCGTTCTGGGGAGATTTCATCTCAATAAATAGCGTTTTCGTTTCTGCTCTTTCGCAATGTGCATAACTATTGCTGACAAAGATGAAACATAGAATAATGGTTATTGTAAAGAATGTTTTCATTTTTAATTTCCAAGCAGAATATTGTAGATGATTGTAATATCTGTTGAAGTGACTGTACCATCACCATCCACGTCTCCAAAAGTATGAATATGGTTTGTGTTGCCCAACAGGACGTTATAAATTTCAGTTATATCAACAGCAGTAATATAACCGTCCATGTTTACGTCAGCGTCGTCTAATGGTTGGATGTTGAACATGTTCCACTCATTGGAGTTTTGATAAGCCTCAAGGAAACGCCTAGGTACATATAGGGTAGCAACATTGTTAGCATAGGCAAACACGCCATCACCAAGGTGAATATTGTCGGGATGAACATAGCTGTACATTTTCTGCAATGATATGCAGCCAAAGAATGCACCGTTTCCCATCACAAATTCTGACGCAGGAAAACGGCAAGTCTTTATTCCAGTTGATAAAAAGGCACTTATACCAATATATTCAACTGAGTGGGGGATTTCTATCGAAGTAATATTGTTGCAGCAATAAAAGGCTTCGTTTCCTATAGTCTTTAAACCATCAGGAAAGCTAATTGATGTGAGCAACCTCTGATTCTTTGCAAAATAGTCGGGAATCACCTCTACTTTTGGACCAATTGTGATTGCTTCAATCTTTTCACTCTGTGCAAGTTGCAATGAATTAAGCCTCACAGCATTGTAATTAACACGTTTAAGTGCCGTTAGTCCTTCAGAAATATTTATGTGTACTTCATTTAAACCTTCGCCTATGGTTAACTCTTCTAGTGCCGAACTGCCATAAAGTACACCAGCTTCAAGTACTTTTACAGAGTCGGGGATGGCAAAAGTAGTGAGCGAGCGGCAATAGCCAAACGCATTTTCGCCGATGGAATCTATTTCCTCGCTCAGTTCAATACTGGTCAAACCTGTGGCATAGAACGCATATGTCCCAATTTTGTGAACAGAGACAGGCAACTCCAATTCTCCCAATATTTTGTTGTTTCGCAAAAAATAAGCTGGGATAGCCTCTACGTTATCGCCAATTGTGAGTGATGAAACCTGTGAGAAATTCATGTCAAACTCTTGACAGTTGGTAGCATAGAACTCAATAGTCGTGGGGCGCAGTCTGTTGCCATTGCTGTTGGGTCCAAAAGGCAAATCGGTGGTCTCCAGTCCTGTGCCAATCACAACTGTGCTCAGACTGTTGTTGCCATTAAAAGCATATCTGCCAATCTCTTTTACCGAGTTGGGAACAACAAGCTGTTTTAAGTTATTGTTGGCAAAAGCGTATCCTTCAATTGAGACAATTGATTTTGGTATATTAATACTCTGGAGCGCACAATTAGAAAGTACAGACCATTCAAGTCTTGTTAAACTGTTACTTAATAGAATATTGTCAAGTGATGAGCAATTGGCAAAGGCCTCACTTCCTATTGATGTAACCGAATTAGGCACAACCACGTTGTTGAGCTGGCTGCAATAAGAGAAAGCTGATTTTCCGATCATTTCCAGTCCTTCGTTAAATGTGGCGTTTTGTAGTGAGGAGCATTTGTAGAATGTGGAATCGCAAATTTGTTTTATTGGTATTGGAATGTCAATTGATGCAAGTTTGGTACATTTGAAAAACACTGCTTCACCTAATGTTTGCAGCGAGTTGGGAAGATTGATTTGAGTAATTGCCGAACAGTTACTGAAGACTCCGTTTCCAATCTCTTTGAGGTCAGGGTTAAGGGTAACATCACTCAAGTTCGTACAGTTAGCGAATAGATTGTCATCCAGTCGTTCAACTCCAGCAGGGATAGCGATGCTAGTAATGCTCGTGCATCCAGCAAAGGCGCCATCCTCAAGCGTTTCAATTCCAGAGGGTAGGATAATGTCTGTAATTCCGCTACAATTCGCAAATGCGCCAATGCCAATAGTCTTAATGCCTGAAGGAATCATCACACCATTTAGTGCCTTATTATTCACAAATGCGCTGTCACCAATCGCAGTAATGTTTAGTGGGAGCACTATGGTGTCAATGCTCAAACCATCAAAACAATGAGCGGGAAACTCATTGGTTGTTGTTACAAAGTTTTCAAAATAAGGACTGCCGCCTTCAACTATTGAAGCATTTCTTAAATCAAATGATTTTGTTACATTCTGAGCCAAATGTCTTATCCATGCCACATCGTCGCTGTTGAGTGCGCCGTTTATCTTTATTTTAGGATAAAGCATATCGTAAGGTTCAGGCAGCAACGAAGCTAATGTGCCAGGAGTCTCAACCTCAACCACATTTTCTAAAGGGAAATTCTCAGGGTAGATATTCACCATCTTGAACTGCTCATTGCTGTAGCCTGCAGTAGCAGGGGAGTATGGATTAAGCAGGTCAATGTTGAAGAAACCATCATAATTTCCGCCCCATCCCCAGTTAACGTGTATCAGTCCGTTCTGGTCATAGCCATCGAGTATAAACTCATGCACTCCACCTGTGTTGTTGATTCCGCCATAAATCACAGGGAATGAGTCGCTGATATTCTTATAGATGTCTCGCATCCATTCACCAGTTGAAACAGATTCCTTGTTGGAGAAATAATCTCCACTCTCAAATCCGAGATAGTGTTTGAGACCATAAATAGTATTTGAACTCAATGCAGAACTAGAAGTTGAGGTGTAAGTGGTGTTGGCTGCCACGCCGCAAGCGAGCATCAGCTGTGCCACAGCATTGGCTTGTTCCTCACTGTAACCATTGCCGTAATCTGTCAGCATATTGTCCCAGTCAAACGATGTTGTGGCGAAGTTAACAGTTACAGTAGAGGTGGAGCCATCGCCATGATGCACGGTGAGCGATTTGGTGCCATTTCCGTGTTCGGCTGGGCAGCGGTGGTAATACATTACTTGAGCCATCGCAGTAGCAACGCATCCAGTGAGACTTGGCGCCTGAGATCCATCGGCAGCAATATAGATTGGACAAGCGTTGTTGAACGGTGCGCCTTGGTCCCATCGGGATTGAATAAGTGGAGCAACCTCTGGTTTCAGCGCACCAGGCACAGCGCTATTGGTTGTCGCACCATGATTAAGCGCGGCATTGACATTTTCAATCCACCATTTCATAGCATCGGGCATCTCGCCAGTAGTGTTGCCAAGCGAATAGGCGATTACTTCGTCTTTTCCACTTTTGTCACTGCTCACCACTACAACTCTATTGTCACCGCATTCTACAACCCACACATTAGAAAGGTGTTTCACAACCCTCATGTCGTCACACTCTTGTGCCTTCTTTGACAAGAACTCTGTCACACACTGCAGCACCTTCGCATCATTAGTTTGGGCGAAAGTGTTATTAAATGTGACCAGTGATACTGTGAATAACGCTATGATGTATCTCATTATTATATCTTTCTACTTATAACGTTAAAACTCAATGCCCACTCTCACGGTGAAGCCACCTGAGGTCTGGCCGTCCATGTCAATAATAGTGGTGTTGTGGTCACCCTTTCCGTCGATAACATAAAACGGGCCTTTGTTATTGTTGAGGTTGTCGTAGTAATACACATGGCGTAGGTGTTGGAAGGAGTAACCCATGCCCACATTGAGCGCCAGTGGGGTATTCTTTCCCAAAGCAATGCGAAGACCGATAGACGGGCTAACCATCAGCCCCATATTCTTGCCTGTGTTGTAACCCACACGAAGGTCCAGGAACGGATCAATACTTGATTTCATAAAGTCGACACGCACATCACCAAAGATGGTGTGTGTGCTGTATTTTTTATCCATCTGGTCCTTAAAGAGATAGTATTCATAACCCAAGCCAGCAAAGAGCCAAGGGCGGAACTGGTAGCCATGAGTGGTAGACACACCGTAGCGAGAGAAGCCATACTTGCCCGAAGCAAACGTAGCCTGACCGTCCACGAAGCCGTGGTAGCCCTTTTGTGGGCCCTTGCCATTGAAGTCGCCATTGAATGCCACATTGTCCGGCCTTGGACGACGCTGCACACGTTCAATTTCGTGGATATCGTAGCGCAGTACGCGTCCGTCGTCAGTACGTATCACCAAGTGGCTCTTGGGCTCATAGTCAGTAATTTTGCCCTTTATCACCTGACCGTTATTGAGATACACGACCTCATATTTATCGCTTTCCTGTGCATTTGTGCTTATTGCCAATATAAAGAGTGACAATATCAATAATATGGCCTTTTTCATTTAAATCTCTTGCATTTTGATAAAAAAGTTTAAATTTTTCTAAAAAAACTCCATAAATCACATAAGAGGAATCATTTTCTGTTGCTTTGTAAATTGTTGATCAAATATTCAAGTTACAAATACGGAATATATCTATAATAGTTATCACCAATCACTGTTAATGAACCAGTTTCTTAAGTATTTTAATCGATTTCTCACTTCGGTTGCTGTGGTATCATTCTCCAAAATAGGAATCTGTATTTCAAATAGTTTTATAATGTCTTTTTTTGAGAAATAAAATCTTTTTATCTCTCCTTTCTCAACAATAGACACACACATAGTGCCAAATTGATGTCTGTTCTCAAGAGAATCAGGAGAATCAACTTTGTCTGAATAAGATTCTATGGATTTCTTAATTTTGGAATAACTACATTTATCAATTTTATAAGTATAAACAGGTCCCATTATAGAATCAAACCACATTAGACCATAATAAAAAACATCGTTTGTCTTCTTTGTTTCAGGATTAGTATAACTTCCTAAATTATAATAGGACATTTGAGTTGCCCAAACAGGTTTGTCTTGATTACCTCTGTGAGAATAGACAATTTTATCTATCTGATTCTTAGCCAATTCATCAGAATAACAAATGCTGAATGCTAGAAACGATAATAATATGAATAATATTTTTCTCATAACTTTACTTTATTGAATCGTTAAACTTTTTTTTATGTTTTTCTGAAGGAGATGATCTTAAAATGATACTATTTGCATGAGCTTAAATATTGTTTAAAGACTTACTTTTATTAATTTCCAAGAAGGATATTGTAAATGATAGTAATATCTACTGAGGTGATGATGCCGTCTCCGTCCTGGTCGCCGTTGACAATAGCGCTGTCGTCGCCGTTGAGCAACCAGTTGTAGAGCGCGGTGACATCGACACTTGAAACAATGCCGTCGCCGTTCACGTCGCCATGCATTGGGCTTACAACGGGGTAGTGCGCTTTAAGCGATTTTAGCTGAATTACATGTTCGCCAAAGTTGCTCTTTACTGGCGTGAACTTGATGGTGTGCAGACTCAGAGGATAGGTCAGCAGGTTGTCGAGTCCCCCCATTGCGTTAAGGTCAAAATTGAGAGTGTATTCTTGATTGGCTTCAAAACCGGTATTCTTTCCAAAATCAAGGTAGTTGAGCTTGTTCAACACAGTGTTTCTAACATCAATTTGGACATATTGCATTGGCAGCGAGCTGGTAAAGGTGAGCGAAATGCTGTCGGGGAGACTATAGAATGTGATGTCCTTAGAGAGCTGGATATAAGGGGCGCGATTTGAGCTATAGGTGAACGAGAGGTCTCCGTTCTCATCAAGATTAAGGTTCTTGGCACCAGCGCCTTTCAATGTCCATCCGTCCCAAGTTTGCTCAATCCATTCCTTGTCGCTGATTTCCACAGTTATGCTGTCGGTGTCAACGAAGTCGCCTATAATGCAGTTAAAAGCTGTCTTGCCGTTTTTCAATCCTTTGAGTATGCCACCGTTGATTGTTGCGACGCTTGGATCTTCTACCTCCCAAGTGAGTTTTTCTCCATCATAATAGTATTTCTTGCCGTAAACTGTGGCGCTTACCTCGATGGAAAACTCACGGTTATCGACAAGAATCATGGGTTTCATCGTGATGGAAGGCTGTGCAGCGAGAGTCCTTACTGGAGCAGTTGCAGTCATGCCGTTGTAGTTGGCGGTGACATTGGCCGAGGTGACATTGGCGCCAAGCACAAGGGTAGAACCCTCGGTGTGACCAAGAACTTCATCGCACTCGAGTGTGAAGCCAGTTACGTTGTCGTTCACCACTTCGCCATACTGGTTAAATCCCACGATGCGTGGAGTGTAAGACGAATAAATGGGTAGGTCGGCACGGAAATCGTAGAATTGGATAGAGGCTATCTCGTTGTCCTCGGGTGCTTCGGTTTCAAGCATCCATCCACATGCCACAGCGCGTGGTGTGCCCTCGGTGGTGGTGTTTATAATCTTTCCGTCAACCATCATCTCGGCCGAACCGCCGGCGTCCATGTTCACTACCTCCGATATGTCGGGATATAAGTCTTTGAGAATTTGGCACATCACTGTTGTGGAGCATCCGTCGCTGGTGCCATAGTATCTACTCGTGGATTTGTCTATAACAATCATATAGAGTTTTTTGCCGGTAGCGTCGCAGCCGTAGGCGGTGCGGCTATATATCATCGAGTTGTAGCTCTCGTCGTTGTTGCGGTTGGTGAGCTCGCCATTGTGCATAACTGGGGCATTGCCTTCAACCATATTCTCGATGAATGGAGTGAACTGGCTCTCCTCATTGTAAGTCCAACCGTGGTTGATAGTAATCACATCTCCCTCTTCGAGCGATGCGAGGTAGTCTTTCATCAAGCCGGTAGCGGTAATGCATGCATCGTAGTCCCCCAGAGTCTGCCTGTCGGCATTCTTTACTACTCTAGCAATAGTGAAATTCATATCTTGATTAACGAGCCAACGGCTACCTTCATTGAAGGTAAGGTAGTAGTTATCGGCGTCGGCGACTCCTTTCTCGTTATATCCAACCCAGTTGGTCTCAAACTGGCGGTTGCGACCAAAGCCTGGAGTCCACAGCACAGCCGTGTGTGGTAGGTTGCGGCGATTAACGGTGTTCAATGGCGCAGCTACCGAGAGTTTAGATGAAGAGAGGGTTCCTCCACAAAGGAAATGTCCGAAATATAGGGTTTTGTCCTGTGATATAGCACAGGCACCGGTGCGTGATGGACCACCATTCCAAGCGTCAACGTTGGTCTCAGTATTGAGGTATACACTATCATTGCGCACCACGGCACCGAATGGATCTCCAAGCTCAAAGTCCATCGTGGGAGAGCCATTACCCGAAACGCACCAAAAGTTGGCATTGCAAGCAGCAATGGGTCGGCGAGTAGCAGTGCGATTGCGATGGAAAGCATTGGTGAGCAACTCAGTACGTCCCAATGTATTATAGCCAATCGTTGTCTCCACACGATTGTAAGGGTTCGTCATGTCTGCTTCTAACAAATAGACGTTAAGAGGATAATCTGGGATGCGGATAATAGTGTTATAGATTCCTGGTCCCACCTGACGATGCATGATAGTATCGGCACTATAGACTGTGCCACCAATGTTGATGCCCGCTGTCATTGTGCAAGTGCAGCAAGCCAGCAAAGCGATAGCAGATAATATTTTTTTCATTGTCCTATAGTTTTTGTTTTATGTTGTAAAGTTAGTAATAAATTTCTGATAAAAGTCGTTTTTACTCTTTTTTTTTCAAATTACACTACAATTATTGTGAAAACCGTAATTGTTTACTAACTTTGTAGTATGATTATCGAAGGATTAAAACACACAAGCGAATTAGTGGTAACCAACACGCTTACTGCACGAAGTATGGATTCGGGTGATATGGATGTGCTTGCAACACCAGCAATGATGGCTCTAATGGAGAATGCTGCGATGCTAGCTGTAGCACCATATTTGCCCGAGGGAAGCACTACAGTAGGAGGACACATCTCATCATCTCATCTTCGCCCAAGCGTAATTGGCGACAAGGTTACAGCAACAGCAGTAGTCACAAAGGTTGACGGAAAAAAGATAGAATTCAGAGTTGAGGCACACTGCGGTGACATTTTGCTTGGAGAAGGCACTCACCTTCGCTTTATTGTCGACCGCGACAAGTTTCTCGGTCGTCTCAAATAACCTTTTCGCAAAGGATTAAAACTTGCTCACTACTCGACAGTGTAGTACCAAACAAATATAAGTCGCCACCGTCGTTAACGCGCAAACGATCTTTTAGGGTTTCTGCCGTTAGACGAAAGTTTCGAGTGGCAACATTTATCTGCTTGTGGCACTTGCCCAGCTGCCTTATCTCTTTATCTTTAAAGGGGATTACTTCAAGAATCATGAAATGGCGACCTGGGAAGTCTGTTTCGAGCTTGTTACTCACCATGAGATGGGAATTAACTGCAAGTTGTGGTGCATGAAATCTCTCCTCCACAGCATTGTAGCACCCCAATTTCATAATGCTGGCATTAGGCTCATAGAGGTAATAACCAGCAACTGGTTGAATAGGATTATCAGAACTATAATGGTTGCTGAAATGAGTATCAAAGTGTTGCCACCCACAGCCATCGTGATTAAGAGCATGCAGGAGGACATCATTTGCCCCCTGCTCAAAATCTAACTTGAAAAACAACTCTTTGCACTCATTCTTTATGCTTACAGCCCAAACGTCGGTCAAATACGGCTCCAAATCACGCATCGACTGAGTGACATCAATCATGGGAGACGCTTTAACATATAATCGCGGAGCATGATTCTTTATGATTGGCAACAGCGCGAGAACATCTGGTAGGCAATCAGCAAGGCCATAAAGACGTTTGCCACCATCACCACGTCGCGCAGGATCAATGAAGATGGCATCAAACCTGCGGTCTGAAGTCTTCAGGAACTCCACCGAGTCACCAAAAATAACATCAACATTAGATGCCAACAGTGAGAAGTTATACTGCCCAACTTCAGCAATGTCAGATTCAAGTTCAACGGCAGTGAGTGATTGCACGTGTTGAGCTATATAGTAGTCATCTACGCCAAGTCCCATTGTCATGTCGAGCACTTGTTCACCAGAATTAAAATGCGAGGCATGAAACTGAGCAACCAGCTCATGGGTACACTGTTCAGCGCTTATTGCCTTGGGGAAAAGGAAATGCTCATGGCTTAGCAGTTCGGGAATCTTATTTCGAGCCTTTTTTCGACACTCGATTTGAAGGATAGCAAAACTCTTGTCGAAGGAGAGCAATGGATCAGCCTTCAACAAGAGTTTGCATGTGTCGGCATCAAAGTTTTGAGCGATGTAAGAGAACATCGCGTCATCTACTTGATGTCCGGCTATCGTCATATCCTTTTAGTTGATTTTTTCTTCGTCAATCTTGAGATAAAGCTCTTCAAGCTGACCAGGCTCAAGTGAGCTTGGGGCATCGAGCATCACATCACGACCACTGTTGTTCTTGGGGAATGCGATACAGTCGCGGATGCTGTCAAGGCCTGCCATTATCGAAACAAAACGGTCAAGACCAAAGGCGAGACCACCATGAGGAGGAGCACCATACTTAAAGGCGTTCATCAAGAATCCAAACTGTGCAACTGCACGCTCAGGAGTAAAGCCAAGAATATCAAACATCTTCTCTTGAAGCTCACTATCGTGGATACGAAGGCTACCACCACCAACTTCAATGCCGTTGCATACGAAGTCGTAGGCCTTAGCCCTTACGCGCTCAGGATGTTCCTCAAGCAATGGGATATCGTCAGGGTTAGGCATTGTGAATGGGTGGTGAGTTGCCATTAAGCGCTGTTCCTCATCGCTCCACTCAAAGAGTGGGAAGTCTACAATCCACAGGCACTCAAACTTGTTCTTGTCGCGCAGGCCCAAGCGCTCACCCATTTCAAGTCGCAATGAGCAAAGCTGAACACGTGTCTTGTTTGCATTGTCTCCGCTAAGTATAAGAATTAGGTCACCTGTCTTAGCGCCCATCTTATCAGCGACCTTCTGCAATTGCTCGGGCGTAAAGAATTTGTCTATACTGCTCTTGATAGTGCCGTCGGCATTAAGCTTGATGTAAACCAAACCCTTGGCTCCCACTTGTTGACTCTTTACAAAGTTGGTGAGCTGGTCAAGCTGCTTGCGGCTGTAATCGGCACAACCAGGAGCACAAATGCCACCAATATAAGTAGCGTCGTTAAATACGGCGAAGTCACTGATGCCCTTGAGTTCGTCCATAAGCTCAACAAAAGTCATTCCAAAACGCAGATCGGGTTTGTCGCTGCCATAAAGGCGCATAGCGTCGTGCCATGTCATCTGCTGTAGTTTCTCAGGTAAATCAACGCCTCGAACTTCCTTAAACAGGTGTCGAGCGAGACCTTCAAACACCTCAATCACATCTTCTTGATCAACGAAACTCATCTCACAGTCGATTTGAGTGAACTCAGGCTGGCGGTCGGCACGCAAGTCCTCATCACGGAAGCATTTAGCAATCTGGAAATAGCGGTCGAATCCACTAACCATAAGCAACTGCTTCAAGGTCTGTGGACTCTGAGGCAATGCATAGAACTGACCAGGATTCATACGGCTTGGAACCACGAAATCGCGAGCACCTTCGGGTGTACTGCCCACCAATATTGGTGTCTCAACCTCGATGAAGTCACGACTGTCAAGGAAGTTACGTATCAGAATTGTCATTCGGTGACGCAATTCCAGGTTCTGGCGCACGCTAGGACGACGCAGGTCGAGATAACGGTACTTCATGCGCAAGTCGTCACCACCATCAGTGTTATCCTCTATAGTGAATGGAGGTGTAACACTCGGGCTAAGGATATTTAGACTATTAACTATTATCTCTATGTCACCAGTTGGCATATTGGGATTCTTGCTCTGACGCTCACTCACTGTGCCAGTGGCCTGGATGCAGAACTCACGGCCAAGTTTATTGGCACGCTCACATAGGTCGGCATCTACCGACTCGTTAAACACCAGCTGGGTAATGCCATATCGGTCGCGAAGGTCGACAAACGTCATGAAGCCCAACTTGCGAGTGCGCTGAACCCATCCAGCAAGTGTCACACACTCACCCGCATTAGCAAGGCGCAACTCTCCACATGTTTTACTTCTGTACATAATATATAAATGTGTTATAATTTGAATATTATTATCGGTTGATTCTTGTTACAACTTTAGAAACAAACATACAAAGTTATTAATTTTTCTTCATACACTTGGTCTAATGAGAACAAAAAATGATGCAAAAAGAAAAAAAACGTGGATTTCGGCATTTTTTTCGTCAAAAAACTTGCCATTACAAAAAATAGTTGTAAATTTGCACCACTTTTGTGAAGACAAAATGCATTCGGGGTGTAGCGCAGTCCGGTTAGCGCGCCTGCTTTGGGAGCAGGAGGTCCCAGGTTCGAATCCTGGTACCCCGACAAAGAAAGAGGAGATAGTTGAAAATTGTCGATATGATTCGATAGATTTTCAACTGTTTTTTTATTTTCTCAATGTATAGTACAACTTTGTAATTGCTTCACGAGAGTATTTATTGCTTTCTTATAGTCAGATTCAATCAGCACCACCTGCTCTCCGCTTTCAATGAACCCATTGATGAAATATTGATTGTCGGCTTTTATCGAGTCGGGATTTAAGTCAGTTTCAATGTATCGTTTTTCTACGTCGCACGCATGACTCTTAATCTCATTGAAATGGGCATCAATATATGCATCAGTCATAGCAAGGCAAATAAACCGAATTGACCGAAGATAATCCTCGCTGAAATCTTCTCGCCAAATGAAGGGGATGTAACATCCTTCCACAATAAGATTCTGCTGATTCTCAATTGCAGTTTTTATCATCTCGCGCACAATAGGCCAAAGATAGTCAGTAAGTGCTTCATCTTCCTCAGGAGTGAGGTCGGTATTCCCACTACGAATCAGCCCCATCTTCAAGTGATCGATAGATAGGTAAGTGTATTTGAGTTTCTCAAGCAGCTGTTGTGCAAGTAGGGTTTTCCCTGTGTGTGACGCGCCAGTAATCAGTAAAATCATAATCTTGCCTAAAGTTCTTTTCTCTGTTTTTCTAAATCCTCACAAGATTCCTTATTCTTTCTTGTACTTTTTATATACTTTATTTAGCTGCTTGTCAATCAGATTTTGTGGCTTATCGAGTTCGCCAAGATTGATTTCAATGTGTTCAGTGGTGCCAATTTGTTCTTCCTTGTTGTGATAATAGATGTGTAGTGTGAGTGTAGGCGGGGCTCCTCGATACTGATAACTCCTCTTAATTCTTACTTTATTGCAGTCTTCAAACATCACATTGTTAGGTAATCCGGCTTTATCATAGACGACGAAACGGTCGGTAGCCACAACTAATGCAGGTATTTGTTTTTTGACTTTACCGATTTTTATGAACTTATCAAAAGTAGATATGATAGTTCCTAAAGTAACCAATCCATAAGGAATAATCATTAGATATCCTTTCCAATCACTAAACATAAATGATAAATCCCAATGATTGAAACAGAATATCCCCAAAGCCACAAGTAAGACCGACAACAAAATGTAAACCACCGCCTTAGCAATAACCTTAGACCTGCTGTAATAGTATTGATGAAGAATTTCCAATTTGTTTTTATAATCTATGAAGTGATTCAAGCATGAAGAATTTTATAGATGAGTTCTCGAAGCAGAGCAGCCGCATCTTGTCTTGAACCGATGCCTTTGCTCTTGGCGTCACATTCGCGTATCCAAGTAATAATGTTGACACAAGCAGCAGTGTTGTAGTACTTGCTGGCATCACCTATCTTACGGACGCGGAAGGCCGACTTTGTCCCTATGGCCGCCATCAGTCCTTCTTGCGACTTGTCGGGGGACGTGCGATAAAGTAAAATTTTAGAGAAAAAAGAGAACAACACGCTCACAGTCATAACAGTGGGGTTTGCCTTAGGATTTTTCTCGTAATAATTAATAATCTCAAAAGCCTTCTTTGCATTTCGGCTTGACAAAGCCTCTTCAAGCTCAAAATTATTATAGTCCTTGCTGATTCCAATGTTTCTCTCAATCAACTCTGGAGTGATGCTCTTATCGTCAGCGACCAGAATCTTGAGTTTATCAATCTCGGTGTAAAGTCGCGAAATGTCGTTACCCACATTCGATGCCATCATCGAGAGAGCCTTGTCATCGATTCTGCATCCCAGCGACTTGATATATTCGAGAGCCGCAAGTTCAACAGGCCTACCCTCTCGCAGCTTGTCGCTTCGGAATACCACTCCACTATTGTTCTTCTTCACCGCATCAACAAAGTCCTTTCCAGCAATCGCTCCTCCCTTGTTGCAGACAACCAGAATTGTACTGTTTAGTGGCTGCTCAGCATAGTGCTTGAGTTGATTGAGCTCATTGGCGTTACCTTTGTTGTTCAACTTCCCTATTATTTGTGCCTCCCTTATCACAACGACTTGATATTGAGACATGGCAGGATATTGCTTGCACATGCTAATGACAGCACGTATATCTGTGACATCGGCTCCATATATTACATTAAGATTGAAATCTCGCTCATCGACCGTTAAAGCATTCTCCACAATTGCTTCTTCGAGTCGGTCAATGTAGTAGGACTCCTCTCCATGCAAAACATAGATGGGACGGAATTTCCTGGATTTGATATCATTCAACAATCCAAGAAAAGTGACAGCCTCTTTTTTTGCAGCCATAATATTCTTTTTTTAACAAAACCAAGTGGAATTGGTTCGAAAATTTTGTGTAAATTTACAACATATTTCGCACTCCACAAAATCAAAAAAGCATGCAGCAATTAAATCTGCCTGAATATCAATTTAATATAAAGAAGAAAGAAAATTCTTTTATTATTTTAGATACCCTGCGAAAACGTTGGGTCGCTCTCACTCCCGAGGAATGGGTGAGACAGAACTTTGTGCGATTTTTAATTGAGGACAAGCAGTTTCCATCAGCTCTGATGAATAACGAGATTTCACTCACACAGAATGGCATCAAGCGCCGCTGCGACACTCTGGTAACCGATAACCATGGTTCTCCTTTAGTCATTGTCGAATATAAGTCACCATCGATTGAAATCACCCAAAAGACATTTGACCAAATTGTGCGATACAACATGGTGCTTAAGGCTCAATACCTCATCATATCAAATGGAATGAAACACTACTGCTGCAAAATAAATTACGAAACAAAGAGCTATAGCTTCTTGGAAGACATTCCATGCTACAGCCAACTATAACAACATCACAACATTGGAAGAATATTTAAATAATCTCAATCGGCAACAACGTGACGCTGTGCTTTATTGTGGTGGGCCCCAACTGGTAATTGCCGGTGCTGGCTCAGGCAAAACGCGAGTACTAACCTACAAGATAGTACATCTGCTAAAGCTGGGCTACCTGCCCTCACATATCATGGCGCTCACATTCACCAACAAAGCAGCAGGCGAAATGCGAGAGCGCATCACAGCCCTTGTTGGTGAGGAAATGGCGTCACACTTGTGGATGGGCACCTTCCACTCCATCTTTGCCAAGCTGCTGCGATTCAATGCCGACCGCATAGGATTTGACCACGATTTCACCATATATGACACAAGCGACTCCCGTTCACTCATAAAGATAATAATCAAGGAGCTTCAGCTTGATGACAAGGTCTACAAACCGGCAGCCCTTCAATCTCGAATCTCAATGATGAAAAATGCACTTATCACTCCATCATACTATGAGTATGACAGGAGACTACTTGAAGAGGACGAGCGCCACAAGCGTCCCAAGACAGCTGAAATCTACAAGACCTACTGCCACCGGTGCAAGATTGCTGGGGCTATGGACTTTGATGATTTGCTTGTATATACTAATATTCTGCTTCGTGACAATCCTGACTTGTTAGAGAAATACCAAAAACGATTTGAGTACATCTTGGTCGATGAGTACCAAGACACAAATTTTGCACAGCACCTCATTATCATGCAGCTGGCCCGCAATCACAATCACATATGTGTTGTTGGTGACGACGCCCAAAGCATATACTCTTTCAGAGGTGCAAATATCTCAAACATACTTAACTTGAAGAAGTCGTTTGCGACATTGCAAACGTTCAAATTAGAGCGGAATTACCGCTCAACGCAAAACATCATTGGTGCAGCAAACTCTCTTATCGACAAGAACAAAAACCAAATAAAGAAAAACATCTACAGCAAGAATCCTATTGGGTCAAAAGTAAATGTCGTGGAGTGCTATAATGATTACGAGGAAGCCTATGTAGTGGCCAGCACAATCACATCACTCAAGGCGCGTGAAGGCTGCAGCTACGACGACTTTGCGGTACTCTACCGCACCAACGCCCAGTCGCGTGTGCTTGAGGAGGCATTAGGAAACGGTGGGCTGAAGAACAAGCATGGCGAAAAACGAAGACCAATACCCTACCGTATCTATGGTGGGCTTTCTTTCTACCAACGAAAAGAAATCAAAGACTCGCTCTCCTATTTCAGGCTCACTATCAACCCTAACGATGATGAAGCTTTAAGACGTGTAATCAATTATCCTGCAAGAGGAATCGGAGCCACTACTCTGGCCAAAGTTCAACATTGTGCTATAGAAGATGGAGTAAGCCTGTGGCAGGTTATTACCAACCACACCAAGCACCGATTGGAAGTTAACAGTGGCACATTGCGCAAACTGCAAGCATTTACGGAGCTAATAAACAGCTTCGCTGCTCAAAACAAAGCAGGCACCAATGCCTATGAACTAGGAAGAACCATTATCGAGAAAAGCGGAATAATGGCCGAGCTGATGAAGGAAAAAACAGTAGAGAACATCAGCAAACAGGAGAACATCGACGAGCTTCTTGCAGCAATGCACGACTTTGTAGAATTACAGTTAGAACAAGGCAACACCGACAGTTTGATGACCGATTTTTTGGCTCAAGCGTCACTTGCAACGGACCAAGATACCGACAACAGCACTGGCGAGTGCGTAACCCTAATGACAGTTCACGCAGCAAAGGGTCTTGAATATAAGAACGTGATTATTGTTGGAGTTGAAGAAGACCTCTTTCCGTCGGCAATGAGTAAGGACTCATTGGCCGCTGTAGAAGAGGAAAGAAGGTTACTATACGTTGCCATTACAAGAGCTGAGAAAAATTGTGTAATCACTCTAGCGAAGTCAAGATTTCGCAATGGTGGACACACCAATTGCAAGCCCAGCAGATTCATCTTTGACATCGACCCTTCTTTCCTCGCAATGGGTTCGACTAACACTGCCAAGATGAAAAATGAAAAGCAACCATCTACCAATCAATTCAGCTCAAGAAATGAGCATCATGCTCCTGCACATCAGAGCGACTACAGCAAGCCACATCAAGCAACCACTCTCCCTCCTCGATTCAAGCGTGTGAACGAGGCAAAGTCCACCACGTCAACGCCTTCTACTTCGGGCGGTTTCTCCATACACACACTGGAGGAAGTCAGTGAAAGATGCAACATACTTCACAGTATGTTTGGTAAAGGTACTATCATCAAAATTGACAACAGTGGCAGTAACGCAAAAATAGTTGTTGACTTCGAGAACATGGGTCAAAGATCCCTTTTGCTAAAATATGCCAAATTCAGAATTTGTTAACTATCTTTATTTCTATGAAAACTCCTTATTATATAGTCTATGAAGAGAAGTTGAGGCGTAATCTGGACCTCATCACAAGGGTTAGCCATGAAAGTGGCGCCACAATCATCATGGCATTCAAAGCCAATGCGTTGTGGCGGACATTCCCCATCTTCAGAGAATATGGCATACGTTCTACCGCCAGCTCAGTGAATGAGATGCTACTTGCCAACGAAGAGCTACAATGCAAGGCACATACCTACTGCCCGGCATATACTGACGAGACCATCGGCAAATTCATCGCTGGCAGCAGTCATATCACATTCAATTCGGTAGACCAATTTCTACGTTTCAAACCATTAATTGATGAGCATAACTACACTAATCCAAATGAGCGAATCAGTTGTGGCCTACGCATCAATCCCATGTGCTCTGTCATTGAGACCGACATTTATAACCCTTGCTGCCCAGGCTCACGGTTTGGTATACTCAGCGAGAATCTCCAGCAACTACCTGAGGGTATTGAAGGATTCCATTTTCACGCACTTTGCGAATCCACATCCTATGACCTCGCACTAGTACTTGCAGCTATGGAAGAACAATTCGGAGAATGGTTGCCACAGTTGAAGTGGATTAACATGGGAGGAGGACACCTGATGACTCGCAAGGGATATGATGTGGAGCATCTCATACACCTCATTCAAGACTTCAAGCGCCGCCATCCCAATCTCGAGGTAATCCTTGAGCCAGGCAGCGCCTTCTGCTGGCAGACGGGAGACCTGGAAGCCACTGTGGTTGACGTGGTAGAGAACTGTGGCATTAAGACTGCAATTGTAGATGTCTCGTTTGCTTGCCACATGCCTGATTGCCTAGAGATGCCCTATAAGCCAGTAATTTCACAGGCATTGAAAGATGTAGACTTAGAAAAACCGACCTACCGCATCGGTGGAAACTCTTGCTTGAGTGGCGATTATGTGGGCGACTGGAGTTTTGAAGAAGAGCTCAAACCTGGCGACAGATTGACCTTTGAGGACATGAACCACTATACGACAGTGAAAACCAACATGTTCAACGGCATCGACCACCCAGCTATTGTGCTTCAGCACATTGATGGCACCATCGAGATTCTAAGAGAATTCACCTACGAAGACTACAAGTCAAGAATGAGTTAAATTGTCTCATCATAGCCCACTATATAAGTATGAAGAAACTATTTATAATTTTAACTATTCTAATTTTCTCAATCGGCATCGCTATTGCGCGAACTAGTGAAGAGAAAGCATCACTGAACAATCATCTTAACACCTATCTTACAACATCATACTCAAGTGCTGTAACTCATGTTGAGGTGACAAACGACCAAGTGATCATTAGTGGCACATGTAATGGCTCTGGGCAATTTGCACTTGTGGAAATCACTCCCGCTGACGATGTGACTGAAGACAGCACCTATACACATCGCACCAACTTGTCGCAAAGTGATTTCACTGTGAGTCTTGAACGTCATTGCACATACGATAACATTGGTTATGACCGTCTTCTATCCCGTTGGGCAATCATCGACACTTCAAGCGGTAAGGATGTTCTAGTATCACATGCTCATTATGCCGATAAAGTTGCAAGTGTCTCAAGTCCCGAGCCATTGCATCCATCCAGCAAGAAAGGTTTTGGAGCAGGGCTTGGAAATCTATATATGCAAGACGTGGAATACTGCAATGTCCATTACATCACCATCAACTGGGTACTTACCACATTCATCGCTCAATCGCCCATGTGGGCAAATAATATCCCCTACATTTATGAAGGAAAGCAGTACTATATAGACGGTGGACTCATAGCAGCATGGGACAGTTATTTGCGATATTATCAGCAGCACGAAGTTTCGGTGTCGGCCATATTGCTTATCACCCCATCGGCAAGCGACCCAAGCCTCACCAGTGTGTTCCGCCATCCAGAGAACAATGGCGGCAGCTATACAATGCCAAACATGACCACTATGGAGAGCGTTAATCTTTATGCCGCAATTCTTAATTTCCTCGCTAACCGTTATAGTAGCGACACTTATGGACGTGTTCACAATTGGATTATGCACAACGAGGTTGACGCAGGCAGCGAATGGACCAATATGGGCGATCAACCTGAATTGGTGTATAACGACACCTACATCAAATCGATGCGCTTGTGCTACAACATCGTAAGGCAATATGACCAGAATGCATCGGTAATGGGTTCTTACACTCATTGCTGGACCAAGGGGTATGACAGTGCCGACTATGCCCCCAAGAAGATGCTAGAACAGACTGTCAAGTATTCTCAACTTGAAGGCGATTTCATGTGGGGAGTTGCTTATCATCCTTATCCTCAGAATCTCGCTCTGCCAGAGTTCTGGAAAAACGATGGCAGTTCGATTTATTCTCTCAATTCACCCTATGTGACATTCAAAAATTTAGAGGTTATCGATGAGTGGATAAAACAGCCACAAAACAAGTATCGCGGCTCAGTGAAACGCAATCTTTTCCTATCGGAAAATGGCACAAACTCACCAAGTTATAGCGAGAGAGATTTAGCTTTACAGGCGGCTGGTGGCTGCTGGGCATGGAAGAAGGCCAACGCTCTTGAGGGTATTGATGCCATCATGTGGCACAACTGGATGGACAATCGAGATGAGGGCGGTTTGCGCATCGGACTCCGTTTTTTCCCTGATGACGAGACCAATCCTGGAGGGCCAAAACCAGTGTGGTATGTATGGCAAAATGCCGACACTCCCAATGAGGACACATTCTTTGAACAATATAAGAGTTTCCTTAACATAAATGACTGGAGCGAAATTTTCCAACAGATGCAGGGCGAAGGAAATATTCTCGACCCAAAACATTATTATATTTTCGAAGGCGAGGATTATGACACAGGCGGCAAAGGTGTCGCTTATGACAGCCACATGACAAGCGAAGCAAGCGATTACCGCAGCGACAGTGAAGATTCGGGAATAACAGCCACGAGCAGCATGAGTGGAGGTTTTGGAATTTTTGATATGGGGGCAAGCACCGATAGTTACTCTCTTGATCAATGGATTGACCCAAGCACCAAGACGATTAGTCGCGACATGGCTATCGAGAATTGGGGCAGCTGGTATGACTATACAGTTGTTGCCAGTGAGGACATGTATATAGACCTTAACATCAAATACAATCTCAAGTGGACAACTTATGGCAAAATCGCTGCCGAAGGGCTCGAGCCAGGCATAAACACTTATCAAATTGATGGCGCGCCAACGCTCAACTGGCCCAAGCACTACACAGGCTCAATGATTCTGATGCTTGACGGAGTGAATCTCAAAACCACCCAGAAAGCTCGTCCTATAGCCCCAGACGTTTACCAAGCAACAGGAACCAATTTCACAAAAATAGTCAAAGACACCGCCAACTGGCAAAGCACTCTCGTTAACGGCATTGAGCCCAACGACACATTGTGGATGTGGCCAGTGCAAGGACGTGCCAACACTTTGACATCACGATACAATTCCACTCCTGATTATGAAGGAGTGTTCTTGAGCAAAGGCACACACACCTTCCGCATCAAGTCGTTGTGCTCTTCATGGAACTTTGACTGCTTTAGAATTGTAATTAATCCCAATTCCTCGGCAATCGTCGAAATACCAACCAACAACACCAATTCCAATGAATTTAAAGCTTATGGTCGAAAAGGTGAGATTGCTGTTGAAAGCATTTCGCCTATAGAGATCTACAACATCGATGGCAAATTCATGGGCAAAACTGCAAGAACGATACAAGTTGCTCCTGGCATTTATATTGCTAAAAAAGGTAAGACATCAAAAAAAGTGATTGTAAGATAATAGAATGGCTAATCTAGAATTTAAAAAGATAGAAGAAAATAGCGAGTTGGAACTACAAGTGTTCGACAGTCGCATACAAGCAGGATTTCCAAGTCCGGCGCAAGGTTCATTTGCCGACTCGGTAGACCTTAACCACGAACTAATCACTAACCCTGCTGTCACATTCTGCGCACGTGTGATAGGCGACTCGATGATTGACTCGGGCATCAATGAGGGCGACATGCTCATTATTGACCGTTCAATCGAACCAAGCGATGGAGACATTGCAGTGTGCTTTATCGACGGTGACTTCACCGTGAAACGCATTCTCATCAAGAATGGCGAGATATCTCTCGTTCCTGCTAACCGCAAGTATCCTGTAATACGTGTGCCCAAAGAGAGCAATTTCGTCATTTGGGGAGTGGTATCACACATCATCAAGAAACTAAATCGTTAACATGGGAGGAAATGAGGAATGTATGCCCTTGCCGACTGTAACAACTTCTTTGTCTCGTGCGAGCGGATTTTTAATCCGACGCTAAACGGCAAACCTGTCGTCGTTCTCTCCAACAATGACGGATGTGCCATTGCGCGAAGCAACGAGGCCAAAGCTTTAGGCATCCCTATGGGTTGCCCTGCCTTTCAAATCAAGAACTACACTGATGCCAACAACATCATCATGCTCTCGGCAAGGCACATTTTATATAAAGACATATCCAACCGAATAATGAGAATCTTGGGGGAAATGGCTATCGACCTTGAGGTTTATTCGGTTGACGAGGCTTTTTTCAAGCTGCCATTTGATGACGACAAGAAGAATCATGAAATGCTCGTGACACTGGTCAAGAGGATACAGCAGTTTGTGGGCGTGCCAGTGAGCATCGGGTTTGCCGCAACACGAACTCTTGCCAAGATTGCAAATCATGTGGCAAAGAAAGACCCGTCTAATCTTGAAAGAGTTTTGGGACTCACCAAGCAAGACGACATCGACAACATACTTGCAAAAACCAAAATTGATGACATCTGGGGCGTTGGTAGGCGGCTTAACGCAAAGCTGCTCTCATGTGGTATTCACTACGCCAGCGAATTTGTGCGACTTCCCAAGTCCTATCTTCAAAAGATTGGAAACATCAATCTCGTACGCACTCAACAAGAACTACTTGGTCAAGATTGCGTTAGCATCAATCCAGTTACTATCGCTCACAAATCTATATTGAACTCACGCACATTCGGACATGTTTTATACAAGAAACGAGACATCGGTGATGCAATTCTCTCGTTCGCCCAATCATGTGCCACACAGTTGCGACAAGAGCAATCAGCGGCACTCACCGTTACCGTGTTTGTGAGGGGAGACCGCTTCAGGCAAGACTTGCCGTTCTACTCAAACTCCTGCTCGGTGAAGATGGAGTCACACACCGCATCGACCATAGAGATTGCACGACATGCTATTGTGGCTTTCAACAGCATTTTCCGAGACGGCTACTACTATCGCAAGGCTGGAGTGATGCTCTCCGACATAAAACCCGCCACACAACTCCAGCTGAATATCTTCAATGCCGAGCAAGAAGTAAAACACAGCAAACTCATGACCGCCATCGATGATATCAACAAAAGATATGGCACTAAGCAAATTATGCTCGCCCCTACTCTCACCAAAGGCGAATGGAGACCCAATCAAAACCATTTCAGCCGCCAGAGCAAAACCTTGAGGTTCTACTCAGGAATGAATCCACGATATGCACCTCGGGTTGTGAAGATATCAAGAGAAAGCGAAGAAGATGCAAACGAGGATGAGCGTTTTGACAATCAAAATCCTTGATAGTTACGCAAGAAATGTGTAATTTTGCCACATATTTTATTATCTAATTATGGAAGACAACCCACGTCCACTCAAGGAACGTACCGAACAAAGCCTATTTTGGAGCATGCTGAACAATGGCACGCTGCAGCTGCTAAATATTTTGTTCGGTGTTGTGCTCGCCCGCTTGCTTACCCCAGGCGACTATGGTATCGTGGGAGTTCTTACTATCTTCACATTAATTGCCGGGAACCTTCAAAGCAGCGGTTTCACACAGGCACTCATCAACCTTAAGGAGCCAAAAGCCGAGGACTACAATTCTGTCTTCTGGTTCAACGTGATAGTGAGCATCGTCATCTATGCAGTGCTATGGTTATGTGCGCCATTGATAGCCCGTTTCTTCCACCAGCCAGTATTAGTCGATGTGTCGCGATTTGTATTCCTGGCGTTCCTTATTTCGTCACTTGGTATCGCTCATGCTGCCTACATGAGCAAGAACATGATGAACCGCGAGGTGGCAATTATTAACTTCATTGCACTCTTATGCTCGGGAGGGGCTGGTATCATTTTGGCATTTAATGGTTTCGCTTACTGGAGCCTTGCATGGCAACAGGTTATTTATATTACAGTGCTCAACTTAGGTCGCTACTTCTATGTGAAATGGCGCCCATCTTGGAAAATCGACTTCGGACCAGTGAAACGGATGTTCGGTTTTGCAGTCAACATCCTATTCACCAATATTATCAACACCCTGAGTGGGCAGATTCTTACTTTTATTTTTGGACGCTTCTTCCCTATCGCACAAGTGGGAAACTTCACTCAAGCCAATAAATGGAATACTCAGGCCAACACCTTTGTGAGCGGCACGTTGTTACAAGTGGTACAGACGGTGCTTGTTAGTGTGTCGGACGACAAGGTACGACAGAAACGTGTGTTCCGTAAGATGGTACGTTTCACGGCTTTCATAGCTTTTCCAGTCATGCTCGGGCTTGCATTGATTGCAAAAGAGTTTGTAGAGGTGATATTAGGCGACAAGTGGCTGGAGTGCATACCTTTGTTGCAAGTGCTATGCATTGCTGGAGCTTTTATCCCTTTCTATACTGTCTATCAAAACCTTGCCATTGGTTGCAAACGTAGCGATTTATATTTGTGGTGCAACATCGGTCAGATAGTTCTCCAAATTGGCCTTATTATCCTCTGCTACTACTGCTTCTCTCAGTCCATCATTGTAGTTGTGACAGTTTATTCGATATTTATGATAGCATGGCTTGTGGCATGGCAAGCGGTAGCTAAGCACTTGATAAATCTAAAATGGACTGAGGCTATTCTCGACATAGCACCATTCTTCCTTATCACTGTGGCTGTTTTTGCCCTCACACACTATGCGACAATTTTCATTACCAACAGTATTGCACTCTTGATTGCAAAAGTAATAATAGCAGCCGCTCTATATATCGCAGTGATGAAACTCGCCAATGTGAAAATCTTCAAAGAATGTTGGGAATTCCTAAAAAAGAAGGTATTAAAACACTAAAGATTATTAAGCAAACATCAAATAGAGTCGTCGAGCCGCAAGGTATAGGCCATTTACAATGCCATAAGGTAATAGTGACTTCATTATTGTGGTAAGAAAACGAGTAATCGCATAAGAAGGCACAAGACTAAAATTCTCATCAACAATCTGTGTATCAATACTATATCTTCTTGCAAATCGCCACACATTAACCCAACCAATCTCAGTAGCTGTGCGATAGCGGCGCCACTGCTCATTTCCAGCAAAGAACTCCCCTACTATCTGCTGCGATTTCAAGAATGAAACAGCATTCTTGGTGCTGATATTGTTAGTGTAAGAATTCGGGTTGTCGTCACGGTAGTAATAAAGACACTCATCAACCCATGCACGAGATGCAAACGCCAGCAAACGAGGCAGTACTGAGAAGTCCTCCCCGTAATCTACACCTTGTGTGAAACAGATATCATGTTCAACGAAAAGAGACTTCTTGATGAGTCGTCCCCAAATGCGGTTTGGTTCCACATTCTGGCAAAGGATTGTCTTCAAATAACGCTCATGAGACACATGCAACGGTTTATAAACAAGTGTTTTTCCATTAGTCACAATTGCATAGCCTCCATCTACCACATCGACATTAGTTGACTGCATGGCATTAACCAAGAGTTCAACAGCTTTTGGCGACACATAATCATCACTATCAACAATTAGCACGGCGTCGCCCGAAGAAGCATTTAGGCCTGTAATGCGAGCTCCTGCCAAACCCTTGTTTTCCTCGTGTTCGATGATAGTCACTTGCGATTTACGCTCAGGATATTGGTCAATCACTTCACGCAGCACCTCGATGGAATGGTCGCGAGTGCAGTCATTTACAAAGATGAACTCTATATCGTGATAAGTCTGCTCCATAAGCGACTGGGCGCACTCAGCAATAAAGCGCTCCACGCCATAAACAGGTATGAGAATCGAGACTTTCATTTGATTTCCAACAATAATCACGCAAAATTAATGCAAAAAAAATTTCCAACAAAATAATAAATCCACCATAAGTTGTTTTATTGTCAAAAAGAACATAATTTTGCAATAAATATTCTATAGAGATGAGACAAATAACCGACAATAAAGAACTTCGCAAAATTCAAATCGATATTCTCGACAATGTTGCCGATTTCTGCGACAACAATGGTATTCAGTATTTCTTGTCGAGTGGCACACTATTGGGTGCAGTCAGGCATAAGGGCTACATTCCCTGGGATGACGACATTGACCTTTATATGCACCGCGACGAATATAACAAGTTCATTAAGATATATAATGATCCCCAAGGCCATTATGAGCTGAAAAGCCAAGGCTCACCAAAATACCTTTACACCTATGCCAAAGTGTGCGACACCCGCACCCTTCTCAAGGAGGATGAGGTGAAAGGCTTTGAGCTTGGTGTGAATATCGATATCTTCCCGGTTGACTTTGTTAATGATGATATCAAGAAACGAAAAAGGCTATGGTGGTGGAAGAAAAAACTGTATCGCATCAGGCGAGCCAAGCTTCAAGACACAAATTTTCTTGACTCAAAAATCAACTACTTTGGATATCGCTACTTGCCTGTCCCAAGATGGGTTATAGACAAAATCATCCATTGGCTATTCCAAGATAACAAACGCACAAATACGATGTGCAACCTCACGGAGTCAGGTGGACGCTATGACGGCTGCTTCTCAAGAGAATGTATCGAGGGCGAACCTGTGGAAGTGGAATTTGAGAACAAGCACTATCACGCTATGCACGGATGGGAAGAATATCTGCGGGCAACCTATGGCGACTATATGCAACTGCCCCCCGAAGACCAACGAGTCACCCACCATTTCCTGGCATATTACATCACTGAATAATCTGAAAAGATTCAGCCTTTATTAACTTTTATACTTACAACTCGATTTTCATTCCATCGTAGGCAAGTTCTACATTTGGCGGCAGGATTTTAGAGACCGATGCGTGGAGACCGATGCCGTGCGACATGTGAACCAGTACTTGAAATGAGGCACGCCTGGATAAGGATTCTCTGCAAAACAGTATGACAAGCGTTGGTGTAGTGCAGTAATCACATCACCACGAGCATATATGGGAAGTTCACTAAAGCCTCGTAACTCCTCGAGCCCTGCCACGTGGTCGTAGTGGATGTGTGTAATGAGCAGAGCATCAAGATGGGGAGATCCACATGCGAGCATCTGTTGCCTAAAGTCGGGACCGCAGTCTATCAAGATATTCTTGTCTTGGTAGGTAACCAAAGCCGACTGACGCAAGCGCTTGTCGCGCTGATCGTTCGATTGGCAAACCTCGCACTGGCACCCAATCTGTGGCACACCAGTGCTGGTGCCGCTACCCAGAATCCTAATAGATAGTTTATCTTCTGACATAATCCCTATATTTTTATTATTCACAACCACAAAGTTATTAATAATTCTTTATGTCTACAACAACCACGCAAAAAAAACCAAAATATTTGTTTTTTATAGCAACTTGCACTAATTTTGCAAAAAAGAATTATTAAAGAGCTCCCAAATAACGAGATATCATCGAAATGGAAAATACCGAAACCCGTAAGCGCTATGACTTGGACCGAATAGCACGAATTGTTATTGCGGTCATCACTATTATCGCTATAATTCAACTCATTAAATATTTGAGTGGTATTCTGCTGCCTTTTATCATTGGCGGAGTGCTTGCCTATATGCTCAACCCACTTGTGGAATGGCTGATGGATAAACTTCACATGAAAGGCAGAGCTTTTGCCTCAATCTTGGCGATTTTGATTGCATTGGCGGTCATCACATTGGTTCTCTGGTGGTTGATTCCCTACATTGGCAATGAGGTAAGCGACATGACCAAGATGCTTACCAACTATGCTAGGACTTCTTTCAAGATTCCTCACATTCCTGATGCCGTACAAGACTTTTTTAGGCAGAATTTCGACCTGAATCAATGGCAAAAGATACTCACTAAGGAGCAATGGATGAACGTTATCAACAGCGTGGCAAGTGGCACATGGAGTGTTCTCGGTGGAACTCTTAGTGTGATACTGGGTATTGTAACAGTGCTACTGGTGCTCATGTACATGTTCTTTATTCTGCTCGACTACGACAAGATAACTCATGGCTTCAAAGCTGCCATCCCTCCCCGCTATCGCCGCATCAGCTTCAAAGTAATGCATGACGTTGAACAGACTATGAGCCGATACTTCCGTGGTCAAGCGCTTGTCTCACTTTTTGTGGGTATTATCTTCGCCATCGAATTCTCTATCATTGGATTGCCAATGGCAATTGTATTTGGATTATTCATCGGTATACTGAACATGGTGCCATATTTGCAATTGATATCTTTACCCATAGCAGCGTTCCTTTGCCTTGTGGCATCAGTCGATTCGGGACAAAGTTTCTGGTCTCTATTCGGTTGGACTTTCGCTGCCTATTGCATCTGCCAGGTTATCCAGGACCTTATCCTTATCCCAAACATCATGAAGCAGCAGATGGGACTCAATCCAGCCATCGTGTTCCTGTCATTGTCTATTTGGGGATATGTTCTCGGCTTCGTGGGACTGATTATCGCACTTCCACTAACTACCCTTATCATTAGCTACTACAGCGAATATGTGCTCCACAAGCCCAACCCGCTCTACTCCAAAAAGAAAAACAATAAAAAGAAGAAGAAAGCTCCAAAACCAACCGAGGAACAATAGTAAAAAAAACAATAGCCCGAAAGTGAAAAACACATCGGGCTATTTTTTTTATTTCTTAACGAACGATTATTCGGTTTCTTCAGGTGCTGGCACCCAAACGTAGGCACCTATGTCATGACCCTCTCCAGCAAAGCGATCCACACCATATCTATCATAACGAGCCGACGATGGACACATGGATCGGTCACCACGAGCGATAGCATCGCTTCCATTCTGCAATCGGTAGTCAAAAATATACTTCTCTCGCACAGTGTAAAACTTTGGATCGGCATCCCAAACGCAGTTGATGAAGCATGCATCATCCTCTCCAGCACTCTTGAGCAGACAATTGCGCATCATCACATTCATCCCGTCAAGCTCATTAACATTCAACTCGCTCGTGTTGCCATAGAAGATGCAGTTATCGAAATGTGCGTCGAACGGGGCTAAAGTGCCATCCTCATATTCTGTCTCAAGGTTCAAGATTGGACCCTCAATGGCAGAAAACAGGTAGTAATTGGCAAAGGTGCAATTGACAAACTGAAGCTTACCGCCAACGAAATCGGCAACATAAATGCCAGCGTCACTGAGCTCGGTTCCTTCTGCATCAATCCATGCATTCACGCCAAGCAGGGTGAGATAAGAAGCATTGTGGAGCACGCAGTTATAGATATGCAACGAGCGGCGGCTCATGTCATCAGAAAATACTTGCATTCCTCGAGTATTGCCACGCATCGTCACATAGCTCAACTCGTTGTCATAGCTACCATAGTTGAAATACACGCCATCCCACTGTCCGCTCATGATATCATAACCAATCTCACCTACAACATGGTCAAGACGGTCGCCACGCAAGGTGATGGGCTTATCTTGTGTGCCTTGAGCAGTGAGTGTTCCTTTCACAAATAATGATGCCTTGTCATGGAATAACAAGGTTGCGCCAGGGTCAATTGTGACATTGACAAGCGTATCCACCATTAATGTACCATAAACCACATAGGGCTTGTTGCCCGTAAGGCGAGTGGGCTTAGACAATGTGGTGTCATTAAGAATTATAACGTCCTGACCCCAGGCGGTAATAGCTACTTTTTGCGTTACGCCGTTGGTCACAAACTCGATATTGTCTTGCAAAAATTCTGGTTCGTCCTGATTGGTGGGATCGAGACGACTCTCGACAAAGACAAAAATGCTGTCCTCACCACGCACTTCAACATCGTGGAACTCATCGCCTTTCATGCCGTCAACATTCAAAAAGAAATGTCCCTTGCTCTCGCCAGCAACTCTAATTGATGAAATATTGAGCATTTTCTTGCCCTTATTATATACCAAGAACTGCTTGGTTGGAGAGCCTTGACTAGTTATCACAGTGTCGAACTTCACGGTGTCCGTCGAGAACGTGAGCAGGTCGCTTGTGCTTGTCGACACCTCATCATCAATACAACTCAACATGGCCACAGCGACAATTGCCACCACGGCCACAATGAGAAAATGTAAATTCTTCATCATAATTTAAAAACGCAATATTTGCGTTAATATTGCATCGAGATTTCCCTTTAGAACTGGAAGTAGATGAATGGTTGCATTTCGGCAGTGACAAACTGATAAACAAAGAACACAACAACCACTACAATCGCGCCAATGGCTGGTAGGGGCAAGCTGGCAAATGTGAGACGATAACGACGCTTAACCTTAACAGGAAGCCAATGAATTATCATACCAATCACAAAGAGCAGAAAAACATTATGATAGCCCCAAATCACGTCAAGCACGTTCACGTTCCAAGAGGTTCCCATCTGCTGTACCATCGACTTGGCAGTCTTCCACGCCACCTCATTGGCGGTTGCAGGATCAAGATTAGAACCTGAACGGAAAAACAGACGAGTGAACGAAATGAACGTGAAAGTCACCAATATGGCCCAACTATTGGCAAGCCACTTGAGATTGCGCTCACGCTTGTTGTACTTGGTATAAAGCCAACGAACGATAGCACTAATGGCTATGAAAACTGCACATACTATCAACACATTCCACAATGCGGCAGGTGCAAGCCATATTAAAACAGCCAAGACGGCTACAACAATCAAAGAGAGACCCACTCGCCACAATGGAGAGTTGTCTCGCCAGAACTTATAAACAATCATTCCAACGCCATTAAGACCACCCCAAATCACAAAGTTCATGCTGGCTCCATGCCACAAGCCACCAAGCAACATTGTTATCATTGCGTTGAGGTTTGCATATATCTTCTTGCGACGTTCAGGATGCTTATAAGCCGTGTAGATTACCATCGAAGCTATAACAAGCACACCCAATGCGACCCACCAGCTGCCACTGAGAACCAATGCCGCCAACGTGATGACAATAATCCAAAAGTAAGTGCCAAAAGTAATGTTGCGGTTTCCACCCAATGGGATATAAAGATAAGTCTGCAACCAACGTGACAAGGATATGTGCCAACGTTTCCAGAAATTGCTACAGTTAAGTGCCTTATAAGGCGAATTGAAGTTCATTGGCAGATGGAATCCCATAAGTAGTGAGAGACCAATAGCTATGTCGGTATATCCCGAGAAGTCGGCATAAACCTGCAAGGAATACACAAATAATGACATCAAGTTTTCAAAGCCAGAGAACAGATGGGGATTGTCAAAAACTCGGTCAATAAAATTAACTGCCAAATAATCACTTAGCACAATCTTTTTAACAAGTCCGTTGAGAATCCAGAACACTGCTATGCCAAACATACGATGGCTTAAGTTGTACTTCTTATAAAGCTGAGGGATGAAATCACTGGCTTTAACAATTGGACCAGCCACCAACTGCGGAAAGAAGGTGACATAGAAACCAAAGTCAAGGATGTTTCGCACTGGTTTTATCAATCCCTTGTAAACATCGGCAGTATAACTTATTACTTGGAAAGTGTAGAATGAGATTCCCACAGGAAGGATAATGCGATCAACATCAAAGAAGTTAGTCCCAAGTATCGCATTACCTGCACTGGCAGCAACATTGCTTACAGTCATCTGGAAACCAAATATCGAGTGAACGATATCGGCAAAGAAATAAGCATACTTGAAATAGCACAAGATACCTAAATCAATAGTGACACTAAGCACCAGCAAAGCACGACGCTTCCATTGGACCTTGCTATCGTGAATAGCCTGAGCAATAAAGAAATCGGTGCACGTCACCAAGATAAGAAGCCCTACAAATAGTCCACTTGTCTTGTAGTAGAACAAAAGGCTAACAAAGAACAGGTAGCTGTTCCTCAGCAGTCGCCTACGTTTTGCCAATGCAAAACCAGCGAAAATCAAAGCGAAGAACGCCCAAAACTGAAACTGCGTGAACAGCAACGGGCTATTGGGGTCGAAAGAAAAAACCGAACCTATGTATTTTATCAGTTCTTGCATATATCAATGTTTGCTTTATTGTCACATTACTCGTGACTCTGCTCCAGATATTTCTCAATTATTGCATTATACAAGAGATCACCAATCAAATAGTATCCAGTACGTGTGAAATGGATGTGATCCTTCTGC
The DNA here is from genome assembly GCA_905233845.1 of uncultured Muribaculaceae bacterium. Taxonomy (GTDB): domain Bacteria; phylum Bacteroidota; class Bacteroidia; order Bacteroidales; family Muribaculaceae; genus Sodaliphilus. The sequence continues at coordinate 11,756 of CAJOFH010000006.1, read as the reverse complement.
ATTAATGAGTTTGAAACCCACTTCTTGGAACCGCCTAATCCACCCATGACCTTGTAGAGGTCCCACACCGAGCCGTCATTCTCCTCAGCCAGCTCCAAGAAAGCCTTCTCCACCTTAGCAGTGTTGGGATTTGGCACATTCTTCATCAGGTTGTCATTATTTGTAACAAACAGGAAGTGACAGTCGGGATTTACAGCTTTAATCATGTCTATTATCTTTTGATAATTCGCCTTAAACTTCTCGGCCTTAAAGCTTGGTGTATGTGCATCGTTGATGCCTATTCCAAAAATCACCATGTCGGGGACAACATGCTTCAACTCCTCTTCAAGCAGAGAACAATGAAGCCATGAAGAAGTGGATGCGCCATTAACTCCCGAAGCCCAATATGCAACACCGGGCTCATCATTAAGAGCTATCACTCCACGCAACTCAAACTTGTTGCCTGTACCCAAACCATGAAAATGCAAAGTGAATGAAGTGCAACCATTAGGCACATCAAAAACATAGCCAGTTTCGTCACTTGCCTGAGTGTATTTTATGGTCTCACCACCAGCAACAATATAGGGTTTCACATCACCCGTAGCATTACCCAAAACAATAATCTCGCGAGCGGTCCAGTCAATTCCTGAACTAGTTGTCATTGTAAAGGTTACGCTGGCAGTTGGCGACGAGGTTACAGCAGTAATGCCACTCAAGCCCATCTCATACTTGGGCGAGCGCTCGGTGCATTTCGACTTGGTCCATGTACCGGTGCCACTCACCTTATAGTCGACAGGGCCATTAGTTCCTATCAACTTGTAAGGGAACATGATTGTGCGACTGGCTGCACCACCATTGAACTTGTTGGCGAAGTGGCCACGCACTCTGCCACTAAAAGCGCCAGCCTGAACATGACTGCCACCCACATGCCAAATGTTTACAACTCCTTGACCCTTTTTATTTATAGCTTCCAGTTTCTGAAAAAATGGCTCCAAAGTATTATTTGTGCCTTCAAATGTGATGAGGTGCGACTCGCTTGCCTTAACACACGATTTTGTTGTGTCGGCCGAAACAAATAATTTATTGTTCTGCGCACTTGCTGAACTGGCAATAAAACCACCCAGCATCAAAACAATGAAATAAAGTATCTTAATTTTATTTATCATAAACAATTTCAAATTCAATTTACTGTTTTTTGTGCGGTTGTGTCTGGCTTGTTCTCAAAGCTCTTTGGTGTCTTTCCCACTCGCTTGCAATAGAATCGGTAGTACATCAAGTAGGTGTTAAAGAGCATATCGGCGACCTTGCTCGCACCCTCACGAGTGAAATGAAGGTAGTCTTTTCCTGCCAAATTGGCGTCAACCCATTTAATCATTGAGTTGTGGCCACCCATTGCCTCATAGAGGTTCCAGAATGCGATTCCTGTCTCAGCGCATACTTGCTTCAGAATCTCGATTGATGGTTCAAGCTGAGGATAAGTCTGTTTCTCGCCCTTCACATTGGTTGACATATCGGCTGGACCAATAAAGAGAATTCTAGCATTTGGAGCCATCGACTGGAACAGTTTCACCTGAGCTATAAGGCTCTTCTTATATCCTTGAATTGCTTTTTCCTTGTTCATATAAGGTACTGAATTACCACCATATTGCAAGATAATTAGCTGAACATTGTTTCTCTTGAAGAATGGTTCAAGAGTTTTTCTGGCAGTTATTGTGAAAATCGTTCCAGAGCATCCACGCATAGGAATATTGTCAAGGGAAATACCTTTTGAGGCATCGAGCATTATTCCAAATATTTCCATATTACCATTGGCGCTCATCGTCACACGATTAACTGGTGACGAAAGGGTTGCTGAAAGGAACCGCATACCATCGATTTCGGGCTCATTATCAACCATTTCAGTCCTCACGCCTTCGGCAGTGACCGAAGCTTTTCCTGTACCACTGCACACCATAGTGACCTTATTAAACTTCTTAGAATGAGGCACACCCTCCATTTCAGATGTTCTGAAAGTGAATGTTGCCGAACCTTTCAACTCTGCCACTTGAGCCATGATTCCATAACGACCATTGCTCAGATGCTCACCCATGTTGTATGCAAAATATCGCTGTAGCTGTGGAGAAGCGCTCTGCACCACAGTCATGGCACCAACCGACTGGACAGCAGGGACTAATCCCACACCGCCACCGCCAAATGCAGTCTGCAATCTTTCTCTAAATGCTGCCGATATACGGTCGCCTTCGAGTTGTGAGTCACCATAGTGCAAAATGCGCATAGGCACGGCCTCAGCATTCTCCATAGCGACAAACAGACTATCAAAATAGGTCAAGTCATCATTAGGCATGTAAAGTCGTGCAGGATTTTTCTCGCAAAATTCCATGAACGACTTCTGATCGTCAGCATTCATGTTCTTGAGTTGATACTTAAAGAGTTCATCAGGGTCGGTAGGGATATCCCCTATCGAGTCAGACTGAACTGTATCACTTTTTACTGCCAGAACTTCATGAAGTGAGGGTAATTCAAATTTTATGTTTCCAATTGTGATTCCATCGGCTGGGAATAAATAGCACAAAAGTGCTAACGCAGCAAGCACTCCAAAGATAAAAATCACAATTACTTTAGCTTTCATTACTTATCTCGTATATTATCTTGGGCACAAGAAACATAGAATTCCTGCACACTTTTTAAAAAACGCTGCAAAGTAACATAAAATATTTCAAATAACGGTAAAAACTTGAAATAAAATGAGGTAAAAAAATTAATACAATGCTAACTAATATTAAAATAATCCCTATTTTAATTTTATTTATTACCTTTGCAGCTTGAAAAATTAATTTTTAAATTATTGATATGAGAAAAATCAGTTTATTATTAGTATTATTTATTGCTTTTCAAGTTGTTGCACAAGACAATATAGAGGTAATTAACATAGAAAACAGAGCTGTTCAGGATTATATGGCCGACGCCGAAAAGACTTATACAGCCAATTCTGACTACCAAGTGAGTGTAATCACAAAATACAACAACACTGTAAAATATGGCAAGAAACTTTATTGGCCTCAGGGAAAGCTGGTAAAATGGACTCCCAGTCCTTCCACTACCATTGAAAAGATTATAATCACAGCAAGTGAGAATCCTGATTACAGTGACGCTTACACTTTCAACCCCGACAACAAAACAGCAAGTTCTTATGAGATTCGGAATCTGCTGCCAAACCGCATATATTACTACAAAGTTGAGGAGTTCCTTACCGATGGCAGTGTTGAGGAAAAGGCTCATGGCTTGTTCCGCACCAAAGGACAAGTGAGAATGATTCAAGTGCGAGGCTGCAGCAACGTGCGTGACTTGGGTGGATGGGAAACTCAATACGGTCCAAGAGTTAGATATGGCATAATGTTCCGCAGTGGCAACCTTGACCACATCACATCTAAAGGCATTCATGATTTTTGCGAAAATCTCAACGTGAGAGCCGAGTTGGACTTACGCAAGGAAGCAGCAAGCCGAACGAAATCACCCATGGGAGCCGACAAAGAATACCTTTGTATCCCCCACGGAGGATATTTAGGAGCCATCAAAAAAAGAGGATCAAACTATCTTCAAGACTTGAAATGGATTAACGAAAGACTTGAGGATGGAGTCAGCGTTGACTGGCATTGTGCCATAGGATGCGACCGATGCGGCACTCTCACGTTTTTAATTGAAGGTCTGCTGGGTTTAAGTGAACTGGATCTATGCCGTGACTACGAGCTCTCTACCTTTATTTTCTCAAAGAAAAACAAGCGAGCACGAGGCTCTATTGCAAGCATGATTTCTTACATAAAAAAATGCGGTTCTCCCGACGACGACTTGAAAACATGCTTCTACAAGTATTGGTTGAGTATTGGAGCCAAGAAGAAAGACCTGGACTACCTTATTCACACCATGCTCGGCGATGACGTCGTAATCCCTACAATAGAAATTGAAGACGTGACTACTACTCATACTCATTAAGTTGTTTTTCTTATTCTATGCTTACTTCACATCTCAACAGATTAACCAATATCAATTCCTTTAGTTTATTGAGCGAAAGCTTGATAATAGCATTGCTGTTCTTGTTGATGGAGTCTTGTAACGAAGCTGGCGACAAGTCAAGCAATGGTCAAGAATTTGTTATCAATGAGTTGATGGCTTCTAACCACTCGGGAATCACCGCGAAAAATGGCAAACTTTATGACTGGATTGAAATAAAGAACACTACCAACTGGACAGTAAACCTGAAGAATTATTCACTTGTTGTTGAAAAAAGCGTCATTGAGGATGAAGATGACGATGACAACAAGAATGTGAAAAGAAATACATTTAACTTTCCTGAAATGGAAGTTGAAGCTGGCAAGTGTGTCATTCTTTTCGCTTCCAAGAACAAAGCTGATTCTGTTGGTGGTGAATTGCATGCAAACTTTAAACTGCCGTCAACTGGTGCCAAATTGCAATTAATGCATGACACCATTATGGTTAATGAAGTGGAGTATGGACCATTAGAGAACGACCAATGTTACCGCCGCATTAACGACAGCATTTACGAGAGGAGCTATGAGCCCACTCCTGGTTTTGACAACACGCCTCAAGGCTATGAGCAATATTGCAACCTCGTCGACAAGCTTCGTGAGGGACCATTGCGACTGTGGGAACTTCATGCTAAGGGTCATAAAGAAGGATTAGCATGGGTAGAAATCAAAAATGTGAGTAATCAGCCTGTAGACCTCCAGGATTACCACCTCACTACAAGCACAAAAGAATTTAGTCAATGGAAATTGCCTCAAGTGCAGCTGCAACCAGGACAAGTCTATGTTGTTGAGAGCAAAGATGGTCAGTTCAAAATCAACAGCTCTAAGTCGGTAATGCTGACTAAAAACGGTACATTTGTGGATGGCATTTGTGCCAATAACGCTCCTAATGGGGTTTCGGTGGGACGTGTTCAAGGCAAGAGCGGACTCTTCTTTTTCTCCTCACCCACCCGCGGCAGCGAGAACAACACAGCACATTATCGCTTCATGACTCCACTACCCTCGTTTGACGTGGCACCAGGAGTCCATCCAAATAAGAAAGAGATGATTATCCATCTCGACACCCACGGGCATACTGCCCACTACACTACCGACGGTAGCCTACCTACCTCAAAATCTCCAATATACAAAGACTCCATAAGGATTGATTCAACCACTACAATCCGCGCTTTCTGCGAGGGCGACACCTCATCGATTTTCAGCAACACCATCACAGGAACTTTCATCTTTGCCGACACACACACACTGCCGGTAATGAACATCACTGTACCCAATTCCGACCTCTACAACTACAATACTGGTATTTATGTTGAGGGTCCTGGGGCAAAACCCCAATTTCCACACACAGGTGCCAACTACTGGCAGAAATGGTGGAAGAAAGCACATGTCGAGTTCTTTGATGGCAATGATGGCTTTTCCGAGGAGTGTGAGATTGGAATCTTTGGTGGTTTCTCAAGAGCTTTAGCCAAGAAATCATTTAAAGTGAGGTTCAAGAGTGTTGATGGACCAGCACACATAGTTTACGACCTCTATGGTAAAGGAAAGCCCGAAAAATACAGAAACTTCGTACTTCGCTCTGGTTCACAAGACATTAATGGCGTGATGGTTCGAGACGAGTTTTTCTCAAGCCTAATGAAAGATGCTTGTCCCGACCTACTCGTTCAAGCCTACCGCCCTATTGCGTTGTATATCAATGGCGGATATTTCGGGCTCTATTACATCCGTGAGAAAATCGACAAGCATTATGGCGCACGCCATCTCGATGTGCCATCTGACTCAGTCACTGTTGTCCAAGGAAATTGTAAAGGCGAAATATTGAATTACATTTCAAGTCATGACCTTTCGGTGAAAGAGAATTATGAATATGTGAAGAAACATTATAACGTTGAGACACTTGCCGATTACAAACTTGGAGAGCTATATGCTTCAAATACCGACATCGGTAACATGAAGCACGTACAAGCACACGATTTGAACGGCAATTGGATGTGGAATGTGGTGTACTATGACATCGACAATTCTTGGAGAATCAACGCTGCACCGGCAATGCACTTCTCTACCGCAGGAAATGCTAAGCGTGTTTTGGTGAACCGTGTAGTGAATTCATTACTTAGAAATAAGGAGTTCCGCACGTTATTGCTCGAGCGTTTATCTTACCACTTGCACAACACTTTCACTCCACAACACACCACTCAAGCTTTTGACAATCTCATCAGCATTATCAAGCCTGAGATGGAACGCAATTGCCAACGTTGGCCCAAAGTTATGACCTACGACAAGTGGGAGAAGAATGTGGCTGCATTCCGCGAGAAGTTCCAGTTGCGCAACAAAATCATGCTCAACGACTTGCGGTCTTACTTATCAATAACCGATGAAGAGAACAAAAAATACTTCGCCGACCTCGGTTATTGATGCAAAATGAAGTTATTATTACAAATATAAAATTAAAACTATGTTCAATTTAAATTCTAAAAAACATGTGGCCCTTTTAGGCCTTTGCACATTGATGGTGGTGATGCTTTTCACACTCAACTCTTGTGACAACAAAAAAGAACAAATAGTCATCAACGAAATCATGGCATCTAATCACTCAAACCTGGCAACACGGGATGGAGAGCTTTATGATTGGATTGAGTTGAAAAATATTTCTGAAGAGCCAGTCAATCTCGAAGGTTTTTCGCTCGTTGTTGAGAGTAGCGCAAACAATCAGGAGGAAGACAACGGGGCGAACATAAAAACCTGGGACTTACCTAACCTTGAAATGAAAGCAGGAGAGTATCTCGTAATCTTTGCTTCTAAGAAAGACAAAGCCGACCCAAAAGGCGAACTTCATACAAGCTTCAAACTGCCCTCAGCAGGCGGTACTCTTAAACTTATGAAGGGGAAAAACGTCACTGCCGAAGTATCGTTCGAGGAACTCAAAGACGATCAATGCTACCGCCGTCTTGACGATGGCACCTACATCGTAAGCTATGAGCCCACACCTGGTTTCGACAACAACAGTGAGGGTCTTGAAAAAAGCTATGCAGTCTTAGAGAAACAACGCACTGGCCCACTTAGAATTTGGGAACTTCACTCTAAGGGGAACAAGAATGGTGAAGCATGGGTTGAAGTAAAGAATGTGAGTGATGCTCCAGTAAACCTTCAAGACTACTGCCTCACTACAAGCATGAAGGACATGTCGCAGTGGAGTTTCCCACAAGTGACACTCCAACCAGGAGAATTTTATGTCGTAAACGGTAATAGCGAAGGGCTCATAATGGGTAAGAACAAATCAGTAACGCTTACCAAGGACGGAAAATTCGTTGACGGCATGAACGCTAGTGCTGCCCCCAAAGGCACTACAGCAGGCCGTGTAGTTGGAAAAAACGGTATCTTCTATTTCAAAGAACCTACTCGTGGAGCTGAAAACAACACATCCTCGTCCCGAACTCCTGCCCCCCAAGATAATGAGGACAATGATGACGAGGAAAACGATAACGAATAACCTATTTGAGATTGATTATTTGTTTTTTGCTTGACAAAAAATAGTTGTTTTTAAATTGTGTTTGATAAATTTTTTGTGTAAATTTGTAGTGAAAATCGTGTCGCTTCACATCAAGAGTGCTGCGCTGTGACACTTAAATAGCTATCACACATTATGATAAACCGAATATTGATAAGAATTAAGGTGGTGCAGATGTTGTATAACTACATGCTCACCCGTGATGTGAAATCGCTTGCCATGGCACGCGATGAGCTACAAAAGAGTTTTGACAAGTCTTACGAACTCTATAACTACTTGCTCAAATTAATCATCGACCTTACCGACCTTGAAGACCGAAATCTCGATGATGCCAAACACAAATTCCTACCTACTCACGAGGACTTGAACCCAAACACAAAGTTTATAGACAACGAACTTGTCGAAAGACTTCGCAACAACGAGCAGCTCCAGCATTTCATCAGTGAACACAAACTCACATGGCGAGACAATGAGATCTTCCTGAAGCTGATACTCAATAAAATCAAGAATAGTGACATTTATCACAGCTACATGGATAGTAGTAATAGTGATATCGAGAGTGACTGCCACCTTTGGAGACAGCTTTTTAGGCTCTTGCTCGTTGATGATGAGGATCTTCTCGAGGAGCTCGAGAACCAGTCGGTTTATTGGTCATGCGACGACCTCGAATTTATGAGCCAGTTTGTCATCAAGACAATTCGCAAAATTGCCGACGATGACGAATTCCCCATTATGCCACAATTCAAGGATGAAGAAGACAGCATGTTTGGGGACCAGCTGTTCACAGCAGCTGTCAACCAAGAAGATCTCAACAACGCAACAATCAACAAGTATATCAACTCCAAGCATTGGGACAGCGAGCGAATAGCACTTATCGATCGCGTGATTTTGCTCGTTGCTCTTGCCGAAGTGAGATCCTTCGAAAAGATTCCCACCACCGTTACAATGAATGAGTATATCGAGATTGCTAAGACATTCAGCACTCCCAGCAGCTCGGCATTTGTCAACGGAATACTTCATTCAGCCATCCGCGACATGAAGTTCAATGGAGCTCTGATGAAACCATAGCATTATTAACACTATAACACTCAAAGACTATGTTAAACTCTATTTTATTACAAGCACAAGGCGGTGAGCAAGCCCCAGCCGGTGGTGGAATGATGAGCATCCTCATGATTGTTGCCCTCATCGCAATCTTCTACTTCTTCATGATTCGTCCTCAAAACAAGAAACAGAAAGAAATCAAGAAGTTCCGCGACGCCATGCAGAAGGGTGACAAGGTGACCACTGCTGGAGGTATCCATGGCAAAATCAAGGAAATCAAGAATGATGTGATAATTCTCCAAATCGACGACAACGTGAAAATCACCATCGACAAAGCAATGGTTTATCCTTCGGCCAACGATGCAGTGGAAAGCGGTGCCGATATCAAGAACAATCCAAGCTAATAAGCTATTTTAAGGGGAAACTCCTCTATCACATTAACCATTTTTATTGGTTGGTGAGTACGACCTATACTCGCCAACCAATAATAAAAACCATTACCATTCATGAGCTGGATGAAAGACAAAATGCACAAGGCAAAACATTTCTTGCGCAAGTTTTTGAGCAAGGACGCTGCCTTGTTTTTGTTTTTTATCTTCATCTCAGCAATTTTCTGGATGCTTCTCACTTTCAACACGCAGATGACGCATGACTTGCCCGTGAGAATCAAAATCAAGAAACCAAACAATGTCACGTTGCTTCAAGAACTGCCCAACACCTTCACTGTGACAGTTAAGGACCGAGGCACAGCATTCTTGAAATCTTACTTCAACTCCAATCCGTTGATTGAGATAGATTTCAACCGGTATTACGATGAGAAGAACCACACGTTGAGTTTAACTTCATCACAACTATTGAACGAGATAAGGCGCGCTTTCAGGAGGGAAGCCTCAATAATAAAAATCAACCCCGACTCTATTAAGATGAAGTACACAACTTTGCCAGGAAAGAAAGTGCCAGTTAACTGGGAAGACAACGTGAAGAACATTACTACCGACAGGCAGTTTGTAGTTAATCCCGAAGAAATGAGGACTATACCTGACTCGGTGATGGTCTATGCTCTCGACAGGGCAACACTCAATAAAATCTCGGAAGTCGATATCTCTCCTATCGAGGTTGATAACCTCACCAGTTCTCTCGACAAAACAGTTAGAATAAGACCCATCAACAATGTTCGAATCATCCCCAGCAAGGTCAAGCTACATGTACCTGTCGAGCCTTTAATCAAAAAGGAAGATGAAGTGACAATCGCTGTTCGAAACCAGCCTTATGGTCTGAATATAATGCTGTTCCCGCCAACGGTGAAAGTGAGCTACCTGTTGCCACAAAGCAAGTACAAGTCGCCTGTCAATCTCACGGTTGTTGTTGACTATAACGACATCGATTTGTCGTCAAACAAGGTCAACATCAAGCTCGGAGAGGTCCCTGGAACCTACTCCAATGTGGACATCGAGACCGATAGTGTGAACTATGTCATCGAACGATTCTAAACGATGAAACATCAGCACAACATGATAATTGCAATCACTGGTGGAATAGGAGCAGGCAAAAGTGTGGTGTCGTCAATCTTGAGAGTAGCTGGATATGGAGTCTACGACTGCGACAGCCGTGCAAAGGAACTGATGAACACATCTGTAGCCATAAAGCAAGCCTTGACCTCCAAGTTAGGTGGCGATATTTACTCTGGTGGCACTCTTAATCGACAGGCTTTGAGCAACATCATTTTTAACGACAGCAATGCACTCGTCTTTGTCAACAGTGTGGTGCATCCAGCAGTGCGTGATGATATCAAGCTGTGGGTTGAACAGCAAGACCGAGCACCAGTTTTCATTGAGACCGCAATCTTGAACGAAAGTGGGCTTAACACTATGGTCGACGAGGTTTGGAATGTAGTAGCGCCTATAGAGACACGCATCGCTCGAGTGATGAATCGAAACAGCACCACACGTGAGAAAGTGCTTGAACGCATAGCCCAGCAGCAAGAGCGGCCTCAATGCGACAACATCAAGGTTATCGACATCATCAACGACAACAACATTCCATTATTGCCACAACTCGCCAATGCCCTATCCCATTGTAATTTGGGCTTGTAGAGCTTACCACAAAAAGTTAGGGAGTTTCATCTTGACGATGAAACTCCCTTAACTTATTTATTGAATCTACTAACCTTAATTAGTCGGCATTGAGGTTCACACGCTTTAGGTCGGTAGCTATGAGACCCTTCTGAGCTTTATCGAGGAACATGGCTATTGTCATGCCTTTCTCCTCGCTTGCCTCATACTCCTGCTCCATGAGGATGTTCTCTTTATAGAACTTCTCCATGCGACCCTTCACGATGTTCTGAATCATCTGCTCAGGCATGCTCTTGAGCTTAGCGTCGGCGGTGTCGGCCATGAGTTTCTTAGCCTCTTCCACCTGCTCAGGAGTCATATAACCCTTGCGAACAGCCTCGTCCTGATGCTCCTCGGTAGCGCAGTAGTAGGGGTTGAAACCAGCCTTCTTCAAGGCGTTCTCAACGGCCTTGCTTACCTGCTCGGCACGGGTCTTGTCGATAGCCATACGCAACTCCTCGTCGATGACCTCCTGGGGAATCTGCTCGCGGGTGGCCTTGATGGGATTCATCGAAGCAACCTGCATGGCGATAGCCTTGGCTACATCCTCAGCAACATTCTCCTGATTGAAAGCAACAGCTGCCGACAGCATGCCGTTGAAGTGGTTGTAAACGACGGTCGAGGGGGCGTTCAGGCACTCATAGGTGCCCAATTCCATCTTCTCACCGGTGATACCGCTCAGGGCGGTGATCTGCTCGCTCACGGGCTTGCCGTCCATATCGAGGGCGCTGAGCTCGTCGAGGTTAGCAGGCTTCTGAACCATAGCGAGGTCCAGGATAGCCTTGGCGAGGTTGACAAACTTCTCGTTCTTGGCAACGAAGTCGGTCTCACACTTGAGGGCGATGATAGCAGCAAACTTGCCGTCGGACTTGCCGATGGCGATACCCTGAGCTGCCTGACGGTCTTCACGCTTGGCGGCAATAGCCTGTCCGCGCTTGCGGATGAGTTCCATTGCCTTGGTGATGTCGTTGTCGCTCTCGATGAGAGCCTTCTTGCAGTCGCTCAAGCCTGCGCCAGTCATGTCGCGCAGTTTCTTGATGTCATTGATGGTTACAGCCATAATTCGGTTTTAAT
>CAJOFH010000005.1 GCA_905233845.1 uncultured Muribaculaceae bacterium | reverse complement strand
GAATCAATTTGACCACTTCAAGACGTTCTTCATACGAATGTATCATAAAACTGCACCTCAAAAGTTTTGTGTCTAACTTTTGGGGTGCAGTTCATTCGGAGCGCTTTTGTTTTTCAATAAAGAATGTATGCTGTCTATCATTCAATTATGGTTGCCACTATTTTTCGTGGACCACCATGATTGCGATATTCGCACAAGTAAATCCCTTGCCATGTTCCCAAATTCAGACGACCGTCGGTGATAGGGATATTTAGCGATACCCCGCTGATAATACTCTTGGCGTGGCTGGGCATATCGTCACTGCCCTCCATCGTATGCCAGAATTGAGGATTGTTCTCTGGCACCATATCGTTCATAATCACCTCCAGGTCGTGCCTGACATCGGGATCATAGTTCTCACTTATTGCCAATCCACAGCTTGTGTGCTTTACCATGAGATTAAGCAGACCCACTTTGGGCAACGCGCCTAGGTGCTGAACTATCTCGTCTGTAATGAGGTGAAAACCACGCTTTCTCGATTGCAACGTAAATTCAACTTGCTGAATCATCGCTTATTCATTCTTTATGTTATCTAAATCTTCGCTGGCTTGTTCCCATTGTGCCATGATGTCCTCAAGTTGGGTGTTGAGAGTGGCATGCTTGGTATAAATTTCATGGTCAGTGGCATTGCCCTGCGCCAGTTGCGCCTCAATCTCGGCAATTGCAGCCTCGGTGTCGGCAATCTGCTGCTCAAGGGTTTTCACGCGCTTCTCGGCACGACGAACCTCGCGCTCATGCTCCTTCTGCTCTTGATAGCTGAGCTTAGATGCCGTCATCACCTTCTCCTGCGATGGTGCAACAGTTTTTTCCTTTATCTCTAGCTCCTGAAGCGACTGAATTTTCTTCTTCTCCAAGAACTCATAGATGCCGCACAGATGCTCACGAACGCGATGATTGCCAAACTCATACACCTTGCTCACCAAGCCGTCGAGGAAATCTCTGTCGTGCGACACCACAATCACAGTGCCGTCGAAGTCGGTAAGGGCACTCTTGAGAATGTCCTTGGTGCGCATGTCAAGGTGGTTGGTAGGCTCATCGAGAACAAGAAGGTTCACTGGCTGCAGCAGCATTTTGAGCATTGCAAGACGCGCCTTCTCACCACCTGACAGCACCTTCACCTTCTTTTCGCTCGCCTCGCCACCAAACATAAATGCTCCCAACAAGTCATTAATGCGAGAACGTATTTCACCCACTGCCTCATAGTCGATAGTGTCAAACACCGTTATCTCTTGATTGAGCAGTTGTGCTTGATTTTGAGCAAAATAGCCAACTTTCACGTTGTGACCTATCTTGAGATTGCCGTCAAAAGGTATCTCGTTCATGATGCAATTAACCAATGTGGACTTGCCAGCGCCATTCTTGCCCACAAACGCCACCTTCTCGCCTCGTTTGATGGTGAATGTCACGTCATGGAACACGTTGAGGTCGCCATAATTCTTCGACAAATCCTCAACTATCACTGGATAGTCGCCAGAACGTGGTGCCGGAGGAAATTTCAGGCGAATTCGCGAATTGTCTACCTCGTCAATCTCTATGCGTTCCACTTTTGCGAGCTGCTTGATGCGACTTTGTACCTGTACCGCCTTGGTGGCTTTATAGCGAAACTTCTCTATAAACTCCTCGGTGTCTTGAATCATTTTCTGCTGGTTGTCATAGGCACGACGTTGCTGTTCCAGCCTCTCCTTGCGCAATTCCACAAAATGGGAATAATTGACTTGATAGTCATAGATTTTGCCAAGTGAAATCTCGATAGTGCGAGTAGTCACATTGTCGATAAAGGCACGGTCATGACTAACGAGCAGCAACGCGCCACGTCGGGTCTTTAGGAAGTCCTCGAGCCACTGGATTGACTCGATGTCGAGGTGGTTTGTCGGCTCGTCGAGCAGCAGTACATCAGGGCGTTGAAGCAACAGTTTCGCAATTTCGACACGCATACGCCAGCCACCGCTGAACTCGCTGGTGTGCCGCGTGAAGTCGCTGCGCTCAAAACCTAGACCAATAAGCGTCTTCTCCAGCTCCGCCTCATAGTTCTCGCTCTGCATCATCGCACGCACATCAGTCTTTTCCGACAGGCGCTCAAGCAAAGCCTGATACTCGTCGCTCTCGTAGTCGGTGCGCTCGGCAATCTCCTGATTGATACTATCAATCTCATGGTCCAGCTCCTTCACGTGGTCAAAGGCTTTGGCAGCCTCCTCACGCAGAGTGCAGTCATCCACAAGACGCATCTGTTGAGGCAGGTAGCCAATGGTCACATCGCTTGGCTTCGACACACTACCACCAGTAGGCACCTGAAGTCCAGCGATAATCTTGAGCATCGTAGACTTACCGGCACCATTCTTGCCAACAAGAGCAATCCTGTCGTTCTTGTTGATTACATAATTTATATTGTCAAACAACGGCCGAGCGCTAAACTCAACTTTCAAATTCTGTATCGAAATCATCGTCTGTGGCTAAAAACGCTACAAAATTACACAAAATTTATCAAACGACTAATAACGATAATAAACGATTTTTATAGTAATAACGATTATAATTAGGGATTAAAATTAGGGAGAGATAAGTCTTTTTTAATGTTGTCTTGATTCACAACTAGATAATACCTTTGCGCGCACACTCGTTCATTAAATATAACTACAAGACACAGTCTTGTATAAAACAATTGAAGCTAATGATTCATAAAAACAATTTCAAGAAAAGAGCTCCACACAATCCTGGGGGTTGTCAATGTATTGCACCGCAGGCGCGGTGTTCAAATATTTTTTTTCAAAAACTGTCCCACACAACTTCCGTTTTTTACCAAAAAACCCCGTTTTTCTGGTCAAAAACTCCAAAACCATCAAAAGTTTTTTTTTCAAAAATTGTCCCACACACACGTGGAAGCTGTCAATGTATTGCACCGCCGGTGCGGTGCTCAAAAAAATTTTTCAAAAACTGTCCCACACAACCCACATTTGTTGTTCAAGTAGTATTCAAGTTGTTCCAGTTGTTTGATCAATTTTGCGATATTTGCATGAGATTTTTTTCAAAAATTGTCCCACACACACGTGGGAGCTGTCAATGTATTGCACCGCCGGTGCGGTGCACTTCCATGTCTCTCATTCCATTGTCCCATTTGTCCCAACCGTCCCATCAGCCCCAACCGTCCCAACCGTCCCACGTTGTTCAAGCAACCCACATTTTTTTGAACTATTATGGTTTTTATTTACCTTTGCAGAAAAATTGAAACTATGATTGACAACTTAAAAATATTATGTGCACCAGTGCAGGGAATCTCCGATTGCCACTGGCGCAATGCGCAGAATGAGATTTTTGGGGGACCAGATGCTTATTACGGAC
Source organism: uncultured Muribaculaceae bacterium (assembly GCA_905233845.1). GTDB lineage: Bacteria > Bacteroidota > Bacteroidia > Bacteroidales > Muribaculaceae > Sodaliphilus. The sequence continues at coordinate 69,779 of CAJOFH010000005.1, read as the reverse complement.
CTTTTATGCGTGTGGAGCATGGCGACATCCGCAAACGAGACCTTGCCGACGCAAACCCTCAGAACAACACAGTACCTAAGTTCATTCCGCAAATCCTAGCCTGCAAACCCAGTGACGCACTTCGTATGGTAACAGCCCTTAAAGAGATGGGACACAGCGCCATCGACATCAACTTGGGTTGCCCATTCCCGCCCATCGCACTGCATCACAAGGGGTCTGGACTGCTGCAATATCCCGAGGAGGTGAAAACGCTTTTCAAAACTCTGAGGGCAGTAGACGACGTGACCTACAGCGTGAAGATGCGCCTCGGTTGGGATGTCGCCACCCAATGGCGAGAAATCATTTCGCTGCTCGACATCCTCAAGCCCTCACAAGTGACCGTGCATCCACGCACTGGCCGCCAGCAGTATAAGGGTGAACTGCTACTCGATGAATTTGAGGCTCTGCTATCGGCGTGCCACTACCCTATCGTCTACAACGGCGAACTTAAGACCATTGACGACATCATCCACATCAAGAATCATTATCCCTCAATAACAGCAGTAATGATAGGACGCGGTCTTGCCGAAGACCCAGCAATGCTATGCCCCGAAAATGCAACACCCGATAATTACTGCGAGCTCCACAACCGCCTGCGCGACGCCTACATCGAGCAGCTCAACGGTGGAGAGCACCAGTTGCTAATGAAACTCAAATCGCTGTGGCAGACGTTCCTCCCAAACGCACCACGCAAATCACTGAAAGCCATTAAAAAAGCTTCGTCGATGGCAAAGTACAACATCGCCGTCAACGAACTCTTCTACTCGCTTGAATAACCATGCCTCGAGAAAAAACATTCCGCTTCAAGCAATTCAGCGTATTGAACGATAAGACTGCCATGAAGGTGGGCACCGACGGTGTGCTACTCGGCGCATGGTGCGACGTGACAACAGTGTCCAATGTGCTTGACGTGGGTACAGGATGTGGACTCATCGCACTAATGATTGCCCAGCGAAACAACCATGCGCTCATCCATGGCATCGACATCGACGAGAACGCTATTGACGAAGCACAAATCAATTTTGCAAACTCGCCATGGGCTCCGCGTCTGACCGCCTCCGTTGCCGACTTCAATAACTTTGAAAATAATGGAGACAAATATGACCTAATCGTTTCTAACCCACCGTTTTTTACCAATGGTATTCTGCCCCCATCCAATGCTCGCAACCAAGCACGACACACCACTTCGCTATCCTACGAGTCACTGCTAAGCCGTAGCCGGCATTTGTTGTCAAACCATGGCACTATAGCCATCATAACACCATCCAATCAAGAAACGACCATAAGGCGATGCTTGATAGCACTGAACCTCGGGCTCAAACGATTTACACAAGTAATACCAATTGAAGGTGCCGCTCCTAAACGTCTGCTCTGGGAAATAACTCTCGATGAAGTTAGCACAATAACCACCACCCTCACCATTGCCATGAACGACCGTTCCCCATCCAACGATTACAGCACATTGACACGAGACTTTTATCTTGATTGAAGTTTTTTTGTCGTTTTATGCTGAAAAATTTTATTTTTAAACTTAAACGTCTTATCTTTGTACAAATTATTAACTCTATAAAATTACACACAATGAAAAAATTACTTTTCCTTTCGGCAATTATCGTTGCTTTTGTCTTCTCTTCTTGCTCAAGCGGCGGCTATAAGTCCTATGTGCCTGCCGACAGCAAACTCGTGGCCAAAATCGACCTCAAAGGGTTACTAACACAAATTGGCGTTGACCAAGAAAAATTCATGAATGACCTGTTAAAGATGGCAGGCAAAGACGCCAAAGACTTGCAAAATTTGGGAATTGACCCAACAGCTCCCATCTACATCTTTGGGAAAAACAAAGGAAATGACCTTGTTTTTGGTGCTGTGGCAAAGGTAACCAATCGTGAAATGGCTGAACAAACATTCACCAAGGAATCTAATATTCAACTGCAAAAAGGTGATGGATATTCGTTCTTAGATGCAGGTGAATCGAGTTTCGCCATCAACGATGACGCTCTCGTTATTACTTTCAACTCTTCGAGCGACAAAAATGCGACAAAAAGCAACCTGATGAGCATCATGAAACAAGAGACTGAGGGCGAAGCTAACCCTAACAACTTGTTTGCACAGGCCGATGGCAACAACTCCTTCGCAAGCCTTTATCTCGACATGTCAATTATTCCCGACCAGTTGTTTAATCAAGCAAAAGCGCAAGGCGCCTTAACCGACGAAGACATCAAAGCTTACCGCTCTATGGTAATGGGCCTTAATGGCTCAGCAAGTGATGGAGTGTGCGACTTCCTTTATTCGGTAAGTGCCAGCGATCCAAAAGCACAGGAGACAATAGCCAAGGCGAAAAAAGCTTATGGATTTATTTCTGACAAAGTGATGAACTCTTTCACAGCCGACGACATGTTTGGACTTGCCATGAATGTCAATGGCAAGCAGCTTATGAATCTTATTAAGGAAAGCTTAAGTAAAATGTCTTCTAATCCACAGATGGGTCAAGTGGCTGGAATAATCAATCAAGTTTCTGCTATTTTGAGTAAAATCGAAGGTAACATCGTGTGTTCTTTCAACAGTCCTGAAGACTTCACTGTCAAGGCCGAGGGCAAAAACATTACCAACGATATCGTCAACTTCATGAACACCAATCAGATGAGCGGAATGATGCAGCTAAAGAACACTGGTAACGGATATAGCATCAACGCCCAAATGCCATTATATTTTGGATACGAAGGAAACAATTTCTATGTCACCAGCAATCAAGGCAAGGCGGCTCAACCATCTCAACTCATGGGTACACCTGCACCCGAAGCTCTTACCAAGCTCATGAAAGACCGCAAGATGGTTATTTTTGCTAACACCAGCCAACTACCAATGTATGCGGCAATGTTTGCCGGAGAAGACCCTGGACAGCAAAGCTTAATCAAAACAATCACCGACAAAATTAAGTATGTGACTTTCAGCTACAAGTAAGATTCAACTTTAAAAACTTAATAACATTGTCACTGGTGTTCTTTGCCAGTGACTTTGTTGTTCTATAATTATCCTTAATTCTACACATCTCCACAATCTTTCGTCAAAGTTCAAAACAAAAATCAACATAATTTAGAAATAATTCTCTACTTTATTGAGAAAAAATTTAATTTTTAGGAATTAAATCACTAACTTTGTACGCTCAAAAGGCCAACAATACTTATTGGACCATGTAAATAGCTGTAATATAGCGACATATTATTAAAAAAAGAGTAAGAAATTCAAATCAATAAATAAATTTATTTATAATTTTTCATGAAAGTTTATAAAAGTAACGAGATTCGTAACATCTCATTGTTAGGAAGCAAAGGCTCGGGCAAGACTACTCTCGCCGAGTCTATGATTTATGATTGTGGAGTGACTAACCGTCGTGGAACCATCGACGCTGGCAACACAGTGTGCGACTACTTCCCTGTTGAGAAGGAGTATGGCAACTCAGTGTTCTCCACCATCTTCAGCCTCGAGAACAAGGGCAAGAAGCTTAACTTCATCGACTGCCCAGGTATGGACGACTATGTAGGCAACATTGTTACTGCACTTAACGTTACCGACACTGGCGTGATGCTCATCAACGGCCAGAATGGTATCGAGGTAGGTACCCAAAACCAGTACCGCACCGTTAACAACATTAAGAAGCCTCTCATCTTCGCGATGAATCGTCTTGACAGCGACACTGCCGACTATGACAACGTGCTCAACCAGTTGAAAGAGACCTTTGGAAACAAGGTTGTTCCTATTCAGTTCCCAGTTTCTACTGGTGCAGGTTTCAAATCAATCGTTGACGTTATGTTGATGAAGCAGCTCAACTATGACAAAGATGGCAAGGCTACTGTTACCGACATTGAGCCCGACTATCAAGACCGTGCCGAAGAGTTCAACATGGCACTGGTTGAGATGGCAGCCGAGGGCGACGAGGCACTCATGGACAAGTTCTTAGAGGAGGACACTCTCAGCCCCGAGGAGATTGTTGACGGTTTGCGTAAGGGTCTCATCGATTGCAGTGTTATTCCATTGTTGTGCATCAGTGGCGAGAAGAACGTTGGCGTTGACCGCCTCATGGACTTCCTGGGCGAGGTAGTTCCCACAACAGCCGAGATGCCTGCAGTTTGCGACACCGAGGGCAATGAGGTGAAGTGTGACCCCAACGGTCCAACCAGCCTATTCTTCTTCAAGACAACCGTTGAGCCACACATTGGCGAAGTTTCTTACTTCAAGGTAATGAGCGGTACCATTAAGGCCGGCACTGACCTCACCAACATGAACCGTGGCAGCAAGGAACGCATCACTCAGCTCAATACTGTTTGCGGTAACTTAGCAAAGAGCACAGTTGACGAGTTGCAAGCTGGTGATATCGGCGCCACCGTTAAGCTCAAAGACGTTCGCCGTGGCAACACTCTTAACGACAAGGACTACGAGAAAACTTTCGACTTCATTCAATACCCTGCACCCAAGTATCAGCGTGCCATCAGGCCAGTTAACGAGAGCGAGATTGAGAAGCTCGGTCAAATCCTTAACCGCATGCACGAGGAAGACCCAACATGGCTTATTGAGCAGTCTAAGGAGCTCAAGCAGACTATCGTAAGCGGTCAGGGCGAGCTTCACCTGCGCACTCTCAAGTGGCGCATCGAGAACAACGAAAAGGTGCAAATCGAGTATATTGAGCCAAAGATTCCTTATCGCGAGACTATCACCAAGGCCGCACGCGCCGACTATCGTCACAAGAAGCAGTCGGGTGGTTCGGGTCAGTTTGGTGAGGTACACCTCATCATTGAGCCTTATCGCGAAGGCATGCCTGAGCCCGACACCTACAAGTTCGGCAACCAGGAGTACAAGATGAGCATCCGCGACAAGCAAGAGATGGATCTTGATTGGGGTGGCAAGCTCGTTATCTATAACTGTATCGTGGGCGGTGCCATCGACGCACGCTTCATCCCCGCTATCGTTAAGGGTATCATGGACCGCATGGAGCAAGGCCCATTGACCGGTTCTTACGCTCGCGACGTACGCGTTTGCATCTACGACGGTAAGATGCACCCAGTAGACAGTAACGAAATTTCGTTCCGTCTGGCAGCCCGTAACGCCTTCAGCATGGCATTCCGCAATGCTAATCCTAAGGTTCTCGAGCCTATCTACGACGTTGAGATTCTCGTTCCAAGCGATGCGATGGGTGGTGTACAGAGCGACCTTCCCGGCCGCCGTGGCATCATGATGGACATGTCGAGTGCCAATGGCCTCGAGACCATCAAGGCTCGCATACCTCTGAAGGAGATGGCAAGCTACTCTACCGCACTGAGCTCTATCACCGGTGGACGTGCTTCGTTCTCAATGAAGTTCTCGAGCTACGAACTCGTGCCAAGCGATGTTCAGGACAAGCTCTTGAAAGAGTACGAGGAAGCAAGCAAGGACGAAGATTAATTCTCCAGCTACTTCTATATTTTCCTTACATAACTATGAAAACCACTTCTCGACCTGTGTTGAGAAGTGGTTTTTGCCAATTTAATCATTTACACATTATTTATATTATGAAACACTTATCATTAATTTCAATTGTCGCAATAGTCTGCGTTTTGACACTGAGCGCTTGCAGTGGCAGCGATGTCAAGAAAATACTCCTTGGCGACACCGACAAGTACCACAACACTCCCATGCAAGCTGTGGAACGTCTCTTTAACACTTTGCCAAGCGAGAACAACATCATTCTTCTGGAAGAAGCTGTAAAATTCAAAGAGAATGACAAACTCAGTGACTACCAGCAGAACGAGTTTTTCAACCAAATCAAAAAGAAGAATTTCAACGTTAAAGCCACAAAAGTCCGCACTCATGGCGATTACAAAACAGTAACATGCACCATGACACTGAGCGACGGCTCCACCATGGAAAAGAAATTCAAACTAATCAAAGAAGATGACGTGTGGAAAACCGTCATCGGCTTCTCCGAGATTCAGGATGTAATATACAAATAAAAATAACAATAGACTATAGCTTTTATAAGCTAAAGTTCTTACCTTTATCACACAAAAGCGGCTACCGTACTAAGTACGATAACCGCTCCTTGACATTTTGTCACATTTCCTTAAGTAAAATACTGAAATTCTGTCATTTATCCCGACACAAGCCTATTGGTCTCAGCTTTGCATAATAGTGGTGCAGAAAGGAGAAAACACAATGAATTTAAACAATTTTACTATCAAATCACAAGAGACACTGCAACAAGCAATCACGCTTGCACGCAGCAATGGCAACCAAGCCCTCGAACCCGTGCATCTGCTCAAGGCATTGATGAGCGAAGGCGAGAGCGTGGTGAAGTTCATCTTGCAGAAGCTTGACATCGCGCCATTGATGATTGAGCGACCACTTGAAAATGAACTCGCTCGCCTGCCCAAGGTGAACGGAGGCGAGCCCTACCTGAGCAACGACGGCAGCCGTGTGCTAGAAAAAGCCAACGAGATAGCTCATAAGAGCGGAGATCAATATGTCACCATCGAAGCGCTGCTCATGGCGTTGCATGAGGTGCCGTCGCCAGCTTCCACAATTCTCAAGGACGCTGGAGTGACCAAAAAAGAGTTACAGGCCGCTATTGATGAGCTGCGCAAGGGTAAGAAAGCCACTAGCCAAGAGTCGGAAGAGCAATACAATGCCTTGAGTAAGTATGCCGTGAACCTCAACGAGCGTGCCCGTCAAGGCAAACTCGACCCCGTCATCGGCCGTGATGATGAGATACGTCGTGTGCTGCAGATATTGAGCCGTCGCACCAAGAACAACCCCATCCTTATTGGAGAGCCGGGAACCGGCAAGACCGCTATCGTTGAGGGGCTGGCTCAGCGCATTGTGCGCGGTGACGTGCCCGAGAACCTGAAGCAGAAACAGGTGTTCTCGCTCGACATGGGCGCACTTATTGCCGGAGCGAAGTATCAAGGTGAGTTTGAGGAACGACTCAAGGCTGTCATTAACGAGATTACTCAAGCTCAGGGTGAAATCATCCTCTTCATCGATGAAATCCACACCCTCGTGGGCGCTGGTAAGAGCAGTGGCGCCATGGATGCCGCCAACATCCTCAAGCCAGCCCTTGCACGTGGAGACCTGCGCAGCATAGGTGCCACCACTCTCGATGAGTATCAAAAGTACTTCGAGAAAGACAAAGCGCTAGAGCGACGTTTCCAGATTGTCATGGTCGACGAGCCAGATGAGGAGAGCGCAATCGCTATCCTGCGTGGCTTAAAGGAGCGCTACGAGAACCATCACAAGGTACGTATCAAGGATGATGCCATAATAGCAGCCGTTCAGCTGAGTCAGCGATACATCAGCGATCGTTTCTTGCCTGATAAGGCTATAGACCTCGTCGATGAGGCTGCCGCAAAACTACGTATCGAGATGGACAGTGTGCCTGAAGAACTTGATGAGGTAACTCGTAAAATCTCACAACTCGAGATTGAGCGCGCAGCCATCAAACGCGACGGCGACGAGCAACGCATCGCTCAAGTCGACCAGCAACTCGCCAACCTGCGTGACCGTGAATATGACTACAAGGCGAAATGGCAAAGTGAGAAAGAGCTTATCAATAAGATACAGCAGAACAAAATCGACATTGAGCAGCTCAACTTTGATGCCGAGCGTGCCGAGCGCAACGGAGATTATGCCCGCGTAGCCGAAATCCGTTACTCGCTCATCAAGCAAAAGGAAGATGAGAATGTGGCTTTGCAAGAACAACTGCGAACAATGCAGGGCGAGCAGTCACTAATCAAAGAGGAGGTCGACAGTGATGACATAGCCGAAGTGGTATCACGCTGGACGGGAATCCCTGTTACCAAGATGCTTCAAAGCGAGGGCGAGAAGCTGCTCCACCTTGAGGACGAGCTGCACAAGCGTGTCATCGGTCAAGACGAGGCAATCACCGCCATCAGCGACGCAGTGCGCCGTAGCCGTGCTGGTCTTAACGACCCTCGCCGCCCCATCGGCTCATTCATCTTCTTGGGCACCACAGGTGTGGGCAAGACCGAGCTAGCTAAAGCTCTCGCCGACTATCTGTTTAACGATGAGAACATGATGACTCGTATCGACATGAGCGAGTATCAGGAGAAATTCTCGGTGACCAGGCTCATCGGTTCGCCTCCAGGCTATGTGGGCTATGACGAGGGCGGACAGCTCACCGAGGCAGTGCGACGCAAGCCCTACAGCGTGGTGCTCTTTGACGAGATTGAGAAAGCTCATCCCGACGTGTTCAACGTGCTGCTGCAAGTGCTTGACGACGGACGATTGACCGACAACAAGGGACGAACCGTTAACTTCAAAAACACCATTATCATCATGACGAGCAACTTGGGCTCCAGCCTCATCCGTGAGCGTTTCGAGACACTTAATGCTCAAAATCATGACACAGTGGTGGAGCAAACACGCAACGACGTGCTAACAATGCTCAAACAGACAATCCGTCCAGAGTTCTTGAATCGTATTGATGAAGTGATAATGTTCACACCACTCGATGAGCAGCAAATTGCACAAATCGTGGAGTTGCAACTCAAGAGCGTCAAGAAGATGCTGCAAGCAAGTTGCATAGAGCTTGATTACACTAGCAATGCAATAGAACTGCTAGCACAAGCGGGCTATGATCCAGAGTTCGGTGCTCGACCAGTGAAACGAGCTATCCAAAATCTAGTTCTCAACCAGCTCTCACGCGACATCATCGCCCATAAGGTTGACCGCGACAAGCCCATCGTGATAGATGCCGAAGGCGGAAACATCACATTCAGCAACTAAAAAATGAATAAGGTACAATTCATTATTAGTCAAAATCGTAAGAAATGCGCTCGAGCAATTGCCAGAGCGCATTCATTTTGTTTTCTTAAAAAACGAAGTGTTACTTAACAATCTTCATTACCTTACAGTTATTTCGACCCATTGCCGAGCAGGATGTTATAGACACTTGTCACATCTGCACTAGTGATAAAGCCATCTTTATCAACATCGCCATTTACAATGCAACTTGAATCATTGTTGAGCAGGTAGTTATAAAGTGCTGTAATATCGGCACTGGTAACTACTCCGTCACCATCTACATCACCTGGTGTCTCGGGATCAACTATTGATGGGAAGGTAACAGTAAGTACACCGTTCTCAATGGTGAGTGTGTACTCTTTCTCCTCGGCGAGGACCAAATTGCCACCGTCAACCAAAGTAACGCTGGGGTTTTCCTCGGTGAGTGTTACACCTCCACCAAGCCAGTTGCCGTTCTCGTCTTTAATTTTGAACTCTCCACTGAATGTTTGAGTCAAAGTAAACACGCTATCATTCTCAACAAAGGGAACCTTAGTATCATCATTCCAACCGTTAAACTCGCCTATCAAGTAATAAGCCTTATCGGGAACAACTTCCTCATTCAAGGTAATGTTGAGAGTACAGCTAGTTGCAGTTACATTACTGATGGTGAGAGTGACATTGCCACTAACGGGGAAGTGCATATTGGCTGTACCATAAGAAGTAGAGAGCTCGTTGTCGCCCACAACGAGATTGCTTGCGCCCATTACACCAGCATCAAACAAGCCCCAGTTATCGGTAAATAATTCGTTACTGCTAATGCTTGAGAGCTTAAAGTCGCCGGCTGTTGCACCTTCAAATTCCATAGTGTAGGTGCCATCACCATTGTTGGCAAAAGTCTGATTGCCTGCGGGAGGCATATTCCAACCGCCAAAGGCAGAACCAGTAACGGCAAACCTACGCTGGGCAGGGTTAAAGACTGGCTCCTCGGTAAGAGCAATCTTAGCCTGGTCGGTATTGTAATTGTATTGGATGATGTAGGAGCCAGAGGCTGTCAATTTCCAAGCACCCATCGAAACAGTCTCCTCCCAATCGCCAGTAGGAGCAGAACCATCGCTAGTAGCAGGACCACGTTGTGAACCCCAGTCCTCGGTGTCACGGAAGAATGCAAAAGACGAACCAGCGGTCAAATCTCCCTCCCATGAGTAGATGCTATCACCGTCAAAGGTCATCTCAACGTTACCTGTGGTAGTCCAGCCATTAAAGCCTTCGCCCACCAAGTACATAGTAGCTTGAGCCTTAAGCCCAATCATTGCAAGCAATGCAACAACAGAAAGAGTAATAATTTTCTTCATAGTCAATGTTTTATTAATATATAAGTTATTTAATTGATTTATGGTGCAAAATTACTCTTATTTTTTTATATATAGACTATTTTAGAAAAAGAAATAATCTATTCTTTACGCAAACCTTACCATTAATGGTTGCAAAAAAGCACCTAGGCTTATTGCCCAGGCACTTTCATTTGTTCTTTTAAATTCTGAAGCTTTAATTAGAAGCGGTAGCCAATTGCGATTTGAGCATTGCCATTCTTGTCGTTGCCTGCATTCTTAAATACCTTGGTCATACCCATAGTGTAGCGCCCCTGTACAAACACGCCATCGGTAATGTTGTAGGTCAAACCGAGACCAAGACCGAAGTCTATTGACTTGGTATCTTCTTTCATGCTACCAGAAGGTGGGTTAGAAACTTTTGGATCCTCCGACCATTTACTATAAACATTAATTCCCAATTGTGGGCCAAAATCAATACTAAGTGATGGAACAACATAGAATTTGAACATTAATGGGATGTTTATATAGTTAACGTTGTCGGTAACAGTGGTCTTAACATTATCCCCTTCTATGTCCTTTATTTCATCATACTTACCACCTTGAGCCGCAAATACAACCTCAGGAGCAATAGCAAACCTGTCTGCAACGAGATACTCAAAGAACACACCAGCCTGGTAATTCACAACACCACTATGATCTACTTTCTTGCCCCAGTAGTGAGTGTAGTCAACACCAATCTTTGGTCCAAAAGTGAATTTCTTCTCTGGCTGCGCCATGGCTGCACCACTGGCCAAAATCATGCACATAAGTGCGATAGCAATTTTCTTCATAATCATATGAATTAAATATCTATAAAACTCGTTTTTTTCTTTTGCAAGTGGTGTTACCACAAAGGTATCACACCGCAAATTTGACGCAAATGTAATAATTTAGTTTAATACACAAAGAAAAGAAAGGAGTAAAAACGTCCTTTTAGGGCAAAACAGAACACTTTAATGGGAATACGGAAATCTTTTATAGTGAAAAATCTTCATTTCATGCCATCTTCTTGGTATTTTTAAAAAAAATCTAAAAATATTTTGTCAATCCAAAATTTAGCACTACCTTAGCAAATGAAATAAAAAGCATTGCAACAACTATCATTTTACATAACAAATCAACAATTAATAACCAATTAACACAAGAAGAGCCAATGAAAAGAAAACTAATCATTGCGGCAGCCGTTGTGCTGTCTTTTGGTAGTATGTTGGCACAACCCACAGCGTGGAGTGAGCCTCAACTACTCATCAAGTCGTCGCAAGGACTGATGGCGCCCACATGGTCACCCGACGGCTCACAAATTGCAGTTACTGGCGACAATTTCGTTGGTATCTGGGTAGCACAAGCCAATGGCACTGACCTCAGACAAGTGTCGGCGGCACCAGGTGCAGGATACCAAATGCACTGGGACAGCAATCAGACTATTCTGAGTATGCCCTACTCTATCGAAAACCAAAAGCGAATGACACGCATAGAGCGTGTAGATGCCAACACTGGAAAGATTCAAGAAGTGGCAAAACCCACACGAGCATTTAAGCTCTCGGCTATGACAGGTGCCACTAATGTCTTCCAAACAATGCTCGATGAGCCACAAAATGCAACCAGCATAATTGATGGACTCAGCGAGTACGCTGGCAAATGGATTATTAACCCTGCCCTCTCGCCCGATGGCACAAAAATCGCATTCCAAATCGTGACAAAGGGGTTATTTGTGTGCAACGCCGATGGCACTGGTCTTAAGAGCCTGGGCAAAGGTTCACACCCATCTTGGCTTCCCGATAGCCACTATCTGATGATGACTCTCATTGCCGACGACGGTCACCGCTTCACGAGCAGCGACATCTACTGTGTGAACGTTGACAACGGCAATGACTTCAACATCACCGCCAACAGCGAGACTATTCCAGTCACCATCGCAGTATCGCCCGATGGCACAAAACTGGCCTTCGACAACGACACCGATGGTGCTATTTACATTATTAACCTCAATTATTGATAGCAGCTATGAAAATCTTTACTAAATTAGCGATTGTGGCTGCTATTGGCTGCTTCGCAATTCCAGCGATTAACGCACAAGAACAAGCTGACTGGGGCGACTTCAAGCTATGGATTGACCCAGGTCACAGCAAGACCGAAAACATGGGTATGTATGGCTATACCGAAGCACAAAAGGTGCTTCGTGTTGGACTCGCCACACGTGAATACCTCATGCAGTATACCACTGCCACTACACAAAACATCCAGATGACCCGTGAGGATGACAACACCGAGGTGAGCCTCGAGGAACGTTCCGACATGGCTAACGCCTGGGGAGCTGACTTCTTCTACTCCATCCATAGTGATGCCGGCGGAAACACCAACAGCACCCTAATGCTCTTTGGAGGATGGCGTAAAAACGGGGTTGAGATAGAGAAAACTCCTCATGGTGGCAAAGCCTACGGAGACATCCTTACACCAAACCTCACCAGTGTGATGTATGAGACCACAACTCGTGGGAACTGGTACGACCGTTGCTGGTATGACCCCACACCCACTACTCACACCAACCAATATCCCTACCTCTCGGTGAACCGTCGCACCAACATGGCCTCACTGCTGAGCGAAGGAGGATTCCACACATTGTCGATGCAACAGGCCCTCAACATCAACGAGAGCTACAAGCGCTTGGAGGCATTCGGCACATTCCGCTCTATCATGGAATATCGCAACCTTGATCGTCCTGAGAAGGTGATGCTCGCTGGCGTTGTGAAAAACAGTGAGAACGGACAACCCATCGATAATGTTTCCGTGACATGTAACGGTCAAACTATCGTTACCGACAGCTACGAGTCGCTCTTCCACAACTATGTGAACAGCAAAGACCTTGTGCATAATGGATTCTTCCTCTTCGAAGGTTTAACTCCAGGTGAGACCTATGAAATCACCTACACCTGCCCTGGCTATACCAGCGCAACAAGAACCGTAACCCTGAACTACGACACTCAAGGGCTCTCTGGCGACAACGTGACATGGGCAAATGTGGAACTTACCTCCAACGCACCTGCTGTGGTTTCATCAAACAGCATCAGTAATCCCGATGCTGTGAAGATTATAAATGACATGATTATCACCTTCTCACGTAACATGAACCGCGAGAGCGTTGAGCAAGCATTCTCAATCAACCACAACGGCAACGTAACACTTTCGTGGGATAACGATTACACTCTACGTGTGGTTCTCAACCAACTGCTCGACGACATGAGTTACACCATAACAATTGATGGCTCTATTGCCCGCAACTCACAGACCAACCAGCTGCTCGACGGCGATGGTGATGGCGAAGAAGGCGGCAACTACGTGTTCAACTTCATGACCGTGCCAGCCGACCTTGAGGCTCCCTACATTGCTAATACCACTCCTGTAGAGGGTGAGACAATGCTCTACACGCTGCGTCCCGCTATCCGTGTTGAGTTTAACGAGGAGCTTGCTTGGAACGATGACAATGCCACCGAGATGATTGTTCTTGAGTGTGCCGATGGTGAAACAGTGGAAGGCCGCATCACCCACATGGTAGTTCGTGACGCTTCGGTTGTTCACTTCTATCCTAATGCCGACCTCAAGCTCGACAAGACCTACCGTTTCAAAATTAACGGCACATTCACCGACCTCTCGGGCAACACAAGCACAATCAAGAAGTATGTCCGCTTCATGACCGAGTATCGTCCAGTGCTCGACTACACTATGATTGAGGACGGCTCAGCATTGAACCACTGGTGGAGTCCCGACGGCTCGGGTTCTACTACCCACACCACATCTAAGGACGGTGTAGCTGAAGCCAACTCTAACTACATAGCACTTAGCAATACCACGAGCCGCACCGACCTCACCAAGTCCTACCAACTCCACTATGAGTTCAACCAAGACTGCGACGGTCCATGGCAGATTCGCGAGTACCGCAGCTACGATCAAAACCACTACAACACCGACAGCTACAACGCTGTGCTGCAGTGTGAGGTATTTGCCGACGGTTCCAACAACCAAGTGTGCCACATGGTGCGCCTCAACGGCTCTGGAGCTTCAGGCCTTATCCAAAACGAGCATGTAGTGCTCGATTTCCGTGGCTGGAAGACCATGGCATTCGACATATACAACGAACCATTTGTTCACTTCACCGGTGAGGGCGAGACTGTTGGCTCCGCACAGAAGTGGTGCTACGACTCCTTCTACCTGCGTCACTACAACACCGACGAGGAATATGACGACGACGGTGAATTGCTGCCAGTTCAGGCATGGGATGGTGACATCTTGTTTGACAACATCAAGTATGTTCATTATGACCGCACAGCAGTACAAACTGCAAATGTTAATGACATGCCCGCTGGAGATGTGATGGCTGGAGATGTAGACGGCGACGGAAACGTAACCAGTGCCGATATCACAGCACTTTACAACTTCCTGCTTAACGGTGACAGCAGTTCAATTGTCAATGGCGACCAAGATGCCGACGGCAACATCACTGCAGGCGATATCACCTTCATTTACAACATCCTGCTAGGAAACTAAAACAACTTCACTCTTCCCTCTTCACTACTATCAGCCTTGCGTTTTGGCGCAAGGCTGATTTTTTTACTCTCAATACCAGCTGGTATTCACTTAAACCAAAATCAGCGGTTTGGGTTAAAAAACGAAATTGTTAATAATTTCACGCCGCATTATTTTTATTAAACAAAATGAATGATTACCTTTGCACCACAATTCATATAACATGTAATCATAACACACTAATCAAACATAGCAAAAATGGAAGTAAAAGGTAAGATTATACAGAAGTTTGAACTTCAAAGTGGCACCTCAAAGGCAGGCAACCCATGGAAAAAGCAGAATTACTTGCTTGAGACTCTCGATAGTTTCCCCCGCAAGATATACTTCGATTTCTTTGGCGACCGCGCCGACCAGTACCCATTGAACGTGGGCGACATGATAAACCTCAGCTTCGACATTGAATGCCGCGAGTATCAAGGACGTTACTACACCGACATACGCGGTTGGAAGGCAGAGAAAATCGATGCCACTGCTGCAACCACAACAGCACAACCTCCTGTTAACGATGCTCCCGCTCCCGTAGCTCCCGCTGTGAGCGACACCACTTTTGAGCAAACACAAGAAGACGATCTGCCTTTCTAACAAGTGGCACGCATCGTTACATTCACTCAACATCGCCAGCTGTAAGATTTGCAACAGCCGGCGATGTTTTTTCATCTTTTTTTTGGCAAAATATAATAAATGTTTTACCTTTGTGTTTTAATAGTATATAACTTTTAATTCATGACCGAAACCAACGAACTCATTCAACGCATAATCGAAGGGATTCAAGAAAAGAAAGGACGTGACATCGTTCACATCGACCTAAGCAAACTCGAGTACGCAACCACCACTGGTTTTGTGATAGGAACTGGAAACACTAAGATTCAAGTGGAGGCAATCGCCGACAGCGTACGAGAATATGTTCAACAAAAAACAGGACTTAAACCGTCAAATTATGACGGATACCTCAACTCGCAATGGATAGTGATTGACTATGGCACGGTTTTTGCTCATATTTTCCTTCCCGAGGAGCGCGAGCGTTACAACCTCGAAGAGCTTTGGGCCGATGCCGATATCAAAAGCATTCCCAATCTCGACTGACTTATCATTTTCACCACTTGGGCACGTTAATCACCGGCGCGCCCCGATAACCTAACGAATAATGAAGAACAACATTTTCGGCAGCAACGACAACAAGACTGGAAACAGCAACCGAGGTAAGAAACCTAAGTTCAACATAATCTGGATGTATGCCATAATCATGGCGATTATCCTCGGCATATACTGGAGCAACGACATGACTACTAGCAAAGACGTCTCCTGGACTAAATTCAAGGAATACGTTGCCAATGGAGGTGTCGACAGCATCGTCGTTTATAGCAACAAACAGGAAGCTAACGCTTTCCTTAAGGACTCTCTTGCAAACGTCATGTTCAAGGACGTCAAGCGTACTCAACACTCCACACCCTATATTTCCACTCAAATTCCTTCGAACGAGAAGTTTGAAGACTTCATCGACACACTTGGCTCGTCAAACATATACAACGGACCTGTGCGATATGCCACTGCAAGCGATATCAGCAATTGGATTTGGGGTTTTGGACCCATCTTGCTATTAATCCTGTTTTGGTTCTGGATGACACGGCGCATGGCGGGTGGCGCTGGTGGAGGTGGCATCTTCAGCGTTGGCAAGTCGAAGGCGAAGCTCTTTGACAAAAATGACCAAACTAAGGTCACATTCAAAGATGTAGCTGGACTTGCCGAGGCAAAAACCGAGGTGGCTGAGATTGTCGACTTCCTCAAGAGCCCACAGCGTTACACCAACCTGGGTGGAAAGATTCCTAAGGGTGCACTGCTTGTGGGTCCTCCAGGAACAGGTAAAACTTTGCTCGCTAAGGCGGTAGCTGGAGAGGCCGATGTTCCTTTCTTCTCACTCTCGGGTAGTGATTTCGTCGAGATGTTTGTGGGCGTAGGAGCATCGCGTGTGCGTGACCTCTTCAAGCAAGCCAAGGACAAAGCTCCATGCATCATCTTCATCGACGAGATTGATGCCGTGGGACGCGCACGTGGCAAGAACCCCAACATGGGCGGCAACGACGAGCGCGAGAGCACTCTCAACCAGTTGCTCACTGAGATGGATGGTTTTGGCACCAATAGCGGAATAATCATTCTCGCTGCAACCAACCGCGTCGACATCCTCGACAAGGCTCTGCTTCGTGCTGGACGTTTTGACCGTCAAATCTATGTTGATCTTCCCGAACTCAATGACCGTAAAGAGATATTCCAAGTTCACCTGCGCGGTGTGAAGACCGACGGTAGCGTCGACCTCGACATGCTATCACGTCAGACTCCTGGTTTCTCGGGTGCCGACATCGCCAACGTGTGCAATGAGGCGGCTCTTATCGCTGCACGCAACAATAAGGTGGCAGTGCAGAAGCAGGACTTCAACAACGCCATCGACCGCATCATTGGCGGTCTCGAGAAGCGTTCCAAGGTGATGACCGAAGAAGAGCGAAACTCAATCGCCGTTCATGAGGCAGGACACGCTACCGTGAGCTGGCACCTAAAATATGGGGACCCACTTGTGAAAGTCACTATTGTGCCTCGTGGGAAAGCGCTGGGCGCAGCTTGGTATATGCCTGAGGAGCGACAGATTACTCCTCGACAGGCTCTGCTCGACAAAATATGCTCACTCATGGCTGGTCGTGTCGCTGAGGAGATGTTCTTGGGCATCATCGACACTGGAGCCCTAAATGACCTCGAACGCGCGACAAAGATTGCCTATGCCATGGTCACCTACTACGGTATGAGTAGTGAGCTGCCTAACGTGTCCTACTACGACAGCAGCGAGAACTACGGTTTCTCTAAGCCCTATAGCGAGGAGCGTGCCGAGAAAATCGACAAAGAGGTACAAGCCATTATCGACCAAGAGTACCAGCGTGCACGCGAAATCCTTGAGGAATACACCGAGGGACACCACGCTCTTGCACAATTGCTACTCGAGCGCGAGGTAATCTACACCGAAGACGCCGAGAAAATCTTCGGCAAGCGCAAATGGACCTCACGCCTCGACATTCTTGATGGCGAGAACAACTCCCCCTCTAAGAAAGAGGAAAACGAAGAAACTGTGACAACCACAAACGAAGCCACCAACGAGAATGAAAACACAAGCGAGGACGAAAGACCTTGCGAGGAACAAGACAAGCCCTCGACAAATGAACCTGAACAAGACACAATTCAACCACCAGAGTTCAAGAAATAGCTCTCAATGAGATTCAGTTTACTGTGGACATGTGGGACTGCAGGGACAACTGGGACAATTGGGACAGTGTGTGATCAACATTGTTCAGGCAAAGAACTTAAGTTGGTGTAACATTATGTTCCACAATGTTCTTCATCGTCGTAACGCAAGTCAATATTTTCTTCTGTTAGAAAGATGTTAGGGTTGTCATCATCGTCATAGAGTAAAGCTTGTTCCCCATAATCGATGTATTCTTGAGAGACGATGGCGTAGGGGTTGATTGGAGAGTCGGGTATTGGCGGAAGAGGTTTCAGGTTGATGACATTCTCGGGCTTGTGAGGCTTATAGTGTTCCTTTAAGATTCTTCCTACTTGTGATTTAGAGACCCCTACGAGTTCGGCAATTTCTCGAATTGTGTAGAATTTCTCCTTGAAAGCGATGATGGCGTTGATGATTTCGTCATCGGTGTAATAGCCGTAGTCACGTACGAGCTGCCGCTCGTTTGCTCCAAAGCAGAAGTCACACATAGTGAGCGAGTTCGTTTGTTCATCGAATCTCATGGCCAGCGAAATGACATTGTTGTCGTCGTATTGTATAGCTCCCATGCGTGTCTTGTGCTGTTTTATATAATGCGTAATGCCATGTTTAGAGGCATTGTAATGATTTGCCTTGTTAAGCGAGAAAATCGAGTCGAAAGCATAGGCACACTCAAACGAGCCAGCAAGTTGCTCAATGTTAGCGAGTTTGTTGGTTCCTTTCTTTTTAGAATGTGCGAGCACAAGAATAGTGAGCCTTAGTTGCTTGGTCCAAGAGCGCAGTTCGTTAAGCACAAACCTCACATCTTGCTGGTTGCCAGAGCCGAAGATGTGAGTGATGTCATCGATAATAATGATGTTTACGTTCCTGAGCAGACATTCCCTCTTGATATAGTCGAGCATAGTGTGATTGTCGTGCTCAATCTGGTAGTTGGCATGGTTGATGGTGAGAACTTCGAGGTAATTGGCATAGTTCTCATGTTTATCAATTTCTGGATATCGCGGCAATAGTTGGTGCTCGGCGTTCTCGAAGTCGAAATATAGCACCCTCTCCTCACGTTTGATTATGTCGGCGGCGATTTTCATTGAAAGGATTGTTTTGCCGACGTTTGGCTCACCGAATAGGCAAGCCATTTCACCCTGATGCCAAAGCCCATGCCAGAGGTCTACAGGAGGTTGTGTGTCCTTAACGATTCTCCCGATAGTTTTATTGATAAAAACCTTCTCCCCTTCTTTTTCGTCGAAAGCCTGCTGTTTGGGGCTGTTTTCCAGTTCTTCGAGTGAACGCAAGCGGTAGATGTTTGAGATTGTGTTTTTTTCTTCACGTGTTGCCATAGTAATAATTTTTTTTGGGCAAAGATAGAGAAGGAAGGAATGAAGAAACAACGTTAAAAAAATAGGCTCATTCAATGCATAATGGGCTGCGACTTAGTTTTTCACATGATGTGATTGAACGCCGCGCTTGCGGCGCAGTATAGAACAACGCCAATGATTGATGCTCGCTATACAGAATCACACACGATTTATACATTTATGCAAACCTTTTCATAACAATCACATTATCAACTGCTTCATATGATTTGGCCAATTCAATAATTATGCGTACCTTTGCACCGCTTTTTGAATGTTATAACGTCGTTTAAATTTAAGTGACCAGTTCAATAAGCATAGTTATTAACCAAATTATTAATTATGCGTAAAGCTTTATTTTTGTTAGTGTTGTTAATCTGTTCAATCTCTGCAAGTGGTCAAGTAACTGTGACAGCTACCAAGTATCACCCCGGCATGGGAGGCGCAGGTTGGATAACTGCCAGCGGCTCAAGAATAGACAACAACAAACTTCAGAATTATCAGATTAAATGGATTGCCCTCTCGCCTGACATGTTTGCTAAACTTGGCGTAAAAATGGGTGATGAAGTTATCATTGAGTGCGCCAACATCCTTCTCAATGGAGTATGGATTGTTAAAGACAAGATGGCTGCTCGTCTGCGCAACCGCATCGACATCCTTCTTCCCAAAGGCGACAAGATGAATTTCAACGCACCAATTAAAGTGCAAATCCGCAAGAAGTCATAACGACTCTCTCACACAAGATTTAAAAGAGGCTGCATCTCGACGATGCAACCTCTTTTTATTTAATTAATCCTAATGAAGATTTACTTGCTCTCCTTGGCAATGGCCTTGAGAATGGCCTGCACTTGCTTCCAAGCCTTATCCACAGCGGGTATGTGACAGCGCTCGGCTGGCGAATGCACATCGCGCAGTGTTGGACCGAAAGAAATCATCTCCATGTCGGGACGTGCCTTTAGGAACAGACCGCACTCGAGACCAGCGTGGATAGCTCTAACCTCGGGCTTAATACCAAAGAGTTTCTCCCATTGCTCTTGTGCAACAGTTAGGAGGTGGCTGTCGGCGATGGGCTCCCATCCCTGGTATCCACCCTCGCTGATAATCTCGTTGGCACCAGCTAGACGGAAGATAGTCTCGCACTTGTGGGTAAGGTCATACTTGCCACTCTCGAGAGACGAGCGATGGAACATCTCTACAACAATCTGGTTGCCCTCGCGCATCTTAACGCTGGCGAGGTTGGTCGAGGTCTCAACGAGTCCGGGAATCTCCATGCTCATAGCAGCGATACCATGAGGAGCAGCATAGACTGCATCAACAACTCGACGCGCGGTGTCGGTGTCGATAATAGTCTCGGGAACGTCGATGCTGTTGCAAGTGATTTCCATCTTGGGCTCGGTGCGCTTGTACTCGTTCTTCACATCGGCGATGAAAGTATTGAGAACAACGCTCAACTTCTCCTTGTCCTCGGGCTTGATGCCTACAACAACGGTAGCAGCATGGGCGATAGCATTATGCAGGTTACCGGCGTCGATGCTTGCCAGCACATAGTCCATCTCGGCACCAATGTTCCACAACAGTCGACTGCTGAGCTTGGTAGTAGTAGCATAACCCAGGTGGATATCGGCACCACTGTGACCGCCGTGCAGATGCTCAAACTTGATCTCAAAGTAGATGCGATCCTTGGGAGCGGCCTCTGGCTTGTAATTGAACTTGAAGATGCTCACCAAACCACCGGCACAACCCATTGTAATCACACCATCTTCCTCCTCGTCGAGATTGAGAAGATAGTCACCCACCAGCATGTTGGCCTCAATATTGCTGGCACCAGTGAGTCCAGTCTCCTCGTCAACGGTAGCAAGTGCCTCGAGTGGACCACACTTGAGTGTTGGCTCAATTAGTGCAGCAAGTGCAATGGCGAGTCCCATACCGTCGTCGGCTCCAAGAGTTGTGTTGTTGGCTCGAACCCACTCGCCGTCAATAATAGTCTCGATGGGGTCGGTATCGAAGTTGTGGGTAGAACCAGGACCTTTCTCGGCTACCATGTCCATGTGGCCTTGCAGCACGACACCCTTGCAATTCTCGTAGCCTGGGGCTGCAGGCCTGAAGATTGCCACATTACCAGTCTTGTCAATCTTGTATTCCAGTTTGTGTTTCTTGGCGAAGTCCACGAGCCAAGCGCGGATTTTGTCTAACTTGCCTTCTTCATTGCCCGATGGACGAGGCACCTTGGTAATCTCATCGAAAATCTCCCATACCAGAGCAGGTTTCAAATCTTTAATAGTCATAGTAAGTTAATTTATTAATAAAAATTATTAGTTAAAATGGTTGTTCCAAAATAATTGTTAAATCGGGCTTTTTGCCAGCGCTAAATTACAATTTTTTTTTAAATAATCAGCAATTTATCAGAAACCTTTTTTAAATTTGCATGCTTTTTTAAGAATAACGTCGTGAAGATACTGCTTTTGACCATAATTTTGGTAGGAATTGCTATCCTGCTGCTTGGTATTAAAGTTTTCTTCGTTAAAGGAGGCAAATTTCCCAACACGCACATTGGAAGCAATCCCGAGATGAAGAAACGAGGCATAAAATGCGTTCAACACGACGAATATTACAAATGAAACAAATAAATAAAACTAAATAGAACGAAATGAACAAATTAAAAAACTTAATGACACTGGCACTGGTAGCCCTTGCAATGACAATCGCTCTAGGTGCTTGTAACCAAGAAAAAAAGGCAAATACTAATGTATCAACCAAATCTAGTTTAAATATCCGCTACATCGACGAGGACTCGGTGCTCAAAAACTATAATCTTGCCAAGGACTTCGAGGAAATGACTACGAGGTTACAGAACGAGTATGACCAAGCTCAAAAGAAATATGCCGATCAACTTGGTAATTTCCAAAATAGCGTCAACCAAAAGATGCAAAACAATCAATACTCAAGCGAAGATGCTTACAAGGCTGATGTTCAGAAGTATCAGCAACTAGAACAGAATGCACAAGCCGAACTTGGGAAACTTCAGCAGAACAGCGCTAATCAAATGCAGCAAAGTCAAAAGCAACTCAGCGACTCGATTCACAACTTCTTGAACGATTATGCCAAGAAGAACAATTATGACATGGTACTCTTCAAGTCGGCCACTGGTTATATCAACCCGAAATTTGAAGTTACAGCCGAAGTTATCGAGGGCCTGAACAAGCGCTACACCAAGGTGGCAAAGAAATAAATCTCTTTCTATAAAAATCCTATCACCACAGCCCCATCATTGAGGCCGTGGTGATTTTTTTCTTGACTACACCACGATTTTTCACTACCTTTGCACTCGAAACACAACACATTAAATTATATATGGGATTACTTGACGACCAGAAACGACGCAGTGTGAGCACCGTTGAAGAGGAACGGGCGGTGCTTGTGGGACTAATCACACCAGAGCAAAATGAGGCAAAAGCCAAGGAATATCTCGACGAGCTCGACTTCCTTGCCGAGACAGCCGGTGCTGTGGCCGTGAAGAAGTTCACGCAGAAGTGCGATGCCCCTAACCGCACCACTTTTGTTGGAAAGGGAAAGCTCGACGAGATAGCCGCCTACATTGGCGACAACGATATCAATCTCGCCATCTTCGACGATGACCTCAGCCCAAAGCAGGTGTCGAACATCGAGAAGGTGCTTAAAGTGAAAGTTCTCGACCGCACAAGCCTTATCCTCGACATCTTTGCCAAGCGCGCACAGACGGCCAACGCCAAGATGCAGGTGGAGCTGGCTCAATACCAGTACCTGTTGCCACGCCTCGCGGGTATGTGGACCCACCTTGAGCGTCAACGAGGCGGTATCGGTATGCGTGGTCCTGGTGAGGAGCAAATTGAGACCGACCGTCGCATCGTCAAGCAAAAAATCTCGCTCCTGAAGCAGAAACTCGAGGGGTGGGACAAGCAAAAGACCATCCAGCGCAAGAACCGCGGCAAGCTAACTCGTGTTGCCCTCGTGGGATATACCAACGTGGGCAAATCGACCATAATGAACCTGCTGAGCAAGAGCGACGTGTTTGCCGAGAACAAGCTGTTTGCCACTCTCGACACCACAGTGCGAAAGGTAGTCATCGACAACCTGCCGTTCCTCTTGACCGATACCGTCGGGTTTATCCGCAAGCTCCCCCACCACCTCGTGGAGTCGTTTAAGACTACCCTCGACGAGGTGCGCGACAGCGACCTTCTCATCCATGTAGTGGATATTTCACACCCGCAGTTCGAGGAGCAAATCGAGGTCGTAAACAAGACCCTTCACGATGTGTGCGACTCGGGCAACAAGGAGATGATTATGGTGTTCAACAAAATTGACCAGTTCACCTATGTCGAGAAAGACGAGGACGACCTCACACCGCGCCAGCGCGAGAACATACCCCTCAAGGAACTGCAGGAAACATGGATGTCGCGCATGGGAAACAACTGCGTCTTCATCAGCGCCAAGCAGCGCACCAACATCGAAGCCCTCAAGGAGTTGCTCTATGAGAAAGCAAAGCTCATCCACACCCAGCGATTCCCCTACAATGACTTCCTGTTCCAGAAGTATGATGACCTGGAAAGATGAATCAAAAAACATTATAACTGTGAGTCAATCTAATCTATTCAAGTCCCTATTGATTGCAATAATAGCGGCAATGCTCCCACAATTAGTGAGCGCCTACGATTTTAAGGTCGACCGTTTGTGTTACGATTTCAACTACGACAGCACAAGCGTAATAGTAACGTATGAAATATATTATAATGAACATGGCAATGGTTATTATAACCTATTTGGAGATTTAATAATTCCATCAAGTGTAACCTATAATGGCATAAATTACCCAGTGACTGAGATTGGTAGCGAAGCCTTTCTGGATTGTAGCGGTCTGACCTCGGTGATAATACCCAACTCGGTGACAGAGATTGGATATTATGCCTTTGATAATTGCACAAGTTTAACATCATTAACTATTGGAAACTCCGTTACAGAAATCTATGGTGGGGCTTTCAATGGTTGCTATAACTTGGCTTCGGTGACTCTTAACAGTAATGCTCTTGTTTCAAAAGATTATTACTACTCTCCTTTTCTAGAGAGTTTCGGCTCTCAAGTTAAAGACTACATAATTGGAGAAGAAGTCACCAGGATTGGCAACAACACCTTTGCTGATTGCAGTGGTCTGGCCTCGGTGACAATACCCAACTCGGTGACAGAGATAGGCAGCGGAGCCTTCATGAATTGCAGTGGCATGACCTCAATTAATTCCAAAATTAAAGCACCTCAAAATGTTGACTATGGCTCGAATGTTTTTACTTCGATAGATTATAGCACTTGTTGTGTCTATGTTCCTTATGGCACACGCTCTTTGTATGAAGCCACGTCACCATGGAGTGAATTCGAACATATTATTGAAGTAAGCCATGAGATTGAGGGTGATGTGGACGGTGACGGTAATGTGACAGCAGCCGACGTGACCGAGATTTATAACTTCCTGTTAAATGGCAGTACCAACTATCATAACGGCCTAGATGTGGATGGAGATGGCTTCGTCACAGCTAATGACGTTACTGCTATATATAACATCCTATTGAAAAACTGACTTTTCGGGATTGTAGAAAGAACAAACAACTAATAACACAACAAGGAGCCTGGCGTAATGTCAGGCTCCTTGATTATTCGTTGGGATATCAGAACTTTATTTTACCTTGTTCTGGATAGTGCAGATTGAAACGCGGTTCCACTCGGGCTCGCTGAACATCTCGCTGATGCCGTTACCCTCGCTCTGAATGCGGCTTGCCTTAATCTTATACTTGCCGGTGAGCAGGTCATAAACAGCCTTGGCGCGGTTGTTTGCCAAGCGGATGTTGAGGTCTTCGGGACCGTCCTTAGAAGCATAACCCTTGATGATACAAGTAGCGTCGGGATGATTTCTCAGGAAGATTGCCACGCGCTCAACATTTGGCATCTGAGCAGCAGATACTACGCTCTTACCAATCTCGAAGTACACGTTGGTCTCAAGGTTTTCAACGCTGTTGTCGATAACGTTAGTCTTGGTCTCAGTCTTGGTGATATACTCAACCTTGTTCTTGCGCTTGTTGCATTCGTCGAGATCATACTGCAAACGGTTTGCACGGTCACGCTCGGCATCGGCCTCGGCAAGAGCTTGGCTCAGCTGACCACGCAGGTCATTAACCTGAGCATTGATGGCATCGATATCGCTCTGAGTATACTGCATAGGGCACAAAGTCATGTAGTGCTCACCATTGCTATTCTTGAAGTGATAAGTGAGCCCCGCCTCAATCTCAACGGCGGCAGTATTGGCATTAAATGCGTTAGTGTGCTGAGTAGCACCACGTCCCATGTGCCAAACCACGGCAGGCTTCAACGACACTGTCAGAGCCTTGGACTCGCCCACGTTCCAGTTCAAGTTTAATCCAGCCTTAGTGTACCATGAGTTCCTGTCGGCAACGTCTATTGGTTCCTCTCCTGGGACGAGAACCTCGTTAGTCTTATAGCCATGCCACCATCCAAGTCCAGCTACAGCCTCCACGTCGAAAGTGCGAGGCACCCCAAGATATTTCAAAAACAGGTTTGTGAAACTTATGGTTCCAAAACCACCCACCAACTGATGGTCAACGATTGTCTTGCTGTGAGGTCCCCATACCGATGGATGATCTCCATAAGGCTTTTGCCATGATGAGGTGTTGATTGACCACTCTCCCTCAACTCCCAATCCCAGGATTGAAGTCACCTGCTTGCGAATCTCGAGACCGCCCACGGCACGAGCATTTTTCCAGAAAGCGTAATGCTGATAAGGCGATACCATACCAGCCTTCACAGTCACCGAAATGTTGTCGTAAAACTTGCTACCCTTAACGGTAACTTGCGCCGAAGCCGCACTCAAAGTCAAAGCAGCCACAGCAAGTAAAAAAATCTTTTTCATACTAAACAATTTTTTGAACATATACTCTTTGTTAATTATTTTCTTAATCCAAAATGCAAAAATAACTAAAAAATAGCAAATTAAAAAATTTTCACAACTTTTTTATGCAAAATGGCAAAAAAAACGAACTTTTTCTCCTTTTTGCCCATTACAGTATTAGCAGAATGAATAAAGAATTACTATTTGCATTGTTTCAACCCAAAGTGGTCATTAGGCCAACGGAAGGTTGTTTTTTAAAATGACTATCCTAAACATTGTGGAGGTTGTGACCCATGCGTTCTTTTTTGGTGTGCATGTAGAAGCGGTTGTATTTGTTAGGCATCACCTCGATGGGAACGTTCTCAACTACTTCAAGACCATAGCTCTCGAGACCCACGCGCTTGACGGGATTGTTGGTCATCAAACGCATTTTCTTCACGCCGAGGATGCGCAGGATGTTAGCTCCCACGCCGTAGTCACGTTCGTCGGGCTTAAACCCCAAGTGGGTGTTGGCGTCAACAGTATCGAGCCCTTCCTCTTGCTGAAGCTTGTAGGCCTTGATTTTATTCATCAGCCCTATGCCTCTACCCTCCTGATTCATGTAGACGATAAGTCCCTTTCCTTCGGCCTCTATCATCTGCATCGCCTTGTGCAGCTGCTCGCCGCACTCGCATCGCATTGACCCGAAGATGTCACCAGTAGCGCACGAAGAGTGAACTCGCACCAGCAAGGGCTCATCCTCGCTCCACTCGCCCTTAATTAGAGCAATGTGCTCCAAGCCGTTGTTAAGCTGCTTAAAAGGAATGAGCTTGAAATACCCGTAATGAGTTGGCATATCTACCATCTCGCCCACCTCAACAATCTTCTCGGTTCGAAGGCGATAAGCAATCAAGTCTTTGATAGAGATGATGGGCATATTGAAACGATGCGCTACCTGCATGAGCTGTGGCAGTCGTGCCATAGTGCCATCAGGATTGATAATCTCGATAAGTGCAGCTACAGGTTGCATGCCAGAAAGACGGCACAGGTCGATAGACGCCTCGGTGTGGCCAGCACGCTTGAGCACTCCCTTGTCCTGGGCTCGTAAAGGATTGATGTGACCTGGACGCCCAAAGTCCTGAGGTTTTGCGTTGGGATTGGCAAGGTGCCTAATAGTCTCGGCACGGTCGTGCATAGAAACGCCAGTGGTGCATCCATCGAGTTTATCGATAGTAACGGTGAACGGAGTGCCAAGCATAGAAGTGTTGTCATCCACCTGCATTGTGAGCCCCAATTGTTTACATCGCTCAGCGGTGACAGGCGTGCACAGCACTCCCCTGCCCTCGCTCATCATGAAGTTCACTTTTTGCTCGGTGATGCACTCGGCAGCGATTATGAAATCGCCTTCGTTCTCACGGTCTTCATCGTCGACCACAATCACAAACTCACCCTTTCGGAACTGCTCGATTGCCTCGTCAATGGTATTCAGCTTTAATTCTTGGTTTTCTGTCATGATTTATAAAGTTTCTTGTTGTTTGTTTTCATTAATTTCAGCACTATCCTTGGTGATGATCTCGCTAATCTCGTCACACACGCGAACGGCATTCTGAAGCTCTTTTTTCAGGTTCGACTGATGTCGAGTGCCCACAAGGTATAGTGGCAAGCCCACAGGGAAGAAAACAGCAAGAGCCGTTCCCACATGCTTGTAGTTAGTCACATGGTAAGTGAGCAACTGACGTACAATGGGGAAATCCATTGCCTTGTTGAGCAATAATTGGTTGCGGGAGTTGGACATATAGTCAACAACGTCCTCAATCTCCTGTGCCACGTCACGAAGCTGCCGCTTGTCGTAACCCTCCTGTAGATAGGTCATATAGCTCTGGCGACTCGCATATCGAGACAAGAAAGCCGTACAGTGCTCTTTGAGCTGAGAAATCTTGTCGAGGGCAACTTGTGGCTCCATTTCCTCGATGATAACTTCCTTGAGGGTAAGGTGTCGAGTTTGGTGCAAACCCAACAAGCGACGGAAGAAGTTGCGATAAGCGTCGGCATTGAACACCGCCGAGTCGTCAACGGC
Source organism: uncultured Muribaculaceae bacterium (assembly GCA_905233845.1). Classification (GTDB taxonomy): domain Bacteria; phylum Bacteroidota; class Bacteroidia; order Bacteroidales; family Muribaculaceae; genus Sodaliphilus. The sequence goes on along the minus strand of CAJOFH010000005.1, from coordinate 41,425 downwards.
CTTCTTTGTCAAGAAGATGCCAAGCGGCAACAACACCGCCGAACTCAGCCACACGCCCTGCCACACTGGCCAACGACCGTCGCGCGCCAATTTATATCCTGAGTTGTCAAAGATGTAGTAAACAATGAACAGAAGCACAGAGATTACGATTGGTGTACCCAAACCACCCTTGCGAATAATAGCACCAAGGGGCGCACCAATGAAGAAGAAAATCAGGCACGCCAGCGACAGGGTGAATTTCTTTTGCAACTCAATCTCATGGCGCCGCTTGATAAACTGGTCGTCTTCAACCGTATAACTTTTAAACTCAAAGTTCTGCTTCTGCATCTTGAGATGGGAAATAGCTCCCGTAATAACCATCTGCTTGGACACAGGAGGTATGCCAGCAAGCAACGTGTCAAGGTTGGGAGGTGATTTCACGGCGACGGGCTTCACAAAGACGGGCTTCGCAGCCTTGCCATCTACATCAAAACGGCTCGTGGGCACACCAACAGTTGGTGAGGCACGAAGCTCTTGCGCCGTGATGTTGCCAGCCGAGTCCAGACGGAGATTGATAGAGTCGATTGTCTGCCTCAACTCTTTCATGTCCTTGCCAATATATTGCTGCCGCATGGTTTCATCGTCCATGCGAGTGAAATTGTCGTTATAGGGAATAATAACCTCCTTGCTCTTAAAAGCCTCGCGGCGATACATCTCGCCACCAAGCTCTTTGGTCATTGTGGTTCCCGATGCTACCTCTTCATACCAGTTGCCATGTTCGAGCGACAAAATGAGATGAGTCTTCGACGGGTTCATGCTCAAGCGTCCAGAATCGGCAACGACAATGCGCGGATAGGCCGAAGATGTTGAAACATCATATATTAAGATGCCATAAAGCTTGTCGTTCTTAGGATTCTTTTGTTTCACATATAGGTTATAACCAGGAATCTGGTTATAAATAGCCCCTTCAGGAATATCGAGAGTTGGAGACTTCTGTCGCATCGAGAACAAAAGAGTCCACAACTTCACCTGCGATTGTGGAAGTACATTGTTCTGGAAGAAAAAAGCACCAACGCTCACAAGCGCGATGAATACCGTCAACGGCTTCATGACTTTGAGCAGTGAGATGCCACTCGACTTCATTGCTGTGAGCTCAAAATGCTCACCCAAGTTGCCAAAAGTCATCAGCGACGCCAGCAATATCGACAACGGCAACGCCAACGGAACCATCGACAACGCGGCATAGAAGAACAATTCGGCTATCAAGTCTACACTCAAACCCTTGCCCACCAGCTCATCGATGTACTTCCACAGGAACTGCATTATGACGATAAACAGACATATACAAAAAGTCATCATGAATAAAGGCAAGAATGTCTTTAACATGAACGTGTATAGTCGTTTTATCTTGAACATCGCTTTAAGGCTGGAATGGGATATGCTTGTGGACAAAAGAGTTACAGCTCAAATTCGCGGTCATTGACAATGCGCTTGGGCAAGTCATACTTGTCGCACAACTTGCGCCACTCGCGGCTACCAATGTAGGACTTGATAGCATTGGCATAATCCATGTCGTGCATATCACTGCCAAACATATCACACAAGTTGTTCTGAATTAACCACAAAGCCGTCTCGCGAGCATGGCGTCCGAAGAAACCCTCGAGTGACAAGAGGTTAACTTGGAACTTCACACTGGCACTGTGCAACGACTTGTAACGCTCTTTGCGTTCATAATAATAGGGATAACGCTCAGGGTGAGCCAAAATTGGACGATACCCCTTTACCTGCAAATCAAACAACATTTGGTCGATACCAATCAACTCCTGCCTAAAAGAATTCTCAAGCAGAATGCGCTTGCCGGGCATGGGCAGCAGGTGGCCCGCCTCGTACTCGCGAGTCCAGTACTCGTCGATGCGGTACTCGGCCGAGAGATATATCTCGATGGTTAGTCCCTCTTCTTTAACAGCTTTCTTAAGCACTTCATAGGCTGCGGTCAAAGACTCAGGGGTGTTCTCAAATGTCTCGGCAGTCACGTGCGAAGTACACATCACGTGCGTGATTCCCATATCAATCTCGGCGCGTAGCATCTGGAGCGACATGCCAAGATCTTGTGAACCATGGTCTACACCTGGGAGAACGTGACTATGCACATCGGTGTGATAGAATAATTTAGCCGATTCTTTATTTTTCTTGAATAAGTTAAACATAGTTGTTGTATAGTGTATTGATTAGATTTGTTAAAAAACGACCACAAAGGTAGTACTTTTTCTTAACACAGTATTTATTATAAATATTTTATTTATAAAAAATAAGTTTTATTTAGGATTGATTTTTAATTTCACAGCTTTTTATTCTTTTTCATTGCATTAACTCTTTTACAATTCCAATCTTTTTCACTAATTTTGTCGGCCGAAACAGCATTTTGATTAACATGACACACATTCTTAAATATTTTGCAATAATCGCTCTAAGTGCAGCACTTGCAACACCACTCACGCTTGCGGGTGATGAAAACAAAATCAACGAGCAGTGGCAACAGTGCGTGCTTGCTGCTGTTGACTCGTTCCCGCACAACGGTGGCTATTACACAGGCGCTAAGCCCAACGACACTTTCAAGAAAACAGCATGGAAAGGTCTGCATCAGGCCTACAAGATGAGTCTTGCTGACTCCAGGCCCGAACTTGACTTACAACTGGCACAACCTTCGTTCTGCTCCAGCGCGACATATTGTGCACTGATTAAAGCTCTGTTACTCTGGGACAAAGACCACAAAATCTCGCGCGGAGCGTGGCTATTCATGAAGCCATTTGTGGGCATTGTCGACATAATGAACGACAAAGGCTACTACCAGAGCGACGGGGAGGGATTCTGGGGACGCATGAACGGCAACGGACCAGCGGTTGCGGTGACTATTCACGAACTCAAAGCGGGCTATAACTTCACCGCCTACCGAGGAGCAAAAACCGAGGCTTGCAAAGAGACACCCGACGAACGCTACCTCAGCGACGACGAGTGGCGCAATCTCCCCATTTGGCAACAAGCCAAACCGGGCGACTTTATGAAAATATTCTGGAACCGTGACGACGACAGCGGGGCAATCATCGGTGACAACGGCGTGAAAGGCGACCTGCAAGAACATGGTCACAGCGTCATATTCTTGGGCATTGACAGTGAAGGCATGGTCACCTACTGGAGCAGCAACGGTCCTGGTGAGAATCCTGCAGAGATGGGCTACAGCGTGGGTCGATGCGACAAGACCAAGATTCAACGAGTGGTGTTCACTCGCATCACTAATCCCGAAAAGTTTGACAACGTGAAAAAAATGCCGCCAAAGCATGTGAACCAGTACATCTACGACCTCAACGGCAAGAAACATAGCACCACCCGCGAACTCAAAAAACACACAGGAATAAAATGATAGAAAGCAACCCCAACCTTAAAGAATACAGTCAGTCGTTCTACCTCTCGGCAGGTGAATGCAACGCTCAGGCCGAGATGCCTATCACACTGTTGATGAACCGCATTATCGAAGTGGCAACTAACCATGCCAATTCGTGGGGAGTTGGCTACGCACGGCTCATTGAGGACAATCAGGGATGGGTGCTATCTCGCGTCACTATAGAAATGACTCGTTACCCACGTGTCGATGAGTTCTATTCCCTCACCACATGGATAGAGGACTACAACCGCCACTTCTCTCAGCGCAACATGGAAATTGCCGACAATGACGGCAACGTAATTGGCTATGTGCGAACCATCTGGGTAGTGATAAACTTAAGCACTCGAGAGAGTGTGGATATATCCAAATTGAGCTACATTGCAGCCAACGTAACCGAGCACCCCTGCCCCATCGAACCACAAAGCCGCCTGAGACCATTCGAGCCCACAAGAACCGAGACCTACCGATTTCAATACACCGATATCGACTTCAACGGCCATGTCAACACAGTTCGATACCTTGAGCACATCATTAACCAGTTCCCGTGGAACCATCATCGCGAGAACTTCATCAGTCGCATGGAGATCTCCTTTGTCAAAGAGACTTATTATGACGAAGAAGCACAAATCCTAATCGACGACAACGACCCCACAAACATCCGCCTCGACATCAACGTCGGCGACACAACTCGAGTGCGCTCTCGTCTAATATTTCAAAAAAGAGAAAAATAAACTAAAGCCGCCACCGTTTTAGGTGGGATGGACTGACTCCGTCTACAACTCCGTCTCCACTCTAAAAGCGGAGATTAATTTGGCTCGTTGTGTTGTGTCAAAACACAAAATGTTGTACCTTTGCAACCAATATGACAAAAGAAGAACTAATATTGGATTGCCGTTATTATAATGGCGAAAAAAAGCCACCAGAAGGAACTGACTCTTTGATGTGGGGATATGAAGAAGCTTGGGTTAACATGGTGATGAATAATAACCCAACTCCACAAAAATGTATTGATTATTATACTAAAAAGCACAATCTGCCCGATTTATTGCCATATGAGGAAGATGGAACCCCGTTAGGTATAAAGGCAATATTGTGGAATAGATTAGACCACTGGAGTTATTTTCCAGCTGATGGAGAAACGTTCAAAAGTTGGTATCAAGAGCATTATGTAAATAATACCAAGACACATCGTCAACTACTGAATCAATGATTATGCGAGGCAAACTGCTCAGCGATGTGCGGCCTATGTCAATAGCCTTCGAGAGAAGCGAGAACCCATTCACTCCTTTTCCGTTACTCCGTCTATGCTAAGCAGGCGGTTGCGGAGGGTTGGGAGTTTGTCGGCGTCGGTTTGGATGGTCATTGAGCAGACGTTGTCGAATTGCTGGCCGAGGACCTTCATGTCGCCGCTTTTTACTAATTTCATCACATCGTTCATGGCAAGATAAGGGAATGTGAATGAGAACGTTGCCTGTTCGTGACACTCGAGGATTTCGCCCGCCTCTATTGCAGTGCGAGCCGCCTCACGATAAGCCACTATTAGTCCTGACGTACCAAGCTTGATGCCGCCAAAGTAACGGACCACGGCAATCACCACATTGGTCAGCCCAAAGGAGTTGATCTGCCCCAAGATGGGTTTGCCTGCCGTGCCGCTGGGTTCGCCGTTATCACTCGACAGGTACTCGTCGCGCTGGGTGCCAATCATATAGGCCCAACAGCAATGTCGTGCGTCGTGATATTTGACAGAAATCTGCTTTATAAGCGCCTTCGCCTCTTCAGCACTCCCCGCTGGTTGAGCAATAGCGATAAATTTGCTCATCTTTTCCTTATATATGCCCTGCGACACACCCTTCAACGTCTTGTAAAAATCACTCATAGTAATCCCAATGCATGAAACTTTGGACAAATTAAGCTGCAGTTCAGAGATCTCAAACAAGTTTGGATTTCATTCACCTTGCACTAATTTTGTGCAAAAATAATAATATTTTCACACTTTAAGCGATTTCTCACCTTAATTTTGTACCTTTGTAACCGTTTTAATAAGAACTATTGCCCAAACAAGTAATTTTCAACTAACTAAGATAAAAAGCACTATGGCTACCTATTTTGAATGTAAAGTGAAATATGACCGCACGCTTGAGACTGGCGCGCAGAAGACAGTTACTGAACCCTACCTCGTCGATGCACTTTCTTTTACTGAGGCCGAGGCACGCATAACCGAGGAGGTTCAGCCGTTTACCACTGGCGAATTTGCTGTCACAGCTGTTAAGAAGGTAAAATTTGACGACATCTTTTTCCATGAGGGAGGTGACCGATGGTACAAGGTGAAAATCAACATGATAACCATCGACGAGAAGACAGCTGCCGAGAAAAAAACTTCAAGCAACTCGTTAGTGCAGGCAAGCGACTTTAAAGAGGCTTTCAACATTTTCCTTGAGAACATGCGTGGTACTGCCTTCGACTACGAAATCGCAGCCATCGATGAGACACAGCTCATGGATGTCTTCGCTGCAAACCTCACAGAGACCCTCGCTGATAAAAAAGCCAAAAAAGAAGAGTAAACATACATATAAATGTCTATAGCTCAAAATATAGAACACATTACCAAGCAGTTGCCACAAGGCGTGAAGCTGGTGGCGGTGTCGAAGTTCCACCCCATCGAGAGGCTACAAGAGGCCTATGATGCCGGGCAGCGAATCTTTGGTGAGAACCGTGCACAGGAATTAGCGGCTAAAGCGCCTAAACTGCCAACCGACATTGAATGGCATTTCATAGGTCACTTGCAAAAGAACAAGGTGCGTATGATAACGCCTTGGACATCAACAATTCAAAGCATTGACTCTAAAGAATTACTTCAACTGGTCAACAAAGAGGCTGCAAGGATCAATCGCCATATTAATGTTTTACTTCAACTACACGTTGCTAAAGAGCAAACAAAGAGTGGATTTGCTGTTGATGAAATCCTTACAGCTGCCAATGAAGGAACTTTCAACAACTTGAGCAATGTCACCATCGCAGGAGTGATGGCAATGGCAACGTTCACCGACGACATTGAACAAGTGGCACGGGAGTTTGAGTTGGTCCACAACACCTTCCTCACCCTACGCGACAAGCACTTCGCCGACAATCCCAATTTCAAAGAAATCAGCATGGGCATGAGTGACGACTGGCACATCGCTGTGCAGCATGGGGCTACGCTCGTTCGCATTGGAACTGATATCTTTGGAGCACGAGAATATTGAAAAAACACTTTATTTTTTGCCTCATTTACGAAATAATGTGTATCTTTACACGGCATTTCCACAAATATAGATTATTAATATTAAAATAATATCAAAACAATGGCACAACAAAAGAAACAATGGGCTGCAATTATTATGATGATAGCCCTATTTGCAATGATTGCTTTCGTGACGAACCTATGCTCACCTATGGCAACCATAGTGAAAAACCAGTTTGGAGCTTCAGAAGCTGCCGGACAAATTGGAAACTATGCCAACTTTATAGCCTATCTGCTTATGGGTATCCCAAGCGGTATGCTGATCTCTAAGTTTGGTTACAAGAAAACTGCACTCATGGCTTTGGTAGTGGGAATGATAGGACTTGCACTAGAATACTTCAGCGGCACACTCGAGAGCTATTGGGTATATCTGGCAGGTGCCTTCATCAGTGGTCTGTGCATGTGCATGCTCAACACCGTTGTAAACCCCTTGCTCAACGTGCTGGGCGGCGGCGGCAAGACTGGCAACCAATTCATCCAGATTGGTGGAGCCTTCAACTCGGCAGCCGCTGTAGCTGTCTATATCCTTATGGGCGCACTCATTGGCGAAGTGACCAAGAGCACTGGAATCAAAGATGCCACACCAGCTCTGGCAATCGCTGGCGCCATCTTTATTGTAGCATTCATAATCCTGCTATTCACCAAGATTGAAGAACCCGAACAGGCCAAGGTTGAGACCAAGCTCATCAGTGGCGCGCTTAAGCACCGCCACTTCGCGCTTGGCGCTCTTGCTATCTTCCTATATATGAGCGTTGAAGTAGGCACACCAACCTATATGATCTCCTATCTTCAGACTCCCGAAGTTGGTGTCAGCGCTGGTGTTGCAGCACTTATTGCTTCGGTCTACTGGCTCATGATGTTCATTGGCCGAACCATCGGTGGCGCCATCGGAGGCAAAGTGAGCAGCCGCACTATGGTAGCAACAGTTGCCACTCTGGCAATCCTGCTTCTCGCCTTCGGTATCTTCGCGCCTCAAGACATCAAAGTCAACGTTCCTGGCATCGACTGGGCGGCAATGAGTGTGACATGGACCGAGGTTCCAGTTTGCGTCTTCGCATTCATCCTTGTAGGACTCTGTACCTCAGTAATGTGGGGAGGAATCTTCAATATGGCAGTAGAAGGACTGGGCAAGTACACTGCAGCTGCAAGCGGAATCTTCATGACTATGGTCTTTGGATGTGCAGTAATGGTATTCCTTCAGGCCAAGGTTGCCGACAGTGTGGGCTATCTCAACAGCTACTTCATCCCGCTGGCTTGTGCGGCTTATATCCTCTTCTACGCCCTTATTGGCAGTAGACCCTCTAAAAGCGCAACAACCGAGGAATAAACTCATATTTTCATAGCAATAATTGGGCGTCAAACTGCTTGACGCCCCTTTTTTCACCCTTTTTTGAAAAAAAACTCAAAAACACTTGCACATTATTATAATAATAACTATCTTCGTAACCTAAAATATAAATTTTATAATAAGCTTATGATAGATTATAAACTTATGACGCGTGCAGCCAATAACATCCGCATCTTGGCAGCTGCTATGGTTGAGAACGCTAAATCGGGACACCCTGGAGGCGCCATGGGTGGAGCCGATTACATCAACGTTCTTTACAGCTCTTTCCTGGTCCACGACCCCGACAACCCTCGCTGGTTTGCTCGTGACCGCTTCTTCCTCGATCCAGGACACATGTCGCCCATGCTCTATGCCGCCCTACTCATGACTGGCAAATACTCCATCGACGACATCAAGGCATTCCGTTCGTGGGGAAGCATCACACCTGGACATCCCGAGCTCGACGTGGAGCACGGAGTAGAGAACACCAGCGGCCCCTTGGGCCAAGGCCATGTGATGGCTGTTGGATGCGCCATAGCTGAGCGTTTCATCGCCACTCACTTCGATGAAGTCTTCGCACATAAGAGCTATGCATTTATCAGTGACGGTGGTGTGCAAGAAGGCATCTCACAAGAGGCAGGACGTCTGGCAGGCCACTTGGGCCTGAGTAATCTCATCATGTTCTACGACAGCAACTCGGTACAGCTCTCCACCATGTGCGACGCGGTGAGCTGCGAGGACACAGCGATGAAATACCGCGCTTGGAATTGGAACGTCATAGAGGTTGACGGCACCGACCCATGCGCTATTGCCGACGCCATCGATAAAGCACAGAGCGAAACCGAGCGCCCCACCCTTATCATCGGCAAGACTATCATGGGACGTGGTTGCGTGACTGAAGACGGCAAAAACTTCGAGGGTCAATGCAGCACACATGGTAACCCACTCAGCAAGTCGGGAGCAAGCTTCGAGAAGACAATAGAGAACTTGGGGGGTGATGCCGCCAACCCATGGAAAGTGTTCCCCGAGGTTGAAGAGCTTTATAGCAAGCGCGCCGAACAGCTGCGTGCTATCGTCGCCAAGCGCAAAGCCGCCGAGCAAGCATGGCGCGACGCTAACCCCGAAAAGGCCGCCCAGCTCGATCGTTATATAAAAGGTAAGGTCGACGCTATCGACTATGCCGCCATTGAGCACAAGCCCAACCTTGCCACACGCGCATCGAGCGCTAACGTACTTGGAACCCTAGCACAAGGCGTGGGCAATATGATAGTGTCGAGCGCCGACCTTGCAAACAGCGACAAGACCGACGGATTTCTCAAGAAGACCAAAGCCTTCAAGCGCGGAGACTTTGAGGGAGCTTTCTTGCAAGCGGGAGTGAGCGAGCTCGCCATGACAGCTCTCATCAACGGCATAGCACTTCATGGTGGCATGATTGCTGCTTGTGGCACATTCTTCGTCTTCAGCGACTATATGAAACCTGCCGTACGCCTCTCGGCACTCATGGAGCTGCCAGTGAAATTCATCTGGACCCACGACGCTTTCCGTGTGGGCGAAGACGGCCCCACACACGAACCCGTAGAGCAAGAGGCACAAATACGACTTATGGAGGAACTCAAGAATCACAGCGGACTCAACAGCATGCTTGTGTTAAGGCCCGCCGACAGCGCCGAATGCACTGTGGCTTGGAAGATGGCAATGGAAAACACCCTCACGCCTACTGCTCTCATCCTCTCGCGCCAGAACATCAACGACCTGCCATCGCAGAACGGTGACGACTATGCTGCACGATATAACGATGCCCTACAAGCCGAAAAGGGTGCATACATATTATATAAAGATGACAATCCCGAGATTGTGCTTGTGGGTAACGGTTCCGAAGTTTCAACTCTCGTCGAGGCTACCAAGCTCATCAAAGCCGAACAAGAACTCAAGGTACAGATTGTATCCATTCCTTCCATTGGACTCTTCAAGAATCAGCCCAAGGAATATCAAAATGCAGTTATTCCACCTGAGTTGCCAACCTTCGGACTCACTGCTGGATTGCCCTCAACACTCCAAAATGTGATCAACGGAGGCACCGTTTTTGGCCTTGACCACTTCGGTGCTTCGGCTCCCTACATAGTTTTGGACGAAAAATTTGGCTTTTCACCCCAAAATATCGCCCAAAAAGTGCTCGAAACCCTAAAAAATGCGAAAAAATAGCCTTTTTTTGAAGATTTTTTTGGGAAAACTATTAATATTCAAAAAAAAAGCTATATATTTGCACAATGTTTTGATAAGGTATATAATTCATTTTAGTGTTTAACAAATAAAAATTTTTATTTAACAAAAACGTAAGTCTATGAAAAAGATTACATTACTAGCATGTGCATGTGCTCTTTTCTTGGCCCCTGTAGTTAACGCTCAGGAGGTACAGTACGTTGAGGATCCTGCTCAAGGCTACATCTTCAATCGTATGCAAGACAACTGGTTCGTCCAGGCTGAAGGCGGTGTAGGCGTTATGATGTCTTACAAGGACGCTCAAATGAAGTTCGGTAAGCGTATTGCTCCTAAGGCCAACTTGTTCATTGGTAAGTGGTTCTCTCCACTGCTGGGTTTCCGCATTGGCGGTCACTTCGAGCAGATGAAGGGTGCTACTTATAACACCAAGAACCCTATTGGTTTCCGCACTGACCACAATGACTGGCTGAAATCTGGTGCTGTAGCAGATGGAACTCAATTGTTCAACCGCATTGGTGTAACTGGTGACGTTCTGTTCAACCTTACCAACTGGATTTGTGGCTACAAGCCCGGTCGTTTCTACAACGCCACTCTCTATGCTGGCGCTTCTGTAAGCTGGAACTTCTACAATGACCAAGCCGACGGCAAGGGTAGCTGGAAGTACTGTGGCAGCATGAACGGCCAAGAAGGTGCTCACAGCCGTAACTTCGCTCTTCAGGCTGGTTTGCTCAACAGCTTCGCCCTTGGCAAGCACGTTGACATCCTCCTCGACCTTCGTTTCGACATGGTTCAGGAGCACATGGATCCAGGCCACAAGACTTGGATTGAGTACCCAAGCGCTATGCTTGGTCTCGCTTACAAGTTCGGCAAGACTGAGTGGAATGCTCCCGTGGTTCCTGTATGCCCACCCGACTACCGTCCACAACTCGACGAGCTTCAGAGAAAACTTGCTGAGGCTGATCGTAGGGCTAAGGATCTCAAGAACCAACTCGACGACTGCTTGAACTGGAAGCGCAATCACAAGTGTCCTCCTGGATGCCCAGATCCTGACGCTCACAACAGGCAGCCAATCACTACCATCATCAGCGAGGATGCTCCTCTGGCAACTATCTACTTCCCAAGAGGAAAATCTTACATCACTCCTCTCCAGATGGAGGTTGTTGAAGCTGTTGCTGACGTAATGAGCAACGAGGATGACACCTACAGACTGACTGGTTGGGCCGACAACTGGACTGGTAACGACGACATCAACATCAAGCTCCGTCACGACCGTGTAAACGGCGTTGCTAAGGCTCTTGAGGACAAGGGTATTGATGGCGACCGTCTCAACACCGAGACCAACAACGAGAACCACCCACACGCCACTAGCTTGGCATCGGCTCCTCTCGGACGTTGCGTTACCATCGAGCGTAACAAATAATTCTGACAAAGAATTATAAAACGCTTAATGAATTAAAAAGTCCCACTTTAGAGTGGGACTTTTTTTTGTGCGTTTTTATCTTAGCGACTCATTTATTTTCACTAATTTTGCACATCCTTTTTACACATTATTATATATAAAACACAATACCACTAAGGCAAAGCACCACTCGATGGCAACAAAGAATAGCCAACCACAACTCATTGATCGCATAAAAAACGGTGAGGAAATGACGCTGAAACAGCAAGTAAAGCTCACTGTGGCACTGAGTGCGCCTGCAATTATGGCACAGCTTTCTTCAATCATCATGCAATATATTGATGCGTCGATGGTAGGAAGCTTGGGAGCCGACGATAGCGCGGCAATTGGGCTGGTAGCTTCTTCGGTATGGCTGTTGGGTGGACTTATGAATGCCGCTGCGATGGGATTCTCGTTGCAAGTGGCCCACTTCATCGGTGCCAACAAAAGTAATGACGCGCGCAGCGTGCTGCGACAGTCGCTTGTCGCATGCCTTATTTTCAGCTCTGCAATAGCAGTAATAGCCGCAACAATTAGCACACCACTCCCCCACTGGCTCGGAGGGAACGAAGCCATCTGTGGCAAATCAACGACCTATTTCCTTATCCTCGCCCTCACTTTACCTTTTCTCGAGTTAGAGTTATTAGCAGGTGGCATGTTGCGCAGCAGCGGCAACATGAAGACACCAGGAGTTCTTAATATATTAATGTGTGCTCTCGATGTGGTTTTCAACTTCCTCTTCATTTTCCCAAGTCGAGACATCACAATCGCCACACGCACCATTCACATGCCAGGATTGGGATTAGGAGTGACAGGAGCTGCTATGGGAACCGCTTTAGCCGAGATTGTGACTTGCTTATTAATGCTATATTTCCTTCTTGCGCGCTCGCGTGAACTAAAACTATTGGGAACCAAAGGTTCGTTCAAACCCACAAAAGCATGCCTAAAAAAAGCACACAAGTTAAGCACGCCCATTGGACTGCAACACATCTTGATGTGTGGTGCCTACATTGCTACCACAGCCATTGTGGCACCACTTGGCAGCGTGGCACTTGCAGCAAATATCTTTGCCATCACCGCCGAAGGATTGTGCTACATGCCAGGCTATGGAATAGGAGATGCGGCGACTACTCTCGTGGGGCAAAGTGCTGGTGCTGAGCGAAAAGACCTGATGAAACGCTTTGCCACCATCACAGTCGTCATGGGTACGGCAATAATGACAGTGATGGGAGTGCTGTTATATTTCGGTGCCGACATAATGATGAGCTTTATGTCGCCAGTAAACGAAATCATCACTTTGGGTGCACAATGCCTTCGCATCGAGGCATGGGCCGAGCCATTCTTCGCTATCTCAATAGTGAGCTACGGAGTGATGGTGGGAGCCGGCGACACTCTCATTCCCAGCATTTTCAACTTGGGCAGCATGTGGATTGTAAGAATCACTCTCGCCATATTTCTCGCGGCTGCTATGGGCCTAACTGGAATGTGGCTGGCCATGTGTATTGAGCTGTGTGTCAGGGGCATGCTTTTCCTCATTAGGCTTATTTCGGGGAAATGGATAAAGGACGTGCTGTAAATTATCCCTTTAACCAAAATCGGCAATTAGGATTTAACAGATTTCAATCATCGACTGTTAAATTTCTCTAAGCATTCAATAATGAATCATAAATTCATTAACTTTGCATTATTATTTGAGAGTAAGAGATTTATGCTCTCAGGTTTGACACATAAACCAAACAAATAACAATGAACAACGACAAATTTGACTTTGACGAGATTGTCGACCGCCGACATTCTCACGCTGTGAAATGGGACAAATGCACCAGCGATGAAATTATCCCCATGTGGGTTGCCGACATGGACTTCAAAGCAGCACCATGCATTATAGACGTACTGAGAAAACGACTTGAGCACGAGGTATTTGGATATGCTAACGTGCCTGAAGAGTTCTACGACTCAATCATAAACTGGTTTGACAGGCGACACAATTGGAGAATCGACCGCAACTGGATTGAGTACACCACTGGCGTCGTGCCAGCCATATCGGCAGTATTGAGAGCCATCACAACTCCTGGCGGCAACGTAGTGGTGCTTACACCAGTCTACAACTGTTTCTTTACCTGCATCAAAAGCAACGAATGCACCCCACTTGAAGTGCCACTAACCTATAACAGTGACTATTCCTACTCTATTGACTTCGACGCTCTCGACAAAGCTCTAGCTTGCGACAACACGAGTACCCTACTATTCTGCAATCCTCACAACCCTGTTGGAAGGATGTGGACTAAAGAGGAACTGCTAAAAGTCAACGAACTATGCCTCAAGAATGGTGTCACCGTAGTCAGCGACGAGATTCACTGCGAAATGATGATGCCAGGACATCAATATACACCATTTGCTAGCATCTCACAAGAGGCGCAGGACAACTGCATCACTTGCGGTTCACCAAGCAAGTCGTTCAACATTGCTGGCCTCCAGGCAGCATTCATCACCAGCAACAATCCCGACATCAAGGCAAAAATCAACCAAGCGCTCATCGACAACCAAGTGTGCTCCATCAATCCTTTTGGACTTGAAGCATTCATGGCGGCATACAATCACGGTGAGAACTGGATTTTGCAGCTTAACGAATATATTGCCGGCAACTTCAGCCTAATGCGTGACATGATGAACAAGGAACTGCCCAACTTCCACATCACGCCCATGGAGGGATCTTATCTCGCGTGGGTCGACGTAACACCCACTGGCATGAGTAGCGCACAAGTGACACAAAAAATCCTTGATGATAGCAAAGTCCTTGTCAACGATGGAGCTATGTACGGCAAAGCAGGTGAAGGATTCATTCGCATCAACCTTGCCACACCACGCTCCATAGTCGAAGAGGCTACGCAACGAATCATCAAAGCAATGAAATTATAACCAACAACTTATTCTCCTTGTTGACACTGCTGACTTAAGTCTCACGCAAAAAAATCAAACAACTTTAACAACTTGAATACAACTTGCACAACAAATGTGGGTTTAGTGGGACACTTTTTGAAAAAAAATTTTGTGCACCGCGCCTGCGGTGCAATACATTGACAACTCCCAGGAGTGTGTGGGACAGTTTTTGAAAAAAAATTTTTGAACACCGCGCCTGCGGTGCAATACATTGATAACTCCCAGAATGGTTTGGGACAGTTTTTGAAAAAAATCTTGTGCACCGCGCCTGCGGTGCAATACATTGACAACTCCTAGGTGCGTTTGGGAAAGTTTTTGAAAAAAATTTTTTTGAATCGAATGTATCACTTTACAAATGGGGAAGTCGAAGGGAGAGGCTTTTTCTATATAATGGTTCGCAATATGTCAATGATCTCTGTATTACCAAGCGAAGGAAATACATTAAGAATAAGGAAACAACTTTAAAAAAGTCATATTCAACGGCCTGAAGGTCCCGCGCATGTGCCGCTTGAATAAATGCGCTGTATAAAGCAAAAACGGACAGCGTTTTAGTTTATTAACACCATAATTTTTTCTGCGTGTGATAAAAGCACTAAATTTGCACGATTTTTTTGATTTTAGGTTATACAAAATAGATTTCTTACTATTGCACAATTAATTAGATAGTAAAACAAGTTATAAATATAGTATGGTTTTTTCAGACTTATTCTTCCTTTTTGTCTTTATCCCAGCATTTGCATTGTGCTACTTGCTGGCGACCTACATTGACAAAAAGTACCTGTCAGACGGATTAAAGCAAGTAAACACATGCAAGAACTGGACCCTCGTCGCCTACTCCTTAATTTTCTACGCTTGGGGCGAGCCAGTTTATGTTTTCCTCATGCTCTTCAGTGTTTTAGTAAACTTCTTCGTTGGCAGGTTCATTGACTCACAGCAAGAGCAAAAGAAACGCAAGACTGCTCTGGTGATAGGACTGGTGTGCAATATAGGCATCATCGCCATTTTCAAGTATTTGGGCTTCCTGTCACAAATTTTGATTGACATGGGCGTGCCTATCACCAAGCCAAATATTGCTCTGCCAATTGGTATTAGTTTCTACACCTTTCAGTCAATATCTTATCTTGTAGACGTTTACCGCAAAGTATCTCCAGCACAGCGACGATTCCGCGACCTGCTGCTCTATATCTCCATGTTCCCGCAGCTCATCGCTGGACCTATCGTTCGCTATCAAACTATCGCCTCAGAGATCAACAATCGCCACGTCACCGCTGAAGACTTTGCCGAGGGAGCGTTCCGCTTCCTCATTGGATTAGGTAAAAAGGTCATTATTGCCAATCAGCTGTCACTGGTGTCCACACAGTTCCTACAGAACGAGATTGGTTCCCTCTCAACTAGCGGAGCGTGGATTGGTATTGCTGCTTTCATGTTCCAAATCTACTTCGACTTCTCGGGCTACAGCGACATGGCGATTGGTATGGGCCACTGCATGGGCTTCCACTTCCTCGAGAACTTCGACCATCCTTACTGTAGCGCCTCGGTTACCGAGTTCTGGAGACGATGGCACATGTCGCTCGGTAGTTTCTTCCGCGACTACGTCTACATCCCCATGGGTGGCAACCGCCGTCATCAGATGCTGAACATCATATTCGTGTGGGCACTCACAGGTCTCTGGCATGGCGCATGCTGGAACTTCATCCTTTGGGGTCTGTACTTTGGACTGGTTTTGGTAATTGAGAAATATGTAATCTTGCCCTACATCCAGCCCAAATGCCCAAAATTCTTAATGCACATTTACTTCTTATTCATCATCTTCTTGAGTTGGGTACTGTTCTACTTCACCGACTTCACACAAATCAAAACAGCCTACACGGCATTATTTGGTGGTGCAGCTGTCAAAGTCGACTTTATTTCCAAAGCCGCAATCTTTGACCACTTCTGGATGTGGATTGCCGCTATCTTGTTCAGCATGCCAATGCGTCGATGGGCCGCAAATCTCACAACCCGCCTTACAGGAAGCAACAAGGCTCTGGAACAGAACATTTTCCTCATTGCCCGCATCGTCACATCGGTTGTGATCCTTGTGCTCAGCGTGGCACTACTCGTGGGAGCAACCAATAATCCATTCCTTTACACAAGATTCTAAAACAACAACGCTTATTATATACACTATGATTATGAAGAAAATAAATATCATCACACTTATTGCTTTGGTTATCTCGACTGTTAACGTCACTCCAGCAATAGCACAAGGAGTTAACCAGCCTAAAGAAGACCGATGCATATCAATAGATTATGTAAACACAGTAAACGCCGATGCACCAGCACGCAAATCGCCAAAGGGAGTAATCATGGTTGGACGCGGTAAGGACCTGAGGGCAGTGAGCCCATTCAGCGGAACTGCCACAAGTTGCCACAATTATGCCGATGTGGTAAATGAATACAAGCGCGTCTTTGGCGACAAAGTCAACGTCTACTGCATGCCTATTCCCTCGGCAGCTGCGTTCTACATGCCTAATGCCGCCAAGAAATGGTCAAGAGATGTGAAGACTTGTATCAACGGACTCTTTGAGCACTTAAGCGACTCTGTTTATGCTGTTGACATCTATACACCACTGTCACAGCATGTTGACGAGCCCATTTACTCAAGAACCGACCATCACTGGGCTCCACTCGCAGGATATTATGCCGCTCAAAAACTCGCTCAAGTGGCAGGAGTTCCTTTCAAAGACCTCTCAAACTACGACACCGACACAATCACCCCATATGTAGGAACAATGCCCATGTTCTCAGGCGACCAGTCTCTGAAAAATGCTCCAGAGGACTTCATCTACTACATTCCGCGCGACGTTGAATACAAGACCACCTACATCAACTACAC
This sequence comes from uncultured Muribaculaceae bacterium, assembly GCA_905233845.1. Classification (GTDB taxonomy): domain Bacteria; phylum Bacteroidota; class Bacteroidia; order Bacteroidales; family Muribaculaceae; genus Sodaliphilus. Next base: position 23,924 of record CAJOFH010000005.1, on the reverse strand, counting down.
ACTCAAGAACCACAAAACTATCGTTAAGGAGTCGAAACCCACTGAAGGCAAGTTCTTCATACGATTCAAAGGTACCAGTGCCTACTGCACATTCATGGGCGGTGATTCAAAAATTGTAAAAGTTGAGACCTCGACAAGAAACGGACGACGCATCCTGTTCATCAAGGACAGCTTTGGCAACGCTATCCCTGGATATCTCTTCTACTCGTTTGAGGAGATACATGTTATCGACAGCCGATACTTCAACAAGAATATCAAGAAATATGTCGCCGACAACAATATCACTGATATCGTTCTCGACAACACACTCACGCTCATGGCGACCCCAGCAGTTTACAAAAACGTCAGAAAATATCTCAATCAATAAATAGATTAATCAGCAACGGGCATTCATAGCAATGAAAAGAAGTTATATTTATCTAATAACAGTGATTGCTGTTTACGCAGCGTTTGTCATTGTTTTCGACTTTTTCCCTCGAAGCACGTTCTCCGAACTTGAAAAGCGAGAACTGGCGACGTTTCCAAAGCCTACGACTAAAAATGTTGCCAGCGGGCAATTCACCAAGAATGTGTCGCAATGGTTCAGCGACAGCGAGCCTTATCGTGACAAATTCATGTCAATGAGCATGATTTTTGGCGACAACTTGAAACTCAGGCTTTTTGAGAATCCTCAAAGCAACATCAAGTTTCATGCAGCCACCGACGATGCTGCAACTGCCAATGACATGGAAATGGAGATGGAAACTGGTGAAATCGAAGGATATGACAACAAACTCACTGCCAACGCTAACGCGAAGATTGCAAACAAAGGCATCATCGTCATGGGAGAGGTCCCAAATGTTAGGGCCTTAATGGCTTTCTTCGGCGGGCCTAACGGTGGAGCTAATTACGCTAAAGCGTGCAATGAATACAACCGTGTTTTTGGTCATCAAGCTAAAATATACTGCCTCGTGATACCCACAGCAGTAGAATTTTACTGCCCTGATGCAGCCAAGTCGGCAACCAAACCCGAGCTTCCAACCATCAAGAACACACACAGCAAACTCAATGACTCGGTCATTGCTGTCAATGCCTACACTCCATTGGCAAAACATGCCAACGAGAACATCTTCCTGCGCACCGACCACCACTGGGCACCACTGGGCGCTTATTATGTCGCACAAGAGTTTGCTCGTGTAGCAAATGTTCCCTTCCGTGACTTGTCAAGCTACGAGGAGAAAGTAGTTCACGGATATGTGGGTTCTATGTATGGCTACAGCCACGACATCTCGGTCAAGAACTCACCTGAAGACTTCTACTATCACATTCCTAAGGATGTGACCTATACCACCACCTACTTGAAATATAATATTGACCAGAACTACAAAGTAATAGGCGAGAAAGCGCCATATTCAGGTCAGTATTTCATCAAGTACCCCGATGGTAGCGGTGGAGCCTACTGCACATTCATGGGTGGCGACTCAAAGATAACACATGTTCACACCTCAACCGCCAATGGTCGACGACTGCTTATCATCAAGGACAGCTTTGGCAACGCCATCCCTGGTTACCTTTTCTACTCGTTTGAAGACATTCATATCATCGACTACAGATATTTTGCCAAGAATTTGAAGAAATATGTAGAAGACAACAAGATTACTGACATCTTGCTCAGTGCTGTGATTTCGCGAGCCTATGGAGGTGGTAACGATATTATCAAGTACATTAATCAACCTGAAGGCACTTATAATGGCCTCGTCAAGGGGAGCCAACCCAAAGCCACAAAGTAAGCGCTTACATGACGAAAAAACTACAACACCCTTTGCTCTTGAGAAGCAAAGGGTGTTGTTTTACATTAGACAGCTTTGATTACAGCATCTGCGACAGCACTTTATAGAAGTCGCCAGTGGGTATCGCAGTGAATTCGGGAGTAATGCGGTGCCCCAATTGAGATGACTCAATGAAGCGGTCACCAACGAGTTCTCGATACTGCTCACGCAGGTCGCCGAGCATCTCATCATGAGTACTGCCAATAATATGAGTTACAGGCGTGATATGCTTCTCAATGCCACGGAACTCACATAAATCGCTTAGTGTGCAGATGAACGTCTGTACGCCATCCTCACGCTCGTTGAAGTACTCCACTTCTTCGCCTATCTCGGGATGGGCACCTAGACTCTTCTCAGGATCTAAGACAGGATTGACAGCAATCTTGGGAATATCAACCTGCGCACACAGTGTATAATATCCTCCAAGCGAAGTGCCTGCAAGAATGTCAATGTTGTGCTCTGCCACATAATCCTCAATCTTCTTTATCGACTCAGCAGGATGATGCGTAACATCAAAGGCATGCACCTCAACCTCATGGTAGTTAGCCTTGATGTTTAATATCGTGGTACTCTTTGCCGAACTGCGAAAACCGTGGATGTATAATAGTTTCTTTTTTGTAGCCATCATTTCTTTGTAGTCTTCTTGGTTTTAGCGTTCTTTACAGCGGGCTTTTTCTCTTCAGTTTTCTTAGCAGATGCCTTCTTAGCAGGAGCTTTCTTGGCTGCTGATTTTTTCTCTTCAGCCTTCTTAGCAGGAGCCTTTTTGGGCTTGGGTTCAGGAGCTGGTTCTTTCTCGGGTTCTGGTTCTTTCTCTTCCACATTAGGAACAAAATCGCCAGTTTTGTCCATGACGATGTTCTTACGCAACAGCTCTACCTCACGATTCAACTCCTCAATCTCTTGCTCCTGATTGCGGATTGTGAGCAACAAAGCATTAAGCTCCTCATTCTCTATCTCCTCGGGGAATTGCTCGCGCACGCGAATCAAGAAGTCACTAAGCACGTTCATGTAGTTAGTGAATGCTGCGTATGGAGAGTCATAAGGGCTGTAGTGCGAATGAACCGAACCATCACTACTGTGCTTAGTGCTCATGTAGTAGAAATGGTCACTTGCCTGCAGGTAGTTCCAGTCCTGACGTATGCGCTTGTCGGTAATCATGCGAATGCGCTCGCCCAAGCAGTATAGTTTGTTTACTGCCTCGTCCTGAAGGATGTTACCCATCCATGCGCTTGTGTCACGTGCCTCGTCGGCCCACGATATGGGGTGCATAACTGTGAGCTCGCTAACAGGCTTCATCTTTGACACGACCTCGCTCGGTGTCATGAACTCGATGTTGTGCTGAGCAGCAAAGCGTGGCAGAGCTTTCATAAACTCAAAGATTCCGCTCTCACGAGGCTGCAGCTCGCCAAAAGTCTCATAATTCATGAACAGGTTCACTAGCATCTCCTCTTCGGGTAGCGAAGCAATCCAATCCATATATTTGTCGGCAGTCAAAGGATAGGCCGTCCACTCAGGATTGCTGAAACGGAATGCGATGTCATCGCTCAACTTAGAATTCTTCAACAACAAACGTAATTTGGGTGCCGAGGCAGCCTTGTAAAGGTAATTAGGCGACTTCCATCCCAAGATGTGCTTCGCGCCGTCGGTTATGGCACCCTTGAAGCCCATCGATGCCACCATCGAAGCGATATCGTCGTTATAGATAAGCTCGGTATTGCGGAACACCTTAGGACGCTGACCAAACAGCTGGTAAATCTTATTGTCATGAGCTTTCACCTGAGCTATAAACTCCTCGGGGTCAACGAGCGACGACAGCGAGTGGGCGTAGGTCTCACTCAAGAACTCCACACAGCCAGTGTCGGCAAGCTCCTTCATCGAGTCGATGAACTCAGGAACATACTGCTCAAGCTGCTCAAGCGCAGTGCCACTAATCGAGAACGCCACCTTGAACTTCTTGCCATTCTCCTTTATCATGTCGAACAGCATTTGGTTGGCAGGCATGTAGGAGCGCTGAGCAATGCGAGTGATGATGTCGTCGTTGGCAAAATCATCATAGTAGTAATGGTCATTACCAATGTCGAAGAAACGATAAGTCTTCAGACGGAACGGCTGATGTATCTGGAAATAGAAACAGATTGATTTCATGTTACTTGAATATATTATGAGAGTTGATAATTATCTATTGATTAATCGCTTGTAGATATCGATGACCTTGGCGCCGGCCTTGTCCCAGGTGATTTGATTCACCTCCTCGAGACCTTGCTCACGCAACTGCTTGTACATGCCAGGATACTTGATAATGGAGTAAATGGCATCGGCAATGGCGTTGGTATCCCAATAGTCTACCTTTATCACATTATTTAATATCTCGGCGCAGCCACTCTGTTTAGAGATGATTGACGGAACGCCCATCTGCATAGCCTCAAGCGGTGAGATACCAAAAGGTTCGCTAACCGAAGGCATTATATACACATCACTTGCCTTGAGCATCTCATACACCTGTTTGCCCTTCAAGAAGCCAGTGAAATGGAAACGGCCAGCGATGTGGCGACGAGCGGCAAGGCGAATCATTTTCTCCATCATGTCACCGCTACCAGCCATCACAAACTGCACGTTTCTAACCTTCTGAAGCACCTGCCAAGCAGCATCTACAAAGTACTCAGGTCCCTTCTGCATCGTGATGCGCCCCAGGAAGGTCACGACCTTCTCATGCTTGGGAGGAACCTCAAGGTCAAGAAGTTCCTTACTCAGTGGCTCCACAGCGTTGTGAACAGTGGTCACCTTATCGGGGCTGATGCCATATTTCTCAATCACGGTCTTGCGCGTCAAGTTGCTCACTGTGATGATGTGATCGGCGTTGTTCATGCCGTCTTTCTCAATGCTGAACACCGTGGGGTTAACCTTACCGCGACTGCGGTCAAAGTCGGTGGCATGAACATGAATCACCAGAGGCTTGCCCGTCACCTGCTTGGCATGGATGCCAGCCGGATAGGTAAGCCAGTCATGAGAGTGAATCACGTCACAATCCACTGTGCGAGCAATCACACCTGCAACTATCGAGTAGTTGTTAATTTCCTCAAGCAGATTGTCGGGATATCGTCCTGAGAACTCGATACATCCCAGGTCGTTGGTGTTCATATAGTTGAAGTCGCTGTAGATGTGGTCACGAAGGTCAAAATAGGTCTGTGGGTCTAACACTTTACCTATCCTCGCCTCAACATAATCCCAATTCACGTCACGCCAAGCAATAGGAGTGCTGTTGGCGCCTATGATGCGGGCAAAGTCTTTCGGCTCATCGCCCCAAGGCTTTGGGATGACAAATGTGATGTCCATGTCGCCACATTGTGCCATGCCCTTGGTAAGACCAAAACTTGCTGTTCCCAAACCTCCAAGAATGTGAGGAGGAAATTCCCAGCCAAACATTAAAGCTTTCATATATCTTGTCTTAGTTTTTTAGGTCATCTTAAGAATTTATAAATCCGATGCTCTTGAACAAACGAAGCACACGAAGCACGCCACCAACATTGGGAGCATAGCTAACAGCACCACGACCGATGAACGGCGGGTTGCCGTCATAGAGCTCAGACAACGTGCCGATGCCGCCCTGAGACATCTCGTCCTCAAAACCTATCATCATGCGCTCGATGAACGAAGCACCATTGAGGCCAAACACCTTAATATAAGCATCGGTGTAGAAGCCCATCAGCCACGGACGTGCTGAACCGGCATAATAAGCCACCTCGCGCTCCTCGGGATTGCCCAGATACCATGGCTTGTAGCCCCAGCTCTTGGGGCTAAGTGTGCGCAGACCTTTGGGTGTGAGCAACTCACGTGTCACCACGTCAATCACGCTCTTGCGCTGACGACGGTCGAGCGGTGAGTAGTCGATACCTGCGGCAATAATCATATTGGGGCGAACACTTGGGTCGGCATAGGGCCCATCAACGTAGTCATAAAGATAACCGTAATCGTTGAGGAACATCTCGACAAAGGCTGGTTTCGCCTTGTCAGAAATCTTCTTCCATGCAGCAATGTTCTTTTTCTCGGCCTTGACCTCGGCAAACATCTCCTGAGCAAACATCAGGGCATTATACCATAAAGCGTTAAACTCTACCAAATAACCAGTGCGTGGAACCATTGGTGAGCCATCGGGATGTGTAGAATCCATCCATGACATGGGTTTCTTGGTGCCTTCGGTGCTCACCAAGCTATTAGGTTCTAAGATAAGGTTGGGATGCTTGCCATCAATGATGTGCTTTAACATCGCCTTCACAAGGTCGCCATAGCGCTCACGTGCCTCGCTCATACCGGCATCTTTAGCATACTCCTGCAATGACCACATCGCCCACAATGGCACGTCGGGCAAATCTATGCCTTTGAGGTGCTTATCGAGAGTTCCATCTTCGATAAAGCGAAGCAAAGCAGCCTTGGCGGTATCCATTATCTTCTCAAAGTCGGGTCGGTGATGATTGGAGATTGTGCATCCTGGAAGAGCCAGGAACTCATCACGGGCGCGAATCTTGAACCAGGGATATCCAGCAAGCATATAGTTACCATCGGAATTGGTCAAGTAGAACTGCTTAGCACTGTTCTTAAGACAGTTATAGAAACTGGTGCGAGGAGTGCGTGAATTAACCTCGTCCTCATGCATACGGCTCAAGTTGCGAGTGTTGACCTCGTCGATACCTGCCGAGAAGATTAGGGGCTCGCCCTTCTTAATCTCAATCTCGAAGTAGCCAGGTACATACAGATCCTCGGTGTAAGGAATGCCACGCTCCATGTCCTTGATGTACTCAATGCCCTTGTACCAGTGAGGGTCAAACACAAACTGAGGCTTGTGATTGAACTGCATATAGAGTGTAGGATAGCCGTCATACATACAAGTGGCAATACCATTATGAACCTCGCGATACTCCTGACTGGCAACTGAATTCTCGACACAGAGGTCATTAGCATTGCGGAACGCCAAGAACGGACGGAACTGAAGTGTTGTCTTGGAGTGCGCATCCACCAGTGTGTAACGGATGAGAATGCGGTTCTCGTTGGTAATAAATATCTTCTCTCGTTTCAAGATCACACCCCCAACACGGAAAAGGTGAGAGGGAACTCGCTCGCAGTCATACTCGCGAATGTACTTGTGACCATTGGGACTGAAAACATTGCCCTTGTACTTGTGAAGGCCCAGGTTGAACGGTGCTCCGTGCTGTATCACCGTCTCGTCGATGGAAGAAAGCAGCACATGGAAGTTGTCGTCAATCTCGGGAATGGGAATCACGAGCAATCCGTGCTGCTTGCGAGTGTTGCACCCCACAATAGTAGTGCAATGATAAGCCCCCGATTGATTTGTCCTGAGAATCTCTTTTGTCAAAGATTGCTCAAGATTTATCATCAAGTTTTTATCAAATTTTAAATAGCTCATTAATTTTAATTATGTAATGGTTAAAAGTTTTCTCAATCAAATTAGGCTAAGAACCTTTTTCTTGTAATCGTAACAAATTTACTACATTTCGCTAAAACACACAAATAATAATTCACTTTTTTTTCAACAATCCATTTTTTATGGGAGAACCAGGATTTTGTGACGACATTATTACTTAATCTCAACCTTCTCACCAAGGAAATGAGGCTGCTTGCCAACGACTAAGTCAATCATCAACTTGACACGCGCCATGTACTCACGAGCGTGTATCTTCATCCACTTGTGCCAAATGGTCACATCTTGAGCATTAAAACCCACAGCTTCAATGCCATAGTGGTCGGCCAGATATAATGCTCGCTCATTGTGAAAACGCTGGGAAATAATCATAAAACTATCTTGTCCGAAAACCTCCTTGGCTCTCACTATCGAATCGAGAGTGCGGAAACCAGCAAAATCAAGTACTATGCGCTCTTCGGGCACACCACGAGCCATGAGAGAATCGCGCATCCATGTGGGCTCATCATAATCTTCAGTACTGTTGTCTCCACTCACGATAATATAGTCTATCTTGCCGGCTTTAATAAGATTCTCGGCGGCATCTATTCTATAAGTGTAGTAATAGTTATGTTCTCCATCACTTGTGAAAGGTGAGGTGCCAAGCAACAATCCCACTTTTTTGTGCGGCACACTGTTGATGTCATTAAATGTGCGATTTCTCGCGTTAAACCTAACCATCGCGTCACAAATAGCTGCCACAACAGTACAAGCTGCCGCAAACCAAAGCGCAATGCGCATCCATCGTTTTACCTTTTTGTTTTTCATTTCATTCTATCAAATATTAAAAAGTGAAGTGTAATTGAAAGCGGACGCCACCACGGTTGATGCCCGGATTGTCACGGTAGCTTAGCCTCCACACATAATCAACGCGCAAGATAGTGAGAATATTGTCGAGACCTACACTAAGTTCCATATAGGGGCTTTTTCCCATCTTGTAGCAGTTAGCAATGGTTGGGAACTGGTACAAATCGGTATGCTGCAACGGATCATTTTTGTCGGTCAGCTTTCCCCATAATCCACGAAAAGACACCACCTCACGCATCTTCAATTTCTTTATAAAAGGTATGCGATTGAGAATTGCCCCATTTATCCAGTAGGTCACATCCCATGAGAGGTACTGATCGTTGACAAATTCCATCGCGTTCATCAATGCAAATGACTCGGGCTGGACCGTATAAGACAAGTTAGCGTTTGGAATAAGCAACTCTGGATATGGCACTTTGCTCCATATTTTTGCTGCTTTGACAATAATGTCGGTATAGCCAAACGCTGAGAACCAAAAGCGCTTTTGCACTCCAGCCTCGGTTTTGTTGACCGTATAGTCGCTGCCTAAGAATCCACGAGGCATATAGGTGTGCGTCAAGGTAAACACAGGCGCGTCTTGGTTGATGGGAATGCGATAAGAACGGGTCTGATAGAACTTCTCGCCGGGTGCGTAACGCAAAGTCAGTTTGAAACCAGCAGTGTTATAATGCCCATATTCATTACCATTGCCATCAACAAAAGGGAGGAATTTCGATGATTCATGACGCTGATGCTGTAATGATGCGGCTATCGAGAATCCCGACTGAGCCTCAAGTTTGTATTCAAGCTGAGTGTCACGCAAGTAAATCATCTTGTTGTCCTTCTGACGTCTGAGGACAAGCAGCACATTGTCAGGATTAGTGTAGAGATAGTGCTGACCAAGTTTGTCGACATCATAACGGTGCATCAGTCGCAACGAGTTGACAGGAAACTCGTTGGCGTGATTCTTCTTGTCAACGAAGGAATACTCCAATTGCCCCATATATTTAAACTTCTCGTCACGAGTGCCATAGGCCACATAGAACTTTCCAAACCATCGAGGATGCAATCTGGCTGTAGACTGGCCACCAAGCCTTAGCCTGACGCCTTCGAGACTGTTGCCACTAATAGTGGAACTCAAGGGACCAATGTCAAACTTGCTGTCATTGCCTCCAATGTTGATGTATCCATTCAAGAGAGTCACTGCCACTTTTTCGCACCAGTAGAAAGTCTTCGACTGGCGCAGCCTCGAAAGCATGTCCCTGACAGTATTCTGGTTTTTTGACGCCACCATTGGTCGGTGAGCCATCCAGTAGTTCTCGCTCTGCTTGAGATTGCCATGACTGATGACTTCGGCACTCTGGGCGAATATCTTCATGTCGCGTGGTTGCTTGAAGTTGTGACCATCGTAGTAGGACTGACGACGCGCATATATCTCGGGGGTCTTGGGGGCAATCTTGAACTCTACCATCAGGTCGTCTCTCACTTTCAGGCGCGAACCGTTATTAGCTTTGATGTAGTCCTGTTCAAGATATACCTGCTGAACATAGTTAAGGTTAATATTATGCGGCACATTCATCCTGATTTTAGAGATGAACATAGTGCTGTCATTGACAGGGACATATAAGCGCCCCAGGAAGCCAAAAGTCTCGGGAGTAAAGGGTGTGAACGACAACTCATAACACTGCACTCCATCGACCATCACTGTGTCGAGGTAATACTTATAGAAATCGGTGCCAATACTTGACAACGGGCTCACAAAGCGGTTTTTCATAAATGGAATGTCGTTGCTGTAGATATCCATCTCGCGGAACACATCATCGATAAAACGCTTCATGCTCTCGGTGTCGAGTTGGTCGTCAATACCAGCATGATTAGTGGCGCGAACCACCTCACGGTGAGTTGATGGCGACTTGCGGAAATGCTCTTCAGAGACTTTCTCTTGAATTGAAAGTGGCAAAATCATCTTGCCAGTGATGTCGCTGGTGTCGACATATTCCTTGAGAAATCCGTAATGCTGGGCAAGGAGGTCGCGGCTACTGGCGGCGTTGAAATTGTTCAGACCGAAGGACACTTTCTCATACTTGTTGTAGTTGAAATAATCATGGTCTTTAGGATTGTACATGTTGCGGCGTGAGCGCAACTTCTCGACAAACGCCACAGCAGGGTTGCCATCTTTCTTGTATTTTGCTGTCTTCCTGACGATTATCTCATTGAGCATCACTGTCGTGGGGACGAGTTTAATGTCAAGTTCGGTATACTCACCCATTGGGACATATATCTCTTTGGGCTGATAGCCAACAACAAACACTCGCAACTTGTCAAACTTCACACCAGTGACTATTGTGAATCCACCCTGCTCGTTGGTGAGTGCTCCAGTTTGGGATCCAAGTAGAAATATCTGTGCGTAGGGCATACCTTCTCCAGTCACCGAATCGGTCACAACGCCCTTGATGTGAGTATAGCCTTCAAGTGGTTGCCCATGAACTCCTAAAGCGACAACCACCATCACCAGCGCCAATATACAACCCTTAACCCTCAACTTTGTTACTTATTGGCAGTTACTACTTCCTACTTAAAAGAGCCACATTCTCCACATGATGGGTGTGGGGGAACATATCTACCGGCTGAATGGCATCTACGCGATATTTCACATCGAGCATAGCGATGTCGCGAGCTTGTGTGGCTGGGTTACAGCTTACATACACAATGCGCTTGGGTTCAGCATCCAGAATGACTTTCACCACGTCTTCATGCATACCGGCACGAGGTGGGTCTACAATCATCACGTCGGGGATGCCGTGCTGTGCCACAAACTCACCCGTCAGCACGTCTTTCATATCACCAGCAAAGAACTTGGTGTTGTCGATACCGTTGACTCGGGAGTTGAGTTTTGCATCCTCGATAGCCTCGGGAACATATTCTATGCCAATGACTTTACGAGCTTGACGCGATACAAAGTTGGCAATCGTACCAGTGCCAGTGTAGAGGTCATAGACGAGCTCGTTGCCAGTGAGACCGGCAAAGTTGCGAGCCACCTTATATAATTCATAGGCCTGCTCAGAATTGGTTTGGTAGAACGACTTGGGCCCCACTCGGAACTTCAGGCCCTCCATCTCCTCCTCGATATAGTCGCGACCGCTGTAAAGCACAAACTCCTGGTCGGCAAGTGAATCGTTGACCTTGAGGTTGACGACATACATGAGCGAGGTGATTTGTGGGAAACGCTCTTTCACAGCTCCCATCACGTCATCAATGGCTTCCTTATTATCCTCACTGAACACTACCACAAGCATTATCTCACCTGTACTTGCAGTGCGCACCATCATCATGCGCATGAAACCCACATTGTTGCGGATGTCGTAAAACGAGTAGCCTCGCTCCTGAGTATAGTCACGTAGGAAAAGGCGAAGCTGGTTGCTGATATCATCCTGCAGCCAGCATTTCTCAATGTTCAAGACTTTGTCAAAGCCGCCTGGAATGTGAAAGCCCACGGCGTTGCGGTTTGGGAACTCTACCCCACTCTGCATCTGCTCGGTTGTGAGCCAGCACTTGTTGCTGAAAGTGAATTCCAGTTTATTGCGGTAGAATGTGGTTTTCTTTGAGCCAAGGATTGGTGAGATGGCAGGTATTGGAACTTTGGCGATACGCTCCAAGGCATCAACCACCTGCTGCTGCTTGCACTTGAGCTGGTATTCGTAGGGCAAGTGCTGCCATTTGCAACCGCCGCACACGCCAAAGTGCTGGCACATGGGCTCAACCCTTATCTCGCTAGGTTTGGTCAACTCATCTATCACCCCCTCGGCAAAGCTGTGCTTCTTGCGGGTAATCTTCACTCGTGCCACATCTCCAGGAGCTCCATAAGGTATGAATACCACCAAGTCGTTCCAGCGACCAAGGCTTTTGCCCTCGGCTGCCACACCAGTAATCTCAAAATCGTCAATTATAGGTAAGTTCTTCTTTTTTCCCACAGGCTAAAAATAATTGAATTGATATTAACTGCAAATTTACGAGTTTTTCTCAAACAATGAAGTAGAATTACAAACAATTTATCAGATTACAAATTGTTAGTTGGCATTCTTGATAGAAGTAGAATGTGGGACACTTTTTCAAAAAAATTTTTTCTTTGAGAAAAATGAACCAAATCCCTATGGTTTTCTTGTCCAAAACGGAACAAGTGGGACAGCTGCATTAAGTTTTAATTTGTAAAGGAAGTTCTATTATTTCCTTTATTTGGGACAAATTTGCTAAAAAAATCATAGTAGACAAGTTTATTGTTAATATTCATAGTTCGCGCTCACGTACGCAAAGGTAGTAGATGGAATTTGTGGAAACAATATTAAAACTATAATGGAAAATAACGGAAAATAGAGTTGCGCAGAGGTAGAATAAATTGCCGAAAAAAATAACAATTATTGAAATTATGCCTATCTTTGTGCCCAGAAACTAAGAAACTAAGAAACTAACAAACCAATAAACCCTGACAGTAATGACACGTAAAATCATCTTAACCCTCTGCTTAGCGGTGATTGCTCTTGGCATGACCGCTCAAAAGAGCGTTGACGCTCGCATCAAGCAAATACGCGAGGCATATTCCAACCGATTAACATTGATGCAGAATCAACCTTATGACAACGAAAGAGTAGACCAACTGACCGCCACCTACAACCGCATGTATCCCGGCACTGGAATGGCGCGTTTCAACGACACCTACTACTGGACCGATGATGAAAATGAGGATTATATGCTCAAACCCACACTCTATTTCGTTACAAGTAGTTATACCCTAAACAGTGGATTATATGCTTTCAACCGCGAGTATCTTTTCGATGCCCAAACCGAGGAACCGATGTTCATGCTCATCACAACTGAATTTAAGGGCACAGACAAAAGGCTTGAATACCGCTTCTACTTTGACAAAGGTAGACTCATCAAGCAGATTCCTGAGAGAATTGGTCCGTTAGGCGAAGGCGAGCTGAGTCCAGAAATTGAAATAGACAAAAACGGCAAGGCAATTGCCTCCAGTCTTCTCAAGGAGTTTGATAGCGTAAAGTCAACGTTCCACGATTTCGTTCCCACCTTCGCATGGTAGCAACCTAAAGAAAAATACACATTAATTATATAACTAACTTTAAGATGAAAACTAAGAAACTATTAATCCTTTCATTGGTGATGACAGCAATGACAATGAGTGCAGGCAACCTCAACAAGGGTGTTGACCGCAACAACCTTGACCCAAGCACTAAGCCTGGAGAGAATTTCTATCAGTATGCTTGTGGTGGATGGATGAAAGCCAATCCGTTAGACCCACAGTATGCACGTTTTGGCACCTTTGATGGCCTTGCCGAGAACAACCGCGAGCAGCTCAAGGACCTAATAATGAACCTGGGCACCAATAATCCTAAGGGCAGCCTTGCACAGAAGGTTAGTGACCTCTATCTGCAGGGTATGGACAGCACACTGCGCAACCAACAGGGAAACCGCCCCGTGGAGATGATGCTGGCTCAAATCTATCAGATGCCACGCAACAGCTTCGAGGCTATGATGGCTGACCTGCATACTGGAATTGCAGCACCATTCTTCGATAGTGGGGTTATGGCCGACCTGATGAACAGTGACCAGAATCTGCTCTACCTCACCGCAGGAAACCTAGGAATGGGTGACAGAGACTACTACCTCGAGAACGATGAGAACACCGTGAAGGTTCGCAATGCATATCTAAATTATATCGAGAAGCTTTTCACTCTCTCGGGCCGCAAAGCTAAAGATGCTAAGAAAACAGCAAAGAACATACTTGCTATTGAGACTGAGCTCGCCAAAGTTGCGATGACACGAGAGGAAAGCCGCGATTACAGCAAGCAATACAACATTCGCACAGTTGACCAACTTAAGGCCGACTATCCAAACTTTGACTGGGACAGCTATTTCAACCTGCTCTTCCCTGCTTCTATCAAGGTAGAGAAGGCATGCGTGATGCACCTTAACTCGATGGCTAAGTTCAACGAGATGCTGGGCAAACTCAAACTTGATGAGATTAGAGACTACCTCGCATTCAAGTATCTTGATGCTGCCTCAAACTACCTCACCGACGAATATGAGCAGGCCAACTTCGATATGTACAGCCGTGCCATGAGTGGCAAGCAGGTGATGCAGCCCCGATGGAAACGCGCGCTTAACGTGCCCAACTTCGTTCTAGGCGAGGCTGTGGGAGAGCTCTATGTTAAGAAATACTTCCCCGAGGAATCAAAGAAGAAAATGCTCAAACTCGTGAACAACCTGCGCATCGCTCTTGCCGAGCACATCGCAGGACTCACCTGGATGAGCCCAAAAACCAAAGTCAATGCCCTTGTTAAGCTCAACAGTTTCACTGTGAAGGTGGGATATCCCGACACTTGGCGCGACTATAGTGGCATCAACATCGACCGCGACAACTATTACTGGGAGAATGTGATGAATGCACGCCGTTTTGAAGCTGAGTATCAGCTGTCGCAACTGAACAAACCCGTTGACAAGGCTAAATGGCAGATGACACCTCAAACCGTGAACGCTTACTATGACCCATCGACCAACGAAATTTGCTTCCCTGCAGGTATCTTGCAGAAGCCTTACTTCGACCCCGATGCCGATGATGCAAGCAACTATGGTGCCATAGGCGTGGTAATCGGCCACGAGATGACTCACGGATTTGACGATCAGGGCCGTAACTTCGACCACAATGGTAATATGATTGACTGGTGGACCGAAGAAGACGCAGCAAAGTTCCAGGAACTCGCCAACAAACTTGGAGAGCAATACAGCGCTGAGATTGTTGCCGATGACGTACACGCCAACGGCACCTTCACCATGGGCGAGAATATCGCTGACCATGGTGGCCTGCGTGTAGCTTATAGCGCTTTCAAGAACACAGAACAGGGTGCTGGTGACAAGTTGATAGATGGTTTCACTCCCGACCAGCGCTTCTTCCTGAGCTACGCCAACGTTTGGGCAGCCAATATCACCAAGGAGGAAATCTTGCGTCGAACCAAGGTTGACCCACACTCACTCGGAATCAACCGCGTGAACGTGGCAATCCGCAACCTCGAGCCATTCTTCAACGCTTTCGACATCCAACCCGGCGAGAAGATGTGGCGCGACCCAGCCGACAGGGTAACAATCTGGTAATCATATAATAACCATAAATAATAGGAAGGCATCTTCAACGATGTCTTCCTATTATTTTGTGGAAGAGAGGGATAAAATCAACCTTATTTAATGATTTTTGCAGTTAAATTTAGTTAAATTGATTTTAGTCAAAAAAATAATGTATCTTTGTCAATTGAAAAACGTAACTCTCATAATTACATGTGTGAATGGTGTGAAGAATGGGCTGAAGATGCTGAAGAAGAATATGAATTTAACAAATACTTTAGAAGATAAAATGAATGATTTACTTTACAATGTTGGGCTTGGTTTGGCTATAGCTTTATTAGTCTGCTTATTTCCTATGCCCTATGGTTATTACACCATTGTTAGATTTACAGCTATGATAATCTTTGGTTGTATGGCATTCTGCTTCTATAAAGATGAAAAAATACCGCTATGTGTAATAGTTGGTTCACTTGCAGTTCTATTTCAGCCTTTCTTCAAAATTGCA
This sequence comes from uncultured Muribaculaceae bacterium, assembly GCA_905233845.1. Lineage (GTDB taxonomy): Bacteria > Bacteroidota > Bacteroidia > Bacteroidales > Muribaculaceae > Sodaliphilus. The sequence continues at coordinate 8,224 of CAJOFH010000005.1, read as the reverse complement.
CTTGGCAGAACTGTATGGAATGTTATAGATGTAATAGTAGCAATTGCACTTGTGCTACTTTGGATTAGAAACAGGAAATAATAATTTATAAAAAAACAAATAATTATGATTGTACGATTTCTTATTACAGTTTTAGTGTATTGCTTTTTGGGATGGTTGCTATGTGACATCAAACCAGGAGAAGAATACACTTGGTATTCAGGTATTTGGCACGGATTGTTCTTTGTGGTTAACCTAGTAAGAAGTTGGTTTACTGATGCTTTATACAAAGCTGAAATCTACACAACTGCTTACAATGTTTTCTACTGGATTTTTAGCATTTTATCAGTGCTTGGATTCTTATTTGGTGGTGCTGGTAGCTCAAGAAGGGATTACTAAGGTTCTCCGCTTTGCTACGAAAGCGACCTGAAGGTCGATGGCGAACCTGGGGTTCAAATCCGCAGCCCTTGTCTTAACAATGAGAAAGACGCCCACAAGGGACGTCTTTCTCATTGTTGCGGAAAGAGAGGGATTCGAACCCCCGGTGCCTCTCGGCACGCCGGTTTTCAAGACCGGTGTAATCGACCACTCTACCATCTTTCCGAGCGTCAATTTCATCGAAAATCAGCTTGTTTCCGATTTTTGACGGGTGCAAAGTTACAACTACTTTTTAAACCGTGCAAGTAAAACCAAATTTTTTTGCTTCAAAGTGCTAATTTTAGGTGTTGTTGAAAACTTATTATGCGATTTTTTACATTATTAATTGATAATTTTAAAATAAATGATTAATTTTGTAGGTTAAAAATATATATGGACGCATAATAATAACATATAACTATATAGACACAATGAAATTCAACATTCAAAGCAAACTCTTTTTTACTCACCTTCAGGCAGTGAGTAAAGTGGTTAACTCTAAGAACACAATCTCGATTTTGAACAACTTCCTGTTCAACTTGACCGGAAACACTCTGGTGATTACTGCCAGCGACCAGGAGACAACCCTCACAACTCACGTGGAGGTCACTAACGCCGAAGGCAGTGGCAAGTTCGCTGCAGGCGTAAAAGAACTGCTCGACATGCTCAAGGAGCTTCCCGATCAGGGACTGACTGTCGACATCAACGATCAGAACCTCGCCATCAACATTACTTACATGAACGGTGAGTTCAACTTCATTGGCATGAACGGCAACGAGTTCCCAGTGAAGGCTCCAAGCGAGGACAACGCAAAGGTTCTCACACTCCCAGTTGAGAAGGTTACAAGAGGCATACAGCAAACTGTCTTCGCAGTAGGCACCGAGTCGCTGCGTCCCATGATGATGGGTATCTTCTGGGACATCAAGCCCGACGAGATAGCCTTCGTTTCGACCGACACCCACAAGCTGGTGCGCTTCCGCGAGCTCAACCTTGAGACAGGCTTGGAGCAGTCGTTCATACTGCCCACAAAGCCTGCCACTATCCTCGCTAGCATTCTCGACAAGCAGGAAGGTGACGTGAAGATTACTATCGACACCAAGAGCGCCACTTTCGAGAGTGCCGACTACACCCTCTCTTGCCGCTTTGTCAACGGCCGCTACCCCAACTACAACTCGGTAATCCCACAGGACAACCAGTTCACCTTGACCATTGACCGCTTGACAATGCTCGCAGCTATCAAGCGCGTTTCGGTAACTGCCAGCCCTGGTGGTCTCGTGAAGTTTGACCTCAAGGAGAACCAGATTCACCTCTCCACTCAGGACATCGACTTCTCTAAGTCGAGCGAGGAGGTTGTTGCTTGCGATTACACCGGAGCTGAGATGCTCATTGGCTTCAACGACGAGAACATTATCGACGTGCTCAACAACATCGACAATGACATGGTAACAGTAGAGCTTATGGATCCATCACGCGCAGGCATCTTCAAGCCTGCTGAGCAGCGTGAAAACGAGGACCTGCTCGTACTGCTCATGCCAATGATGGTGATTGGCTAAAAAAGACACTTAATTCACATTGTTGCCTAGGTTTATCTAGTAGCACTAGTAAGTCTAGGCAACAAATAATATTAGACCTTATGCAACTCAATCTAACTCGCCCCATCATCTTTTTCGACCTGGAAACCACTGGGCTAAACATCACTAAGGACCGAATCGTTGAGATTTCGCTTATCAAGGTGTTCCCTGACGGTCATGAGGAGGAGAAGACACGACGCCTCAATCCTGAGATGCCAATCCCTGAGCAAGCAAGCGCTGTTCACGGCATCTACGACGAAGATGTGAAGGACTGCCCCACTTTCAAGCAGGTGTCAAAGAGTCTTGCACAGATTTTTGAGGGCTGCGATATTGGCGGTTTCAACAGCAACCGTTTTGACATTCCACTGTTGGCGCAAGAATTCTACAACGCAGGTATCAAAGTCGACTTCAACAAGTGCAAATTCATCGATGTGCAGACCATCTTTCACAAGATGGAACCACGTAACCTCGTGGCTGCCTACAAATTCTACTGCGGCAAGAATTTAGAAGATGCACACTCGGCAAGCGCCGACACACGAGCAACTTACGAAGTGCTTAAGGCTCAACTTGACCGATATAGCGACGACCTTGAGAACAATGTGGAGTTCCTCTCAAGCTACTCCAGCCACAACCGCAATGTGGACCTCGCTGGACGTCTCATCCGTAACGAAGATGGAGTGGTGGTATTCAACTTTGGGCAGCACAAGGGCGAGAGCGTTGAAGATGTGCTAACCAAGACACCTCAGTACTACGACTGGATTCAGAACCGTGACTTTGCCGAGGACACCAAGAACGTGCTGCGCGAAATCTACATCAAAATGAAGCAACGCAACAGCCCTGGCACCATTCAGTTCAAGTAAGGTGAGAGGAGAGTGGAAAGTGGTGAGTGGTTAGTTAATAAACAAACAACTGATAACTGATAAACTGATAGCTATTTTAGAATGTTGAAAGGTAAAAACATAATTGTAGGCATCACTGGTGGCATTGCCGCCTACAAATCGGCATCGCTCGTTCGCCTATTTGTCAAGGCAGGAGCAAGCGTACAAGTGATCATGACCCCTAACGCTCGAGAGTTCATCACGCCTGTAACACTCTCGACGCTAAGTGGCAAACCAGTAATCAGCGAGTTTTTTACAGCCAATACTGGTCAATGGAACAGCCATGTTGACCTGGGGCTCTGGGCCGACGCAATGGTTATTGCTCCCGCTACAGCCTCTACAATCGCAAAAATGGCGCATGGCGTCGCTGACAATATGCTCGTCACCACCTATCTATCGGCAAAGGCACCAGTCTTCATAGCCCCGGCTATGGACCTTGACATGTTCAAGCACCCCACTACTACTCGCAATCTGGACTTGTTGCGCAGCTACGGCAACCACATCATTGAGCCTGCTGCAGGTGAGCTGGCAAGTCACCTTATTGGCAAAGGGCGTATGGAAGAACCTGAGAAGATTTTAGAAGTGCTTGACCGCTTTTTTGCACAAGGGCAAGACCTTGCTGGAAAACGCGTTATGATTACCGCTGGACCCACCTACGAGAAGATTGACCCGGTACGATTTATAGGCAATTTCTCCTCGGGAAAGATGGGATTCGCCCTCGCCGAGGAATGTGCCGCACGTGGCGCTGAGGTGACTCTGATTGCTGGACCTGTAGCTCTCAAAACCGAGTCGCAAGCCATTCGCCGCATCGACGTGATGAGCGCGCAAGAGATGCACGACGCAGCAATCATGGAGTTTGAGCAAAGCGATGTGGCTATCCTGTGCGCAGCTGTTGCCGACTACACGGTGGAGAATGCTGTTGGCCACAAAATCAAGCGTGAGAAGAACGAAATTCCCGTCATCCGCCTTAAGAAGAACCCCGACATAGCACGCGCTTTAGGCGAGATGAAACGTCCTGAGCAAGTGACAATTGGCTTCGCCCTTGAGACCGACAACGAAGTAGAGAACGCTAAGGGCAAGTGCCAACGCAAGAACTTCGACTTCATAGTCCTCAACTCCCTCCAAAATAAAGATGCTGGTTTCCAAGTAGACACCAATGTCATCACTATCATCACGAACGAAGGCAAGGTGCTAGAATATCCCTGCAAACCAAAAACAGAGGTTGCAAAAGACATCATCAATGTGCTAAGCAACAATTACTTGAAATAAACTAAGTAGAAAGAACACCACTTCTATGAGGTTATCTGTACCACGGCTCAGCCGTGGTTTTTTATGCCCTTTTCAAATAAAATTCACTTTTTGGGTTTAGTAAATCGGTTTCTGTGTGTATATATAATGTATGACACAACGAGAGCTACAAATTGAGCGGCTTTTCAAGTTGCATTATCGTGCGATGTATCGGCTTGCCTGCATACTTCTGCATGATGACGACGAGAGCAAGGACATTGTGCACGATGTTTTTGCACGACTTTTTATGGAACATGTGGAAATACAAGAAGACACCGCTCAATCCTACCTATTATTAAGCGTGCGCAACCGATGCTTGAATGTTATTCGCAATCGAAGAATCCATGAGCAAGTACACCAATACTTGCTGCCTACCAATGAGGTTGAACAGACTTCACCCGAAGAACTTGAGCGAGAGATTGAAATACTCAAACAGGGCATAAACGAGTTGTTCCCACCCATTTGCCGGGAGGTTATACACCTGCATTTCACCGAGGGCTTGCCCTTTCGTGAAATAGCAACGCGTTTAGGGGTGAGCGAAACCACCATCTACAAGCATCTACGCAATGCAATTGACCAATTACGTCAAACTCTTAAAAATGCACAGCAATGAACAAGATCGATTTACTATTCCAAATGTTGGAACATACTGAAGATTATAGCGAGGCTCATTGGCAAGATATTCTTTGCTACGATGAATGCCGAGGGCTTTATACGCTGATGGCAAAAACCATGAGCGCCATACAGCCGGCTCAAATAACAGATGAAGAGATTGATGCTGAGTGGGAACGGTTGAAACAATCAAATAATCACCAGGCTGTAATAATTCCGCTATGGCGAAAGATTGCTGCAGCAGCTGCAATATTAATTGCATTATTCGGAATATCTTATGCAGCAATACACACTAATTTCTTTGGTTTGGAAAAAAACAATTCCACTAAAGAAAATAAAGAAAAAGTGCAACAGCCATCAAAGGCCGATATCAATAGACAAGAATCAGAACCTGTTGTTGATGTCAAGACTCTGGAACCACAGCAACATCCAATTCATTCAGATTCTTATGTTGATAAACCACAAGACAGCCACCAAGAGACAGAAGAACCGAACAAAACCGCAGTGGACAAAATGGAGCCTCAGCTCTATGACAACGTGCCATTGGAGCTGATTCTTGGTGATCTAGCGAAGCATTACAATGTTGAAGTGGAGTATCTCTCCAATGACGTTTGCTCATTACGACTTTATTATCAATGGGAACCAGATTATTCGCTTGACAAAGTTGTTGAGATGTTGTCGCACTTCGAGACGTTCATTATTCACCGTGAGGGAGACAAATTGATTGTTGAATCATCACAGGAGGGCAAGCAATGAAACGACTATTGACTATCACATTATTGCTGTGCGCTCTTGTTAATGCTGCTATGGCGCAACGCATCACGCACAACTTCAATAACGTGTCGGTGAGCGATGCGCTGAAATATGTGCAGCAACAAACAAGTAAACACAAAATAGTTTTCATTTATAACGAACTGGAGGACTTCAAAGTGGCGACCTCGGTTCGCAACAAGTCGGTGCCCGAAGTCATCAAGCAACTCATTGGCTTCTATCCCATCCGAATGACTCAAAGCGGCGATGAAATCTATGTGGAGTGTACCCACAAGAGCGACAGACATCTTACGGGTAAGATTGTTGACGAGAAAGGCCAGCCGTTGGAGTTTGCCGATGTGCGGTTGCTTAACCCCTCAGATTCATCTTACATAACTGGTGGAGTCACTAATGCCAGCGGTGTCTTTGTCATTCCGCTCGACAAACCGCGAGTAATCGCCAAGTTCAGCTATATTGGCTATAAACCCATTTATAAACTTTGTTCACGCGAAAACGTAGGCACTATCCAACTCCAAATCGAAGCCACTCAGCTCGGCGAAGTAACCGTGAAAGGCGAGCGCATATTCACAAGAACTGAGAATGGCCACCTCATATATAACATGCCAATGTTGCTGCAAGTAATGCCTGCCGACAATGCCTACGACGCAATCACTCGCATTCCAGGTGTGGCGGAATTTAACGGAAGCATCACATTCTCTGGCCAGACGGTGACACTTATCATCAATGGCAAGGCAACTACACTCACTGCCGAGCAAGTGGCAGAACGGTTGAAGCAAATGCCAGCTGAAATGCTATCAAAAGCCGAGTTGATGCCGTCGGCACCGCCAAAATATCATATTCGAGGCATGGCAATTAATATTATCACCAAGGACTTCTCTGGCACCAACCAATTCTCAGGACAACTGAATGCAAGTCTGAAACAGCATAAATACACAAGCGGAGGCGCTGGCATCAGTTTCATCTATAACCATGACAAATTGAGCATAGATGCATCTTACGAATTCATAGGTGGCACAGGCTATGGTCAAGCAGAGCACGTAGCCAATCATCCGTTCGGCGACCAGTGCATACCTTATAGCGACAGGATAACTCAACGCAGTGATGGGGTTAATCACCAATATCACATTGGCATGGACTACGCATTTGCCGACAATCACCGAGTGGACATGACATATACTGGAGAATGGAACGGCACCAAGTCAACCAACACCACTACGGGTACTGCTAGTTCTACCCAAAACTCCACTGAACACGACTATCTGCACAACGTTGACATCAGTTATTCTACGCCTTTCGGATTACAAATAGGAGCATCCTATACCAACTATCAGAACCCACGAACCCAGCATTTGGATGGAAAGATGCACTATGACAACCGCAATCTTTATGTTGATAGTCGCCAGAAGGTTGGCAAATGGCTTATTACCGCAGATTGGACCTACACGCTAAAAAACGGCTGGGAACTAAACTATGGCGGAAAGGCGCAGTTCACTAATAACAACAGCTATCAAACAACGCTTAACGAAAACCATCAGCCCATTACCGATGCCACTTCGCATGTTGATTATGACGAGCGCATTATCAACGCCTATGCAGGTTTCAGTAAGCAAATTGGCGAGTCTCTGAGCCTTGATGCTTCACTTACTGCCGAACAATGCCACGCAACCAAGTGGAACGAATGGCGCATTTATCCTCAGATCAATGCAATGTGGAACATCAACACTAAGAATATGCTCAATCTCTCTTTCAGTAGCCAGGCGATCTATCCTTCCTATTGGAGTACCATGAGCAGCATTTATTATTCGTCGGTTTATAGTGAGATTTGGGGCAATCCCGATTTGAAACCAATGTCGGAGTATGACTTGAATCTCATGTGGCAGTTCAACCGCAAATACACGTTTACAGCTTTTGCGATGTTCGAACCCGACTATTTCGTGCAGCTGCCATATCAACCTAATGACCGCATGGCAGTCGTTATGAAGGAAACGAACTTTGATTACTCCAACTGCTATGGATTGTCGGCTTCGGCGCAATTCAACATGGGTAACTGGCTGAATGGCAATGTGAGCGCGACAGGTATTTACCGCCACGATAAGAGCAGTAACTTCTTCGATTTGCCTTTCAATCGTAAGCACTTCTCGGTCATCGTGCGAGGTACGGCTGTGGTCAAACTCTCTCAGCGGCATAACATCCAATTCATTCTCAACCCGTTCTTTCAGTCAAAGGCCATTCAAGGTGTGTATGACATCGACCCATTATTCAGTTTGAATGCCTCTCTGCGTTGGACTTCCGATAATGGTAAGTGGAGTGTGATAGCAAAGGGAAACAATATTCTCAACAATCATATCACCACATGTTCAAAACAAGGAAATCAAGACTATGATTTACGCCTCTGGATGAATTATGCCAGTGCCTCACTTACCGTTGTCTATCGCATCGGCAGCTACAAGGAGAAAAAGCGAAAAGAGGTAGATACATCCCGCATGGGGTATTAGTAAAAATGACATCGTAAAAGCACAAAAGACAACACAGTAAACATCTTAAATCATTCAGCCGAGGGTGCAACAGCACCTTCAGCCTTTTTTCTAAATAGTAATTTGATTGAAATTATTACCCGAGTTCGGGATAAGCTCTATCAAAAAATCGACAATTGAGGCGACTGTTCAATGTAGAACCCTCTGATGGCAGTGGGTTTGTTGTCAAAGAAGC
>CAJOFH010000004.1 GCA_905233845.1 uncultured Muribaculaceae bacterium | reverse complement strand
ACTGCTTTTTTCCTAAGAAACCAATGCTACAATTAGAACGAGAATTTGATAACCAGCTCACACTCTTTTAATTATTTTCGTCGAACTCACGTTAAAATAGAGCGGGTTGGGGGGAGTATTACTATGTCAAACGCTTAAAAATAAACACGACTGCCATACCCTTCAGTCAAAATGTTGGATAGAGTTGCAATGCCTACGGCACCACACGCTGAGCTTTGCTCAACACGTGTTTTGCAATCTCCCCGAGCACTTCGTGGTTCGTGACAGCTCCCCTTAATATTTCTTTGAAACTTATTATTTATTAGTAGAAAAAATTTTCTTTAGCCAAAACCATACTATATTCATCTCATTTTCATCAAAATATACTTCATTAAAACCAATCGGATGCTCCTCATCTTTAAAATACATATAGAAACAACTTGTAGGTTCCATATAATCATAATAATCATGTTGAGTACCACCAATGTCGAGCTTCTCTATATCTTTTTCAACCCTGCCATCAGGGAATAGGGTATAGATTGTATATTTGCCAGTAGATCCTATTTCTTGAACACATTTTAAAATGTTATCTATGATTATTCTATCATGTTTGTAGATAATACAATTGGCATCAGGACACATGAACAATTTATCTCTATAAATATAATTTTTATCCAACTTAAATACTGTGGTAGGATTTTCCGTAACATAAAAATAATCAACTTCATCATAGCTTTTTGCCACAAACCATTTTCTTTCTAATATTATAAATTTCTTATACTTAATTTGTGGAAGCAGCTCATTTTCTATGATCTGTCGGGTCAGGCCGTATTTGCCAATGAAATGGCTGTAGTTGCTATAATGCCTGCGATAGATGTCCTCGATGTCCTTAAACGTTTTGTCAAAGTCAAAGTGTCCATAGACGTTATTCCTGTCCTCGTCGGTGATGCATTCGAACTGGTGAGCTTCCATCTCAACGAAATGCTCAATGATTTTTGGCGTAATGGTAAAGTTGGTCTCCCCGTTTTTTCGAGAGTTTAAAAACTCGAATTTTCCTTCTCTCAAAATGTCTTTATGTTTAGATATGTTAAATGTAGGATTGACGCAAATACGCTTGAAGCCATGCATCTGCGCGGCATACATACCTCCCAAACCGGTACCTAAAATTACTTCAGGTTGTTCCTTCATGCACAAATTCTTCAAAAAACGCAATGCATCTTTAGGGTCAACAGGTATGTCAGGTGCAATCACAATCCAATCGGGTAACAACTCCTTAAGTGTTCTTACAGTTTCCTCTTCTCCTGAAGAACCAAATCCGTGAAAATAAATAATTTTATACATGTTCATTGTTTTTGCTAAATAAATATCCTTCAATGATTTTCTATTTGACTACTTTAGTTTATAGCTATTTGAGTTATTTTCGTTAATACTTACTTGCAACAACAATTATTCTTGCTCTCTAGGAGCTTAACTATATCTTGCTCAATGAGCTTTATATCATGAGTGGGCTCATAGCGTTTTATCACATTACCTTCTCCATCAACTAAAAACTTAGTAAAATTCCATTTGATGTCGGCACTCTTGGCATAATCAGGATCGGCTTTGCTCATCATCTCGTCGAGGATTTTACCTATGGGATGCTCAAGATTGAAACCCTCAAAGCCTTTTTCTTTCTTGAGGAAAGTGAACAATGGGTGCTCATTTTCACCATTAACCTCTATCTTCTTAAATTGTGGAAATTCGGTGCCAAAGTTTAGAGTACAGAAGCTGTGAATTTCTTCCTCAGTACCTGGAGCTTGATTACCAAACTGATTGCAAGGAAAGTCAAGAATCTCGAGGCCCTGATCCTTATAAGCCTTATAAAGTGCCTCAAGTTCCTCATATTGCGGAGTGAAGCCACACCTAGTGGCGGTATTTACAATAAGCAGCACTTTACCCTTATATTCGCTCAATGCCACATCATTGCCCTTTCGGTCTTTAACTGTAAAATCCAATACATTTGTCTGTGCCATAATGGTTGAAATGTTTAGTATTATGGTTAATAATAATGCTATTTTTCTCATTTTTTGATAAGTCCTAAGCGGTTAGAAATATCAAGCATGCGCTCGATTGGACGAACGGCTTTGACGCGAGTTTCCTCATCTACCTCTATAACTGGAGCCAAATACTTGAGCGAATTGTAGAGCTTCTCGAGTGTTATTAGCTTCATATAGGCACATTCGTTGCATGCACATCCGGCATCATCGGGAGGTGCGGGAATAAACTCCTTGTCGGGACAGCGCTTCTTCATCTCATAGATAATGCCACTCTCGGTAGCCACAATAAACTTATTACATTCACTTTCAACTGAGTAATCAAGAAGAGCTTTGGTTGAACCAATTTTGTCGGCAATAAGTCTGATTGGCTTGGGACACTCGGGATGTACAAGCACATGAGCATCGGGATGCTCCTTCTTGAGTTCGATAATCTTCTCAATAGAGAATTTCTCATGCACCTCGCAGTAGCCATCCCACACCAGCATGTTGCGACCAGTAATGCTGTTAATATAGTTACCAAGATTGCGGTCTGGACCGAAGATGAGTTTCTCATCCTCAGGGAAGCTGTCGACAATCTGCTTGGCGTTGCCACTGGTCACTATCACATCGGTGAGAGCCTTCACTGCTGCACTGGTATTAGCGTAGCTAATAACAGTGTGACCTGGATGTTCATTGATAAACGCTTCAAATTCGTCGGCTGGGCAGCTGTCGCTCAGCGAGCAGCCAGCGTTCAAATCGGGTACTATTACAGTCTTCTCAGGACACAGAATCTTGGCTGTCTCGCCCATGAAGTGCACACCACACAGCACAATCACTGGTGCCTCAACATCCTCGGCAAGCTGTGCCAGCGCCAGGCTGTCGCCTATGTAGTCGGCTAAATCCTGAATCTCGTCACGCTGATAGAAATGCGCCATAATAACGGCGTTCTTTTCACGTTTTAGTTTTAATATTTCTTCTTTTAGGTCGATTCCTTCGGGTATTGGAGCATCGACATAACCTTTTTCAACATTCATAATATCATTTATATTTTTATTTATATATTTATAATATAAGAATTATTACATGATGATGATGATAGCTTGTTGATAGCGTTAAAAACTTTTTTATAAAAGTATTGACAATTGACTTATTATTGTTTAATTGATAGTTATTAAAAGGTTATTTACAACTTTAAAAACTGGTTTATAATAAATTGTCTACTTTATTAACAAGCTGTTAACAATGTGCAAAGTTAATAAAAAAAATGAGAAATTATAAACAAAAGTGTTCTAAAACATGTGTAAAATAAAAATGATAGATTGTTATAAATAAATTTGGAAAAGAAAAAGTATTTTGTAAGCTCGTGCAGTTAGCAAAATCCAAATTTTTGGTTTACTTTTTTTCATTTTTTTTTCAACCACAATTAACAAGGTTATCAACATTGTGATGTGTAAAGTTGTACACTATATTTTTTATAAAATGTGTTGTATTGCATCATATATATTAAAAAAAGTGTGTATTAATTTTGTAATTATTATTACTTGCACTAACTTTGCACAAGTAAACGAGAATATTAAATAAACTTATATCTGTTATGAGTACAATTAAATGCCCAAATTGTGGTAATTCCTTACCTCATGATTCTGCTTTTTGTAATAAATGTGGTAGTCGATTAGACATGGACGGTGGTCGTTATGATCGCAAATATGATGACTGGGATGATGATGACAATCGTGGACGCAATGCACGTGATAATAAAAAAAGTGATATCACTAAATATATTATTATAGGTATTGGCGTGCTCACTTTCCTTGCCATAGTATTTATTAGCAAAAAGTACTATGGTGGTAATAAAGAGAAACCTCAAATTGAACAAGTAAGTATTGTTGACAACAGTAATAGTGCTGCTGCCGACGCTTTGCAGCGAGCACTCAACGATAACAACTATGTGGGCGATGGAGCTCAAATAGTTTATGCTATGCGCATCTCGGGCAGCGAGCCTGGCGTTAATGACAAAATCATTGGTATAACACAATCTGATAAGGGCGAGGATTCATTCTACAAACTTTATGAGTTGATTCAAAATGGCGAGAAATGGAGTATAAATCCTGATCACATTAAACAAGTGCCTACCAACGGACGAGAGATATCGTTTGACCAGAATAAACTCAAAGCTGGCGTAGACATGATACCTCAAATTACCGATATTGATGGTAAAAAATATTTCTTCTATGCTTTCTTGAGCATTCCTAAAGGTGAGACAAGCAATAGAGCAAGTGTGGTTCTTAACCTTTATGATGTTAATTCGAGAAATATAACATCGGCAACCTATGAAGGAACTTTCCAAAATGTGAATGGCGAGCAGGCTATTGTGTGCAAGCCCGCTTCGGGTTCGTCAGATGCTGTTGAGTGGATGAATGAGCAAGCACGCAACTTTATTCGCATTTTAAGCATCAATGGTGAAAATGATGAATCTCAAAAGGATAAGAAAGCCGAAGAGAATGTAAATAATGTTCAGGAGCAGAAAGCTGCAACACCTGCCGCAACTCAAGCTAATAAACCAGTTGAGAAGGCTCCTACTACTGAAAATTCAAATACTCCTGCTGCAACACCATCACAACCATCTACTTCTACTCCTGCTGCTGTGGGTGAAGAAAAAGATAAAGACAGCCCAATGTTCAGCAAGGATGACATTGTTGAGACCAAGCAAGCAGGTAATTACAAGGTGTTCCGTCTCAAAGACGGTAGTGTGGTGCGTTACGATCGCAGCACAGGAAAGAACACTAAGATTCATCAAGGTGGTGCCGAGGCTATTGGATTTGAGGACACCGAAAAGGGTATTCTTAACATTCGCAAGAATGACGGAAGCCGTGAACAGATAAATCTTAATAACGGACAGAAAACACAAGCTCCTCCCAAACCTCAGGCTCCTGCTGCACCAACAGCACCTGCCAAGACCGAATAAATGGAGTATATATCCTTACACACAATACTATCACGTGGAGAAACTTTTTCTCCACGTGTTTTGTATAACTTGATGCATCCGCTTGTTGAATTGCTGATTTCAAGTAGGGATGATGACAGTGATATAATACAGGAAAATAGACATCTTAATGAAGAGTCTATTCTGTTTTTACAAAACTATAATGATTTTAAAGTACTTGGCATCAGTAATGATGAAGGTGAAAATATAAAAGATTGGGGGCATGTGATATTAAAGGTTGCCGACCATTTGGGCTATAATGACAAGCGTCTAAAAACAATTGCCAATGATTGTATAAATGGTGAGATAAATTCGCTTGAAGAACTACATTTGCAGCTTGAGCGACGCATCAATAGGCCAATATATAAATGGTTAATAGCAGTCATACTGTTGGGTCTGGCAATAATGGCAATTATGCGTTTTTTTCTATAAAATAGCACTATATTTGCTAACATTGATTTTTTTCACTAATTTTGTAGTTTAAAATGTTTTAAAATATGAGAGTAGGTATAATAGTAGCAATGAGCAAGGAACTGGAGTTACTCAAGCCCATGCTCGAAAATTTGAGAGTAAGCGACAATAACGGCATTAAGTTTTATTGTGGCACAATAGGTAATCACAAAATCGCTGCTATGCACTGCGGTGTTGGCAAAGTAAATGCCGCTATTGGAACAGTGACTATGATTGACACCTATAATCCTGAGTTGATTATCAACACTGGTGTAGCTGGTGGTGTTAATAAAGAAGTCAACGTGATGGATATGGTGGTTGGCAGTCAGGTGTGCTATCACGATGTGTGGTGCGGTGGTTTTGACGATAACGCCAGTTATGGCCAAGTGCAGGGATTACCGCTCTACTTTGAGGGTGCTTCTAAGCTGATTTCTATGATTGAAAACTATGAGAATGTGCATTGCGGACTCATTGTAAGTGGTGATCAGTTCATAAACACGATGGAGCAAATTGACACTATAAAAGAGCATTTTCCACAGGCTTTGGCAGTAGACATGGAGAGTGGAGCTATTGCTCATGCTTGCTACGTGATGAAAACTCCTTTCTTGAGTATGCGCGTCATTAGTGATTCACCAGGTGCTGGACATGACAATTCTAAGCAATACAGCGACTTTTGGGTTGACGCTCCTGCTCACACTCTCGCAATGGTTAAAGAGTTGCTACACAAGTTGAATTAATAAAATAATTATGGAAAAGATAGCAAGTTTTACTATCGATCATACCAAACTCTTGCGAGGAGTGTATGTGTCGAGAAAAGATAAAGTTGAGGGAGGTGGAATGATTACCACTTTCGACATTCGCATGAAGTTGCCCAACCGTGAGCCAGCCGTGAGCCAGAGTGCATTGCACACAATAGAGCATTTGGCAGCTACCTACCTGCGCAATCATCCCGACTGGGGATCAAAGATTGTGTACTGGGGGCCTATGGGGTGCTGCACTGGTAACTACTTGCTCATGCAGGGTGATTTGGAGTCGAAGGACATATTGCCATTGATGCAAGAGTTGTTTACCTTTATAGCTGAATTTGAAGGCGACATTCCTGGTGCTAGTGCTGTGGAGTGTGGTAACTATATGCTTAATAACTTGCCCATGGCAAAATGGGAAGCCCGAAAATATCTTGTGGAAGTACTCAACGACATTAAGCCCGAAAATCTCGTTTATCCTGAATAGTTATTGGGAACTTATCACTTAACTCTTAATATTTTACACTTAATATTTTATGGCATTTTTCAAATTCTTCACAAAAGAGAAAAAAGAAACCCTTGACAATGGTTTGAACAAGACTAAAGAGGGTCTGTTCTCTAAACTCAAAAAGGCTGTCGCCGGCAAGTCGAAGATTGATGACGAGGTGCTCGACAACCTTGAGGAAGTATTCATTACAAGTGATATGGGTGTGGATACTACTCTCAAAATCCTCGACCGCATTCAAGAGCGTGTAGCACGCGACAAATATACTTCGACCGACGAACTCAATGACTTGTTATGTGATGAGATAACTCAGCTGCTTGCCGATAATGATAACGCAAACCGAGAGGACTTCACTATTGATGATGACAAGAAACCTTACGTCATCATGGTGGTGGGTGTGAATGGAGTAGGAAAGACTACTACTATTGGCAAACTCGCTTATCAGTTCACACAAGCTGGCAACAAGGTGGTGCTTGGTGCTGCCGACACTTATCGTGCCGCTGCCGACGAGCAACTCGAGATTTGGGGAGAGCGTGTGGGTGTACAGGTAATCAAGCACAAGATGGGAACAGACCCTGCTTCGGTGGCCTACGATACCGTAGCTAGCGCCAAGGCTCAAGATGCCGATGTTGTGATTATCGACACTGCTGGTCGTCTGCACAACAACGTGGGCCTTATGAACCAGCTCACCAAGATAAAGAACACTATGAAGAAGGTGCTGCCCGACGCTCCTAACGAGGTATTATTAGTACTTGACGGCTCTACTGGCCAAAACGCCTTTGAACAGGCTAAGCAGTTTGTGGCAGCAACCGAGGTTAATGCCTTGGCAGTAACCAAGCTCGATGGAACTGCCAAGGGTGGTGTAGTAATTGGCATCAGCGACCAGTTCCACATTCCAGTTAAGTACATTGGCCTAGGCGAGCGCATGGAGGACCTCCAAATCTTCCGTAAGGAAGAATTCGTTAAATCCCTCTTTGGAAAATAAAATGAAGAAAAAGAATTAAATGAATTAAAGGAGTTAAATTTTTGATTCCTTTAATTCCTTTAACTCCTTTAACTCCTTTATTTCCTTTAATTTAATCTCTATGCGACGCGGTAAAGTAGATATAATTTCACTTGGGTGCTCGAAGAATCTGGTGGATTCGGAGCACCTAATTCGTCAGTTACATGCTGCTGGCTATGAGGTGGAACACAATCCCAGCCATGTAGATGGCGAGATAGTGGTCGTGAATACCTGCGGTTTTATTGCCGACGCACAGGAGGAATCAATCAATACAATTCTTGAGCTTGGCGAAGCAAAGCGCCAGGGACGCATCAGGAAACTCTTGGTGATGGGATGCTTGAGCGAACGCTTTCTTGCTGAGCTGACCAATGAACTGCCCGAGGTGGATCACTTCTACGGAAAATTCAACTGGAAGCAGATACTCAACGACTTGGGCAAGAGCTACCGCGATGACCTTGCCAGCGACCGCATCCTCACTACCCCACCACACTATGCCTACATGAAAATTTCTGAGGGCTGCAACCGCTTCTGTGCATTCTGTGCCATTCCGCTCATTACGGGCCGCCACAAGAGCATTCCCATGGAGCAACTGCTCGACGAGACTCACAACCTGGTGGGTCGAGGCGTGAAGGAATTTAACGTCATTGCCCAGGACTTGTCGAGTTATGGAATGGACCTCTACGGAAAGATGATGCTGCCTGAGTTGGTTAAGCAGATGGCAGCAGTGCCTGGCGTGGAGTGGATAAGACTGCACTATGCTTATCCCACGCAATTTCCGTGGGATATCCTGCCTGTGATGGCTCAGCACGACAATGTGTGCAACTATCTTGACATAGCATTGCAGCACATCAGCGACAAGGTATTAACCAATATGCGGCGTCACATCACCCGCGACGAGACGCTACGGCTCATTGAGCGCATGCGTCGCGAGGTGTCTGGTTTGCATCTGCGCACCACACTTATGGTGGGCTTCCCGGGCGAAGGTGACAGAGAGTTTGATGAATTGATGGACTTCGTGCGTGAAGCGCGTTTTGAGCGCATGGGAGCTTTTGCCTATAGCGAGGAGGCTGGCACTTGGGCAGCCAACAATCTCACCGATGATATTCCACAAGAAGTGAAGCAGGCTCGCCTTGAGGCTCTTATGGACTTGCAGGAGTCTATCTCGATGGAGATTCAAGAGAGCAAGGTGGGCACCATGCAGCGCGTGATTATCGACCGCGAAGAAGAGGAATACTACGTGGGCCGCACCCAGTATGACTCGCCCGAGGTGGATCCCGAAGTTCTAATCACCAAGACCACACCTCTTACCCCAGGCAACTTCTATGACGTGGAAATTACTAGTGCCCTACCCTTCGAACTCATGGCAACAATTGAATGAAAAACACAATGAAAAAGGTTATATTTTTTTTATTAGTGTCAATGGCAGTGATTACTTCTAATGCGCAGGAAATAGACAAGTTGGCACTCAGGATGGCGATTGAGCGGCAATTGGCGACCTATCCCGAGTCAACGCTGCAAGATGTGTATAAGGCTTTCTATCAAGAGCATTTTGGACCTGAGCACATGATTAGTGATGTTGAGGCAGTAAGAAATTACCTCAACTATGAGTTATCAAATATGGGCGATAATCATGGAAATCTCTACTATGAGCCCATAGGTATAGAGGGCAACTATGTAAGAGTCTATTTGAGTGCAGTTAAGGACAATCTTATCACTGCCGACGAATTATTGCAGGCTTTTATTGATAGTGTCACAGCTCGGCAGGAACCAGTCATTGAGTGGTCAAAGAAATGGAATGCTATTGTTGATATAATTGATGAAATAAATCCTGGATTTGGAAGTGATATCCGTGAAGACTTGCACCAAGCGAGCAATAAGAAACAGGCAGTTCACCACAGCAAGACCTATAACGCCGCTTATCATCCTCATTACCGCATTGTGGAGCGGACCATCTTTGAGATGCTACTAAAACACTCTATCGACAAATAATCCCGAGTTCAGTTTTTTATAGTTGTGTTTAAAATTTCACAACTTAAGAATTATTATTGAATTTGTAACCTAGTAATAAAAGACTAATATTTTCACACCATGGCTATAAGAGACTATGAGGGTCTAAATGAAACTCAAAAAGCACTTCTTCGTAAAAAGAGAGATGCTGCTGCAAAGTCGGCGATGAAAGCTTATCGAGATGCAATAGAGGATCACAGGAGACAATTAGTAGCGGCGGGAAAGGCAGCAGATAGAAAACAATATGTTCCTTATATTATAAAGACGTCATATGAAATTAATACTCCAGATGTTGTAGCAGGTGGTACACTTGGTACGAGGAAGGCGAGATTTTTTGGTCTAATTCCAGTTCCCATTCTTAAATCGAGCGCTGAAGTTCCAGGAGCATTACGTACATTCAAGAAACAATTATCCACTGAGATGCAAAACGATATACATGAATTTGTAAAACCCTTTACCCGTCGAAGTGCTGCTCTAGGTCTAGGTAGTTAAATGTATGAAAAGAAATTAATATAATGAACAATTTTGTAGATCACTTGGATCTAGAAAGAATAATAATCCCAAATAGTTAATATTCCACAATATTGAATCGCCTTACTCGATTTTCTGCGCTTGTGAAGTGTTTCAATATCCACCAGCAATCATTGCAATAGATAAAAACCATTGGCAGAATTAAGCTAACGCATACTTGATTCTGCCAATGGGATATTTATGTCACAAAGTGATTACTTGGCGACTTTCTCGAGGCGTTTCATCATGATGAACATAAAGAGTGCTGAAACTACGCACACGCCAATGAAGACGCTCCAAACCACCCACAATGGAAGTCCCCCCCATAGGTAACCGCCAACGCTCACGAGGAAGTTACCAAGGGCTGTGCTGGCAAACCATCCTCCCATCATCAAACCCTTGAGTTTGGGAGGAGCTACCTTGGTGACAAACGAGATTCCCATTGGGCTGAGCAACAACTCGCCAAAAGTGAGCACCAGATAAGTCGATATAAGCCAGTTGGGCGAAACAAGTGTTGCTGCATCGCCAAGCGCTTTTTGCTCATTGGGACTTGGAAGTCCCATCGAACCAACAATCATAATGAGGAAGGCCGAAGCTGCCACGAGCATACCCAAAGCAATCTTGCGAGGTGCACTTGGCTCCTTGCCTTTGCGTGAAAGCCATCCAAAAATTGCCAATGATACAGGCGTCAAAGCCACCACAAAGCAGGGATTGAACTGCTGGAAGATGGGAGCTGCAACCTCAACGGGACCATCGAGGTTGAAATAACGATAGATAAGAATTCCCAAGCAGACTGCTATCACACCGCCAGCAATGCCGCGAGTGCGCTTGCTCTTAGTGTCGAAGATTGCAAATGCGGCATAGACAATGAAGATGCAGAGTACCAGATTCCATACGTCGAATGCCATGCTCTGCAAACCAGTAGAACTCTTTGCAGTAAACTCGTTGGCAAAGAATGTAAGTGTCAATCCGTTTTGGTGGAATGCCATCCAGAAGAAGATTACCACAATAAACACCAAGATCAGTGCCACTACACGCTTTGCAGTCTCACCAGGAGCCAACTCGGCTGCGGCAGCTACTTCGTTGTCTTTCTTGCTTGAAATGGCGCTCTTCTCAACATGCTTGAAGGTGCCGCGGAAAGCATAGTAAATGATTATAGAAACAATAAGCGAAACGCAAGCTACTCCAAATGCGAAGTGGTAGCTGTCGGCAACACTCACGCCAAGATTCTTCTGAGCATATTCCATTATCTTCACAGCGGCGGTTGGCGCAAACATGGCACCAATGTTGATTGCCATATAGAAAATGCTGAATGCGGCATCGCGCCGGTCGCTGTACTTTGCGTCATCATAGAGATTGCCCACCATTACCTGGAGGTTGCCCTTGAAAAGTCCTGTTCCCAAGCTCACCAGCAAGAGGGCACCCATCATGGCCCAAAGTGCTACAGTATCGCCACCGAGTGGAACCGAAAGTGCCACATAGCCGAAGAACATAATTAGAATACCAGATGTTACCATCTTGCCGTAGCCAAAGATGTCGGCAAGAATACCACCAATGACCGGCAAGAAGTAAACTAGCATCAGGAAGCTGCTGTAGATTAGACCTGCCTTACCGGGATCCAAGCCGAAATTCTCGCGCAGGAAGAGCGCAAACACGGCTATCATCGTGTAGTAGCCAAAGCGTTCGCCAGTGTTGGCAAGCGCCAGGGCATACAAGCCTTTAGGTTGATTTTTGAACATAATAATATAAGTGTTAAGTTAAAATTTGAAGAAAGTGTCAAGTGGGCTGAGCCCATTCCTTGTCATTCTTTAACAATAAAGCCGAAGGGTTGATGTAGCTCAGCCCCTCGGCTTATTGAGTTTATTATAAAAATTATGTGTTACTCGGCTGCTTTTTCAGTTTCGACTGGTTTGTCGCTAGTAACTCGTTCGAGCCACTTCACCATTCCGAGCATCACGCCCATTGAGATGAGGCAAACGATGATGAATACTCCCCAGCATTGCCAAAGAGAAATATTCTTGTACATTAATGTGCCAATAGGCAATAATATATTACCAATTGCGGTTGTTCCAAGCCATAATCCCTGGCAAAGACCAAGCATTGTCTTTGGTGCGACTTTTGAGACAAAAGACAAACCAAGAGGAGAAATAAATAGCTCTGCTACAGTTAACAAGAAATAAGTAACAATCATAACCCAAGGTCCGGCTTTCATAGCTTCTCTTGTTGTTGCATCTATCTTCAAGAACTCAACAGATGAAGGATAATTTGCCACATAAGAATAGATGGCAAGGAAAAGATATGCTAATCCAGCAATAAACATACCATAAGCAATCTTGCGAGGAGTGGATATCTCTTTACCTTTCTTGCTCAATCTACCAAAAATCAACATTATTATAGGAGTGAGCACAATCACAAAGAATGGATTTACTGCCTGCCATAATTCTGCTGGGAACATATCGCTAATAACATAATCACGAGTGAAGAATGAAAGGGTAACGCCATTCTGGTGGAATGAGAACCAGAAGAAAATAACCACACCAAGCACAGCAAACAAAGCATAAAGACGTTGTCTCAACTCCTTTGCCATTGCGGCTTTTTCCTCAGGTGAGATATTGACATCGACAGTTTCTTTCTTAGCCGGTGTTGGGAAAAGATTCTTTTTAGCCAAGAATATGGCAAGAGAAATCAACATTGCCACTACCGAAGCGATGAACGCAAAATGCACACCTTGATTAAATACAGCTAAGTAGTCTTGACAAGTATCAATACTTGCAGCACCTGTGATTCCAGCCTTTGTCATATATTGTTGTAAATTGACCATTTGATCAGCTGGAAGAGTGTTATCAATAAATTGATGGCAAAGAGAAGGTAATTCGGCCACATATTTATATCCAAATCGACCTAACCACCAACTACGTAAAAATGGTGCTATAAATGGGGCTACAAGACCTCCGATGTTAATAAATACATAAAAGATTTGGAAGCCTGTGTCACGTTTGCCTTGAACTGCCTTAAGCGCCTCAGGCCCTTTTTTAGCTTCTTCAGCCTCCATTTCATCATACATTTGTCCTACAATTGCTTGAAGATTACCTTTAAACAATCCGTTACCAAAAGCAATGAAAACCAAAGCTGTGCATGTAAGAGTCAAAAGGAAAGCCATGGTTCCTTTTGTAGCTGTAATGGGTATTGCAAGGGCAACATAACCTAATGCCATTACTATGATACCAGCCATGATTGTACCCTTGTAGTTTTGAGTCCTGTCAGCAATTACACCACCCACAAGGCTCAATACATAAATTGCAGCCAAGAAAATAGAATAAATTAAAGCGGCAGTTTCATCGCCTAATCCAAATTTTGAACACAAAAAAAGTGACAACACGGCCGCCATAATGTAGTAGCCGAAGCGTTCACCCATGTTGCTCAACGCGGCGGGGATTAACCCTTTAGGATGTCCTTTAAACATAAATTGTAATAGTTTTTTAAGTTAATATTTTATTTAGTTTATAGTTCAAAGTTAAGAGTCGAAAGGAGTTGTCTTTCTTGATTATGCATTGTGCATTATGAATTATGCATTGCAGCAAATGCCATAGCATAGGCGCGCATCTGCTTGAGCATCGAGAGAAGACCATTGCTGCGTGTGGGTGAGAGGTGGTCGCGCAGACCTATGCGGTCGATGAAGTAGAGGTCGGCGTCGACAATGTCCTGTGGCTTTTGTCCTGATAGCACACGAATGAGCATAGCCACAATGCCCTTGACGATGATGGCGTCGCTGTCGGCACGGTAGGTTACCACTCCGTCGCTGTATTGCGCATCAAGCCAAAGACGGCTCTGACAGCCGTCGATTAGGTTGTCGGGAGTCTTTTGGCTCTCATCGAGCGCATCGAGTGCGTTGCCCATCTCAATGATGTAGGCGTAGCGGTCCATCCAGTCGTCCATGTCGGCGAACTCCTCGATTATCTCGTCTTGAATTTGGTTGATTTCAGCCATTTTATAGAAATGTATATATAAATCGGTCAAAGTTAGTCATAATTTTGGTTTTTCACAACTTTTTACTCAAAAAAAAGGTGCTGAGCTATTGCCCAACACCCTTTATTCATTTCAAGTTCTACAAATTAGCTGAACTTGATGAGATTGTTCTTTACCTTGCGGCTGTTTTGCAAAATAGATCCCAGCATCTGCTGAACAGGGAAGTGCTGCTGGCGGTATTGCATAGCCATTTGATTCTTGATGTTCTTGTCTTCCAATTTTCCACGAGGTGGATCGATGCTGTTGACTTGAACGGCATAGATGGCGTTGCGTCCAGCGATAAGCTGTACCTTGCCTTGGGCCTTGTTGCCAAGTCCTGCGAGCACGCCAGCTACTTTACCTTCGAGCATCTGTTGTGGAGCACCCATAGCAATGCTTGCGCTGTCAACGTCGCACTTCATCAGAGCGGCATAGCCTGCCACATCATTGGCCTTGTCTTTGTATTGCTTCATCAGGTACTCACCCTTCTTTTCGCTCTTAACAAGTTCGGTGAGTTTCTGCTTAGTGCTTGGGTCGTTGAAAGGTGTGTAGTCATTGTACACTTCGTCAACGGCAACAACAAGCATCTCGGTGTCGCTGGTGAAGATTTGAGAAATAGCACCGGGCTTGCTCTCAAACGCCCATTTCACGGCCTTGCGGCTCTCGTTGATACCAGGCATCATGCCAAACTGTGAAGACTGAGCGCCCAGCTGAGTGGTAGCGGGAGTGATTATCTCCTCTACGATTTCGTAGTGAGCGGCCTTGGCATTCTTCTCAAAGGCGGCAATGTCTTTGTTCTTGTTCAAGTACTTCTGCAACTCGCTCTGAAGCTGAGTGACGGTAGCCTCGCTGGGGTAATCAACAAACTTAGCGCGTGCAATGTTGTAGAAAGTGATTGCTGGCTTGGATTGAGCCACCTTGGCAATCATGGCTCCCTGATCGTTGGCCTGCCAGGTAAAGAAGTTACCGTTGGCGTTAGCGTTAACCTTAGTACGAATAGAGTCAGGAAGTTGGAATGCACGTATCAGCTGCTGAGGATTGCTCTTTTGAATCTGAATGTTAGGATCTTTAGCGAGAGAGTCTGCCTCCATGCCACCATCGAGTAGCGCCATTACTGAGTCCTGACGAGCCTTGGGACCCTGAACGAGTACCATGTCAAGACCAATGGAGTCGATGCTCTGGAAGGTGCTGGTAACCTTATACATGAAAGTATTGCGGTCGCGACCTGTTGGGTCTTTCTTCTCGCAAGCGTTGAGACCTCCTGCCACGAGATTCTTGAAAGTCTCGTCTTTGTTCTCAGTCTTTGCGCCAAAGACCTGTTTGTCGTTCTGAGTGGTAGTCACCGAGTCGAGCACCACGTCGCTGTTAGAGCGCACACCGCTGATACCAGGTTGGTTCTGCAGGTCGGCATAAATCTTGTTGATTTTGCTGTTAGCAGCGGCCTTGTCTTGTGCCGATGGGTCGATGTTAACCTTAATGTAGTGAACACGACGTGCTTCCTCGTCAATCTTGAACAGGTTCTTATACTTGTTGTAGGCTTCTTGAAGTTCAGCATCAGTAATCTTGATGTTTTTGTCGTCTACGGTGGTGTAGTCAACTTTGGCATAAGTAGCATTATATACAGTGCTGCCCTCAAGAGTTTGCTCAATGTCGATATCGTTGGCCTGAAGGCAACCCATAAGAAGCATTCCAAGCTTGGCCTGAAGCAGTTGGTTGGCCATCTTTTGAGACTCTTGCTCATAGATAGCTCTCACCTGCGCCAGTGCCTGATCATTGGGGTCAGCGTTTGGGTTTTTGAGCAGGTCGAACAAGCTCTTTGGGTCAATGCCGTTTTGCTGGCACAGCTGCTGGATAGATTGAGGAGGATTGTTAACCATAAGCTCGGCAACCTCATTGCCAGTGACTGTGATATTAGCATCGTTGCACTCTTGCTCGAGCAATTTTTCTTGAATAACTTCTTGCAAGATTTGCTGTTGTGTCACTGCAGGGTCAACTTTATTGTCGGCATCTTGCTGTTGCTGACGTGCCTGTGACAGATTTTGGAACTCTTGCATCTCAATTTTCTCGCTGCCTACTTTTGCTGCGAGCGTGTCGGTAGTGAATGCTCCCGACGCACGTACCGCCTCTTCTAGGATAAACGCCAAAAGACCTGCGCCAATGACGATAGTAAGAATTGCGGCTCTTTTTCTAATTTTTTCTAATGCTGCCATTATAAATTATTTTTATGTTTTTTATTTGCAAAAATAGATACTTCACAAAAATAGCACGCAAAGGTATACATTTTTTATTTAATGGCAAAAATGTTGAGCAATTTTGTGACGTTTTTATGCAAAAACGGCTGTTTTGCACTGTTTATACTACGCCAAATCACAAGAATTTAAAGCCAAACCAACTAATCGACGGTCATTTCACTAAAGATGTTGAGGGGCTATATTTCAAAACTTTATAGGGTTATTTTTTGTTGATATAGATTTTTGTAGTAAATTTGGGCGTCAAAGAATTGTCACTTGCCTTAAACCCGAATCGGTCATTAGGCATGTGTGTACCTTTGTAAAAATTTAACCGAAAATGATTATTTCTTGTCCAAAATGCGGAAAAATAATTGATGCGACGCTTAATACACTTGAAGCTAGCGACATGACTGTGGTGTGCCCACAGTGTTTGGCTAAAATAAAGGTCGGTCTCCAGCCCACCCTCGATGATTCACAGGATAACAATCCTGCAGTATCTCAACAGACGGTTGACATCTTGCGTAAAGAGCTCGACAACTTGCGTCACGAGCAACAAGTGCAGCAACAAGAATTACAAGAGCTAAAGAAGAAACAAGAAAAAGAGGTAACAAAAGAGTCACAACACGGCCATGATTATCAAGACACAGAACTACCTGTTGAGACTCAAATGCAGTTGAAGGACAATAATTTAAATAATCCGCCACAAGAACCTGAAAACCAGTCTACAACAAGTAACATATCAGATATAGTCCCACCTGTTTTGCCTCCTAGTGATTTTCACTTGCCGCAAGCTGATTCTATAGAACAGCACGACCTATCAAAAAAGGCAGTGGACACGCCCATTGACACAGCGCAGAGCAATGGTCATGAATTTGTGTGTCCATCATGTGGCGTCAACATAAAAAAAGATGCTAAAGCATGCTATAATTGTGGACAAGAATTTGATTGGACTGACACTGACCCCATAGTTAAGCAAACTGACGAGAAACAGTCCAATCACAATTTTTTGGTTGCTTTTTTAATCTTGGTGGCAACACTGTTTTTAGTATTACTATTAAAAAATGTCTCTTGTAGCAAGGATAATGTATCTCATAATGTCGAAACCTACTACGACACTATCCCCACATCAGTCACACAGTCAACCAACCAATCTTCTACAAGCACTAATGCAACATATTATGAGCAAAGTGTCTCACATTCAAGCGAAAATAAATATGATTATGATGAGTCTGAAGATTATGAATCTGAAGAAGATGAGCCTGAAGATGACAGTGAAAATATCCACTATTATCCCGATGGAGACTATTACCATGGTGTTGATGCCGAGGGAAACGAATATCATGGTGACGAAAGCACCAACTATGAAATCTATAAAATAGCTGGATATGATGAAGAAGGCGGCATTGTTTATGATGATGGTGGCCCTTATTACGATGATGATAACTATTAAAAGTTTTTATTATATATTTGGCTTACAATGAATCGATTACAACTTCTGCAAGCCCTTGATGGTAATCAATACAAACATGAGATAGTGAGAATGATTGACGAGGGTATTGTCTTTTATAACTTCCAAGACAACGAAACCATCGAGAAATGGTATGAATGTTGTGTCAACCTAATTTCCGACAAGCAAGGGTTCTATCCTTACTTTAGTGGATGCTTATCACAACATTACCACAAAGCACGAAACCTGCTTTTCTCACAGGCAGTAACCGATATGAACCTGCCATCGCATGCAACGAATGAACAAACTCCACAACTACAAGTGAATGAGGCTAACCACAAAGAACAAATTCCACAAACTGTCAGCAGTGATAAGAATAATTCTGAAGACGTCGACAAAGGGAGTGTGTTGCCTTATCTTGTCACGTTGGGAATTAGTATTCTTTTAGGGTGGTTTTTTAGCTATTTCTTACCAATGAATTTTACGGCACTACTTGCAGTTGTTTCATGTGTAATCGGCTCAATAATAGCTTTAAATGTTTGTTCGTCGCGTGGAAAAATTAAGGATTATAGAGGCTTTATTAGTCACATTTCTAGCATAAAGAGTGTTTATTATTTAAACACTTTTGCAGGAGGTATAATGCTCATGCTAGCTATCTTGCCATTAACTTATGGTGGCTTCTTTAATGAGGACGCTGCCATGTTCGAACTCTATTGTATCATTATTGCCATCGTTGTGCTGGTTTCATCGTTCTTTTGGTATAATTTGGCCACCACCGATTCTGATTCATCTGAAAAGGAGATAAAAGGTAAAATTCTTAAATCAACAATCTTCATTGGATTAAGTGCATTATTTACAATATTTATTTTCATCGAACTATTAACTTATCGTTCATAATTTGAGCAACTTTGCACTTTTTCGTTTTGTGAATAGATTAATTTTTATATTAATTCTTGTTTAATTAATGTGTAAATAAACTTTTTTTTGTAGTTTTGCAGGTTATAAGGTGAAGTAGCACTCTTTGTTGCTGCCTATTATTAAAAACAAAGTTTTTAAACACATTGAGAATGAACATGATAAGACGAGTATATAACATGCTGAGCATTGCTGTCGTGATGCTGGCTATGGCAACGGTTGTGGCATCGTGTGGTGGTGGCGGACTTGAAAAAGCTGTTAAAAAGGCCTTCATCGACGGTGATACCACACAAGCGAGCTACGAGAAGATTTGCGCTCTCATCAAGGAGAATCCCAAAAGTTACGCCGAGTTTGTTACCGAGAGTGGCGATATAAATGTCGAGGCTCTGGGTAAGTACATCAACGAAGTGGGTAGTAGTCTGCGTCCACCCATGAAGTGGAACATCACGGGCTACGGACTCAAAGAGCTCACGCTCACAGTCTATTTCGAGCGTAGCGGTTCAATGACACCTTACGACACTCCAGGTGGTGGCGGCCAGCTCAAGAAGGCTGTCAATGATCTCATAAACTTCTTCCCAAGCAAGGACGGTGTTAAAATCAACATCGTGAACGACAACATCTACCCCTATAGTGGCACTGTTGACTCGTTCTTGCAGGATCGCAACATCTACGAGAGCACAAAGGGTACTGGCAATGCCAGTTACACCGATTTCAAGCTTATCTTCGAGAAGATTATCCAAGCGCAGAAGCCAGGCAACGTGAGTGTGCTTGTTACCGACCTCATCTACTCGCCACAGAACACTGCCGACGTGAGCATCGAGAAAATCCTCAACGAGGAGAACAGCGTGGCAACAAGCATTTTCAAGACCTATAAAGGTAAGTCAATCATTGTCAACCAGATGATGGGCGACTACAACGGACAGTATTATCCTTATAACGGTCAACCTTTTGCCTATAATGGCAAGCGTCCCTTCTACTTGATAATTGTTGCCGACGCATCGACTATCGATCGCATGAGCGCCGACGACAAGTATGCTAAGTTCCTGCACCCCAGTGCAGTGAAGAACAGCTATCGTTTCAATCAAGCGCAGAGCGAGCTTAATGTGAAGGTGGTGCCCGACTGGAAGGACAACGTGGGACGGTTCAGAGTGGCGCGCGATGAGCAGAACAAGCTCATTGACTGTGAGGGCGACCGCGAGACTGGCATACTTTGCTTTACTATCGCTGCAAACCTCAAGCCATTGAACAAGGATGACGCGTTCTTAAGCAATGTGGCAAACTATACCGTGCAGTCGCAGAGCGGTTTTGGAATCACAATACGTGCCATCAGTCCTGATGACATTACTAACAACAACCGCACCTACCTCGATGGCATGACACACCTGATTACTGCCAAGGGTAAGTTCAACACTTCACACGATGAACTGTCGATAACCCTTGCCAACCAGTTCCCCAATTGGATAAAAGAGTCGTCGTCAACCAGCGACACCGACTCCTCGGTGGCTGGCTTCGCTACCACCACTTTTGGTTTGGAACGCTTTTTGCAGGGTATATATGATGCCTTCTCGGCTGGCAACGACACTTATGGTAAAATTGTAATTAAACTCGAAAACTAAATTTTTTTAAGATGCGAGATAAAGTAATATTTCTAGTTATTGGAGCGGTTTTGAGCGTTCTGTTCTGGATTTTTAGGGTAGAGCTATATGAGGCTGTTTATAATGTCAACGGCTTCAGCGACCAGATGTATAACACGGGAGCTTATGGCTCGGTGGCAGCCATTACCATTGCCATGGCATGGGGCTTGGCGGCCATTTACTACTATGTGATTAACTCGGTGAAGTTCGACCGCTGGTATCACTGGTTGGCGATGTTGGGCATTGCCAGCGTGCTCACACCAGTGGTGTGCTATATCGTGATTGATAACTTCCTTGAGGGCTTTGACTACTCCACATCCGAGTTCACTTTTGCGTTTTACAACATCTTGTTTACTGCAGTGACCTTTGTCATTGCTTCGTTCTCGATAAGATGGTGGAGCAGCAACTGCCGCCACACGCCCATTCCTCAGTAATGAGAGGGAGTTGAGATTATCTCACAAGTTTTCCATGAATGATAAACAAAAAACGATAAACGACGATAAATGAAACTATTTATATTTGCAATAGGAGGCACCGGTTCACGCGTGCTCAAGTCGATGATAATGCTTTGCGCCGCTGGCGTGAGGCCTGTCGACTCTAATGGACACCCGCTGCAAGATGTGGAGCTTGTGCCCATCATCATCGACCCTCACAAGTCGAATGCCGACCTCAAGCGCACCGAGAAGCTCCTAAGTGCCTATAGCGCCATCCGCGACCGCCTCTATGGCAAGAATGCCAATGCCAACGGCTTCTTCGCCACCAAAATCTCGACATTGAAAGAAGTGGTGTCGAGCAGCCAAGTGCCACTCGACGACTCGTTCATCTTCAACCTAGCCGCCGTCGAGAACTACAAGTTCCGCGATTTCATCAGCTATAATACCATGAACGAGCCTAACCAGGCGCTCACTTCTCTGCTCTTTGCCGACTATCAGCTCGAGAATAAGATGAGTATTGGCTTCGTGGGCTCGCCTAATATTGGCAGCGTGGCGCTGAATGGCATCAAGGACAGCAACGAGTTCAAGGCTTTTG
Organism: uncultured Muribaculaceae bacterium; assembly: GCA_905233845.1. Taxonomy (GTDB): domain Bacteria; phylum Bacteroidota; class Bacteroidia; order Bacteroidales; family Muribaculaceae; genus Sodaliphilus. The sequence goes on along the minus strand of CAJOFH010000004.1, from coordinate 61,855 downwards.
CCAACGTCTTTGCCGACGGTGACCGCATCTTCTTTATCAGCAGCATCTTTGGAGGTACTGGAGCTGCAGGATTTCCAATCATCGTGAAGAATATCCGTCAAGCCAAGAATATTGATGCCAAGAACAAGGCTTTCCTTCAGCGTGCACCCATCGGTGGACTCACCGTCCTCCCATACTTCTCGCTTATGGAAAGCGAAGACAAGAACGACAAGCGAATCGACAACGCCGACTTTATCGTTAAGACGCAGAGCGCGCTCGAATATTACAACAACACACTAACAGGTAATGGTCGTAACGCTGTGAATGCCATCTTCTACTTGGGAGACCACGGCCACAACGCTCCCTATGCCTACGACCCAGGCGACAAGCGCGACCAGCATGACCCTGCTCACCTCATCGAGATGGTGGGAGCTATGGCTCCGTTCAAGTTCCTGAGTCTTGATGACAGTGAGCTCACCGACCTTGCCACTGGCGAACCCTTGCCTACCAAGGCCTTTGAGTATGGTCTGGAGCACGACACCGATTTCGTCGACTTCTCGGGCTTCGGCCAGGAAACACGCGCTATGATATATCGTCCACTCGTTAAGTTACACTTGCTCTACATCTTCTTGAGAACTGGCTTGAGGGGAATCATTGGTCAGGGCTTTACCGAGGACTCGCCCAAGATTACTCGCGAGTTCATGGGCACACAGTTCTACCGCATCCTCACCCAGCAGTTTTTCGACAGCTATATCGAATGGACTAGCGAGATGCTCCACAACCGTCGCCATGTCACCCTCTTCAACGAGGACGAGATGGACATGAACAAGGCCATACACAAGGTGCTCACCAAGAAGAGCATCTTTGGAAGCAAGAAGGTTGACAACGACGTCTTTAAGGCCGAGATGAACAAGCTTAGCCGCGACAATAACAGTTACGGCAGCAATCCTGAACTCAAACTCATGGACCTGTTCTATACTGCCGCCGAGAAAATTATCACCGACCGCTACGATAATATCAATTAAGTGGAAAACTTATCAATTCTAGAACATCTAGAGAATCTATAGCAAAAAACTGACAACTATTATGAGTCAAGTACTATCATATAACAAAAAGACAACGAAGACGAGCGCGCAGGACTGGATTCCTGTTGCCCCCTATGTTGACGACGACATCAAGCAAATCAAGGACCCCAACGGTGGCATGAGCGAGAACCCTCGCACTGCCATTCCGAGTCCTTTCGCCCAGCTCGACTTGGTGAAGAACGCCTTTGAGCATCTCTCAAGCAATGCTCGTCTGAGCGGTTCGATGATGGACAAGCGATTGGTGTCTAACGCCCTCGACGTGGCACAGCTTTTCTTCGATTTCGAGAACCACAAGGACTATCTGCACATCGTGCGCTGGAACCGTGAAGAGCAGATTGAGCGCCTCAAGAGCGAACCTGAGCACCGTCTCTATGGCGAGACTCTCGAACTCTTCCTCGGCAGCGACACTAAGTATAACTTCAATCTGCTTACCGATTGGTATATCCTTTTGTGGAACAGTCAGGTGATAGGTGCCACCTCGCCATCGTCGATGACCATCGCCGTGCCTCGCGAGAGTGAGAAACCAATTTCTGGCATCAAGGTAGAGCAAGGTATTTCGCTATTCGACAGTGACACCCGCGACCTGTGGCAGCGCGACGAGGATTTCGTCTACTACATGTTCATGCTCTTCAATGCCTTCCCCACGCTGCGCACCTCAGTGAAAGGCGTTTACGACTATATGCTCAAGAACAAGGATATCATCATGCAGAAAAAGCCTGAGCTTTACCGCCGACTCACACAGGTGATTCCTAACCTTGAAGCACTGAATCATGAACTCGCACCTCGTTTGGTTGAGCGATTGGACTTGGAGTTCGACCCCTTTGTTGGCGATGACGAGGTGACGGTGCTTGGAGCACGACTTTATCACAAGCGCGCTCGCGACATCAAGACGTCTGCCGAAAACAGCGACTTTGTGATAGCTCCAACCCGACAGGTTGAAGGTCCTCTGCCACTTGTGCTTCGCAATAACTTCAACGGCAGTGTTGACCACTATATCTACATCGACAAGGAATGGGACAGCTCCACTCAGGTCTATGTGGGTAGTATCCCTATCAACAAGCGCAAACTCCCCGACACGAGCATCATCTATCCTTTTATCACCACAGGCGACTTCTTGCAGGACACTCTCATTCGTCTTGCAGGTCCCATCGACGAGAGTCACTATTTCAACGGCAACGTTATCAACAAGATGATGCCTTCTAACAACGGTTATCTGCTGCCGCTCACCGAGGAGTTCTTCAAGTATTTCAACGCCAGCGACGTTACTAAGCAGGTGCATGGCCGCAACATGCTCGAGATGGAAGAGCTCATCGACGGCTCGGTCAACGTGACGCTGCGTGTGCCGCTCAAGAAGCGATACATTGAGCTGACTCGCAACTACTACCCCATCGATGACCCCTCGTGGCAGTTCGACGAGAAGCGTGGCACTGGTCGCATCATCACTAATGTGGTGATGTCCACAGCCATTTTCCCGTTCGTCCGCACCAATTATAAGGACGATTACACCGTCCAGCTCTTCACAATGATAGAGGGTGGCAATGCCTCGCTCCAGTTCTTCAAGAACGGTATGCTTACCGACAACCTTAAGATTAGCGGTAAGACCCGTTCCGAGGGTACCTATTCTACCAAATATTACGATTTAGAGGGCACTTTCGACTTCATAAAGACCAATATAAGTACTCCTTCGGGAGAATTCTCAGGATATGTTGTTCCTTTGTGGAAGCCCTATGTGGCAAGTAGCAAAGAGCTGATTTTTGCAGTCGACTTCGGCACCACCAATAGCCACGTCGAGTGGTCGGAACGTGGTCACGATGCGCAAGACTTGCAATTTGCTCATGGCGAGCATCAGGTACTTATCGCATCGTTGCTCAAACGTGGCACATTGCTCTTTGCCGACCAGTTGCAGCGTGTGGAATTCCTGCCCAGCGACATTGACAAGGTGTACGGTTTCCCATTGCGAAGTGCTCTCGCCCGCAATGCCATCAGCACTGGTGGCCACAAACTTTTTGGCGACATTAACATCCCGTTCCTCTATGAGCGCCAGTACTTCGACGGCTACGACATCACAACCAATCTCAAGTGGATGGGCGACATCACACTCTCGCGCGAGTTCTTGCGCGAGCTGGTGCTGCTCATCAAGGCAAAGGTGTTGCTCGAGAATGGTGACCTTAATCGCACCAGCATCGTCTATTTCTTCCCAGTTAGTATGGGAGGTAGCGACCGTCGCAAACTCGACGACACTTGGAACGAGCTGTATCACACCTACTTTGGCGAGGACACCAGTCATCTCCACGCCTATCCCGAGAGCATCGCCCCAGCCTATTTCTATAAGGGCGACGATGTGAGTGGTGGCAGCTTTGTCTCTATCGATATTGGTGGTGGCACTACCGATACCGTGATTTATCAGCCCACAGCCAATCGCCTCGACACCGAGCCAGTGGCTATCTCGTCATTCCGTTTTGCTGGCGATGCAATCTTTGGCGACGCATTCACCGAGCGCGATGCCGATAACAACCCGCTCATCCGTCACTATGGCGAGTACTTCAAGCGGCTGATTTCCAAGAACAATGACATAGGCTACCTCAATAGTATATTGCAAGACGTGCTCAAGCGCAAGCGTTCGCAGGACGTTAACGCCTTCCTCTTCTCAATCGAGAATGTTGAGCAGTTGCGCAAGCTGCGTGAGGTGGACCGTAACATTTACAGCTACAACACATTGCTGCGAAATGACTCGCAGCGCAAGCTCATCTTCATGTACTTCTACGCCGCAATCATCTACTACATTGCTCAGTCGATGAAGGCGCGTGACTACGAGATGCCCAAGCAAATCTACTTCAGCGGCACAGGCTCTAAGATTTTGAACATTCTGGGCACCCAGGATCAGGTTACTGAGTTCACTAAGCTTATTCTCGAGAAGGTGTTTGAGAAAGAGTTCACCGAGCGCTTCTCTATCAAGATTGAGCAAAGCAATCCCAAGCAAATCACCAGCCGTGGCGGTATCAAGCTCGAGAGTCTGCGCATGGATGGCAACGTCGACGTGCAGCGGCTCACGCCTCGCAACGTCAACGCCATGAAGTATTGCTACTCGATGATCGACGAGAAGCCGCTAACCATCAAGTCGGTCTATGATATCGAGGTGCGCGACAAGCTCATCGAGCAGGTGCGAGCCTTCAACGAGTTCTTCATCTCGCTGTGCGACAATGTTACTAAAGATGAGTTCGGCATCGACAACAAGGTGTTCCGCATCTTCATTAGTGTCATCAGTGACAACATTGGCAACTATCTTACAGCGGGCATTGGCAATTATCTCAAGGGGCGCTACACAGGCGACGAGGCCATTGAGGACGTGCCGTTCTTCTACCCCATCATAGGCATCATCCGCCACAACCTCTTGAAAAACCTCTGCAACGAGGTGATTTCTAACACGATATAAACTCTATTAATGTGTAATAAATAACATAATAAATTATAAAGCCATCAATCGAAATGAAAAAAATTATTTTTATCTTAGTGTGCGTCATGGGTGCCATGACAGCGATGGGGCAAGATGCTCAACAAGCTCAGCAGGCTCCTGCTCCCGAGAAATCATCAAATCTGTCGCAAGGGCAGTGGAACCATGGTCTGGCCATTGGCGCTCAGTGGATTGCACGTGACTTGGGCTTTGCTCAGGCCGACAACCAGGTTGTGTCGAGGACCAATGAGAACTATTCGCTCGACGACCTCAAGTCGATGTACGGTAGCCGCGAGAAGTGGATGAACTACTACAACAAACTCAAAGCGCATGAGAATGAGTCTGGCGATGTGGACAAGTTGGTCGAGACCGTTGCCAGCGTGTATGAGAAAGGTTCTGTAATCAAAAACGGTGTGAGGAATGCCACCGTGAAATACAATGCTACTCACACAGGCAACGAGGTAAACACCCAAAGTGAGGCACCAGCTCCCAACGAGGCAGCTGTCGATGACAGCAAGGTAACAGTGACAACCGACGGCAACGGCGAGACCGTTAATGTTGCCGAGGACACCGCCAACGCCAACGAAGAAGTCAAGAAGGAAGAAAACAAGGATAGCGATTCTGGACATGGTTTGCTCTACATCCTCTCGATTCTGGGTTTAGGTCTGGGCGCTATTGGCACTTTCCTCGCTATGCAAGCCCGCAAGGAGAGTCAGGCTGCTGCACGTGACAACCACGAGGATATCAACAACTTGCAGAAGCAAATCGACAAGTTGCGTGCTGCTCTCAAGAGTGGAGCTGCTGTTGCTGCTATGCCAGCAAAGAACGCTCAGGGCAAGCAACCACTTGACGGAAAAAAGGATGATCTGCCTCAAACCAAGAAAATCCAGTTTGGAAACCGCCCCGCAGGTGGTGACAAGCAGCCTGTGAAGCAAGAGCCCAAAAAGGTTGACGGTCCTAAGAAAGCCATTGAGCCAATGAAGGCCGACGATACTAAGAAGGCCGACGACACCAAGAAAGAGCCTGTCAAGACTGCTCCAGCTTTTGGCGAGCCTAAGATTCTCTTTATGGCTAAGCCCGACGAGGATGACAACTTCTCGCGCTCATCTTCTCAGTATGAGCCTGGAAACTCCATCTTTGAGCTCACTACCATGAACGGCAAGAGCGGTTCGTTTACCGTTATCAACAAGGCCGAGGCTCATAAGCTTGCACTTCTCATGCCTGGCGACACTCTCACCCGTGCTTGCTCAGGCAACAACATCCAGTCTACTGCTGGCAAGTCGCGCATCGTTACCGACCGCGCAGGACGCGCACAGCTCGAGAATGGCAAGTGGCACATCGTGGTCAAAGCCATCGTTCATTATGAGTAAATAACTAAAGTTGAATGGAGGAAGTAATAAGTACTGTCTTCGTTGTATTTCCTACTTCCTCCATCCACTTTTCACCTTCCACCAATGAATATCTTCTGCCCCCATTGCGGGAAACATATTGACGTCTCTATCAACGAGATAGAAAAACTTGAGGGACACTACGTGTGCCCCCAGTGCCTCTATGACATTGAACTTGAAGGCTTTGAACAGATAAAGCCTGAGTTGGATTCACTCGATGGCGTTGATAATAAGCAAGAAGAGCAGGTGGATGGAAACTCTAACGACAAAATTAATACAGATTCACAGCAGGCACCACCCACAACGGTTAACGACAAGCCAGCTGCTGTTCCACCGGCCTACAATCCTGCTTCACAACAACAATCACAATCTGCCGCCGATGCCGTGATGCGCTACTGCAAGTATTGTGGAGCATTCCTGAGGCAGGGTGTGAACTTTTGCCCTAAATGTGGACGATTTGCCAAAGTTGCTCCACCGTCCTACAGGGGTAATACCAACGTAGCGCCTCAAGGCAACCGAAACAATGCTATCAATCAACCACCATTGGGATATGGGCAACAACAGCCTGTAGACCCAAGAAACAGAGTAAGACAACCCATGGCAAGCAATACACGAAAACCAGCTAACAAAAAACAAAAAAAATCCAACAAAAGTTGGGATAGTGGCATCTTCAGTATCATGGGTTGCCTCACTTTCACTATTATCATTGTGGCAATATTCTTTATCCTCTATATTGTTAATGGTGAGGGCTCTATTTTCTAAAAATATAGTATCTGAACAACAATGAAAATCGAATGTCCTAAGTGTGGATTTGTCACCAATCAAAGCGAGGAGGAGCTGACGAAGCTCAACCACACCATCACATGCCCAAATTGCATGTCGGTGCTGAAGATTGTTGACGGAATAGCTTATATCCCCACCGAGAAGGCACCAATAGAGCAACTGGAGCACAAGCCACCACAATTCAAGGGAGAGCAATACTACGAGGAGCAGCAGATGCTCGAAGGTCTTGATCCGCTCTACCGTGCGGCTGTCGACTATGTGAAGACATGTGACGCACTCACTCTCCCCATGCTACAGCGATATTTCGACATCACTCCCGAGCGTGCCGAGACTCTTATGCAGCAGCTCGAGGACAACAAGGTGGTGGCGCCATTCGACGGTATGCATCCACGCAAGATTCTCATTGATCATGACAGCCGTCTTACCAGCAACTATTGGAACCGTGGACGACGTTATGAGACCGAGAAACAGATAAAAGAGCAGTTGGAGCAGGCTCAAAGCCAGAACCCTGACTCCATGCCTCGCTCCCGTGGTTGCGCATGTTCCATTCCAGGTGGCTGTGGCTTATTGTTCTTCCTGCTCCTGCTCACCTACCTCATTATTACCTACCTCAAGTAAAAAAAGGGGCGAGTCTTTTTTTACTCCCCCTCTAAGATAACCTGAGTTCGATGAATTTTTATCCTTATATTCAGTGTTTTAGCTCCCCCTCTAAGATAGAGGGGGTAGGGGGGAGTATGATAGGGCAAGATGTTGTTTTTCAAGATATTTGTCATACTTCTCAGGCAATTCGTGACAGCTCCTCTAGAGGAGCAGCTATTTCATTTTTACTGGACAACAGTGATTCACTTCATCTTTTTCAGTTCTTCGAGCAGTCTTCTCGCCCTGTTGCCATATTCTGTTCCCTCTGGCTCGATTGACATCACTTTGCGTAAAGCCAACTTTGCATTCGCAATGTCGTTATCCTGCTTATAGGCAAGAGCAAGAGTATATCCAATTTGAGGTGCAAAAGCACTGTATGAATTGCTTGGAGTTTCTTGAGATTTTTTCCAAAGTTGTTCAAGCTGCGAAATAGTGCTTTTCAAGTTCTCTTCATTCTTGACATTGACGAGTAGTTCATAGATTTCTTTTCCCATGGGTGAGATGGTGTCTAATTCGGCATATAAGAGGTCTTCATCATAGCTTGGCTCAACGTAAGGGGTGTCACAAACCACGTTTTCAGTGGAAATGTTATGGGGATTACCCACATTTTTTCTTAATAATAAACCTAGAGTGATAAACAGCATGAGTGCTGCCACACCAATCACTATACCAATCACTTTCTTTTTATTAGATGGTTTTGATTCAGGCTCTTGCCATGGTTGTGTCGGTGACTGGGGGGCCGGCTGCAATGTCTGAGGAATTGGCATGGGTGGAGGCACAGGCAACGGTTCGGTCGAAGCGGTAGCTAAGTCAATATTATGCGTCACGTTCCAGGCAATAGTTCTCATTCTGTCCTTGTCGCTGTTCTTGATAGCTGCAATGATGGCGGCATCATCGTCATCACTGCTGGAATCAAGTGGGGCATCGTCGATAGTGACTTCTCGAGACTGCTTTTTCAGTAGTTCGTGGGCTTTTTTCTTGCAGATGCCAAGAAAAAAATTTGACAGCGATGATTGGAGTGGCAAACTCCCCCATCTGATAAAATCATATAACGCTGCAAACGAGTCATGAAACACCACTTCGCAGTCAGTAGCTCCTAACGAGAAATCCTTACTCAAATAGTTGCGTACCTTCTCCCACTGCATGCCAGCAAAATCAACGAGAATATTATCATTATAGTCCATCACGTCAGTTTTTATTGTTACGACACAAAAGTACACACATTTTCCCAAAACACCAAATAGTAGAGAGTCGAGAGTCAAGAGTCAAGAGTGAAGTGTAGATAGTTGAGAGTCGAGAATGGAGAGTTGAGAGTCCTCCCCCCTTCCCTCTCCCCTCTTCCCTCTTCCCTGCATTATACCGATTTTTCAGCTCTATTTGTTGAACAAATTTTGCATATATGAATAATAATTGTATATTTGCTCTCTCTAATTAAAAATTGAGAAACCAAACTTATTTATAAACAACTATTTTTTAACCTTTTAACCACGTTTTTTATGACAAAAAACCGCATTTTAGGTCTGCTCATGTTTTTCTTGAGCATTGGCTTGCTAGCGCAAGCTGCTCCCATCACTCAGAATCAAGCTCGTAAGGAGGCCTCGAGCTTCTTGAGCAAGAAGCATATTGCTGACAACAGCCTGAGTCCTGTTGCCCTTAGCAACAGCATGATGAAGAGTGGCAATCAGGCTGCCTTCTACATCTTCAACGTTGGCAACAACCAAGGTTTCGTCATCGTCTCGGGCGATGACCGCATCAACCCCGTTCTGGGCTATAGCGATGAAGGATATTTTGACGAGGCCAAAGCACCTGCCAACATGAAGGCTTGGCTCAACGAGTATGCTCAGCAAATTGCTCTGCTCGACAAAGTGTCAAATATAAAGGACGCGATAGCAGCTCCCAAGACTCGTGACGTGGTCGACACACGCAACTCTATCGCTCCACTCATCACCAGCAAGTGGGACCAAGCTACTCCCTATTGGAACGAGTGCCCTCAGTTCATGAACTCCGACAACGAGGAAGATGGCTATGAACTCGCCTACACAGGCTGTGTCGCCACTTCAATGTCGCAGCTGATGAATTACTACAAATATCCCGAACAGACCACCCAGGTAATCCCTGCTTACTCTTTCACCATTAGTGATGGCAACTTCAACTATAGCACCGTACAGATGGAAGAGTTGCCTATCACTACTTTTGACTGGGCTCACATGCGCGATACCTATACTGGTGCCGAGGACGAAGTCTACACATCGGCTGTAGCACACCTCATGTACTATGTGGGCTGCGCCGTCAAGTCGCAGTATGGTGTGTCGTCAACTGGTGCCTACACCGACGATATTCCTAAGGGATTCGCCCTCTTTGGCTACGGCTCTAAGCTCGCCTATCGCAACGACTACACACAAGAGGTGTGGGACGAGATGGTGTATCAAGAGCTCGTTGCAGGACGCCCAATGATTTATAACGGTACAGCCGGTAGTGGCGGTGGACACTCGTTCATTTGTGACGGATATGAATATGGCAACTACTTCCACATCAACTGGGGATGGGGAGGCTTGGGCAACGGCTACTTCCAGCTTGCAGTGCTCAACCCCTATGCCAGTGGCATTGGCGGCTCATCAAGCGCCGAAGGCTACAACATGAAACAGAACATCGTCTATAACGTCATTCCTGGTGGAGCAACACCTGGCGGCGACGACGATGAGGAAGAGCCAGCCCTCACCGCTACAGCCATTAGTGGACCTAGTGGATGGGACCGTGATAACGTGTCAGCTCCATTCAAGATTTACAAGTCAAAGATTGTGAAAATCAGCTTCTCTGACCACTCTGGAACTGGCAAGCGATTCAAGGCAGCATTGGCACTGTATAATCCTATCGATAGCTCATTCAACGTGCTGGCCAACTCGGAGGATGTGGGTTACTTCACCGTCACTACTTCGGCACTTGGCGAGACTCGTTCTATTGGTTCGGGTATAGCTTCAAATGCTTCTAATGTTATCAAGTTTGGTGCCGGCCTCACAGGAACCTACCGCCTCGTTGGAGCCTACCAAGTGGAAGGCACTAGCGAGTGGAAGCTCATGAAGGAGACCGACCGCCACTATCTTGAGGTGAACATGACCAACTACTCGGCTACTGCTTCAGCACATCCTGTTATCAACCTCCAAACTACTAACTGGGAGTTCACCGGTGGTGAGCGCGTAGGTGTGAAGGAACAAGTGAATGTGACTGTTAAGAACAACAGTGTTGACCGCTTCTTTGGAGACCTATATCTCGACTTTGGAGGGCAGCAAATCGATATGTACTCACAGTACACCACTGTAGTACAAGCCGAGGTTCTCCCCGGTGAGGAATCAGTAGTGACCTTCAACGTTACTCCCGCTTCGTCGGGAACCAAGACCGTAAGGCTCATGCGCCTTGACCAGTACGGCAGCTTCATCAACATAGGTAGCGGCACTGTAACCATTGGCGAAAGCCAGGAAGCTGAGGAACTCAACCTCTCGGTAGTGATTAATGCTGAGAACGCAGTACCTGCCGACAATCCAAGCAACAACGACGTAATCTACGACAGTCATGCACGATTCAGTGCAACTATCACCAACCATAGCAATGGTGCCTACAGCAAATATGTGCTTGCACCACTGTTCATTGTGGAGAATGGCAAGGGTACAATGGTGACTTACAAGCAGAGCCAACTCTCGCTTGCTGCTGGTGAGTCGAAGACACTTTACTTTGACTTCGACAATCTTGCCTATGGTTCTACCTACTCTATGAACGTCTATGCCCGCAACAATGTGCCCGACGACGAAGAGGGAACTCACCTTGTGAACCTCGTTCATTCTGGCGAATCGATTTACTATGATATCCTTCCTGGTATCATCACATGGAACGCACAGGGCGAGCGCAACGGAAACAAACCAGTTGAGGGATTCCAAGTGGCTGCCGATGTGGCTGCCGTGAGCCTCGAAAGCCTCAGCCTTAGCAACATTGTGCCAAACAGCAACCCCAACACCATCTACTTCATTGACGAGGGAGCTTCGGCACCAGCAAGCCTTAATGGCTGCAACATAGTGGCAGGAGCAACTGCTTCGAGCATCGTTTTGAAGGACGGATATCCCTACTTCATCCCACAGAGCTTCACCGCTCAGAGCATCAGCTACGAACGCACATTCACCAAGGCCCGCCAAGAGGGTGTTGCCGAGAACTGGAGCACCATCGTGCTACCTTTCACTCCTGCCACTTGCTCGGCAAGCAGCGGCGTGTGGATTGAGCGCTTCGCTCAAGAAGAGGACGGCGTGGTGAAATTCAATGAGGTGCAAGGCATCGAGGCCAACGTGCCCTACATCATCGCCATTAACAAGGCAGCCAATCTCATCAACACTCCTATCACTTGGAGCGCAAGCAACGCATTGCTCAAGGCCGAGCCCATCGCCTACACCAGTGGTGAGAGTTACATTATGGCTGGCACATTCGTGGAGCAGAGCCTGGAGGACATCTACAACGTGAACGCTGCAGGTTCATTGGCACAGTGGGGCAACGGCACCGTAGCACCATTCCGCGCCTATTTCAAGGAGCTTGCCGCTCTCGATAGCCATAACGACATACTGCTGCCGGGCGAGGCACAGCAACAACAAACCGTTCCTGGCGATGTGGACGGAGACGGCGAGGTGACAAGTGCCGACGTCACAGCACTCTACAGCTTCATCCTTACAGGTGATGACTCACAAATCGTCAACGGCGACCAAGACAACGACGGCAGCATCACCTCAAGCGACATCACCTTCGTCTACAACATTCTGATGGGAGTATAATATATTGACTCACACCATAATAAAAAAACAAAAGTGCCTCACAACGGGGCACTTTTGTTTTTACACACTTTGAACCAATCGCCACGCTTTTTGCGATATTTGCGTGAGACTTGAGTCTCCCACACGCTCCTGGGAGTTGTCAATGTATTGCACCACAGGCGCGGTGTAAAAAGTTTTTTTCAAAAACTGTCCCACACAACCCACATTTGTTGTGCAAGTTGTATACAAGTTGTTCCAGTTGTTTGATTTGTTTTTGCGATATTTGCGTGAGACTAGTTATATACAAGTTGTAGCTATAAAAAAAGTAAAACAACACTTGTTTTATAAAATAATAATTTGTAAATATGCAAAGATTTATAAAATGTCATTTAATAAAATTACAATATTATAGCCTCGGCTTTTCTTGAAAGAGAAAGTATTTGCAAGTACTACTTCATCGACAATGGATTACTTTCGCTTCAACTGATTAATGCCGACACTGCTTTACTTGAAAATGTTGTAGCTTTATCATTTCGCAAGTACGGTCATGATCAAGACAACGAAAGGGTGTTCTACTATCATTCAAATGTAGAGGTGGATTTCTACGTTCCTGATGATGAGCTTGCCATTCAGGTATCATTCTCTATAGCTGATGGAGAAACACGCAAAAGAGAAGCTAACGCGCTTTCAAAACTACCAAATGTATATCCATGCAAGAGACGCATAATCCTAACTTATGAAGAAGAAGGCACAATCAGTGACCCGCATGGAACGATTGACGTTGTCCCTTGCTGGAAATGGTTGCTGGAAATGGAATAACCGTTATTTTTTGTACTTAGTTGACTCGAGTCAGCCCCACACAACCCACATTTGTTGTATACAAGTCGTTCCAGTTGTTTGCTCTATTTTGCGAGATAACAATTCGCTTTTTGCGATATATGCGTGGCAAAACTAAGCCCTCAAAATTTTATTTTAATATTGTCTTCCTCCTTGACTAAACCATATCTTTGTAATATAGCGCTCATTGACATATTGCCACCCCTTTTCCTGAAAAAAGTTGACACAAATTTGTCCCACCTGTCCCAAAATCGTCACCTGTCCCCAAAATCCCCCAAGTCCCATCAATCAAAATTTTTTTTCAAAAACTGTCCCACACGCACCTGGGAGTTGTCAATGTATTGCACCGCCGGCGCGGTGTAAAAAGTTTTTTCAAAAACTGTCCCACACAACCCACATTTGTTGTGCAAGTTGTGTTCAAGTTGTTTGATTAATTTTGCGCTTTTTGCGTGAGACTCAACCCAGCGCGATGGCATTATTTGTCTTTTTCTTCCTCGTAGGTGCCGTATTGCTCTCTTTCTTCTCTTTGCTGTTGCAGTTGCTCTTTCTTGCGCAGTGAGAAATAGAGTAGGACGATGATGATAAGCCCAATGGCGATGATGCCAAAGTAGTAGAGATATTCGCCACGCTCAAGACGGTCGCGTCCTATCCATGCCATTACCGCTAGGTAGACGAGCATAATGATGGGGAATACCACTGAACGCTTAATCTTGCTGTTTTTCTTCGTTGTCATCTTCGTTTACAATATATGGTGATAGATTGGGATTGAAAAGACCTTGTGTGAGGTGGTTGTAGATTTTGAGGCATGCCCATGCGTCAACTGCGCCGTAGTTTTGCTGAGCAGGGGTTAGCTCAGGTGCCTCCCAGTTGGTGAGCTGCTGGCCTTTGGCAATTTTTTCGCCAAAGAGAATGGCATAGATTTTTTGCAGACTGATGTCGGTAATGCAATACTCTCCTACTACATCCTGCAAATCAATAAACCCAGCAGGTTCATGGCAATTACCAAATTTGCTCATTATCTTGAAGTCGTCGTGAAGCGACAGCCCCACCTTCTTGTGATGCGGCGAAGCGAGGTATTGTGCTAATGCTTCGGGAACTCCTATCTTGCACGTGCGAAAGAGGAAACACTCGTCGAGTGTAGAGATTTGGATTAGTGCTGTCTTGTGAACCACTCCCTTGCGGAATGAGGGACGCGTCTCGGTGTCGAAGCCCACTAGTTCACAATGCTTGAGTACATTGACAGCCTCGTTGACGTGATAAATCGTGTCAATGACATGAATGTCGCCAGGGAACATCACCTGCGGCATTTGATGAATCACTGCTTTGTCAATCGAAATTTTCAAATCTTTTCTCTCTAATTCTTTTACAACCTATTTAGGTAGTGCAAATTTAGTTATTATTATTAAAACTGCATAGCAAATTATAGATTTTAACAATTGAGAATAGCTGCGACAAGTGCTTTTCTCTCAATGGTATCAACGGTCTAAATGGTTGACAGTGACGATTTGACCGCCATGGGTGTTGAGGTTGCGATAGGCATTGTCCATGTCGCTTTGAGTGATGCGGATGCTGCGGTCCACCTCGTCAGGGTTGCGTTGCTTGTCATGCTGGAAGAACCACTCGTAGGTCTGTTGCAGGTAAAAGATGCGAGAGAGAGCGCCATGCGAGGCTCCAGGTATCCAGTCATAGCGCAGCAAGCGGTCATTGCCAGCGTTTTGCAGGTCGCTCACCACCTTCTTCGATTGTGAGATGTTGATGGCTTGGTCGGCTGTGCCGTGCATTATCCAGAATGGCAATGTGCCAAGTCCTTGAACATCTCTCAGAGTGGTTCCGCCACACAATGCCATCGCAGCCGTCACCTTTTCGGGATAGGTCTCCACAAAGTCCATGGTGCCATATCCTCCCAAACTCATGCCGATGACGTACACCTTGTAAGGGTCGGCGCGGTAGTTTTCGAGCACCCAGTCGAGTATGCGGCTGATTTTGTCGGGTTTCCAGCTGCCGCCAGGGTTCTGTGGTGCAATAGCCAGCGCTTCGATGTGCAGACCCATCTCCAATGCGTTGATGACACCATACTTGCGTGAGCGGTTCATGTCGTTGCCGCACAAGCTCTTGCCGTGCAGGAAAATCACCACGGGAAACAGCTCATCGTCGTAGTCATAGTATTCATTAGGAGCATAGAGCCAGAAGTTGTAGCCATCATCCACCTTATTGCGCATTGCTGCAATCTGCCCAATTTGTGCTACAGCAACTTGCTGTGCAGCAACAAGTAGCATCAATATTATAATTATTTTCTTCATTATCGGTCAATTTATATTACTCATTTAACTATCTTTTCTTTCCACTCTCACCTTTCACCTCTTTCCTCTCTCCTCTCTCCTCTCTCCACTCTCCTCTCAACTGTTCTTGCGTTCCTCTGCAGGCCAGCGAGCTTGGCGCGCTTGACTGCACTGTGCGAGAACAACTTGCTGAACTGCTCCTGTGTCATCGACAGGATGTCGTTGAGCGTGAGTGCCAGCAGTTCTGGTTTTGGCTGGAACTCAGGCGTGGTGTTACCAATGGCATCGCGGTTATGAGGGCAGCACTTTTGGCACTCGTCACAGCCGTACACCCTATTCCCTATCACTCCAGCCACCCACTCGGGCAATTCGCCCTTGTGCTCAATAGTCAAGCACGATAGGCAACGACGTGCATCCACAGTCTCGCCGCATCGCAAAGCTCCACTGGGACACGCCTTCTCGCATGCGCCACATTGCAAACAGTGTTCCAAGCATGGCTCGTCGGGCTCGAGTTCAAGTGTGGTGACGAGGACTCCCAAGAAGAAATATGACCCTTTGTTAGGGATAATCAGCTGGTTGTTCCATCCCACAAAACCCACACCAGCACGTTGCGCCCAATACCGCTCACGCAATGGTGCCGAGTCGACACATGCCCTCGATGTGCATCCTGTCTCGCGCTTGATGGCTTCGCCAAGTTGCCACAACCGTTGCTTTATCACTTCGTGATAGTCGCGGCCATAGGCATAGTAGGCAAACTGTGGTGCCTCTTCAGGCTGGAACACCTGCGGATAGTAGTTCATAGCCACCACTATCACACTCTGTGCCCCTTCAAGTAGCAGCTCAGGATTCTCGCGTATTTCCTGATAGTTTTGCGCCCATGCCATACACCCGTTTTTGCCTTCATTGAGCCACTGTTCATAGCGCGCAGCAGCCTCATCATCGATGCGATGTACTTGGGCAATGCCACAAGCATCAAATCCCAGCTCTTGAGCCACCTGCTTTATGTGTGCGCTATTCATCGTGTTAAGTGCTTTTGGGTCCTATGGTATCGAATTTGTAGCCTTTTTCTTGTAGCCACTCTATAGCCCGTGGCAGGGCATATTTCATGTTTTGCTCTGCCTTTAGCGAGTCGTGGAACACGATGATGGAGCCATTGCGGGCAAATCGCTTCACGTTGGCAAACACTTGTTCTGGCTTCAGTTTCTTACTGTAGTCGCGAGTAACGAGGTCATACATGATGATGGTGAACCGTCCACGCAGGACCTTGCTCTGAGCCCAACGCAGCAATCCGTGTGGCGGCCTGAAGAGTGGCGATTGGATAAGGTCGTGTGCCTTGAACACGTTGTGCAGATAGGCTCGTGTGGAGGTGTGAGCTCCCTGCACATGGTTCATGGTGTGGTTGCCCACGGTATGTCCTCTGCGTTTCACCTCCTCAAAGAGCTCGGGATTGCGCGCCACATTGTCGCCCACCATGAAAAACGTCGCTTTTATGCCATAGCGGTCAAGGGTATCGAGCACCCACGGTGTGACTTCGGGGATTGGGCCATCGTCGAAGGTGAGATACACGGTCTTTTGCCGTTTCTGAATACGCCAGATGGTTTCAGGAAACAACATTCGGTAAAGCAATGGTGGGCGCTCAATTAGCATTGTAAAGTGGTTATTATCAAAAACACCACCGCGAGTGTGTGCTCGCTGGTGGTGTTATGTCAACAAAAGAATTGTTTATTGCGCAAAACTATCGAGAGAGAACGCTCCTTCCTGGTCGGGAGCTTCGGCAGCCTGTGCTGCCTCTTGGGCTTGCATCTGCTGCATCTGTTGTCTCATCTGTTCCTCACGCTCATCGTAACTCATGGTCAAGACTTCGATTAAGTCGGAAGATATTTTTCTGCCGGCAACACTCACGTTCTTAAACTTGTTGATGAGCTTGTCGATTCCATTGGGATTGACCTTGCGGTAGACCTCAAATAGAGCTGGGATGAGTTGATTAATTACAGCCATATCGCTTTGCGACAATTGTCCATCGAGACTCCGATCAGCAAGCGACTCATAGTAGATGGCATACTGGGCATAGCGCATAAGTTCGCTTGAGACAAGCTTCTCGGCTTTCTGGCTGGCGCTGGCGCGTTTGCCATGCTCACCAATGTTGGCATAGGTTTGAGCGACATACAGGCTCAGTCCACCTTGATAAGGACAGGCTTTGGCAGGAAGTTTCTTGGTCATCAAGTCAAGGATTTCCTCAGCCTTGGCGTAACGATCGTCGGCGCGGGTCTGGTCGCCATTGAGCGCAGCCTTGTTGCCCTCGGTGAGCAATGCGTCGGCAAGTGAGAACATGGCATTGCGGGTGGTTGTAACCATGCGTATGACAGTCTCATCAAGATAGATACTGCCAGGTTTAGCCTTGTCGAGGCCGCCCCATTTGAACTTCTTGGTCACGATGTCATACATCTTGTCGGTGTTGCAAGGTTTGTCTTGCTTCTCGACATCTTTGGTAAAGACAGGTGAGATTTGGTAAGCCATACCAGTGTTAAGCATATAGGGAGAGAATCCCATGAACAGGCTCTCGGGGATAGTGGTGGCGAAGTAAACAGGACGCTTCCAGCCACCAGCGATACTGCTTGAGATGAGGTCTACAATCATAGTCTGACTAGCACTCATGCCGCTTCCTGCTGCTTGGGCAAGGTCAACTGCTATGGTATCTACAGTTGAGTCGCGCAACGACTCAGGGATTACTCGAGCCTTGATTGCTGCATCCACGTTGGTGGGGATAAGTATCTTAGAATTGCTGAACATTGGTTCGCCGTAGCTGTTGTTCTTGAAGGTCTCGTCGTTGTAGTAGTTCTTGAACAACTCATCGACAGTAATAGGGCTATCGCTGGTGATACCATTTGCAATGTAGCCGTATTGACGCTTATCGTAGGCGTAGGTCAATGGATCGGCATGCATTGGCAGTGGTTTGCTGTCATAGGCAGCGCGCTGCATCTGAGCGATGTACCAGTCGGTTGCGAGGTAGCTCAGGTTGACGGCACGCACATCGGTGCGCACACCCTCTACCTCTTGCAGATACCACAATGGGAAGGTGTCATTATCACCGTTACAGAAGAGTATGGCATCCTTGTCAACGCTCTGCAGGTAGTTCTCGCCAAAGTCACGAGCGCAGTAGCGTCCCGAGCGGTCGTGGTCGTCCCACGTCTGGCTCACCATTTGCAAGGGAACAACAATGCCAATAAGGGCGGCAACACTTGCGAGTGCCAATGCAGCACCGTTGTTTTTGTGCTCAGCAACGGCTTGCTTGCTGTCGTCGTTGCTCTTTTTCTTCTTTTCGATAAAGAACATTGCCAAGCGCCACAATGCGGCTACTCCCATACCAATCCAGATGGCGTAGGCGTAGAACGAGCCAGCGTAGGCATAGTCTCGTTCGCGTGGCTGGTTGGGTGTTTGGTTCAGGTACATCACAATAGCGATGCCTGTCATGAAGAATAGGAAGAACACCACCCAGAACTGTTCAATGCCTTTCTTGCCCGAGAAGGCTTGCCACAGCAGACCAATGATTCCCATTAGTAGCGGCAACAGGTAGAACTTGTTGTGACCCTTGTTGCCAGTGCCATAGTCGTCGGGCAGGTATTGCTGGTCGCCCAAACGTGGATTGTCGATGAATGAGAATCCGCTAATCCAGTTACCTCGTGTCACGTCACCAGGGCCGTTGCCCTGGATGTCGTTTTGACGTCCTGCAAAGTTCCACATGAAGTAGCGCCAGTACATGTAGTCGAGCTGGTAGCCGAAGAAGAACTGCAGGTTCTCGGTAAATGTGGGCTTGTTGATAGGCATTTGTTGTATAGAGTTACCATATTCATCAACATAGATGCTGGCGTTAACGGGGGTTCCCACTTCATCTTCGCCAAGAATATCGGCATAGTTTTGAGCATGGGCCGAACTATGGATGCGGGGGAAGAGCATCTCGGTCTCGGGAGCATAAACACCTTCTTCCTGTGGACCCAAATCTACGTACTCGTTGGGCTGACCTTCCTCGGTTTTCACTACGCGGGTGTATTTGTGTGGGCCTTCCTTGATGACGGGTTTGCCTTCACTGTTGCGTTGAACTTGTGAATACAGAGTGTTTCCATAAACCAGTGGTGACTTGCCATATTGGTCACGACTCAGATAGCTGGTCAATGCAAAGGGACTATTAGGCGAGTTCTCGTCGAGTGGAAGGTTGGCGCTACTGCGCACGAGCACCAAAGCATAGCACGAGAAGCCAATGAAAATCATCATTATGCACAAGATGGCGTTGCTATAGAGGCGTGGCGACAATCGCTTGGCAAAAATGAATAGATACACGCCCAGGGCGATAATTAGGATAATGGGGAACCACAGGGTGTTGGTGAGCATGAGCATGCCCGAGAGAACGATGGTCACGAACACCGACAGGCGTTTGAGGTTCTCGCTCTTGTTACGGTGGAGTTCAAAGAGTGCCCAAGCCATTGAGCCAAGCAGCAGGAGGGCATAGACAAGCACACCGCTGTTGTAGCTCATGTGAAGCGTGTTGACGAAGAAGCGCTCGAAGTAACCTGCCATCTCTATGAAGCCGGGCTCCAGTCCGTAAAGGATGAGGACAATAATCACAAATGAGATTAACAGTGTGATAATCGACCCTTTGGCTGTGCTCTCTTTTGTACGACGATAGTAGAATATCAACGCAATGGCGGGTATCGCCAGCAAGTTCAGCAAGTGAACGCCAAGCGACACGCCAAAGACGTAGGCTATCAATATCAAGTAACGGTCGCTGCTGGGGCTGTCGGCACGGTTTTCCCACTTGAGGATTAACCAGAATACCAGGGCGGTGCAGAACGACGAGAAGGCATATACCTCGGCCTCCACAGCCGAGAACCAGAAGGTGTCACTCCACGCGTAGGCGAGAGCGCCACATAGGCCACTGCCCATAATCACCAGATACTGTGCCAGTGAAATCTCTTCGTCATCGCGCTTCACCACCAGCTTCTTAACCAGGTGGGTGATGGTCCAGAACAGCAGCAGGATTGTTGCTGCACTCAGGATTGCCGACATGGCGTTGACGCATTTGGCCACTGCCATCACGTCGCCACCAGCAAAGTTGGCAGCAAAGCGTGCCGCCAGGATAAACATAGGGTTTCCGGGCGGGTGGCCAATTTCGAGTTTATAACCTTGAGAAACAAATTCTGGGCAGTCCCAGAAGCTCGCTGTGGGCTCGATGGTGAGCATATAGGTAATGGCAGCCACCAGGAACACCAGCCAGCCGAGTGTGTTGTTGATAATGTTATACTTCTTCATCTTTATTGGATGTTATTAATTATCGCACTAATGAAATATTCATTAAAAAACCTACAAATATAAATATAAATTTCTAAACTCACCTCATGCAAGCCACATTACACCCTTCCCTTAATTAAAATTAACGTTGATAAAATGGAAGAGAGAAAGAAAAAAGGCGATAATTCGTTGTTGAATCATCACCTTTATTGATTGGAAAAAGTTATATTATCCGCAGTGGAAGTAGGTGTCGACGAGCTTCTTGATGGCCTTGTGGCTGCTGCTGATGTCGGCACGAAGAGTGCTGTCGTTGTAAGAGCGCAGTTGTGCGATGATACCGTCGATCATGGCAGGACTGAAGACTCCGTGCTGCTCATAAACGGCGCGTTGCTTCTCGAGGCAGTCGGCACTGGCAACACAGCTGTCGGGGAGCTGAGCGAGGTCATTGAGGCGGTCCTCATGCTCCTTGTCGTGGATGTTGACGTTAACGTAGGTCTTCTCGGCAACTTCGAGAGCGTTGGGCATCTCAAAGCCGTGGCGACAGGCTACGCACAAGCCAGCGAGCAGCTGATAGAGGTCGGCGCTTCCGTCGGGCGAGCGCATCTCCACAGTCTGCTTGATACTGGTGTCGCGCTTGCTGTCGGTCTCCTGTGGGTTAGCCAAGTGGCACATGTCGGCGTCGGCATTCCATCCCAGTGGCACGCGAACGAGAACCGAACGGTTGCGGTCGCCCCAGCACACGTTGGTGGGAGCCTCTTGATGGGGAACCAAGCGGAAGTAAGAAGTTGGATTCTTGTTTCCAAAGGCGGTTATACTTGGAGCCAAGTCCATCATTCCGGCGATAGCCTTGCGAGCCACTTCGCTCAGCACGCCATTCTCGAGCATCTGGTTCTTGCCGTCTTTCATCAGGCGCATGTGTACATGCAGACCCGAGCCAGCCTTACCCACAGTAATCTTGGGGGCGAAGGTGACATTGAGGCCAAGCTGGTAAGCCAGGTTGCGGATTACCCATTTGGCAAGCATCAACTGGTCGGCAGCCTCTTCGGCGGGAACGGGAAGGAACTCAATCTCGTTCTGCTCATAGAGCAAACCGTCTTGTGTGAAGTTGCCCACCTCGCTGTGGCCGTATTTGATTTGACCGCCGGTCTGCGCGATGTACTTCATGCACAGCTGGCGGAAGTTGTTGTACTTAGCGTATGGAGCGCTCTCGTGATATCCGCGTTGGTCGATAGCGGGGAATGCTTCTTCTTCACTTTCGATGACATAATATTCGAGCTCGCCCATGGCGTGGAACTCAAGACCAGTCACTTCCTTGAATGAGTGGCAGGCCTTGGAGAGGGTCTGCTCGGGAGAGCTGGCGAGAGGATTGCCGTCTTTGTCGAAGTAAGAGCAGAGCATGCACAGTGTGGGAATCTCGGCAAACGGATCCACAAAGGCGGTTGAGTAGCGAGGCATCACATAAAGGTCGCTGCTGCCTGCCTGGATGAAAGTGAACAGACTCGAACCGTCAACACGCTCACCGCATGTGAGGATTGTGTCGAGGTAGTCGAGGTCGGTGATTACGAAGTTCAAGGTTTTGAGCTTACCGTCACCGCCAGGATACATGAAGTTGACCATCTCAACGTCATTCTCCGTAATAAAACGCACGATGTCGGCTTTAGTGAATTCTTCTTTAGGCTTTTGCAAAAATGCAACCAATTCATTGGCATTGAATACCAAAGCGTCGTTGTTCATAATTTAGTTTTTTGTTTTATAAGTTGTTAATAGTGTAATTGTGTCGAAAATTTTGACAAAGGTACAAAAAAACTGAATACAACACCATTTGATGCTACATTTTTAATAAGATTTTGATAAATAGTGAACAAGAAGTCAATATTCAGTTGTAGACATATTTATTTAATGTTGGATTTTAAATATAACCATTTATTTGCCTCAAAACGCAGTTTTTTGCCTTATCTTTTTGTATTTTCATAAATTATCAGTAATTTTGCAACAATTCAACACACTACTTGAAGACATTTCGTAGCGTTTTTGTTTTATCCTTACTTAGGAAATCGCCAAAATTTCATTCAGAGAGGGATACAACAGTTTTAACGCTCATGTATGCAATTTGCGTCCATATTATGTGGAATAGCAAGCCGCGTGGGATTAACTGTTTATTTTTCGAAGGTGTTTGCTGATACTACCAAGTTGATAATCAGAAAAGTCTCCACGCTACTTATTTGTATTGACTATTAATAAACATAAACCTTGATTCGGAGACCAAAGAGGGCTTTTACTAACTGCTAAACTTTTATGCGTATGAAAACAAAACTATTTTTTTTACTACTTTTTTGTAATTTCTCTTTTGGGCTTTATGCTGATTATTTTGACTACAATGGTTTATCTTATAGCACCTCATGGTATGAAGGTATTGATGAAACTAATGCAGTTGCCTATTGTAATGGCTTAGCCGCTGACAACACTGATCCTGAAAGTATCGTAGTCCCAAATACTGTGGTTTACCATTATTCAGTATGGGTCAACAATACAGAAATTCATAAAACGAAGGTGCTGAGAGTGTCTTCTGCCTCAATCTCTGGTGGAGAACACACAAAAAGCATCATTATCTCAGATGAAATTGGTGGTGCAAGTGGTCTCAGTGGCCCAAGTTTAGAGAGTGTATATCTCGGCTGTAAATCATTTTCATCAGCATTTAACAGTAGCCCTAATTTGACTCACATAACAGTGGGGCCTAATTATAAGTTCCATAACAACCAAACAACATGTTTTTATGAATCCACAAATTTAAAAGAGCTAACCTGGAATGCTATAAGCGCAGATCAAGGAGATCTTGGTGGTGGAATTACTTATACTGCTGCTGTTCTACAAAATCTTGAGACACTTACTTTTGGTAATGAAGTACAATACATCCCACCAGAAATTGCCAACAATGCCGTTAAGCTAAACCATGTGGATATTCCCGCATCTGTAACAGCAATTGGAAGATCAGCTTTTATTAATAGTGGGCTTACTGAAATATATATTCCTAATTCAGTCCTTTCAATAGATTATTCTGTTTTTAAAGGATGTATCAATCTTACAAGTGTTGTAATGGATAATTCTGTTACTACACTTGGTACTAATGTGTTTAATGGATGTTCAAGTCTAAAGAATGTGAAACTTAGTGAGTCATTAACTTCGATTCCGAATCAAACATTTTATCATTGTTATTCTCTTAAAACAATTGTAATATCTAAAAATGTTAGTACAATTGGAAACAGTGCGTTTTCCAGATGTGATAGTCTTGAAAGTGTGTATTTACCTGACTCATTAAAAACTGTTGAGTCTTATGCTTTCTCACAGTGTTATAGCCTTGCCCATGTTTATAGTCCTATAAAAGAGCCACAAAACGTTAGTTTTTCTCCTTCCAATCCATTTATCAATAGTACATGCGTCGTTCATGTACCAAAAGGGACCTTAGCTTTGTACCAAAGTCTTTCACCTTGGAACAAATATGTTCTTGTTGACGATTATGAGCAGTGTGTCAATACCCCTGGAGATGTGGATTGCGACGGTTATGTGACGAGTAGCGATGTGACAGCACTTTATAACTATTTGCTCAATGGTAATACAACCTATCTCTCCACTGGCGACGTGGACGGCGATGGCACAATCACAGCAGCCGACATAACCGCTATTTACAATTACTTGCTTGGCAATCAGTAAAAACAAAAAATAGTCACGTCATTTCAAGCACTGCTCGGACAACCGCTGCAGTGTTTGTTTTTTCTATATCACACATTGTGAAGGGGGGCAGACTGTTAACTGTAAAAACTGTCTAGATTTGCAAAAAAATCAAAAGTACATTCTGAGATGATGAGTGGGGCTTAGTTTTCCTAATTCCACTCGTCATACTCGTCTCAGTCGTTGCTTGGAGCTTCGTAGATGGATCCATGGCGGCTGGCGGTGATTTTATCGTTGATAAAGTCAATCCCTTTGTCTTTGAGCCACTGCTCGGCAAGCAGGTTGAAGCGTGCCTCTTCATATTTGTACCAGTTGTCAAGCACTCCTATGCTGGCAGCGACATCCTTGAATCGCCCGAAGAAATGTCTCCATTGTAAAGCCTCCAGCAGTTTGGTGGCATTGTCTCTTGATTGTTCACATGCGAAGTCTTTCATCATGTCGACTTTTTCCCATGTTTCCAGAGGTTCAATGACAAAAACTACGTCACCATCGGCTGGCAATTCTTCTTCATCTGCTCCGCAGTCATATTCTGTTACCAAGAAAATCTCTTGCTTGGTTATGTCGATGCAGTAATAGGCATCAGCCTCTTGAAACTGCCATTGAAGGGCTTGGGCAATCTCACTGAGCAGTTCTTCTCGTGAATTGATTTTCATTGTGGTTGAGTTTATGATTAGAAAAAGAACGCTCCTAGATGGGTGTTTTTGACTTTTTGTGCCAGTTCGGTTTCCAAGCGAGTGGTTGCGGCTGCGAAGAAGAATGAGATAAGGTATTCGTCGGTGCCTTCGCTGCGTATTTTTCGAAGGGCATCAATATAGGCTGCTCGGTCTTTGATGTCAATGATGATAAGTGGATGACCGCAGTGCAGCATAATCCAGTTGGAGAGCAGTCGTCCAGTGCGTCCATTGCCGTCGCGGAAAGGGTGCAGGTATTCAAAAAAACCATGGAATCGTGCTGCAACAATCACTGGGTGGATGTCACGCGTCAATGCCTCGGCAGTCGATTCCATCAAGCCAGGCACACGCGCAATCAGTTTCTCATGGTTGCCAAACACAGTGTCACCTGCAGCCGTGTCGCAAGTCGTGTATTCCCCAGCAATTGCATCGGGAACACGATAAGCTAAAGTGTTCTCGGTTACCAAGCGATTTGTCTCTTTCAGTAAAGCCTCGTCAAAGGGTGCATCAAGATTAGAGGTGATGTAACGGAACGCTCTGAAATGATCGGCAATCTCAGTACATTCCAGTAACGACTGGCCCACTGGTACCATACCAAGACCTTTCTCTTGAAGAACTCGAGTGTCGTCGAGGGTAAATGAGTTGCCCTCAATGGCACATGAGTGACATGAGAACAGTACTTCATGCCAGTCAAGGTAATCCTTGCTCGACATCCTCTTGACGATGCGTTCCTCATAGTCGGCTCGCACTCGCTCGTAACGTTCTATCTCTTTTTGAAACATTAGATTATAAGTCTTGAAATCCACACAATAGCTGCACGATATGCTTGTAACTCTTTTTTTATAGAAAAATTATTATGAATTTTTCACGTTGGTTTTGTGGGTCATGATGTCGAGGACGAAGCGGTCGGTCACATCCATTCCCTTGCTGCCTATGGCGGTGAGGTTGTGGATGCTCTGGTCCACATCGTCGTCGATGATTCCCTCCTGCGAAGACACATACTTGTGCTGCATGGCGAGCATGGCGCTGAGCATAGCAGTACTTACACCGCTGGTGAGCTTGAGCGTGCACGAGGGCTTTGCGCCATCACAAATCATGCCGGTTAGATTGGCAATCATGTTCTTGACCGAGTAGCATATTTGCTCATAGGTGCCTCCCATGAGATAGGTGATGCCGCAACTGCTGCCTGTCGACGCCACGACGCATCCGCACAACGCTGAAAGCGCTCCCAGTGTCTGCTTGATGTAGATGGCGGTAAGGTTTGAGATGATGAGCGCTCTTATGGTCTCTTCCTCGGTGTTATGGTTCTCCTCGGCAAAGACCACGACTGGCATTGTTGCACATATGCCCTGGTTTCCCGAGCCCGAATTGCTCATCACGGGCACCATGGCACCCGCCATGCGTGCATCGCAGGCACAGCTGGTAACCGAGAGCACCTTTGAGAAAATGCTGTCGCCCATGATACCTCGTCCCAATGGCGACTGCATGGTCTTACCCAACTGGTGACCGTAGTTCTCGCGGAGTCCACTCTGAGCGGCGGCCTCGTTGAGTCGTTTCGCCTCAAGGATGAAGCGCAGGTCATCAAGGTCGGTCTCCATTGCAAAGTCATATACCTTTCGTAGGGTCAGTTTAGGCTCTTCGGCACCCTCCATTGAGTCGCACTGGCAAGAGGGTTTGTCGTTATCGGAGAGCACCTCATTGTCCTTGCGCAGGAGCACAAAGTGGGTGTGGTGCGTCTTGATGCGCGCCTCCGCTTCGTGCCCGTCGGCGGTCACGATGACATTGATATAGAGTTTGTCGGGGTCGTTCTCCTCGAGCGAGATATGGATTCTATCCTCGGCAATATACTGCTTGCCACGCTCTACCGCCTGCTTATTGCAATCGCATAGCACCTCCAGCTCCTTCTCGGGCTTGCCTATAATTGCTCCTAATGCAACGGCGATAGGCAGTCCTATCATTCCCGTTCCGGGGATTCCCACGCCCATGGCATTTTTGAGTATGTTGGCGCTGAGTCGCACTTCCACTTTGTCGGGAATCTGCCCCAACAGTTCTGTTGCCTTGGCGACGCAGAGTGCCACAGCAATCGGCTCGGTGCATCCAATGGCTGGCACCACTTGTTGCTTAATGAGCGCGATGATTTCTTTTTGTTCTTCGGTTGTCACAATAGATAAATTCTAAGAAAAATGTGGTTTATGGTTTATGACGGCAAAGATAATGAATTTTGGTGTATTATGGGCCATAACGTGCCATCGAAATCTCATATTTGAGATTTTTCTTAGGGAAGATATCAAGTCGCTAGAACAGGAATGGACCTAGATGAGTATTGCGATGTTTTTGGGCCAACTCATTTTCCATGCGAGTTGTGGCTGCGGCAAAGAAGAATGCAATAAGGTACTCATCGGTGCCTTCGCTGCGAATCTTTTTCAAGGCGTCGATATAGGCTGCACGGTCTTTTATGTCGATGATAATGAGCGGATGACCGCAATGAAGCAGAATCCAGTTTGAGAGCAGGCGACCAGTGCGGCCATTGCCGTCGCGGAATGGGTGTAGGTATTCAAAGAAGCCATGGAAACGTGCAGCCACAATCACAGGGTGTATATCGCCATCTAAGGTTTTGGCTGTTGATTCCATAAGGCTTGGCACTCGTGCTATCAGTTTATTGTGGTCACCAAAGAGAGTATCGCCAGCCGCCATGTCGCAGGTAGTGTATTCGCCAGGCACGGCATCGGGAACACGGTAGGCAAGAGTGTTTTGGGTTACCAAGCGATTAGTCTCTTTCAAGAGATTCTCATCGAACGGATCATCAAGATGAGACGTAATGAAACGGAAAGCCCTGAAATGGTCGGCAATCTCGGTACATTCAAGCAGTGAGCGCCCCACAGGTACCATCCCAAGGCCTTTCTCTTGCAGCAAACGCGTGTCGTCGAGGGTAAAGGAGTTGCCCTCAATTGCGCAGGAGTGGCACGAGAAGAGCACTTCGTGCCAGTCGAGAAGGTCCTTGCTTGACATTTTAGTGGTTATTTGCTGCTCATATTGGGCACGCACCTGCTCATAATGCTTTATCTCTTTTTGGAACATACTATTTATTTAGGGTTTAAGATTTCTTACTTTCGGCCGAAGTCGGCGGGGATTTCGCCCCATTTCTCGGTCTGCCACTTGTAGATAGGGTTCTGGTAGGTGTGGGTTTGTAACCATTGCTCGGCACGCGCCACGATGTCGAGCAGACGGGCGTTTTGAGGAGTACGCTCAAGTTTGGTGCCGCATTTGCGCTTGCGGACCCATATTTGTGCTGTGCGGCTGTCGCTGTAGATGGCGGTGGTCGAGTCACCGCGGTTGTAGAGCAACGCGAGGGCATGTACGATGGCGAGGAATTCGCCTATGTTGTTTGTACCCTGCTGGTATGGTCCTTGATGGAAAATCTGTGCACCAGTATAGACGTCCACTCCGCGATATTCCATAGCGCCGGGATTCTTGCTGCAGGCGGCATCCACTGCCCAGCTGCCGGGAATAATTTCGGGGATGAGCGTGTAGTCCACCTCGTCCTTGCGACGAGGTGCATTGGCGATGGCGCGCAGCACTTTGCGTGCCTCCTCCTCATATCCGTTGCGCCATGCCTCGATTGCATCCTGCTGGTTGTCGAAGCTCTTGTAACGTGCCCCAGGATAGCCCTTAGTGCGAAGTTGGCATTCGGTCCACGTGTCGCACACTCCAGGCTCAGCGCCAATCCACACGACATACCATTTTCTCTTATTGCTCGACATAGTTTCTTGCTTTTTCATCGCAAAGATAGTGCAAGACGAGATAATTGCAAAATCAAAGACGAAGTTTCTTACTTAATCGAGAAGTCTAAAACCCGAACATTCACCATCAAGTCGGTAGTATTCTTTTCCATTCTTGAAAAGGATTGATACATCAGGTTCCAAAGCATAATTTGTCACAAAATAGTAAACGTCACCATTTTCCACCACTAGACCACGTGGCGACACTGGTGCTGACTCGGGCATGATTCTTGTGGCATCCCCATCTTTCCAAAAGCAACAGTACTGGCCTTCCTCGTATACTGTACCCAAACCATAAACTATGCCGTCAACAACTTGAGCGTAACTTACAGTATGAAGTCCTGTCATCTTTACAAGTTTATTGTCCTTAGCATAATAAGCTTGATTTTGATATCCATCTAATACCAAAGTAAAGAATGTGTAAATTGTTGAACCCTCGACACACAAATCTTGGAAATACTTAACATGTGAGTTTTTTGGCAACTTTATGTTCTGTTCAACGGGGGTGCCATTCTTGGTAATAACGATATTGCCTATTTCATAAACGTCTTGGACATCAAAGTTCCAAACTATATATACATCGTTATTAATTACTTTTAGAAATAATATACGTTCAAAATCGGTCAATCCGTCTATCTGCTTTATCTCGCCATTATCATATAAGATACCATGGTAATTATCATCGGCATCATAATAGAAAATATAGGCTTTGAAGCGTCCATCTTCTTGATAGGTAACCGCATTTATCACTGCGGAGCAATTACTCAATATTGTGGATTTCTTCTCTCCATTCACAAGCAAGTTTACATCGGTGCCCCCCGAAATATATGCGTTATATTCCAAAGCGTACCATTTGCCGTCTATTATCTCGAAACAATCTGGTTTGACAATATAAGGATTAACACAATCGTAATCATCAAAACCAGAAGTAAAGTGTACCCCACCATCATTAAGAAATGGGAAAAAGAAAAAAGCAAAGGATTTTTTATCTTTATCTGGAAATTCTGGTTCATCACTTGAATCCTTGCATGATGGAATGAATACCAACACGGCGATTAATGCAATAAAGCTAAGAAGGTTCTTTCTCATATCAATACAATATTGGTTAATATACTACTGCAAAGATAGTTTGTTTTTATCAAATAGAGGTTTATATTATAAAAAATTCCATACCATTTTTTTCGAATAGGCAAACGTACCTCAACTGTCGGATTTGTACGCCGTTGAGCAGTGTTCCCTTATAGAAATCTGCGATTGAGCGAGGGTAACGTCAAGCTCGCTTGAACATTGGCGAACCGTCGTCGACAGAAGCAAATTTTTTTCACAAAACTACAACACCACATCCACTCAATAAAAGACAACATTTTCACTGGAAATGCTTGCTGTGTCAGAAAAAACAGTAACTTTGCATTATTAAAAACATAATTATGCGCAAGATATTTATACTTCTCACCGCGATACGGGGGACCTCTTAAGAGTCATTAATGATGATGACGGTGTTTTTGATAGGGTATATGGGTTGTGGAAAGACGACTCTTGGGGAGCCGCTGGCGCGGTTGCTTGGTTGGCGTTTTGTGGATTTGGATTACTATATAGAGGAAAAGGAGGGGATGACAGCGAAGGAGATTTTCATGACTAGTGGTGAGGCGCATTTTCGTCTGTTGGAGCGGGCGGCTCTTGAGGAGGTTGCTGCCTGTGGTGGCGACACGATTGTGGCGTGTGGTGGCGGCACCCCGCTGCAAGCAGGGAATATGGAACTGATGAATAGTGTAGGCATCACGGTGTGGCTGCGCACGAGCGTGGAGCGGATGACATCACGGTTGGTGCTTCCCGAGCAGCGCATCAAGCGTCCGCTGCTCAACAATATGAGCGACGAGGAAATAAAGGAATCGGTAAAAAAAGGCCTTAAGGCAAGGAGCAAATACTACAAGAAAGCGCAGTTGCAGTTTGACTCCACCTATCTCGAGAGCGAGGAAGAAATCAAGGACAGCGCGCAGCGACTTGCAGTTATTTTAAAGGGGATGAAGGAGTGAAAGGAATTAAATGAGTTAAAGGAGATAAAGGAAATAAAGGAAATAAAGGAAATAAAGGAATCAAAGGAGATAAGGACTCTCAACTGTCCCCTCTCTTACTAGTTCTCTTATTTATCAAGTGACTGCCAACGAGTAGAATCATTGCGACGATAATTAATAATATGAATTTAAAACCATTTCTTAAAGAACTATCCATATCGCCAAATAGTGCAAACATCACGAAACCCGATAAGACCACACCTGCAACAATCATTACAACACCAGCCATAATCACAACCAGTAGTCGCCATATTGTGCTCCACCAATTATAACCAAACAGTTGCTGATAGGTGCGCAACAATTGAAGAAAAACAACAATACAGAATATAGTACTAGTTATATTTTCAGAGGGTAAAATAGAATCACAGAAACCAAGAAAAAGAATGATAATAAGCACAATCGTGCTGTTGAATACTTGAATAAAGAAACCTTGAGGTAGGGTGTGGTGGTCGTGACGAGGAGCGTAATGGAAGGTTACCCAAGTTGGATAGATAAGAAACGAGAGAAACAACAATGCCATCCAATCAATATGTTTTTGTAGTTTTTCGAAAAAAAGAACAAAGTAATAACTAGATTTCTCATGGGCGCTCATACCATCAGTAACTGCTCCTTGTGTTGTGTCTTGAAAAAAGGTAGGATCGGTCCAATTAACAATTAAGAACACCACAAGAGCTACAATCACCAGCATCTTCACAGGAGGGAAGCTTACCTGGCGCTTGCCACTTATATAGTCACCAATGAGATAGCCGGGGCGCAACAGAAGGTGCCAGAGTGTGCGTGGCAGTGAGCGGCCGCCCATTCCCCACAAGTCCATGATGCCTACTCTAACCGAGTTCCAATTGATGCGTCCAAGAGTGGCTCGCTGTCCACAAGCAGGGCAGAAATTGCCATTGTAGTCCTCACCACAGCATTGGCAATGGTGCACATCATCCTTACTATAGGAATAATCCAAGGGTTCGCGTTGCCACTGGCGGAATTTCTCTATTTTATCCTTAAAACCCATGCGAATTAGATGTCTTTTTGATGTTTAGAAATAAGGTCAAGGACGACCTCGCCACCTAGCACTAAACCTGCTGCGGCGGGCACCCAGGCGTTGCTGGCTGGGATGGGTCGCTTGGTCTGCTCGGCATCTTCACATGGTTCAAGCGACTCATGAGGTTGCTCCTTGCTGAAGACACACTTGAAATGCTCTATTCCCTCCTTGCGGAGCTTTTTACGCATGATGCGCGCGAGAGGGTCGACATCGGTCTCACTGATGTCGGCAACTTGGAACGCTGTGGCATCGAGTTTGTTGGCAGCTCCCATACTGCAAATGATGGGTACTCCCAACCGTGTGCATCGGCGCACCAATTCCATTTTTGCGCTCACGGTATCGATACAGTCGACCACGTAGTCATATTGCGAGAGATCGACCTCGTCGGCGTTCGCCACGACATAGAACATTTTGAATTCCTGCACTTTGCAGTTAGGATTGATGTCGCATATACGTTCGGCAGCCACATCCACCTTATGTCGGCCAATGGTGCTTGTTGTGGCGATAATCTGTCGGTTGATGTTGGAGGGAGTTACCACATCGTTGTCGTAGAGGTCTATCGCCCCTACCCCACTCCGTGCCAGCACCTCGACGGCATAGCCGCCCACGCCTCCCACGCCAAACACCGCCACGTGGCACCCAGCGAGCGCTGCCACTGCCTCCTTACCCAGGAGCATCTCAGTGCGCTGAAACCTATCGTTGATTACCTTTTGTCCCATGTCGCCTCACGATTATTTGCACAAAGATACAATTTTTCTTGATAATAGCGCCAAATTGTTATACTTTTGCATGAATAAATGATGCGTAGTCTTGAAATATTGAGGCAGTTTAGCGTGCGTAATTGCACGGTGAAGATTGCTGATGTGGAAGGTCTTGGAGCTCCTGGGGCTTTAGATGATGCGTTGTGCCGGTTGTCTCATTACCGTCGTGACAAGACTGTGCGTTATCGTTTTGAGCGCGGCAAGTGGCTCAGTGCGGGTGCTGGTCTGCTACTTGACGATATGCTTATGGAGCATGGGTTGCGTGAGCGCGACATGGAATATGCCGAGGGTGAGCATGGCAAGCCAGTGTTTGCCAACCATTCCGAACTTCATTTCAACCTGTCGCACAGTGGCACCCTTGTGGCATGTGCGTTGTGTGATGCTCCAGTGGGCGTTGATGTTCAGCAGATTGTCAAATTGCGTCGCAGCCTTGTGAACTACACCATGAGCGAGGCTGAGATTTCGCGGCTTGATGCCATGGAGAGTGTAGAAGAGCAAGAATTGTTTTTCACACAGCTGTGGACCCTGAAAGAGAGCTATGCCAAAGCAACAGGCCGTGGCTTGACCCATGATTTCCCATCGTTTGAAGTCACCAAGACCGGTGAAGCCATTCCATTAACAGAGTTGATACCAAGTGCCACATTCAAATTGATAAACCTCCCAAATGCCGTGGCAACCGTGGCAATCCTCAACATTGAGCCCATAAAATCCTAAGATTTGTATTTGTCAATAATTATTATTATCTTTGCATTTCATTTTTTAAAACGGTGATGCATGGAAGTTTGTTTTATGACACAGAATGTTGAGATGCCTCGTGTTGATGTCGATAAGGTGGAGAGATGGATTGAGGCAGTGGCTCGTGCGCATGATAAGAGTGTTGGCGCGTTGACCTATGTGTTTTGTGACGATGAGTATATCCTCGCCACTAACAAGCAATTCCTGCAACATGACTACTACACCGACATTATTACCTTTGACTATAGCAATAGCCACCGCATCAGTGGTGACATGGTGATTTCGCTTGATACCGTGCGCTCCAATGCTGAGCAGCTGGGAGTTGACTATCAGGGAGAGTTGCTGCGCGTGATAATACATGGTGTGCTGCACCTGTGCGGCATCAACGATAAAGGACCTGGTGAGCGCGAGATTATGGAGCAAAATGAGAACGAAGCGCTTGCAATGCTGACGGAAAACGTGTTTGAACAATGAGATACGACTACGATGTCATAGTGATTGGTGCTGGACATGCTGGCTGTGAGGCGGCGTGCGCCGCGGCACGGTTAGGCTCCCCTACCCTGCTCATCACCATGGACATGAACAAAGTGGCTCAGATGAGCTGTAACCCTGCTGTGGGCGGCATCGCCAAGGGGCAGATAGTACGTGAGATTGACGCTTTGGGTGGCCAGATGGGTATCGTCACCGACCGAAGTTCCATCCAGTTCCGTATGCTCAACCGCAGCAAAGGACCAGCCATGTGGAGTCCTCGTTCGCAAAGCGACCGCACCCGATTCATTGAGAATTGGCGTAAGATACTGGACGCTACCCCCAATCTATATATGTGGCAAGACAGCGCCACTGGCCTCGTCATCGACGATGGCGTGGTGAAAGGCGTTAAGACTGCTTTCGGTGTTACATTCAACGCCAAGGCCGTCATTCTCACCGCTGGCACCTTCCTCAACGGACTCATGCATGTGGGCAGCGTACAGGTAGAGGGCGGACGAGTCTCCGAGCCCGCCTCTCGTGGCATCACCGAGCAGCTTGTAGAGCTTGGCTTCAGCTCCAACCGCATGAAGACCGGTACGCCAGTTCGCCTTGACGCGCGCACCATCGACTACAGCCAAGCCCAACGTCAGGACGGAGAGAACGACTTCCATCATTTTTCCTTCCTGCCTGGTGTCCGTAGCGAGTTGCGCCAACGTCCCTGCTGGATAGTCTACACCAACGAAGAAGTGCATCAGGTGCTACATGAAGGACTCCCCTACTCTCCCCTTTATAACGGTCAGATTCAGAGCGTTGGCCCTCGCTATTGCCCAAGCATCGAGACCAAGCTCGTCACCTTCCCCGACAAAGACTCACATCAGCTCTTCATTGAGCCCGAGGGCGAAACTACCCAGGAGATGTATCTCAATGGCTTCTCGTCGTCGATGCCGTGGGATGTGCAGATTGAGGCCCTAAGTAAGATTCCAGCGCTGCGCAACGCACAAGTTTATCGTCCAGGCTATGCTATAGAATATGACTTCTTTGACCCACGCCAGCTCACTCACACCCTTGAGACAAAACTGGTGAAAAACCTATATTTCGCTGGTCAGGTCAATGGTACCACAGGCTATGAAGAGGCAGCAGGACAAGGTCTGATGGCCGGTATCAACGCCCACCAGCAGGTGCATGTCAGAGAACCCTTTGTCCTCGCCCGCGACGAGGCTTATATAGGCGTGCTTATTGATGACCTCGTGACAAAAGGCGTTGACGAGCCATACCGCATGTTCACCTCACGAGCCGAGCACCGCATCCTGCTGCGTCAGGACGATGCCGACATGCGCCTCACCCCCCGAGGCTACGAACTGGGGCTCGTCTCCCAGGAACGCTACGAACTCATGGTCACCAAACGTGAGCAAGTTGATGATTTGGTGGAGTTTGCCCGCAACTATTCTGTTAAGGCTGCGTTGATTAATCCGTCGCTTGAAAGGGCTGGTTATCAACCACTTAAACAAGGTCTCAAACTCTATGACCTATTGCTGCGCCCACAGCTTGATATTCAGCAAGTTGCGCTGTTTATCCCTGCTCTGAAAGAGAAGCTTGATGCCCTTGAAGAAGAGCGTCGAGAAGAGATAATAGAGGCAGCAGAGATTAAGATTAAATATCACGGCTACATCCAGCGTGAGGAGATGATTGCCGAGAAAATTGGCCGCCTCGACAAGTTGTATATTAAAGATAAGTTTGACTACTCAACCATCCTCCAACTATCTACCGAGGCACGTCAGAAATTGGAGAAAATCAACCCCGAGACCATAGGTCAAGCATCGCGCATCCCGGGCATCTCACCGAGCGACATCAACATATTGTTGGTGCTCATGGGTCGATGAAAGACTTCCATTGTTTCACGTGAAACATTCACCTCTCCCCTATTTTGAAAACAGAACAAAACTAAATATTTTCACTGTTATGGAAAAAGAAAGAATTGAATACGTTAAGAGTAAGGTAAGGAGCATTCCCGATTTTCCAATAAAGGGAATTTTGTTCAGAGATCTCACCACAGTAATGAAAGATGCTGAGTCGATGCGCGTCATGCGCGATGCCCTTGTTGAGTTATATAAAGACAAAAGCATCACCAAGGTTGTAGGCGTCGAGGCTCGTGGCTTTATCTTTGGCGCCATTCTTGCCGAGGCGCTGGGTGCTGGTTTCGTACCCCTGCGCAAACCCGGCAAATTGCCTGCCAAGACCATCAAGAAGACCTATACTAAGGAGTATGGTGAGGACACTATTGAGATTCACGAGGACGCCATCACGCCCGACGACGTTGTGCTCATGCATGATGACCTGCTTGCCACAGGCGGAACTATGGCTGCTGCTCTTGACCTCGTGCAGACCATGAATCCCAAGAAGGTTTACATCAACTTCATTTGTGAGCTTGTAGACCTCAAGGGCCGCAACCTCTTC
The DNA here is from genome assembly GCA_905233845.1 of uncultured Muribaculaceae bacterium. Lineage (GTDB taxonomy): Bacteria > Bacteroidota > Bacteroidia > Bacteroidales > Muribaculaceae > Sodaliphilus. Next base: position 25,648 of record CAJOFH010000004.1, on the reverse strand, counting down.
CCTGCTGACGTGGAGGTGACATCTCTCTTCGACTTCGAGGGAGAGTGATTTGAGGCTCGCCATTGCTTGGTTATACACCACCACCGCCCGCTCTTGCTTAGAGGGGGCTGGGGGTTGAGTAACTTGATTTTCATAGAAGCTCTAGATGTTCTAGACTTTCTAGACGTTCTAGATTCATGGGACGACTGGGGCAGTTGGGACGGCTGGGACAGCTGGGACAAAATGGACGAGTTGTAATAAATGGTTTTCATATCTATATTTTGTTTTTTGCGCGTAAAAGTAGTGTGTTGATGGTGTTAAAACAACATTGAAAAAACACGCTTTTTTGCGTTGATTATAGATTTTTGGGGGGTTAGATGCGCGACGAGTTGAAGTTGAAAATATCGCTCCTTCCCGACAGTCCAGGTGTGTATCAATACCTGAACCGGGAAGGCGTGGTTATCTATGTTGGCAAGGCGAAGAACCTAAAGCGTCGCGTGAACTCCTACTTCAACCGCATTCATCCTGTTGTGCGCACCAATCTTCTCGTGCGCAACATCTGGGATATGAAATATATCGTTGTCAACAGCGAAGAAGAAGCTCTTGACCTCGAGAACAGCCTAATAAAGGAGTTCCAGCCGCGTTATAACGTGCTTCTAAAGGATGACAAGTCCTACCCCTGGATTTGCGTTACAAAAGAGCTTTTTCCACGAGTCTTCCTTACCCGAGAAAAGCATGCCAAAGGTGCGAAATATTATGGTCCCTACCCTAAAACTGAGGTCGCCCATGCTCTTGTCGACACAATCAAACAGCTCTACCCTATCCGTACCTGTCGGCATCCACTAACTCAAGAAAATGTCGAAAACCGCAAATACAAACTCTGTTTGCAGTACCACATCAAGAATTGTGAGGGCTGTTGTCAGGGATTTGTTTCACATGAAACATATTCGGGACACATAGATAATATAGTCAAAATCCTCAACGGCGACACCAAGCAAGTGAGCGATTTTCTCATGCAGGAAATGATGGCACGAGCCGAAGAGTTGAAATTTGAGGAAGCCGAATTGCTCAAGCGCAAGTATATGTTGCTTGAGAATTATCGTGCAAAATCGGTCATTGTTAATCCAACTATCCACAATATTGACGTGTTCACAATTGTGCGTGATGAGGGAGCTGCCTATGTCAATTTCATGCACATGCGCAATGGCGCGATTGTGCAAAGTCTAACGGTAGAATATAAGTTTCAAGATGCGGGATCGGATGAGACCAACGAAGAAATAATCTCCACTGCTGTGCGTGACATCAGAGAACGATTCAACGAGACCTATAAGCACGATAAAGTGAAAGAAATTCTCGTGAATGTGGTGCCCGATTTTGAGATAGAAGGAATTGATTACGTAGTACCACAGCGAGGAGACAAACGCAAACTCGTGGCTATTTCGCTTAAAAATGCTGAGCAATATCGCACCGAGAAACTCAAGCGCATGGAGAAGCTCAATCCTGAGCAACGCGTCACACGCACCCTTACAGCCATGAAGAAGGATTTGCACCTCGATGTGCTCCCGCATCACATTGAGTGTTTTGACAACAGCAGCATTTCAGGAACTAGTGCCGTGGCGGCTTGCGTAGTGTTCCGCAACGCTAAGCCAGCGAAGAAAGAATATCGCCATTTCAATATCAAGACCGCCGATGGCAACGACGACTATGCTCAGATGCGTGAGGTAATAAATCGACGTTACACAAGACTGCTAAATGAAGGTGAAGAGCTGCCTCAATTACTCGTTGTTGATGGAGGAAAAGGCCAGTTAAATGCCGCTGTCGAGGTGCTCGAAGAGTTGGGTTTGCGTAGAACAATCGCTGCTATAGGCATCGCAAAACGCCTTGACGAGATTTATTTCCCAGGTGACAGTGTGCCGCTCTATATTGATAAAAACAGCGAGACTATTAGGGTTATTCAGAAGCTGCGCGATGAAGCTCACCGTTTTGGTATTAAGCATCACCGCAACAAACGCAGCAAAACTCAAATTCATAGCCAACTTGACGACATCAAGGGAATAGGACCCGCAACTCGCAACGCACTGCTGAAACATTTTAAGAGCGTGAAACGAATAAAAGATGCTTCGGCCGACGAAATTTCTCTTGTTGTGGGAGCAAATAAAGCACGCTTGGTAGTCGAGGCGCTTCAGAACGCAAATAATACATAAGATGGGTAGGGGAGTGCTGTTTCTTGATTTTTCTCGTTTTTCTAAGTTAAAATCCGAAACAAGAGTGTTGTTAAGGTAATATATTGAAACACAACGAGATGAATATTGATAGTGGCTTAATAAAGCCGTTTTCCTTGCATTTTTTTGCGCTTTTTTCAAAAATCAAGGCAAATACCCGAGTCTGAAGTCAATAATTTTTACTATCTTCGTGACATAAATCAAAAAAGCCAAAAAATTATTATCATGATAAATGTATTTCACATAGTATCGAGCAAGACGTGGGGTGGGGCAGAGCGTTATGCCAGCGACCTTGTGGCTCACATGCGTCACGACCCTCATTTCTATGTCGAGGTTGTCAGTGCAAAAAATAATGACATCATCGAGCAGTTCCAGAAGATGGACATCCCCGTTTCGATTCTTCCGCTCAAGGGCATTAGAGACATTGACAGTCCTGTGAGGCTTGCGCGAATGTTGCGCAAAGGCAAGAACATTGTGCATGTCCATACCTATCGCGATGCTGTGACGGCCGTGATGGCTCGCATCATCAGCGACAACCCAAACACCAAAGTTGTGTTCACGCCTCACTCCCTTAAGAAGCCCACTTTCAACTATGTGTCGAAAAAAGTGTATCGAAGCATAGACCACTATGTCTTTGTGTCGCAGTTTGCCTATGACCATTTCCTCGCACATGCTGCGCCACGCATCAAGAAGTCGATAACCAGCGTGATTCCCGAGAGTGTGCTCAACACCGACACCAGTGCTCAGGCTCCAGTTCCCGACTTGCGCAAGGAATTGAAAATGACACCTGAGCAGTCGCTTATCATGTTCCATAGTCGTCTTAACCGCGAGAAAGGTGTTGACGTGCTGCTCAATGCTATTAAAGAGCTTGACCGTGACAGCTACAAACTCGTGTTGATAGGGGATGGGCAGCCCAAAGCAGTGCAGCGCATCAAGAGTTTTATCATTGAGAATAAGCTTGTTCATAATGTTTATCTGCTTGGATTTCAGTGTAATATGCACGGCTACCTGTGGCAATGCGACTTTGGCGTGCAGCCATCTACAATTCAAGAGATGCAGGGCATCAGTAACCTTGAGTACATGAAGCAGGGCAAGCCCATCATCACTACCCACAACGGCGCTCAGCCCGAGTATGTGCGCGACATGGAGAATGGCATCCTTGTCAAGCCCAACAGTGTGGAGCAGTTGGCCGAAGCTCTAAAGACCTTGTGCAATGACCGCGAGTTAACGCATCGTCTGGGCAAGCAAGCCAAGAAAGACTTTGACACGCATCTCAACTATGAGGCTTTCTACAATAAGATAACCTCGCTTTATAGTCAACTGCTGAATGAGTGAGTTGTAAGGGAGTAGGGGGAGTAATTTTTTAGTGGCGTTAAGAAGGAATTGTCAAAGATTTTAGTTACTTTTGCAGTGAATAAACATTACTCGCCACGATATGAATCCTTACACACAATTTGCTTTGCTCTCGGCGTCCTCGATAAGGATGCTTCCCCACATCGCTTTTTACTTGTGCCACAAGAAGGTCATAGACCGAGATTTGTGCCAGTATGGCGAGGGCGATGGTGGTGTGGTGCCCTTCATCAAGGTGTGCACCCGCCAGCGTGTTTTCCGCAATTTGTTCTACTATCGTCTCGGTGAGTATAGATCGGTGTTTATCAAGTGGTTGCTGCCCCCCGAGCGCACGCTCAACATTTGGTGCCCGTCGATAGGGGAGGGGTGCCATTTCGAACATAACTATGCCACCTATCTCAATGCCGAGAAGATAGGGAAAAACTTCTATTGCCTGCAACTGGTGACGCTTGGCAACGACAAGAATGGCCAGCGCCCAGTGATTGGTGATAATGTGAAGATTTTCACTGGAGCGACGGTGTTTGGTGGAGTGAAGATTGGCGACAACGCCACGATAGGCGCCGGTGCCGTGGTGAGCAGCGATGTGCCCGACAATTGCACAGTAGCGGGCAATCCTGCAAGGATCGTGAAACTAAATGGCGAAGCAGTAGATTTACCCTTAAAACAATGACACTATGAAAGTTGTTGTTGTTAATCATAGTGATATGCAGGGCGGTGCGGCGATAGTGTCGCTCAGGCTGGTTCATGCACTTCAAGACGCAGGAATAGACGCTCGTATGCTCGTCATCGACAAACAGAGCGACGATGAGTTGGTGGGCGTTATGGGCGGCAAGTGGCGCAATAAGTGGAACTTCCTTGCCGAGCGGCTGGGTGTGTTCCTGCGCAACGGTATGCGTCGCGACACTTTGTTCAAGATAGACACTGGTTCGCACGGCATCAATCTCGCTTCTCACCCTTGGGTAAAAGATGCCGATGTGGTGTGCTTAAATTGGGTGAACCAAGGCACATTGTCGCTTAAGGGAGTGGAGCAGCTCGCGAAGAGCGGCAAGCCAATAGTGTGGACCATGCACGACATGTGGAACTGCACGGGCGTGTGCCACTATTCGTTTGATTGTGAACGATATAAAGACCATTGTCACAGCTGTCCGCTACTTGAGACCAATGGCAAAGACCTCTCCACGACTATTCAGGAGAAAAAGCGCAAGCTCTATGAGCAGGTGTCCATCCATTTTGTTGCAGTGAGCCATTGGCTCGCCGAGTGCTGCAAGCAGAGCAAAACGATGGCTAACAGCGACTTGAGTGTCATTTATAACGCCTTTCCTATCGACGACTTCGACTGCACGAGACAGACAGGCGGCTTTGAAGGCATACCTGCCGACAAGAAAATCATGGTGATGGGCGCACGCCGACTCGACGTTGAGGTAAAAGGCTTCAAGGAGCTTATCGAGACCACGCAATATATAGCTGATAACAAGCCAGAACTCGCAAGCAAGATACACTTAGTGCTATATGGTGACTTGCATGACAAAACGCTGCTTAGCAAGATTAAGATACCTTGCACCTATCTCGGGACGATATCTTCAACAGAGCAGCTGAGCAGTCTGTATCGTCACAGTGACATAGTGCTGTCAACCGCCCTTTATGAGAACTTGCCAGGAACCCTTATTGAGGGTCAGGCGAGCGGATGTCTGCCCGTGACCTTCGGAAAGGGTGGTCAGGCTGATATTGTGGAGCATCTCAAGACAGGTTACATAGCTGAGTATAAAGACCCAGCGAGCGTGGCAGCAGGCATAGAGTGGGCGATTGGTGCCAATGTATCACGCGAATTTTTGCACAGTGAGGTGGAACGTAAGTTTGCAGCTTCAAAGATTGCTCAGCAGTATATTGAGCTATTTGACAGAATAATAACCTAAAAATAAATAGATTATGAAGACAAAGACATTAGTGTTAGGAATTGTGTCGGCATTATTGCTGGCAATAGTGTGCTGCCCTGCTGCACAAGCACGTAAAAAGAATCGTAGGCCGCATCCTAAACGGGTACAAAAGGTGCTGGTAGTGTATTATTCGCAAACGTCGAACACCAAGGCCGTTGCCAAGGAAATAGCAAGAAAGCTTGGCGCCGACATTGCTGAAGTGGTGCCTGTTAAGCCCTATGACGGGGATTTTCAAGCAACCATAGAGCGTTGCAAGAAGGAAAGTAATAATGGCATAATCCCCGAGATTAGACCATTGAAAGTTGACGTTTCAAAGTATGACGTGATATTCTTGGGATATCCCATTTGGTTTGGCACCTTTGCTCCCCCTATTGAAGCTTTTCTAAACAAAGTGGATTTGAGCGGCAAGAAAGTAGTGCCATTCTGCACCTTTGGCAGTGGAGGTCTTGAGTCGAGTGTAATGATACTTGAAGCCAAGCAGAAAGGGGCCGAGGTTCTTGATGGTTATGGAGTGCGCGCTGCGCGTATGGCAGCAATGCCCAAGGAGGTAGACCAGTTCCTGAAGGCAAGCGGTTTCCTCAAGGGAAAATATGTGAAGCCTGGAGAATTCTCCAAGCCTCATTTTGTGAGCACTGAGGAGGCTGCCATCTTTGATGCTGCAGTGGGTGATTACCCGATGATGAAAAACGCCAAAGCATTGACAGTCGCTTCACGCGCCATTCCCGATGGCACTGAATATCTGTTCACTGCCACCGAGAAGCGAGAGGGTCCAGTTGACCCAAACATCGCGATGCGTCCACCAAGGGAGATGATGGTCTATGTGATTGTTGTCAATGGTGAGGCACCTGTGTTTACTAAGGTTGTAAGATAAAATCGTTTTTTACGAGAATTATGCAAACGGTATTATTCACAAGCACGATATTTGGTCCCATCCATAGCCGCAGGCTGGGAACGTCGTTAGGCATCAACCTGATGCCTAACGATGGCAAAATTTGCTCATTTGACTGCCTTTACTGCGAGGCTGGATATAATGCCCAAGGTCCAGGCACGACAGGCGTGGCAAAACGTGAGACGCTGAAAAAACAGCTCAAGAACAAGCTGCAGGCTATGCACGAGGCTGGCGAAAAACTCGATGTAATCACCTTTTCGGGCAACGGTGAACCCACGCTGCACCCAAACTTCAAGGAAATAGTGCATGATGTGATAAACTTGCGCAACCACTACTATCCCGAAGCTAAGGTTTCGGTGTTGAGCAACGCAACAATGGCAGGAAAGCCCAGTGTGATAGCCGCACTCAAGCAGGTGGACAATAATATCCTCAAGCTCGACAGCGCTGTGGCTCGCACCATGCGCCTGATTAACCGTCCAGTATCACCTAATGTGCTGCCCGAAGGAGTGATTGAGGACTTGAAGGCCTTTGGCGGCAAGTGCATTGTGCAGACCATGATGGTGCGTGGTGAGCATGACGGTAATATTGTAGACAACACCACTGATGCCGAGATTGACGCGCTAATCAACGCTTATCTTGCGATAAAACCTAAGGAAATAATGCTCTACACCATTGACCGCAAGACCCCAGAGGAGAAACTCGTTAAGGTGCCTGCAGCGGACCTCAAGCGCATAGCGCGCCACATCGAGAAAGAGACTGGGATACCCGTGCAGGTGAGTTCATAGTTCACAGTTTTAGATATTATAGAGGGTAATCCTTGCTATTATGTATTATCTTGAGGATAAGGAATTTGGTAGGGTGATGGTGAGTTTGCGCTATAATATGCGCAACATTACTATGCGGTGGAAGGGTGGCATTCTATACATGAATGCTCCTCATGGTGTGACCGAGAAGGAATTGCGCAGCAGTCTCGACAAGTTTCGTGAGAAACTCAGGGTCAGAAAAGAGAAAAGCACTGTAGATTACCACTTAGGGCAGATGATTCAGTGCTATGGGTTGACGTTGTCCATCCATGAGCAGGACAAGAAGCCTAATTTGATACTTTTCAAGCATAGTAGCGACAATGTAGATGTGCTTGTGCCTAAAGGGATTGACTTGGATGAGCCTAGCAATAAAGAGTGGGTATCGAAGGCGTTGCGCGTAGCGCTTGACTCGCATGCAAGCAAGAAGCTTGTGCCGTTGGCACAGATTATTAGCAGGCGTTTGGGTGTCGCACCTGTGAGATATGAGATAGGGCGTGGATTGCGCAAATTAGGTCATTGCACACCTGGGAAGGTGATACAGTTGTCGGCAAACCTTATGTTTCTGCCTGAGGAGCTTATTGAGCTTACTATTTGTCATGAGTTGGCTCATCTCACCCACATGAACCATTCGGTGCAGTTTCATGCGCTTGTCGACAGTTATTTGGGTGGTCGAGAGAAAGAGTTGGAGAAGAAGCTTAAGAACTTCAATTGGCCTGTGCTGCGTTGATGGAATTTAGGTTGTCGAGCATTTGCTGCGCGGTTAGGTGCAGTGTGGGGTGTTGCCAAGTGGGGGCAAGTTCAGCCATAGGTTTGAGGAAAAAGTCACGACGTGGCAGGTGCCGGTGAGGCACTTGCAGGCTTGGCAGGTCGATAACGAGATCGTCAATCGCCATTATGTCGATGTCGACGAGTCGGTCCACATAATTGCCCTCGCTGTCACGATGGCTATACCCACGGTTCAATTCATGCTCAATGTCGTGGATTATGTTCAGAGCCTCGATAGGGGAGTAGTGGCTGTCGACAGCTATTCCCATGTTCAAAAAGCCATTCTCGCTCTCAAAACCCCAGGGCTCGCTCTCAACGATGCTTGAGCGCGCCACCACGAGCCCGAGGTCTAAAGACAGCCTTAGGTCGGCCGCCCAGAGGTTTCCCTCGCGGTCCTCAAGATTAGAGCCTATATTGAGATAGTAGAGCATATAGAAGTTGGGGTTATTATAATGCACAATTCATAATGCACAATTCATAATGCACAATGCATAATTGGGGTTGTAGCTTCTTTTTTATATATAATTCATAATCTAGTGAAAAGTAAAAAGGACAAAGCGGATATTGAATTCCTACTTCGTCCTTCGTACTTTCTACTCTAAAATTAGAGGGTCTTTTGAACTTCGATTTCCTCGAAGGCCTCTACAATGTCGCCAACAACGAGGTCGTTGAAACTCTGAACACTGAAACCGCATTCATAGCCATTAGTGACCTCCTTGGCGTCATCCTTGAAGCGCTTGAGCGATGCCAAAGTGCCCGTGTGACGCACAATGCCATCGCGAATCACGCGCACCTTGCATCCACGCTTGAGTTTGCCATCCTTTACAATAGCTCCCGCAATAGTTCCCACCTTGCTGATGTGGAATACATCCTTGATTTCGGCATTGCCAATGACCTCCTCCTTGATGTCGGGCGAAAGCATACCTTCCATGGCGCTCTTGATTTCCTCGATGGCATCGTAGATGATAGAGTAGATGCGAATGTCCACACCCTCTTGCGCTGCCAGGCGCTTGGCATCGGCCGAAGGACGCACCTGGAAACCGATGATATAGGCGTCGCTGGCAGCCGCCAGGGTTACGTCGCTCTCGCTGATGGCACCCACAGCCTTGTGGATGACGTTGACTTGTACCTCAGGAGTAGAGAGCTTGATGAGCGAATCGCCCAAAGCCTCGATAGAGCCGTCCACATCACCCTTGACGATGATGTTGAGTTCGTGGAACTCACCCAGAGCACGCAGACGACCAATGTCCTCAAGAGTACGGCGGTGCTGAGTGCGCTGAGTCTGCTCACGCTGCAGCTGCTCGCGACGGTTGGCGATTTGACGCGCCTCTTGGTCGGTGTCCATAACGTTGAACTTGTCGCCTGCTGTAGGCGCTCCGTTCAGACCCAAAATCAGAGCTGGTGAAGAAGGTCCGGCTTCCTTGATGCGCTGGTTGCGCTCGTTGAACATCGCCTTAACCTTACCGTAGTGAGTACCGGCGAGCACGATGTCGCCCACCTTGAGTGTGCCGTTGTCGACGAGCACTGTGGCGATGTAACCACGTCCCTTATCGAGCGACGACTCGATGATAGAGCCAGTGGCTTTGCGGTCGGGATTGGCCTTCAGGTCGAGCATATCGGCCTCAAGGAGCACTTTCTCCATGAGTTCCTCAACACCAATACCTTTCTTTGCTGAGATGTCTTGGCTTTGGTATTTTCCTCCCCAGTCCTCAACGAGGTAGTTCATGTTGGCGAGCTCCTCTTTGATTTTCTCGGGATTAGCTCCGTCTTTATCAATCTTGTTGATAGCGAAGACGATAGGCACACCTGCTGCCGAGGCATGGTTGAGCGCCTCCTTGGTCTGTGGCATGACGTTGTCGTCGGCAGCCACAATCACGATTACGATGTCGGTCACCTTGGCACCACGCGCACGCATGGCGGTGAACGCCTCGTGACCTGGGGTATCGAGGAATGTAATGCGACGACCGTTTGGCAGTTTCACGTTATAGGCACCAATGTGCTGAGTGATACCACCAGCCTCGCCAGCGATTACGTTACTCTTGCGTATGTAGTCGAGCAACGAAGTCTTACCATGGTCAACGTGACCCATCACGGTGACTACTGGTGGACGCTGCTGGAGATCTTCGGGATTATCCTCTTCCTCGTGGATTGCCTCTACCACGTCGGCGCTCTCATATTCGGTTTTGAAGCCAAACTCTTCGGCCACGATGTTGATAGTCTCGGCATCGAGTCGCTGGTTGATAGAAACCATCACTCCCAAGTTCATGCAAGTGCCAATAACCTTGTTGATTGGGACGTTCATCATCATTGCCAAGTCGTTGGCAGTAACGAACTCGGTAAGTTTGAGAGTCTTCTTTTCGGCTGCTTGCAGAGCTGCCTCCTTGCTCTCCTCCTCACGCACGGCTTCGCGTTTCTCGCGACGCCACTTAGCACCCATGTTCTGCTTCTTGTTGGTGAGTCGTGCGAGTGTCTCCTTCACCTGACGCTGCACGTCTTCCTCATTGATTTGTGGACGCAGTGGCCTCTTGCTCTTTTTCTCTTTCTTCTTGCTTGTGTTGCTCTCGTTATCTTTGTTCTTTGCGTTCTTGTTGCTGCCGCTGTTGTTCTGGATTTGCTGTGCGGCTTTTTCTATGTCGATTTTCTCACGACCTATGCGACGACGTTTCTTCTTCACGCCGTCCTCGGTCTGGCGAGCCTTCTCCTTGGCGAGTCGTTCTTGACGTCGCTCCTCTTTGGTCTTCTTTTTTGGGCGAGTCGACTGGTTGATGGCCGAGAGGTCGATTTTCCCCACAACGTTGATGTTAGTCTTGAGAACTGGTTTTGATGTGGTGAAAATTTCAGTGGAATTGTCGGCTGGAGCCTCAGAAGTCTCAGCCTTCTCGGCATTCTCCTGTTTCTCGTCGCTGGTTTGGGTGTGCTTGCTCTCTTCGCTCTCTTGTGTAGAGTCGTCGGCAACCTTTACTTCAGCAGGCTTTGGTTCCTCCTTGGGTGCCTCCACTTCGGGCTTAATGGCGGGCTGTTCTTGCTCTTTTTCTTTTACTTGTGGTTGAGCCATAACGGGAGCCACCGGCTGTTGTTCAGTCGCTGGTTCCTCTTTTTTAGCAACAGGTTTCCCGGCAGAGTCGAGGTCAATTTTACCAATCACCTTTGGTTTTCTCAACTCGGTTTCGGTTTTCACCTCTTGAGGTTGCTTGGTCTCTTCGGCTTGCTTGGTTTTTTCCTTTTGCCTAGAGCTGGTGAAGTATTCCGACTTGAGCTTTTGCTCCATGTCGGGCTTGAATTCCTTGATGAGAATATCCAGAATGTCCTCATCAATCTTGGTGTTGGGGGTAACATCCAGTTCAATCTTCTTCTTGGTGAAGAAGTCTTGGATGGTTTGAAGGCCAACATTCAAATCTTTAATTACTTTACTTAATTTTACGCGCATAGAATAAAAATAACGAGTGTATGATTCTTTAGTTTTGTGCTTTTATGCAAGTTGTGGAGGAGGGAATAGGTATATTAATCCTCAAACTCAGCTTTGAGGATAGCCAGCACCTCGTCGACGGTGTCTTCCTCAAGGTCGGCTCGGTCCACGAGTTCCTGACGTGGGGTGTTGAGAACAGCCTTGGCTGTAGCGCAACCTATACCCTTGAGAGCGTCGATAACCCACTGGTCAATCTCGTCGTTGAAGCGGTCGAGGTAAACGTCGTCCTCATCGTTGTCGATGTCGCGGTAAACGTCGATGGTGTATCCTGTGAGCATTGAGGCGAGCTTGATGTTGAGGCCGCCACGTCCGATGGCGAGTGACACCTCGTCGGGACGCAGGAATACTTCGGCGTGCTTTTTCTCCTCTTCAATGCGAATCGAGGTAATCTTGGCAGGGCTAAGAGCACGCTGGATAAAGAGGACAGGGTCGCTGGTGTAGTTAATCACGTCGATGTTCTCGTTGCGCAGTTCGCGCACAATGCCGTGGATGCGTGAACCCTTAACGCCAACGCATGCTCCCACTGGATCGATGCGGTCGTCATAGCTCTCAACGGCAATCTTAGCGCGCTCTCCTGGCTTGCGGGCAACGGAACGGATAACGATAAGACCATCGTGAATCTCGGGCACCTCAAGCTCAAAGAGTCGGCGCAGGAAGAGGTCGCTTGTGCGAGAGACAATGATTTTGGGGTTGTTGTTCTGGTTGTCAACCTTGTGGATGACAGCACGAACGGTATCACCCTTGTGGAAGTTGTCGGTAGGAATTTGGTTTTCCTTGGGCAAGATGAGCTCGTTTTTCTCGTCATCGAGCAGCAATGCCTCACGCTTCCAGCTCTGGTAAACCTCTCCTATGACGAGTTCGCCCTCTAAGTCCTTGAACTTATTGTAGATGGCATCTTTCTGCAAATCCAAAATCTTGCTGGCAAGAGTTTGGCGCAGGTTAAGGATGGCGCGGCGGCCAAACTTCGCGAAGTCGATTTTGCGGGTATGTTCCTCGCCAATCTCGCAGTCAGGGTCGGGACTCTCCTTATCGTTGCGAGCGTCGGTCAACCCTATCTGCTGGTTGGGATTCTGAACTTCGCCGTCGGGCACTACCTCGAGGTTTTGGTAAATCTCGCAGTCGCCCTTGTCGGGGTTCATAATCACGTCGAAATTCTCGTCGGTGCCAAACATCTTGGCAATGACGCTACGGAACGACTCCTCTAAGACACTAATCATAGTGGTCTTGTCGATGTTCTTCAACTCTTTAAACTCCGAAAACTGGTCGGCCATATCGACCGTTTCTACTTTCTTAGCCATAATTGTGTTTAAAACTGTAATATATTTTTTGTGTACTTTATTTCGTCATACTTGAACGAGTGCTCCACATCGACCATCTCGGGGCGCTTCTTGCCCTCAATTTTGGTTTTAGTAGAAACTGTGATAGTGAATTGCTCCTCATTGGCGCTAGTGAGAGTGCCTTTGAGTTTGTGGCCGTCAGCGGTGAGCACTTCGACCTCTCCGCCCAGGTTTTTCTCATATTGCTTGAGCACCAAAAAGGGTTCGGTGAGGCTGTATGAGCCCACAGTGAGCTCATAGTCCTCCACGTCCTGGTCAAAGGCTGCGTGAACCGCATCGTTTACTGCGATGCAATCGTCGATGGTGATGCTCTCGACGCTGTCGAGCTGCACGTCAATCACGTTGTCGTTGCTCACAGTGAGCTTCACGAGAAACATCTTGCTGCCCTCAAGGGCTTTATCTATCACACTTGTAAGTTCTTTCTTGTCAATCATTACCTATTTTTATGAAAATGGAACAAGCGCCACATTTTGTGCCTTTTCCCAAATTATAACAAAATAGAGGAAGCTTCAGAGCCCCCTCCGTTCGGAATTGCGGTGCAAAGGTAGTAATAAATCTACACAATCGCAATAGTAATCAGCGATATAGCATCAAATCTAGTTGATTGTGGCCGAAAACTTAATAATATTTAGCAAAAATTAAGGAATGATAACTCAAAAAACAGTGAAGTTTCTACATCTCACGACCCTCGAAGGCGGCGAAGCAGTCGCGCCAATGCTGAGGCAGAGGGGCGGGAGTACGAGTCTCAGGGTCGAGGTAGACCATCACTTGCGAACACACACATTTCACCTCGCCAGTAGCGGAGTTTTGCAGAACCTGCAGCACCGTGAAGCTCTTGTTGCCCACATGGTCAACCTGTGTCTTTACTACTAGCGGTTCGTCAAAGAGAGTCTGGTGAATGAAGTTGCAGTTGATGTTTGCAATCACAACGTTCACGTTGTTCCAGTCCTGACGTTCACCAGCGGCACGTTGAAAGTATTCGCTCTTGCCCAGGTCAAAGAGGTTGAGATATACCGAGTTGTTGACGTGACCCAGAGTGTCAAGGTCGCTGAACCGCAACTGAATAGGAATTTCGCAGTGAAAAGGGTTAGTAATATTAAAGTCCATATTGTTATATTTGTGTTGCAAAGTTACGATTTTTCTCCAAGACTCGTGCAGAAAGTAAACCATTTTCGGGATTATTTTTTGAAAAAGCAGAATAACTATGTCTAAAGTTCATTGTTAAGGTAATCTTTGAAAATGTTTTACCAAAAGATAAAAATTGCCTATATTTGCAACATATTCCTAACACATAAAACTAGATTAATTATGAAAAAAATCATATCGTATTTTCTTGTTATCGCAACTATTATTCTGAATGTTGTTTTTTTTGACTTTAGTAATAATACTTTAAATGCTGCGACTTATGCTGCCCCAAAACAAACTGTAAAGAAAGGAAGAAAGAGTTCGTCTTTCAACAAAGTGAAAATTTGGAAGATAACACTTTCAGGCATGTCAACAATAGATAGAATAGTATCACCCGAAGAAGCTCGTATAATTGAAAAATCAGACGATGATGATATGTTTGTTATGCAAATCGAGGATGATGGTCCATGGCATGCTGTTTGTCATGATTATTTAGAGTACACAACTGTTATTGTGGCAAGCCCAAAGTGGGTAAAAAAGCTTAATTCGCTTATGAATAATCCTAAATATGATTCCTATAGGAAGGATGTAAGAATTCAAGGTAACGTAGCCTATGCAAAATGGTATGAGGGAAATAGAGGCGATGGAATAGCTGAAGATTTCCCTAAAGATTTAGCCGATTACATCTTACTTCTGCGATTAACACTTACTTTTTCCTAATTGGATTTCTTTCTTAGTGGAGGTTTTCCTTTCCAGTGCCAAATCACCTGAAGATGATTTCTTTTATTACTGGCTTGCCTACTAGTTGGTTGAGCTGAGCGATGATTGTGGAGCGTGAGAGCATGAGGTCGTTGCGGAGGGCTGCCGAGGAGATTTTCACTGTTATTACTCCGTTATCGACGAAGCGTTCGGTGGTCATGCGGTTGACTCCAGGTCCCACCACTTGGTGCCATAGTCTCAGAGCTTTTTGTTCGAGAACTGCGGTTTCGATGTCCTCTTGCTGCATGAAGTCGCCAATGATTTCGGCTATCGACTTTGCCTCGGTGCGTTTCATTGGTTTGCCTCCTCCTGACGGCTGGCGATGGGTGTTATGTTACCGTTCTCGACCATAAACATGGCATAGTCGCCGCTCATCATCGAGATTATCTCGTCGAGATGTGTGCGGTTGGTGTCGGTGATGAAAATTTGCCCGAAGTCCTGGCTGTTACTCACCACGTTGATGATGCTCACAACGCGTTGCTCGTCGAGTTTGTCGAAGATGTCATCTAGGAGCAGTATGGGAGTCGTGCCAGTGTATTTCTTCAGGAACTCAAACTGCGCAAGGCGCAAAGCGATGGTGTAGGTCTTGCACTGACCTTGTGAGCCGGTTTTTCGCATGGAGTGGCTGCCGAGCCACAAGTCGATGTCGTCGCGATGCACACCGCGCGTGGTGTAGCCCATGATGTGGTCACGGTCACGGTTGGCGTTGAAAATCTGCTGCATCGAGAGTTCGCCCAAGTGACTCTTATAGCTCAGACGCACTTGCTCAGCATCGCCTGCTATGGCCTGATAATAACGCATGAAGTAGGGTGAGAACTCCTCTAGCCATTGCTGGCGTTCTTTGTAGATGATGGTGGCTGTTGCATCCATTACCTGCTCCACACTCTCATAGAGCAAGGGGTCGCGGTAGTCGTTCTTTATCATGGAGTTGCGCTGCTCCAGAGCCTTGTTATAGCGTATTAGCGCGTCGAGATACTGGCGGTTGCCCTGCGAGATGATTTGATCCATAAGCCTACGACGCTCCTCACTGCCACCACGTATCAAGTCCCAGTCGAGTGGAGAAATCATTACCAGAGGAAGCAGTCCTATGTGCTCGCTCAGCCGCTTGTAGTCTTTGCCATTGCGTTTCACCGTCTTGCGCTTGCCACGTTGTACACTCAAAGCAATTTCCTCGGTTGAGCCCTTACGGCTGTATCGGCCTTGGAGCATCAAGAAATCGGCATCGTGTTTGATTGCTGCTATGTGTTCGTTGCTGGTGGTGAAACTCTTGCAGTAGCTCAGGTAGTAGATTGCGTCGAGCACGTTGGTTTTTCCCATACCGTTGTTGCCAATAAGGCAGTTCACTTTTGGCGAGAACTGTAACTGCGCCTCGGTGATATTCTTGTAGTTCAATATGGAAATCTGCTCCAGTGTCATAGCACTGCAAAGGTACTAAAATAATTCATAATGCACAATTCATAATGCACAATTCCTTTTTCATCTGATAATCTGGTTATAGGAGGAAGAAGAGGGAGACGCCAGTGACAGAGATTAGGGCGCCAATGACGCTTTTGAGAGTGATGGGCTGTTTGAAAAGCCACCATGCTGGCAGGATGATGATGATGGGAGTGAGAGCCATGAGGGTGCTGGCGATGCCTGCGCTGGTGTACTGCACAGCGAGCAGTGAGCATCCAACGCCAACAAAGGGCCCGAAGATTGTGGTTAGCGTGGCGACCGTCATGCTTGTGCGGTCGGTGATATTCTTGCGCAAGGGAGCAAAGCCCTCGCGTAACATGAGCAAGATGGTGAAACCTGTGATGCCCGCGATGCATCGGAACACGTTGGCGTAGAAAGGCAGAATCCAGGGTTCGCAAGGAGTAACCAATGAAGCTTCGTAGTGGTCCATGCCAATCTTGCTGAGCACGAGCCCCACACCCTGGCACACAGCGGCACCAATGGCAAATAGTACACCATTGAGCGGCAGTTTGAGCGATAATTTGTGTCCCTGATCGCTGCGTCCGAGCACGGTGATGGCGATACCTGTGAGGGTAACGGCCATAGCGAGTAGGGCAGTGGGTCTTATCTCTTGACCCAGCGTGAACCATGCCATTATGGCTGCAGTGATGGGTGCAAGAGTCATGAATAGTTGGCCAAACTTCGACCCGATGATGATATAGCACTGGAAGAGGCAGAAATCACCTATCACATAGCCTACAAGTCCTGAGAGCATCATCCACAGGTAGGCCTCGTTGCTGGCTTGGGCTGGCAATGGGCTGCCTGTCACTATCCAGAACAATATGGCCGAGAACAGCAAGGTGATGGCCATTCGCACGAAGTTGAGCGTGACATTGCCCATGCGCTTGCTGCCCATCTCGCTGAGCAGTGCGGTGGCTGTCCATGAGAACGCCACGCCAATAGAAATCATCTCGCCCAGGAACTGCATATCGTCAAATGAGCTTCTTGCGCTTGAGGTATACGTAAATCAAAATCGACAGGATTAGCGAGAGAAGGATGGCAAACACAAATCCCCACGCCCAGGATTCCATTCCATTGGGCACGTTCATGCCATAGAAACCCGCGATACCAGTGGGTACCATCAGGATAATTGTGATGACGGTGAGGGTGCGCATTATCACGTTCATGTTGTTACCTATGATGGAAGCGTAGGATGACTGCTGCCGGTCTAGAATCTTGCTATAGATATTGGCGGTGTCGTAGGCCTGCTGCATCTCAATCTCCACGTCATCGAGTAGGTCTTCGTCGTAGGAGGCGTTGCGCAGCAGTTTTTTAAGCCTTGTGAATACCATATCGTTGCCACGGAGCGATGTGATGAAGTAGATGAGGAATTTTCCAAGCCCCATCATCTTTTGAAGTTCGTCGTTATCCATCGACTTCTCGAGTCGTTCCTCGGCGGTCTTCATCATGATATTCATTTGTTTCAGGTACTTGAGATAACATACCGAGCTGGAGAGCAAGATAGACAGCATCATGTCGTAGTCACGGCGCTCGGGTTGGCCTCGGCGGTTGCTCCATGCGATGAAGTCGGATAGCACTGGGCTGTCGAAGAAGCTAACGGTGACAAACACGTCGCCACTCATCAGGATTGCCAGCGGGCGAGTGGTGAACACTGTGTCATTATCATCATCGACATAGCTGTTTGGAATGCGAACAATAGCCGTGACCCAATTGTCGGCCTGGTCCAGGCGTGGACGCTCGTCGGCATCGTAAGCGTCGCGCACCTCGTCGAGAGGCACCTGCCATCGGCTCTCGAGCGTCTCAAGCTCCTCGGCTGTGGGATTGCTCACACGAATCCAGCACCCAGGCACCCATTCCTCAATCTGGTTGTATCGTTTGTCATATTTCCAATAGGTTATCATAATTCAGCAGATTATAAGGTTTTATCAGTAGGAGAGCACAAAGTTACTCAAAAATGAAAAATATTTATTACTAATCTTCAATTAGTTTCATTATTGCGTCGATCATTGGTTGTGGGAGGGAGTGGCGTGGGTCGTCAGTTTTGGGAGCGATGGCCTGGAGGAAGTGGGGGAGTTCTTCTTTGTAGATTTGCTTCATGCGCTGGTTGCCGCCAATGCAGGAGTGCTTGATATTTGCCAGGCGGTCGGCGAGTTTAACGAAGGGAGCATAGGGTGTTTCACGAATGCCATTATAGTATTTCTCACCAGCTCGCTCGGCTCGTGTGCGTCCTTTATCGTTGGTGAGGGCGTAAGCAATCTCGGTGGCTATGAGAGCTTTTCGCTCGTCCATGAATTGTGAAGCAGCATTAAGCACATCGTTGTAGGTGAGTCGTGCGTCTTCGATGCTGTCGTGATAGTAGGCGCCAAAAAGCATAGGCACCACATCGTCGGAGTTGTCACACACGAGGTGACCATAGCGATAGACCGAGTCGGCAACCATGTCGAGGTGGAAACCATAGGGGTGGCCATCATAGAATTGGTTCACACTGGCATGCAGCTCGTGAGCGCTGTTTCTTATCTGCTCAATGAGTTGGGCGTTGCTCTTGATGATATTGTTGAATTGGTCTTGTTTCATAGTTGTGGTTTATTATTTTTCAGTTCTAGACATTCTAGATTATCTAGTTGTTCTAGGCAAACTAGTAGACATTACTGGGTTATTTCTTGCTGCTTGTGGCGGTGAGGCGGTTGTCGGTCATGCGCGTCATGTATTGCTGAATGAGGGCTTTAAGCTGGCGCTCCATGGCGGCTTGGGTTGGAACTTTCCCCACCATATTTTGCTTGAGCATTGGGTCTTCCTTGAAGCGATACATCGCCTTGACCTTGTCGCCGTCATGCTGCATCATCCAGTCGCCTTGCAGATACTGGTAAATGCCGTTGTTGTAACTAAACGCCCAAGTTTGCTCAGGTGGCGTGTTGAGCACGTCGCAGCCGAATGCAAGGTAGGGCTGGTCGTATCCCATGATTCCCATCAGGGTGGGCATGATGCTCGCCTGCTGCATTATCACATCTTCGCGTACGGCGGGGGCGAGGCTGCCGTTGGGTGTGTAGAAGGCGATAGGTGCCATATAGCGTCCCAGGTCAGTTTTGTACAAATCGTGGGTGGGGAAATTGGAGTGATCGGCTGTCAAGACAAAGATGGTGTTGTTATACCACGGCTGCTTGGCGGCTTCCTCGAAGAAGTACCGCAGTGCCATGTCGGTGTATCGCACGCAGCGGTGAATGGGGTGTGTTCCTTCCTCGGGGAACTGCTGTTCCAGTTCCTCGGGTACCCTGAACGGGTGGTGGCTCGATGCGGTGAACACTGTGGCGAGGAAAGGCTGCTTGAAGCCATTGATTTTGTGGCACATAAACTGCAGGAACGGTTCGTCCCATATTGCCCATGTGCCGTCAAAGTCCTTGTTGCCACGAGTAGTGGGGTCGGCGTTAAACTCGGTGCGCCCCAAATATTGCTGGTAGCCAGTGGCTCGTGCGAAGGCTTGGAATCCCATAGAGCCGTTTTGCGCTCCATGGAAAAATGCTGTGGTGTAGCCTTTGCCGTCGAGCTGTCGTGCCATGCCGCTCAAGTTGTTCATCGATGCTGGCGTGAGGAAGAACGGCTCTTTCATCATGGGTATGCTTGAGAGCACGCTGGGCATTGCGTCGATGCTCTTGCGGCCGTTGGCGTAGCTGTATTTGAAGGTAAGCGACTTTGTGAGCAGTGAGTCGAGGAATGGGGTATATCCTTTGTATGTGCCTCCATCGAGGTTGTGGTTGAAGAAGCCAATATATTCCTTGCTATAGCTCTCCACGATGATTACCACAACATTCTTGGGGGAGAAAATAGCGGTATCGCCAGGCTGGTGCACGGGAGTGTAGACAGCCTCGAGCTGCGCTTCATCTTTGAAATAGTGAGGGTTGGTGTAGACGTTTTTGCCCATGGTGCGCAGCATCGAGAACGGTGTGTTGAGCACCAGAGCTGCATCTACGGGACGGTCGACATATTGGTTGGCATTGCTAATCGCGATGGGACGAACAGCGGTAGCAAGTCCGCCACGCATGCCACAAATTATGGTAGGTATCATTGCCAACAAGGCGACTGTCATAATAAGGTAATAACGCCATGAGCGTGCGTGCTTTACCGTGAGGCGTGGCATGACATAAAGCTTCCAAAGAAGCCACACCAGCACAATTGCCAAGAGCACAAGATACCAGTGTCGCAGCATCTCGGTGCCGAATATCGTTCCCAGATTACCCTCGTGGCTGAATTCCGAGAAGATGGTGCTGGTAGTGCGCCGACTCGTGTATTGGAAGTAGACAGCATCCATCAGGTTCATGGCCAGTGTAATGGCGTTTACAATGACAAAGAGCCATTTGCACACCTTGTGGTAACGTGGACGCTCCTTGAGGTGGAGTGGCAAAAGCATCATGACGATGTAAAGCGCGCAGGTGTACATGATAGCCGAGGAGTCGAACATAAATCCTCCTTGGAACACGCTCAGTAGTCCCTGTGTGTCGAGCCCTTGAGAGAAAATGCTATAGTTCTCAAGCAGGTAGGTCACACGCGCCAAGAAATAGACCACATAGGCCATCAACAAGTTGATGACCACCGCCACCACCGGCGCAAAACGTGATGAGAGTATTTTGTGTCGTATGGAGTTTGAGGATTTTGATTCGTATATAGTGGATTTCATCAGTCTATTGTTTGCAGTTTTTGAGAGAAGGGCCAATTATGTGGCTAAAAGTCAATAAAATAGGAAAAAGAGTCACAATATTTCAAGCGACTTTTCACTGCAAAGTTACACTTTTTCAAGCGACTTTCGCTGAAATCTCACACTTTTTCAAGAATCTTTTGGCGGCAAGCAGTGCAAAATAGGGGTGATTTAGACAAATATAATTATTAGTGTCAAGTAAAGGCATCTCAACCCAATAGATTTCATCTCAAGAATAAAAACAAAAATATCACCATCCTACCCAGCCAATCGTAAACCAGCCTTTTTCGTATTTTTTCACGTAGGATTCGTCCATATCGTCTTGAGTTTTACTTAATTCGTTCCAGAAATTATCACGGTCGGATTCGTCACTGAAACCATATTCCCATCCTTCACATGAGAAATCATGGCAATAGTTGTAATAAAAAGCGTGAGGACCTGTTGCTGTGACATTACCTCGTTTATCGGCTTTTGCGTTCTTACCATAGATGAAAGATCCACCTTCAACAAAGTGGTTGTCTAGGCAAGGTTTTTCAATATAATAGTAAAGCCTTGTTAATCCAGTCATTTGTTTGACTTTTTTAGGGTTCTCGAGGTACATAGTTATATCCTCAAGTGATTTAGCCGAAGGGATTCCACTGCGTGATGTTGTAGCCCTGCGGTGAGAATTTTTGACTTTTGCATCTGTCATGGGTGTAGCGATGCACACCAGTGCTAGTACAATGATTGAGAGTTTGAAGAATTGTTTCATGATTAATTTATTTGTTTGATATGTCGTTTATTATTGCAAAAAACGGTAATCTGATAAAATGATTGCTCATCAGTTGCCAGAAACAAGTATTATTTGATACCATCCTTCTTCAAATAATGGTTTGCAGCCCTTATAATAGTATCTTGTTTTCTTAAAAGTGCGCAGGAATGTATCACAGTCGTCTTTTGACTTGAAGAATATAATATTACCAGCGTCACTACAATTATTCCAGTCGAAATAAAAAGCATGAGGGCCAGTAACATTAATATCATCTACATTACCATTACTGTCACATATTAATGACACGTTGTTTCCAAAAATTAACCAGCCATAATCGATGGAATCATCTATTTCCTGCAAATTGGATGCTATTAGCTTAATTCCTGCGGGGGGAGTTATCCTAGTAGCATGGTCACTCTTGTCTAACTTGTTAATAAATGACATGATAGTGCTGGCGATGGGGATAGTTGTGCCTCGGCTTTTGCGTATTTTGCCTTTGGCGCTTGCGTCGGTGGTCGCCATCAGAGTGACGACGATAGTTAAAAGTAGGATTACTGTTCGTTTCATGATTTTTTTGTTTTTGTTTATGGAAGATAGTTGAGAGAATTTTTGCTCTACTTGTATTTGGTAGCGTGAATTGATACATAAAAGACAGTTCGTGGTGGAGTTAATAATCATTGAAACATGTGTTAACGTTGTTCATGATGGTTCTCCACTTGCTTGGAACAATTGAGAGCTCATTGGTTTCTAGGATGAGATATGGCCTAATGGAGCCTTCATTATAATTGCCGTTGATCACGCTGTACTGCATGCAATAGCCATAGTTGGCATAATCCTGAATGTCGCTGGGCTCGATTTCTACAAGACGTTCAGTTTCCACGAGCTTATTGCCCTGCCACTTTGAGATAGAGTAACCGCTATAGCTTGCGCCTCCCGAGAGATAGGAGTAGAGTTCTTTTGCGCCTGGGTTGACAACCATCAGCCCATTGAAACTGCCATTGTTGAGACTTTCGACATACTTTTTGTTTGCTGGGTTCCACAAGAAAATGGCACTATACTCACGAGGGTAAGCTGCACCAAAAAGGATGTCGACATAGCCGTCGAAGTTTGCATCAAAGAATTTTATCTCGTTTTGTGTCGCAGCATGCTTCACCGTTTGCACCAACTTGCCGTCAACATAAATTGTGGCCTTAAAATCCTGGCTGTCAATTTCCTTGTTGACAACCTTGAGATGCGTCAAACTCCTGGGCGCATCACGGTTGATGAAATAAACCCCATCGGCATTGGTCTTGATGCTTGGAGCCCGCATCAGCTCGTTGAGGTTTGCTGGGAGCTTTGTTGTGACATTTTTGGTGCGTTTTGTGCGTTTCACCTTGGCGTCAACGCCACTGCCAGCCATCAATGCGACTGCTATAGTCAGAAGTATGATTGCAAATCGTTTCATAATTTTTTCGTTTTTTTGTTTGTAGTTTATTGTTTATGGAAGATAGTGGTGAGAATTAAGTGTTTGTCAATAGCCTCTGACAATATATCGTGCTGCTTTAGCTATTCCGTAACCTATAGTATCGTAATCAGTATTCATCCATTCAATATTTGAGGGGGTGAATATATCTAACAAAGTGTTATTTGCGAATGAAGCTGCATTCAAGATCATCAAACGCATTCTGTCAATATCAACTTTATATTGTAGTATGGTATGAGTATAATTTTTGTATAGTGGATTGTTTAATAGGCTTATACCTTGTTGTCGATCACTCTCTAAATAACTTTTTATCGGCACTCTTTTAAAAGTGATAATATAATACCCATCATTGTCTACTTGCAATTTGATGTCGGGACTATAATAATAGATATATGTGTCACTTCTCGTTATTTCAATCCATTTAGAAGCGGTTGCAGTGGTTTTTGCTTTGTGATGCGATTTCTTTACTTTGGCGTCAACGATATTGCCAGCCATCAGTGCGAATGCGATAGTCAGTATTAAGATTGTAAAACGTTTCATGAAGGTTGATTATTGATATTGTATATTTTTGATAATAATTTTGGTGAAATTAATCTCCAGGCATGTCAAAGGTGAATACTGTAGAATATTCAAACTCGTTATTATTAAAAAAGAAGATTTGACCATCATACCATGAGATATAGGTGGATCTTATTTTTGAGTCTTCATATACAATCGATTCTGATTCAACAGTGCCATCCATTTTGGCAACTTTTTTTCCATTCTTGTATAGTGAAAGAATTAATCTGTTGTTCTTAAAGGAATCAACCTTTACTTTATAAATAATATTGCCATAGTTATCTTGAATATTTCCTTTCGTTCCATCCAAACAAAGACCAAAAGATTTGTCTTGTCCCATAGTGCCACTTATATTTGCGCTAATATGAATACGCGAGGATTGCTCCTTGTGGTTTTTCTTGCGAGTTTTGGCATCGGCATCACTTGTTGCAAGGACTGACACTAGGAGTATCATCAATAGTATTGATAGAGTTTTCTTCATGATTATTATGTTTTTAACTTATTATTTGAAAGAACTAATTCTGAATTATCTTTTATTTACTTGTTCTACCTCTAATTCTGCGTAAAATCTTTCCACCATTGTGGCAGTTGTTTTTTATCGGTTGTCCGATATTTAATTGTTATTGTATTTTTATCACCATAAGGATCCCCTGTGCCTATAATATATTCATCGAAACCTTTATCGCTATTCTCATAGTAGTCAATTGTGACAAATTCAATACATTTCATTTTTCGACCTTCCCAGTAATATTTGTAGTAGTTATCTGAGTTCATGTCATTGTAGAAGAAATAACATAACTTGTTGGCAGGATCGAGAAAGAATACATCTATAAACCGAAAATCGGCTTCTTCAAAACACTTGATATCAGGATTCCATAAATATACCCCACTGTGAGTATATAATTGGTCTTTTCCAACAAAAATATCGGTATATCCGTCAAAGTTTGCGTCCAGGTAATGAATCTCAATCACATCGGCAGGTACGGTCATTTCAAACTTGAATCTCTGAAAGGATTGTTTGTTTATATATATTTTTACATCAACTGACCAGTCTTCATTTTCTTTGGCAATAGTTTTAATATAATCATTTCTGGTTGGACAATGGGCAAGGTGAACAAATCTACTGCCACGATTACTATATTTGTCTGTAAATCTCATCAACTCATTAATGCTTGCTGGGAGCTTTGTTGATTGAGTCGTTCGATTATTTGAGCGACGTTTCCCCTTCACTTTGGCATCAATGCTGTCTCCAATAATCAGCGCCACGGCGATAGTTAAAAGTAGGATTACTGTTCGTTTCATGATTATTTTGTTTTTGTTTATGGAAGATAGTTGAGAGAATTAGTATGTTACAATCATTCGTGATAGTGAAGTGACGAGATTATAACCCTAATTGTCCTCATGAGGATTATCAGTTGGGGTATTTGGGTGAGGGGCCGTATTGGTTGGGTCCTCGGTCGGAGTCTTGGAAGGCGAAGATGAAGGGCAGAATGGGAACGAGTATCCACCATCCGCTTTTCCCTATGTCGTGCATTCTCCTCACTTCGGCGGCGAGCAGTGGGATAAGGAGAACAATAAAGGTTATGATGGAAAAAATGGGAATATTAATAACGAATCGCACCAGGAGCCACACTAATGAGTTGCAGAGCAGGAAGGGGAAGAACTCGGAGCGTCGTCCTCGTCCTGAGAAGTCGACAAATTTTTTAGTGAAGCATTCGACTATCGCGTTGCCATAGTCGGGAGAGTTATTCCCGAGATTATGAGGTGCCGCTTGATAGCTTGGAGGCTGTTGATAGTTGGGTGGTGGTTGTTGGTTGCTGATAGGTCTTCCGCAGTTTGGGCAGTTTGGAGCCATGTCCGAGACCATTTTGCCACATTCAGGGCATTGTATTAAAGCCATGTTGGTTTTTTAGTTATTAGTAGTTAGGTGTTAGTTTTTTTGTGATTGCAAAGATAATAAATATTGAATAGAAACACAAAATAAGCGTGTAATAAGCGTGTAATTTGTGAACATTCAAGATAGAAATGCATAATTTTATCTTGAAAAAATAATGATGATGTGCTGTTAGAATCGGAAATAACTTAGTAGTGGAGCGCAGCGCAACT
>CAJOFH010000003.1 GCA_905233845.1 uncultured Muribaculaceae bacterium | reverse complement strand
GAGAGGACGGGGCGACTCACACGTGCCGACTCGGCAGGAGCGGGACACTTTTGGAGGAGAAAATTGTGCACCGCGCCGGCGGTGCAATACAATGACAACTCCCAGGATTGTGATGCGGGAAGGGCCGAACTCCACGGTCGCGCGGTACAACATTTGGATTCCTTGAGCACCGCGCCGGCGGTGCAATACAATGACAACCCCCAGGATGGTGTGGGACACTTTTTGAAAAAAAAATATTGTAGTTCATGACGGGTATATTATATATAATAAGGTGTATTGTTTTTGTCGCGAAGGTAGTGATGGTGGAGTGATGAGACAACGTTATTTTAATGTGATGTGAGAGGATGCTGAAAGAATATGGTGGGAGGTTTGTTTGTTTAGGATATTTGTGCTATTTTTGTTGCGTAAATAATTTTAATGCTTATGTTAATGAGAAATATTATATTGTTGTTATTTGTGTCTCTATGGCTGTCGAGTTGTGGTCAGAATAAGCAACCAGTCCCACCTCGACCAGATTGTTCCAGGACCGAAATCATCGTACCAAACAAAAATGTATCCTGCTCTGATAACACTGCTGCGCATACCATTGACAGTTTGAAGAATGTGCAGGATAGTGCTATTGTAGCCTCGATAGTTGGTGTAAAGATGCGTTTTCATTGTGACAAAGACACTACAAAAATCACCCAATTGTTAAATATGGGACTGAACAAAGGTCCAAAGGACGCTAATGGGTTAGTGTACTACTACGCCGGCAAGCTTTTAGGCACGCCATACGTGGCTCACACACTTGAGGGTCCGAACGAGATGCTGACAATCAATATTCATCAGCTTGACTGCACAACATTTGTCGAAACGCTCTATGCTCTTGCTCGCACCACACTCAATGGCAGCACATCGTGGCGAGACTATGCCCGCAATCTTGAGAACCTTCGCTATCGTGGTGGCAATATGGGCGACTACTCCACCCGCCTCCACTACATGAGCGACTGGATTATAGACAACAGCAAGCGTGGCAACATCGTTGATGTGACTGACAGCATAGCCTGTCATAGCGATAAGGTTGTAACTCTAAATTATATGACCACCCACCGAAGTTCTTACAGCTCACTGTCAAGTGATTCTATATATAAAAAGATACAGAAGATTGAGTCGGGCTATCGCAATCATCACTTCCCTTATATTAAGAAAGCTAATCTCAATTCGGCTGATGTGAAAAAAGTCGTTAAGCGTGGTGATTTTGTGGGCTTGGTGACCACTATGAACGGGCTTGACTTGTCGCATCTTGGCATTATTGACATAGACTCCAAAGGCAATCCTGTATTGCTTGACGCTTCGTCGATAGGGAAAAAGGTGATGCTCGAGAAGGTAGACTTGAAAACCCATCTTGCTCCCCGTGAGAGTTGTGTGGGAGTGAGGATTTTCAGGATGAAACCTTGATTGTAAAATAGCATGAAGTTAAACCCAAATCGGTCATTAGGCCGATTCGGGTTTAAGGAATTATAAATCAACGGCACCCCATTGGGATGCCGTTGATTTATATTAGGTTGTGTGGCTAAGCTTAAGCCACTAAATGTCGCATTAAGAGTGTGATTACTCAGCAGCTTCTTGTGCAGAAGCCTCTTCCTGAGCAGGAGCGGTGGCCTTCTTGCCTGAGCGGCGGCTGCGACGAGTAGCCTTCTTAGCGGTCTCTTTCTTCTCGCTGAGAAGAGCCTCGTTGTAGTCTACAAGCTCGATGAAGCAAGTCTTGGCGTTGTCACCGAGACGGTTGCCCATCTTGAGGATGCGAGTGTAACCACCTGGGCGGTCAGCAATCTTTTGAGCGATTTCGTTGAAGAGAATGCTAACGGCCTGCTTGTTCTGCAGATAGCTGAAAACGACACGACGTGAAGCGGTATCGTCTTTCTTAGCACGGTTGATAATGGGCTCGGCGTAAACACGGAGTGCCTTGGCCTTAGCAAGAGTAGTGAAAATTCTCTTGTGCATGATCAAAGAGATGGTCATGTTGGCCAGCATCGCGTCGCGATGTCCTTTCTTACGGCTTAAGTGATTGAATTTCTTATTGTGTCTCATCGTTATTACTCTTTATCTAATTTATATTTTGAAATATCCATGCCAAAGTTGAGGCCATTGCTTGAGAGCAGCTCTTCGAGCTCGGAGAGCGACTTCTTTCCGAAGTTACGGAACTTGAGCAGGTCAGTCTTGTTATACTTAACAAGATCACCAAGAGTTTCCACTTCGGCCGACTTGAGGCAGTTGAGCGCTCTGACAGAAAGTTGCATATCGACGAGCTTAGTTTTAAGCAGCTGTCGCATGTGTAGTACTTCCTCATCAAACTCTTCGTTGGCATCATTTTCACTTGCATCGAGTGCAATTTTCTCGTCGGAGAACAGCATAAAGTGCTGAATAAGAATTCTCGCAGCTTCTTTCAATGCGTCTTTTGGGTGAATCGAGCCATCGGTAGTGATTTCGAGCACCAGTTTCTCATAGTCGGTTTTTTGTTCCACGCGATAGTTCTCGACAGCATATTTCACATTAACAATAGGAGTGTAGATTGAATCAATAGCAATCACGTCTATTGGGTCGTTGTTGCTTCGGTTTTCCTCGGCCTGAACGTATCCCCTACCCTTGTTAATAGTAATGTCGAGTTGGAAGCTTGCTTTAGCGTCAAGGTTACAAATCACGAGATCAGGGTTGAGTACCTCAAATCCGTTGAGCACCTTGCCAATATCACCAGCGTGGAAAACATCCTGCCCTGCAACCTTGATAGTAGCTTTCTCGGTTTCGGTTTCAGCAACCACTTGCTTAAGGCGCACCTTTTTCAGGTTAAGGATTACGTTAGTGACGTCTTCCTTGACGCCTGGTATAGTTGCGAACTCATGCTTTACTCCATCGATACGGATGTTGCAAATAGCAAATCCCTCGAGCGAAGAGAGCAAGATACGTCTCAATGCATTGCCCACAGTTACTCCGTAACCTGGCTCGAGTGGTCTAAACTCAAACTTGCCGAAGTGGTTGTCGGCCTCGAGCATCAAGACTTTTTCTGGTTTCTGAAATGCTAAAATAGCCATGGATGTTATGATTTATTTAGAATACAACTCAACAATCAATTGCTCCTTGATGTTCTCGGGAATATCTTCGCGCTGTGGAAGATTAATCATCTTACCACCCTTTACGCTCTCGTCCCATTCAATCCAAGGATACTTGCTGTGGTTGAATCCAGCAAGTGAGTCTTGTACAACTTCGAGAGATTTTGATTTCTCTCTTACTGCTACCAACTCTCCAGGAGTAACTGAGTAAGAAGGAATGTTAACTACATTACCGTTAACGGTGATGTGACGATGGAGCACGAGCTGACGAGCAGCTGCTCTAGTCTTAGCGATACCGAGGCGGTA
This sequence comes from uncultured Muribaculaceae bacterium, assembly GCA_905233845.1. Lineage (GTDB taxonomy): Bacteria > Bacteroidota > Bacteroidia > Bacteroidales > Muribaculaceae > Sodaliphilus. The sequence continues at coordinate 101,213 of CAJOFH010000003.1, read as the reverse complement.
AACTACGTTGTCAAGGCGAGCCTCGAGCAATTGCAGCAGCACCTCACCAGTAACGCCCTTAGAGCGTGAAGCTTTATCGAAAAGGTTACGGAACTGGCGCTCAAGTACACCGTAAGTGTATTTAGCTTTTTGTTTTTCGCGAAGCTGAGTACCGTACTCTGAGAGTTTCCTTCTCCTGTTGGCACCATGCTGGCCTGGAGGATTAGTCCTCTTAGCAAGAACTTTGTCTTCTCCGAAGATTGGTTCGCCAAACTTTCGTGCGATTTTTGATTTTGGACCGGTATATCTAGCCATTTTACTTGTTTTAAAAAATTAAGAAGTTACTTTTTGGATGCAGAATCGCTTCAGTGCAGCCGCGATTGCAGAGAGGTTGTTAATATCAAAGATGCAATCCAATCACTGACAGAGATTCGCGAAAAAAAATGATTAATAAAAACTGAGTAGAAAAAAGTATTAAACTCTTCTTCTCTTAGGAGGACGACATCCGTTGTGTGGCAGTGGAGTAACGTCGATAATCTCGGTTACAGCGATGCCAGCACCGTGGATGGTACGGATAGCCGATTCGCGTCCGTTACCTGGGCCTTTTACATAAGCCTTCACTTTGCGAAGACCAAGGTCGTAGGCCACCTTAGCACAATCTTGGGCTGCCATTTGGGCTGCGTAAGGAGTGTTCTTCTTAGAACCACGGAAGCCCATCTTGCCTGCCGAAGACCATGAAATAACCTGTCCCTCACCATTAGCGAGGCACACAATAATGTTGTTAAACGAAGAGTGGACGTGAAGTTGTCCCACACCGTCAACTTTAACAACTCTCTTCTTAGCTGCGACTGTTTTCTTTGCCATACTTCAAAATTATTTAGTAGCTTTCTTCTTGTTAGCAACAGTTTTCTTGCGACCCTTGCGAGTGCGTGCATTGTTCTTAGTGCTTTGTCCGCGTACTGGGAGTCCATTACGATGACGAATGCCACGGTAGCAACCGATGTCCATGAGTCGCTTGATGTTCATTTGTACTTCGCTACGCAGGTCACCTTCGACCTTGTAGTTCTCACCGATCACTTCGCGCACCTTGGCAGCCTCGGCGTCGGTCCAATCTTTGACCTTAGTATCTTCGCTTACTCCAGCTTCGGCAAGAATCTTAGCAGCAGAGCTGCGTCCAATGCCGTAGATGTAGGTGAGAGCGATAACACCTCTCTTATTTTGGGGCAGGTCAACGCCCACAATTCTTATTGCCATATTATAAAACTGAAATTTTGTGCAAAATTAATAAAAATTATCCTTGACGTTGCTTGAATTTAGGATTTTTCTTGCATATCACGTATAAACGCCCTTTGCGACGCACGATTTTGCAGTCGTCACTGCGTTTTTTTATAGAAGCTCTTACTTTCATAGTAGTATTGTAAGTTGAATGTATGAATCTAAATTATTTGTATCTAAAAGCAATTCTTCCCTTGGTAAGATCGTAGGGAGACATTTCGACCCTCACCTTGTCACCTGGCAAGATTTTAATGTAGTGCATTCTCATCTTACCAGAGATGTGCGCGGTGATTTGATGACCGTTTTCCAGCTCTACACGGAACATTGCATTGGAGAGTGCCTCCACGATGGTTCCGTCCAGTTCGATAGCATTTTGTTTAGCCATAAAATGTGTTTAATTAATTTAAGAGTGAAGTTATGAATTAAATGAATCTATCTCCTAGCACTTCCTCAATGTACTTGAAGGAAGAAAGAATATCGGCTTTGCCATTGTGGATGGCGACTGAGTGCTCGAAGTGAGCCGAAGGCTTGTTGTCACGTGTGCGGGTAGTCCATCCATCACGCTCGATGACTATGTTCTTGCTTCCCAAATTAATCATGGGCTCAATAGCGATAGTCATACCATTCTTGATGAGCGGTCCCGTTCCACGTCGTCCATAGTTGGGCACATCGGGGTCTTCGTGAAGTTTAAGTCCCACACCATGCCCGCACATCTCTCTCACAACCGAGTAGCCTCTTTTCTCGCAGTATTGCTGCACTGCGTGTCCGATGTCACCGATACGGTTTCCTGGAATGGCCTGTTTAATACCCTCGTAGAGCGATTCTTTAGTAGTGCGGAGAAGGTTTTTCACTTCTTCTCTGACCTCGCCCACACAGAAAGTGTAGCAGGAGTCTCCATTGTATCCGTCCTTAGTGACAGCTCCGCAGTCGATAGAGACGATGTCACCCTCTTGGAGCACATAACCTGAAGGTATCCCATGCACAACGACCTCGTTGACCGAGATGCAAACCGAAGCGGGATATCCGTAAAGCCCGAGAAAACCAGGAGTGCATCCTTCGGAGCGGATATACTCATCGGCAATCTGGTCGAGCTTACGGGTTGTGATCCCGGGGGCGACCCACTTGGCGAGTTCCCCAAGCGTGCGCGCCACCACGAGGTCAGCTTCCCTTAGTTTCTCTATTTGTTCTTCGGTTTTGAGATAAATCATATCACAACCTTCAATTAAAAACCAATGTTACCGCGCTATTGCTTTTTCAGGAAGCGCGTCCCTTGATTTTACCACTCTTCATGAGACCATCATAGTGGTGCATGCGCAAGTGAGTCTCGATTTGCTGCAGCGTGTCGAGCACAACACCCACGGTGATGAGCAACGAAGTGCCACCAAAGAATTGCGCGAAGTTCTGGTTAACTCCAAACAGTCTTGCGAAAGCTGGAAGAATAGCCACGATGCCGAGGAAGATAGAACCTGGCAAAGTGATGCGCGACATGATAGAGTCGAGATACTCGGCAGTCTTCTTGCCAGGCTTGATGCCTGGGATAAAGCCGCTGTTCTTCTTCATTTCCTCGGCCATCTGAGTGGGTCGCACTGTGATGGCGGTGTAGAAATAGGTGAAAGCAACAATGAGCAAGAAGTAGACGAGGTTGTACCAGAATCCGTTCATATCACCAAACACGCGTGCCACACCTCCGAGGAAGCCTGACTTGCTTGCTCCGAATCCGGCAATGGTGATAGGGATAAACATGAGCGCCTGAGCAAAGATGATAGGCATTACGTTAGCAGCATTCACCTTGAGAGGGATGTACTGACGAGCGCCACCATATTGCTTGTTGCCCACGATGCGCTTGGCATACTGAACAGGCACCTTGCGTGTTCCCTGGGTGAGCATTACGGCACCAGCTGTCACAGCGAAGAGTACGATAATCTCAACGAGGAACATGATGAGTCCACCCTGTGCGTTGGTTAAACGTCCCACGAACTCCTGGATGAAAGCTCCCGGGAGGCGTGCGATGATACCCACGAGGATGATCATAGAAATACCGTTACCAATGCCCTTGTCGGTAATCTTCTCACCGAGCCACATAATGAACATGGCACCAGCGGTGAGTACAATTGTCAAGTAGAACATAGTCCAAGGTCCCATCTCAACTTGTCCACCAGCGCTTTGTACCTGAACCCTGAGGTTAATAAGGTAGGCAGGAGCCTGAACGAGGAGGATGAGCACTGTTAGGTAACGAGTGTACTGGTTGAGCTTCATGCGTCCACTCTCACCCTCACGCTGCATCTTCTGGAAGCTAGGCATAACCATACCCAGAAGCTGAATAACGATAGAAGCGGTGATGTAGGGCATGATACCCAGCGCGAAGATAGAAGCCTGCGAGAAGGCACCACCCGAGAACATATCGAGGAGCTGCATAAGTCCACTATCGGTGAACTTCTTGAGAGCTTGAAGTGCTTCGGGGTTAATACCTGGCAACACGACGTAGCATCCAAATCGATAGATAAGGATGAAAAGGAATGTTATTCCCAGACGTCGGCGCAGTTCGTCAATCTTCCAGATGTTCTTTATTGTTTGAATGAGTTTCATTATCTCTTAAACTTAAAGTTTGTTGATAGTACCTCCGGCTGCAGTGATGATTTCTTCAGCCTTTTTAGAGAATGCGTTGGCCTCAACGTCCACTTTCTTAGAGAGAGTGCCAACACCGAGAATTTTCACCAATTGATTCTTGCGAACGAATCCAGCCTGGATGAGGTCGGCTATGGTCACTTTGTCGAGCTCCTTGTTAGTAGCAAGCTGATCAATAGTAGAGATGTTGATAGCCTTGTATTCAACTCGGTTGATGTTCTTGAAACCAAATTTAGGCACACGGCGCTGAAGAGGCATTTGACCACCTTCGAAGCCCACCTTTTTCTTGTAACCTGAGCGCGACTTAGCGCCTTTGTGTCCACGAGTAGAAGTTCCACCCTTACCGCTACCTGGTCCACGACCGATGCGACGTTTGTTCTTGTTGGAACCTACAGCTGGTGTTAAATTATTTAATTCCATAATGTGCATTTATTTATTCGGCGTCAGTCACTTCAACGAGGTGACGCACTTTGTTAACCATACCCAAGACTTGAGGTGTAGCTTCCACCTCAACGACTTTATTCATTTTTCTCAGTCCCAGCGCATCGAGGGTCTTCTTCTGTTGAGCCGGACGGTTGATGCGGCTCTTAACTTGTTTAATTCTGATTTTAGCCATATCGAAAGTCAAAATATTAACCGTTAAACACTTTGTCCAGAGTTACACCACGATAGTGCGCGACAGTCATCGGGCTACGCAGCTCAGAGAGAGCCTTGAAAGTAGCCTTCACGAGGTTGTGAGGGTTGGACGAGCCTTTAGATTTACAAATCACGTCGGTCAGTCCCACGCTCTCGAGTACGGCACGCATAGCACCACCAGCCTTAACACCAGTACCTGGAGTTGCAGGTTGCATGATGATGCGTGAGCCACCGAACTTGGCAGCTTGCTCATGAGGGATAGTGCCTTTGTAAACGGGCACCTTGATGAGGTTTTTCTTAGCCACCTCAACTCCCTTAGAGATTGCAGTGGTAACCTCATTGGCCTTACCGAGGCCATAACCAATGACACCATTGCCGTCACCAACGACAACGATAGCAGCGAAAGTGAAAGTGCGTCCACCCTTGGTCACCTTGGTGGTGCGGTTGATAGCCACGAGGCGATCTTTGAGTTCCACATCGCTAGAAACTTTAACTCTATTTATTTTAGCCATGACTTTGATTTAAAATTTGAGACCACCTTTACGAGCTCCGTCGGCGAGAGCTTTCACTCTACCGTGGAACAAGAAACCATTGCGGTCGAAAACTACAGTTTCAATACCTGCGGCGAGAGCCTTCTTGGCTACTTCCTCGCCAACCTTAGCTGCAATCTCGCACTTGTTACCCTGCTCGATTCCCATAGAAGAAGCCGAGACGAGTGTGTTGCCAGCGTTGTCGTCGATGAGCTGAGCATAAATTTGCTTGTTGCTACGGAACACGCACAGGCGTGGACGCTGAGCAGTACCGCTAATTTTACCGCGGATGCGAGCTTTGATTTTTCTACGTCTTTGTTCTTTTGATATCATAGTAGTAAAAATGTCTTAGTTATTATTTGGCAGCAGCCGTTTTACCTGACTTGCGACGAATAACCTCGCCAACAAACTTAACACCCTTGCCCTTGTAAGGTTCGGGCTTGCGGAATGAGCGAATCTTGGCGCAAATTTGTCCAAGCAATTGCTTGTCGCATGACTCGAGAATGATGAGCGGAGCTTTGTTTCTTTCGGTCTTAGCGTCCACTTTCACCTCGGGAGGCATCTGCATCACGATCATGTGAGAGTAACCAAGAGTGAGCTCGAGGATTTGTCCTTTGCTCTCGGCCTTGTAACCAACACCGATGATTTCGAGTTCTTTCTTGAAGCCTTCGCTAACGCCAACAACCATGTTGTTGATGAGAGCGCGGTAAAGACCGTGCTGTGCACGTGACTCGCGGTTATCGTCGGGGCGCTCAACGGTGATTTTTCCGTCTACATTCTCGACCTTGATATTTGGATTAAGGGCTTGCTTGAGCTCGCCTTTAGGGCCCTTAACAGTAATGACATTGTCTTTGATGTCGATTGTTACGCCGGCGGGTATAGCGATTGGTAATTTACCTATTCTTGACATAGTTATATCCTCCTATCATTAATAAACGTAACACAAAACCTCGCCACCAACCTTCTCGGCCTTAGCCTGCTTGTTGGTCATCACACCCTTAGAGGTAGAGATGATGGCGATACCTAAACCATTCAAAACACGTGGCATGTCCTTGTAACCGGCATACTGCCTGAGACCTGGACGAGACACACGCTTGAGACACTTGATGGCATTCACCTTATCTACCGCGTCATACTTGAGCGCGATTTTGATGGTGCCTACAGGGGCGTCTTCAGGCTCTACAAACTTGTAGTTAAGGATGTAGCCCTGATCAAAGAGAATCTTAGTGATTTCTTTCTTCAATTTCGAAGAAGGGATTTCAACGACACGGTGCTGTGCCTTGATCGCATTCCTCAATCTTGTCAAATAATCTGCAATTGGATCAGTCATTTTGTAAATGTTGTTTTAAATTAATTCGAACTTGGTCGAACAATATTTAATACTACTTAAAATTAATATAAAAAAGAGAGTGGTGAGTTTTTACCAGCTAGCCTTTCTCACGCCTGGGATAAGACCTGCCGAAGCCATCTCACGGAAGTTGATGCGCGAAATACCAAACTGGCGCATGTAACCCTTGGGGCGTCCCGAGATTTTGCAGCGGTTGTGAAGTCTTACTGGAGAGGCGTTCTTTGGGAGAGCCTGCAGAGCCTCGTAGTCGCCAGCGGCCTTGAGTGCGGCGCGCTTCTCGGCATACTTAGCTACCATTCTTTCTCTCTTGGCCTGACGAGCCTTCATTGATTCTTTTGCCATATCAATCTTTCTTTATTTAAAAAATTATTTAGCATTCTTGAAAGGAAGACCAAACTCCTTGAGCAGAGCGTATCCTTCCTCGTCGGTCTTGGCAGTGGTAACGAAGGTGATGTTCATACCAGTCATCTTGGTCACGTTATCGATGTTGATCTCAGGGAAGATGATTTGCTCCGAAACGCCAACGGTGTAGTTGCCGCGTCCGTCGAGCTTACCCTCGATACCCTTGAAGTCACGGATACGTGGCAGAGCGATGCGGATGAATCTCTCCATGAACTCGTACATGCGGTCACGACGCAAAGTAACACGAGCGCCGATAGGCATTTTCTTACGAAGCTTGAAATTAGAGATATCCTTCTTCGAAACAGTTTGAACTGCCTTCTGTCCTGTGATAGTAGTGAGCTCGCTGATAGCGGTCTCGATTATCTTCTTGTCCTGTGTAGCGTCGCCGAGACCCTCGTTGAGAACGATTTTCACGAGACGTGGGATCTGCATTGGCGAGCTGTAGTTGAATCGCTTCATGAGTTCAGGAGCGATTTTCTCGTCATATTGTTTTTTCAGTGTAGTAGCCATTATTTAATCTCCTCTCCTGATTTTTTAGAATAACGAACTTTCTTACCATTAGCGTCGAGCTTGAAGCCTACGCGAGTGGGGCGTGCATTACGTCCGCTCTTAGGATCAACGACGTTGAGGTTAGACAAATGAATAGGAGCTTCCTTCTCGATAATGCCACCCTGTGGGTACTGAGCATTAGGCTTGGTGCTCTTTTTCACCTTGTTGACACCTTCTACGATAGCTCTATTTTTTTTAGCATCGATGCTCAAGACGCGACCAGTTTTACCCTTATCGTCACCAGCGAGAACATATACGGTGTCATCTTTCTGTATGTGTAACTTAGCCATTTCTTAAATTGTATTTGCGTTGTTAAAGATTAAAGTACCTCGGGAGCGAGCGAAACGATTTTCAAGCCTGTAGCACGAAGTTCACGAGCCACTGGGCCAAAGATGCGAGTACCTCTCATCTCACCGGTATTGCTCAGCAACACGCAAGCGTTGTCGTCGAAACGAATGTAGGAACCGTCCTGACGGCGGATTTCCTTCTTGGTTCTTACGACTACCGCGCGTGACACTGTGCCTTTCTTAATATCACTAGAAGGGATGGCGTTCTTAACGGTAACGACAATCATGTCACCTACCGAAGCATAACGACGTCCTGTACCTCCAAGCACGCGAATGCAAAGCACTTCCTTTGCTCCGCTGTTGTCGGCCACTGTTAATCTGCTTTCTGCCTGAATCATAATTACTTAGCTTTTTCGATTATTTCAACTAATCTCCATCTCTTAGTTTTGCTCAGAGGTCGAGTTTCCATGAGACGCACTGTGTCACCCACGTTGCACTCGTTTTTCTCGTCATGAGCGTGATATTTCTTTGTCTTGTTGACAAACTTACCGTAGATTGGGTGTTTCTCTTTATACTTCACAGTAACTGTGATAGTCTTGTCACCCTTGTTGCTAGAGACAACCCCAACTCTTTCTTTTCTTAAATTTCTTTTCTCTTCCATGTTGTGTGGATGTTATTAAAAATTTGGGGATTACTTATTAATTTTGAGTTCACGAGCGCGCAATTCGGTCTTCATACGTGCGATATTACGGCGATCGAGAGTGATCTTAGCCGGATTATCGAGTGGTGAGATCGAGTGCTGAATTTTGAGCTGCATGTAGTCCTTCTCGGCAGTTTCGAGACGCTCTTGAAGCTCCTTGTCGGTTAACTCTCTCAATTCTTCCTGTTTCATAATAGTCTAAAGATTATTAATTACACGTTTTGTGAAGGATCGTAATCGGGACGAACGATAAACTTAGTGGGAATAGGAAGCTTTTGAGCTGCAAGGCGAAGCGCCTCTTTAGCGATCTCAAAGCTAACGCCGTCGACCTCAATCAGGACACGTCCTGGGAAGACGGGAGCAACATATCCAGCCACGTCGCCTTTACCTTTACCCATACGCACGTCGGCAGGCTTGCGGGTGATAGGCTTGTGTGGGAAAATACGGATCCAAATATTACCCTCGCGTTGCATGTAACGAGTCACAGCCACACGAGCGGCCTCGATTTGATGAGCGGTGATCCACTTCGAGTCCAGAGCTTTGATACCAAACGAGCCAAAAGCCAGTTGGTTACCACGCTTGCTGTACTGACGCACCTTGCCATCGGAAGGCCTTCTGTATCTTAAACGTTTTGGTTGTTGTAACATTTTCTTGTCTTGTTAAAAAATCACACAATAAATGATTAACGATTGTTTTTGCGGTTACGGAAGCCACCACGGCGGTTGCCACCACCTTGACGACGGTCGTTACCAGTGCTTGCGAAGTTAGGAGCGAGATCCTTCTTGCCATAGACTTCACCACGGCAGATCCAAACCTTCACGCCAATGAGTCCCACCTTAGTGAGTGCTGGAGCGAGCGCGTAGTCGATGTCGGCACGCAGAGTGTGCAGAGGAGTACGTCCCTCTTTGAACATCTCAGAGCGAGCCATCTCGGCACCGTTGAGTCGTCCGTTCACCTGCACCTTAATACCCTCGGCACCTACTCTCATAGTAGAAGCGATAGCCATTTTCACAGCGCGACGATAGGCGATTTTGCCCTCGATTTGACGTGCGATAGTGTTAGCCACGATCTCGGCGTCGAGTTCAGGGTGCTTCACTTCGTAGATATTGATTTGAACATCCTTGCTGGTGAGCTTCTTGAGCTCTTCCTTAAGGTTGTCAACATCCTTACCACCCTTACCAATGATTTGTCCTGGACGGGCTGTGCAGATGGTGATGGTCACTAGCTTGAGAGTTCTCTCGATAACGATGCGTGACACGCTAGCCTTAGCCAGACGCACGCTGAGATACTTGCGGATTTTGCTGTCCTCGAGCAGAGTATCTCCATAATTACTGCCACCATACCAGTTGGAGTCCCAACCGCGGATGATGCCTAAACGATTACTGATTGGATTTACTTTCTGTCCCATATCTCTATTTTATGCGTCTTTTTGGTTAATAGTGTCGAGGTAGATAGTCACGTGGTTAGAACGCTTGCGGATTCGGTATCCACGTCCTTGAGGAGCTGGACGAAGTCTCTTGAGCATAGGAGCACAGTCAACGTTAATCGACTTGATATAGAGTTCTCCATCTTCAGCTTTCTTACCATTCTTCTGCTCCCAGTTAGAGATAGCGCTCTTGAGCAGCTTCTCAACGTCGGCAGCAGCCTGCTTGTTAGAGAAATGAAGGAGTCCGAGTGCCTTGAAAGCCTCTTGTCCACGCACCATGTCGGCAACGAGCCTCATTTTGCGAGGAGAGCTGGGCACGTTCTTGAGCCTTGCAAAGCATTGCTGGCTGCGAGCCTCCTTAATCTTATCGGCTGATATTCTTTTTCTTTTACCCATTGTATTTTAATTCTTTTTTGTCAATGAATGTTATCCCGGGTCCTGAATTACTTGTTGTTGCCACTGTGTCCACGGAAGGAGCGAGTGAGAGCGAACTCACCGAGCTTGTGTCCTACCATGTTCTCGGTAATGTAAACGGGAATGAAATTTTTACCATTGTGTACTGCGATAGTGTGACCCACGAAGTCGGGCGAAATCATAGAGGCGCGTGACCAAGTCTTAACCACAGCCTTCTTGCCGCTCTCGTTCATAGCGTCAATCTTCTTCTCGAGCTTGACACAGATGTAAGGACCTTTTTTTAATGATCGACTCATAGTTTAATCTTTAATCAAATTACTTCTTTCTTCTTTCAATAATGTACTTAGAAGATGCCTTCTTAGGAGCACGGGTCTTCAATCCCTTAGCATAGACACCAGTGCGAGAGCGTGGGTGTCCACCTGACTGACGGCCTTCACCACCACCCATTGGGTGATCAACAGGGTTCATAACAACACCACGGTTGTGAGGACGGCGTCCGAGCCAGCGTGAGCGTCCGGCTTTACCCGACTGCTCGAGAGCGTGGTCGCTGTTACCAACGACACCTACTGTGGCGCGGCAAGCTGCAAGAATCTTGCGAGTCTCACCCGAAGGTAATTTGATGATTGCATAAGTTCCCTCGCGCGAAGTGAGCTGAGCGAAGGTACCTGCACTACGAGCAATGCGTGCACCCTGACCGGGTCGCATCTCGATGTTGTGAATTAAAGTACCAACAGGAATGTTACTTAGTGGAAGCGCGTTTCCCACTTCGGGGGCCACGTTCTCACCGCTTTCTACTGTAGCGCCAACTTCAAGTCCGTTGGGTGCAATAATGTAAGCTTTGTAGCCATCTACATAGTAAAGCAGCGCAATGCGAGCCGAGCGGTTAGGATCGTACTCTATCGACTTTACACGAGCTGGCACACCGTCTTTGTTTCTCTTGAAGTCGATGATACGGTAACGACGCTTGTGGCCACCACCGCGATAATAAGAAGTGCGATGACCCTCGTTGTTGCGACCGCCCGTCTTGCGCAGTCCGACTGTAAGAGACTTTTCTGGTGTAGTCTTTGTGATGTTGTCAAATACACCAATAATCTTGTGTCTTTGCCCCGGTGTTGTGGGCTTCAATTTTCTTACTGCCATTTTATTAATTATAAGTTGCTATAGAAATCAATAGTTTGTCCTTCGGCAAGAGTTACGATAGCTTTCTTGAAGGCAGCAGTAGCACCACGCTGAATACCAGTGCGAGTGTAGCGCTGACGTTTCTTGCCGTTATAGTTCATAGTCTTAATCTCAACCACCTTCACGTCGTAGAGCTCCTCGATCATGTCGCGAATCTGATACTTGTTGGCGTCGGGAGATACCTTGAACGAAAAGCGGTTTAATTTCTCGCTTATGGCGTTAGCCTTTTCCGAAACGATAGGAATAATTTGAATATCCATTGTGTTTATATCTCTCCTTAAGATGATTAAAATTTGTTCATAACCTCAATACTGCTCTCGGTGACAATCATAGCTTTGTTGTCAAGCACGCGGTAAGTGTTGAGCTCACGTGCTGTGCACACGCTAGCGCGCTCCACGTTGCGAACCGAAAGGTAAACGTTCTTCTTCACGTCGTCAAGCACAAGCATAACCTTCTTTCCCTCAACATTGAGAGCCTTGGTCATAGCGACGAAGTCCTTAGTCTTAGGAGCGTCGAAGTTGAAGTCCTCAACAACGATGATTTGATTGTTCTGAGCTTTGAAAGTAAGAGCCGAGCGACGAGCCAGATCTTTCACCTTCTTGTTAAGCTTAGTGTAGTAGTTGCGTGGACGTGGACCAAAAACGCGACCTCCACCATGGAACAAAGGCGACTTGATGTCACCGTGGCGTGCGCCACCTCCACCTTTCTGGCGTCCGAGCTTCTTGGTAGAGCCCATGATTTCACTTCTCTCTTTCGACTTGTGAGTACCTTGACGTTGGTTGCCGAGATACTGCTTCACACTCAGGTAAACAACATGCTCATTAGGTTCGGGAATTGCAAAAACCTCGTCATTAAGAGTCACCTTCTTACCTGTATCCTGTCCGTTAATGTTATATACTGCTAGTTCCATAGTTTACTTCATGATTGAAATGATTGAACCTTTGCTACCTGGAACCGACCCTTTCACGATGAGCAGATTGTTCTCAGGCAAAATCTTGATAACCTCGAGATTTTGAACAGTAACTCTTTCGTTACCCATCTGGCCTGCCATGCGCATGCCTTTGAAAACCTTAGCTGGGTAAGAGCACGCACCGATAGAACCTGGCGCGCGGAAGCGGTCGTCCTGACCGTGTGTCTTTTGGCCTACACCTCCAAAGCCGTGGCGCTTAACCACACCCTGGAAACCTTTACCTTTAGAGGTACCAATCACGTCAACGTAATGGTCATCATTGAAGAACTCGACGGTGAACACATCACCCATCTTGTACTCACCCTCAAAATCTTTGAACTCGGCCAAGTGTCTCTGTGGCTTAACTCCAGCTTTCTTGAAGTGACCTGCCTCGGGCTTAGTTGTGTGCTTGTCCTTCTTCTCGATGTAACCAAGCTGCAACGCCTCGTAGCCGTCTTTTTCCATTGTTTTCACTTGAGTAACTACACAGGGACCAACTTCGATAACAGTGCACGGTATGTTCTTACCGTCGGCACTGAAAACGGATGTCATTCCGATTTTCTTTCCTAATAATCCTGGCATTTCTCTTAAATTTTAAAAATTACTTACTAAATCAGTAAAAATAACTAGTTAATAAAACTGCGGTGTGACTGTCATTACACCTTGATTTCAACTTCTACGCCGCTTGGCAACTCAAGCTTCATCAGAGCATCAACGGTCTTAGCTGTTGAGCTGTAGATGTCGATGAGGCGCTTGTAGGCGCTGAGTTGGAACTGCTCGCGCGACTTCTTGTTGACGAAGGTCGAGCGATTTACAGTGAAGATGCGCTTGTGAGTTGGCAGAGGAATAGGACCGCTTACCACAGCACCTGTGCTCTTAACTGTTCTGACAATCTTCTCGGCCGATTTATCAACCAAGTTGTGATCGTAAGATTTTAGTTTAATTCTGATTTTTTGGTTCATATTTGTTTAAAAAAATAAAGTTATTTCAGTAAATCTACTCTGCCACCCATTTGGGCGAGCACCTTTTGAGCAATAGCATTATTCACTTGAGCGAAGTGCGAGAACGACATTGTAGAAGTTGCTCTTCCCGAAGTGATTGTTCTGAGTGCTGTCACATATCCGAACATCTCGGCCAGCGGTGCAGTAGCCTTGACGATGCGGCAACCAGTGCGACTGGTCTCCATGCCAAGCACTTGACCGCGACGCTTGTTCAAGTCGCCAATCACGTCACCCATATTCTCCTCGGGAGTCACCACCTCGACCTTCATGATTGGCTCGAGCAGCACGGGTCCTGCCTGTGCGCATGCCCTACGGAAGGCCTGGATGGCGCAAATCTCGAAGGAGAGCTGGTCGCTGTCGACTGGATGGTAGCTTCCGTCGATAACGGTGACCTTGAGTCGCTCCACGGGGTAGTTGGCAAGTACGCCATTGTGCATAGCTGTTGTAAAGCCCTTTTGAATTGCAGGAATGAATTCCTTGGGAATGTTTCCGCCCTTCACTTCGTCGATGAACTGGAGGTTGCCCTCGAAATCATCGTCGGCAGGCTCCACACGGCAGATGATGTCGGCAAACTTGCCACGACCACCAGTCTGCTTCTTGAATACCTCGCGCAGCTCCACTGGCTGAGTGATAGCCTCCTTGTAACTTACCTGAGGTAGACCTTGGTTGCACTCCACCTTGAACTCACGACGCAGACGGTCGAGAATGATATCGAGGTGCAACTCACCCATTCCACGGATGATGGTTTGTCCAGTCTCTTCGTTGGTCTCCACCTGGAAGGTAGGATCCTCCTCGGCGAGCTTCTGCAGCCCTGCGTCCAGTCGGTCGAGGTCGTTTTGAGTCTTAGGCTCCACCGCGATACCAATCACTGGCTCGGGGAAATCCATAGCCTCAAGAACGATGGGATGACGCTCGTCGCACAAAGTGTCGCCAGTGCGCACATCCTTGAAGCCCACTCCTGCTCCAATGTCACCGCAGCCAATAGCCTCCATGGGATTCTGGTGGTTGCTGTGCATTTGGAAGAGCCTGGAGATGCGCTCCTTTTTCCTCGAACGCGAGTTGAACACGTAGCTACCGGCATCGATTTGACCCGAGTACACACGGAAGAACACGAGTCGTCCAACGTAAGGGTCGGTGGCAATCTTGAACACCAGAGCACACATTGGCTCCTCGAAGAGGGGGCGACGTGCCTCCTCCTTGTCAGGGTCGTCGATAGCGTGACCTGTCACTTCGTCGGTATCCTCGGGGCTGGGCAGATAGGCGCACACCGCGTCGAGCAGTGGTTGAACACCTTTGTTCTTGAACGAGCTGCCGCAGAGCATTGGCACGATTTCCATCTTCAATGTTGCGTTGCGCAGCGCGTTGTTAATGTCCTGCTCAGTAATGTCCTCGGGGTTGTCGAAGTACTTAGCCATGAGGTCATCATCGTACTCGGCGATTTTCTCCAGCATCTCATCACGATACTGCTTGCACTCATCGAGCATCTCGGCGGGGATTTCCTCTACCGAGTACTCAGCACCCATAGTCTCGTCGTGCCAGTACAGCGCCTTCATTCTCACCAGGTCAACAACGCCACGGAATTGATCTTCGGCTCCGATGGGCAGCTCAATTGGGCAAGGGTTTGCACCCAGCACGTCATGAATCTGTCGTGCTACCTCAAGATAGTTTGCTCCTGAGCGGTCCATCTTGTTGACATAGGCGATGCGTGGCACGTTGTACTTGTCGGCCTGACGCCACACGGTCTCGCTTTGAGGCTCAACGCCTCCCACAGCGCAGAACGTTGCGATAGCTCCATCGAGCACTCTGAGCGAACGCTCCACCTCAACAGTGAAGTCAACATGTCCCGGAGTGTCGATGAGGTTGATTTTGAACTTCTTGTCGCCATAGTTCCAGAAAGCTGTAGTAGCTGCCGATGTGATGGTGATGCCACGCTCCTGTTCCTGGACCATCCAGTCCATAGTAGCGGCACCATCATGCACCTCACCCATCTTGTGTGTGAGTCCGGTGTAGTACAGTATGCGCTCTGAAGTGGTCGTCTTACCAGCATCGATGTGAGCCATGATGCCGATATTACGAGTCATTTTCAGGTTCTGGTCAGCTTTCATTATAAACTATGCCTCCTTAACTTGTTTTTAATCAAAATCTGAAGTGAGCAAAAGCACGGTTAGCCTCGGCCATGCGGTGCATGTCCTCTTTGCGCTTGAACGCGCCACCTTGCTCATTGTAAGCATCCTGAATTTCAGCAGCGAGCTTGTCGGCCATAGTTTTGCCACCACGCTTGCGTGCGAAGATAATCATATTCTTCATCGAAATCGATTCCTTTCTGTCGGGTCGTATCTCAGTAGGCACCTGGAATGTAGCACCACCGATACGGCGCGATTTAACCTCTACTTGAGGTGTGATCTTGTCGAGAGCCTCTTTCCAAATCTCAAGAGGAGCCTTCTCTTCACTCTTCATCTTAGCGCCTACGAGCTCGAGCGCGCTATAGAAGATTCTGTAAGAAGTGTTCTTCTTACCATCCAACATGAGGTGATTGACGAATTTCGAAACTCGTACGTCACCGAACTTAGGATCGGGCAAAATGATCCTTTTCTTTGGCTTAGCCTTTCTCATTTTTTTAAAAAAAGTTGTAGTTTTTGTCCGCTTGGTTGTTTGCTTCTTTGTTCTTCAACGGCCGACTCTTCGGCCATTTACTCAACCCAAATTAAATCAATCCAATAATCAAAAACTAAGTTTAAAAATTTTTTGTTTGTTTTTGTAGTAAAAAATCGGTCTGCTTAATTACTTCTTAGCAGCTTTTGGACGCTTGGCGCCATACTTAGAACGGCGCTGAGTGCGACCGGCAACACCTGCAGTGTCGAGAGTGCCACGAACGATGTGATAACGAACGCCTGGGAGATCTTTAACACGACCACCGCGCACCATTACGATAGAGTGCTCCTGAAGGTTGTGGCCCTCGCCAGGAATGTAAGAGTTGACCTCTTTACCGTTAGTTAATCTCACACGTGCCACTTTGCGCATTGCCGAGTTTGGCTTCTTAGGAGTGGTGGTGTAAACACGCACGCACACGCCACGACGTTGTGGGCAAGAATCCAAAGCAGGCGACTTGCTGGTAGACTGCAGTGAAATGCGACCTTTTCTTACTAATTGCTGAATTGTTGGCATCTTAGTTCTGTTTTACTTTGTTTTTTAATTATTACTTAGTTTCTAAAAATGCCTTTAGGTTTAAGCACACTCCTTTTTATCTTTCACTAAATCAGTATTTAGCCAAAGAAAAAGGGTCGCTTTTTGCCCAAAAGCGATGCAAAGTTACTAACTAATTATCTAACTGCCAAACGTTTTTATATCATGAGACAGTGTAAAATTGTTATATATATATAATGTGAACCCTCTAAAACCACCTAACTCGGTAGATTTCAGAGGGTTCATAATAATATCCAATTTTACTAAAATTCCAAAGATTTAACATCTTTTAACCACCTTCCTGCCTTATCCTTCTCACTAAGGAGCATTTCATCGGGATCAATGAGCCAGTCGATGCCCAAATCGGGGTCGTTGAAAGCAATGGTCATCTCGCTTTGAGGAGCATACACGTTATCGACTTTGTACTGGAATTGCGCTTCGTCGCTGAGCACCACAAAGCCGTGAGCAAAGCCCCGTGGGATGAACAACTGCTCACCTCCCTCATGGGTGAGCCTTACCGCAACGTGCTTTCCATAGGTAGGGCTTCTCGACCTCAGGTCGAGAGCCACATCGAGCACCTCGCCTCTTGAGACCCTCACGAGTTTAGCCTGGCTCCACTCTCCACATTGCAGGTGCAAGCCTCGCAGCACACCTCGCGTGGAGAAAGACTCATTGTCCTGCACAAAGTTCACCTTCCCCACATGGGCTTCAAACTCCTGTTGCTTCCACGTCTCGCTGAAGTACCCTCGGCTATCGCCAAATCGTTGTGGTTTTATGAGCCACACGCCTTTTATGAATTGCTCTATAAATTCCATTGAAATAGTTTATTAATTATAGTTCATTGTTTGGAAGATAGTGGTGATATTGATTGCGCCACAACAATTACACCTTATATAATATATATATGGCACAAAATTAATGAAAAAAATTCGTTTATTATGAAAAATCCACTACTTTTGCACTCACAAATAAGTATTTTGCTAATTCACATCATTATGAGCAACATAATATTCTTTGACGACAACGAAGTGCGCAAAAACCTGCTACCCCTCACCTACACCCGTCCTACAGCCATGCTGCGGTGTGGCATCACGACTATAGAGAGCAAGTGGAAGGCTGCGATAGGCGACGAGAATATGACCTATTCGTTTCTCACGGTACCCTATCTGAAGGCGAAATTCCCACTTATCGCACGTCGTGCCAATCTGATGATTGCAGGACATGTGCTTCCAAATCCCGAGCTTGTGCAGCAGGTGCTCTCGCTTAAGAGTGGCGAGGCTCTGATGCTTGGCGAGGAGCTGATTGCTTTCCGTGGCGCTGCCCGCGACTTCGACAATCGCCATTTCTCAAAAATAGTACACCCCACTGTTGTTCCCATCGCGCTACACTACCCTTACGACATCTTTGAACAGAACGGCAAAGCTATGGAGCTCGATTTTGAACGAATTACCGCTCGCCGCAAGTCGCAGCACATCTCCGACACTTGCACTGTGATTGGCGACAAGAAAAAGATTTTCATAGAGAAAGGTGCCAAAGTAGAAGGTGCAATGCTCAACACCACCGAGGGTCCCATCTACATTGGTGCCGACGCCGAGGTGATGGAAGGAAGCTGCATACGCGCGCCCTTTGCCGCCTGTCGTCATGCTGTAGTGAAGATGGGTGCCAAAGTGTATGGAGCCACAACACTTGGCCCCTTCTGCAAAGTGGGTGGTGAGGTTGCTAACGTGGTGTTCCAGGGCTATAGCAACAAAGCTCACGATGGCTTCATTGGCAATGCCGTGATTGGCGAGTGGTGCAACATTGGTGGCGGCACATCGGCAAGCAACCTGAAGAACGACTACAGCGAGGTGAAGCTATGGAACTACGCAAGCAAACGCTTCTTGCGCACTGGTCGACAGTTCTGCGGTCTGATTATGGGCGACCACTGCAAGACAGGCGTGAACTGCATGATAAACACAGGAGCCGTGATGGGCGTGGGTGTGAACCTGCATGGTGCGGGATTCCCACGGCCCTTTGTGGGCTCATTCCATGAGGGCAGCGACGTTGCCGGCTTCAAGAACGTTAAGCTCGACAACTTCTTCGCCACTGCCGAGCGCGTGATGTCACGCCGCGGCATAGCCCTCACCGATGCCGACCGCACTATCTATGAGGCGATTTACAATATTCGCGACAAATACAAATAACGGCGAATTTTGCGAATTAAACGAATCATTTAATTCACTCTTCCACAACGGCAAATTTAACGAATCATTTAATTCATTCTTCCACAACGGCAAATTTAACGAATTTCTTAATACTCCACAACGGCGAAATAGTCAAAAAGCCTGCTATAACTTATGGAAAACAAGATTATTTACAAGGATGAATCCTATAACATTATTGGTGCCGCAATGGAAATTCATAGCATTTTAGGTTGTGGATACACTGAACCTGTTTATCAAGAAGCGTTAGAATATGAATTCAAACGTCGCAACATTCCATACGAAAGAGAAAAAGTATTCAAAATTAATTACAAAGACATTACTCTTCAAAAGAACTTACGCGTTGATTTCCTTTGCTATAATAAAATAATAGTAGAAATTAAAGCCGTTTCTGGATTTACTGACGGCCACTATGCTCAAATCTACAACTACCTAAAAGCCACAAACTTGAAGTTGGGCATATTACTAAATTTTGGAACTACAGGACTGCAACGAGAACGAATCGAATTCCATGCACACGCAAATGGGCGGAGCAAAACATATATGGCAAATAATCGCGATTATTTGCCATATTAGTCGTTTAATAATTCGCAGAATTCGCCGTTGTCAACCCAAAATCTATCTTTCGCTAAATTCGTAAAATTCGCCGTTAGAAGTCGAGGCCGAGGGAGACGAAGAAATGGAGACGCTTGGTATAGCTGCTCCAGCCTAATGTTGCACCTAATGGTCCCAGGATTCCACTGTTATAGAAATAACCCAGCTGCGCGCCCCAAATAGGGCTTCGGTCGAAGATGTCTCCTAACTTGTTGTTGTGCTCTGCCAAACTGGTATCAAACATGGCGTAGTGGCGTCCCTTGATGCGCTGCTGCAAACGAACTCCTACACTTAAGAACTTGCTGTCGAAGAACTCGGCGTGTCCGAATCCAGCCTGCGTCAGCTGCTGAGGGAAATACTTGCCATAACTCATTCCACCCACGACATTGCCAGCAGTTAACGGCAAATCATCACCGAACAGCATGCGCGTCTGAACTGAGGGACGGATATGAGTGTTGTGAGTTAGCTCAAATGTCATCTGCCACCTCGCCATGAGTTCAGAGAATCCATTGTGCCCCTTCCATTTGGCTAAATTGTCGGTATAGTAAGCATACTGAGCCTCGGCCCTCATGCCACGGCGCGTGAAATAGCGGTTGTCCTCATTGTTGTATCGAGCACGCACGTGATAATTGAAGTAGTGCTCATTGGGTTCGAAATAAAGCACGCTGTATTCGTTCCACAAACTCTTGAAGAAGTGGTAATGGTCCCAACCCAGCCCCAATTCACAGTCAAAATTCATGGCTTCGAGCGAGAAGAGTTTAAGGTTCGCGTTCTGATAAATGACCGAAATGTTGTCGCTGCGCTTGCCCTCGGTGTAGAGGTCACAGTATTTATACCAGAACTCGTAGCTGAGCCCCATTTTCTTAAACTTCCAAGGCTCGGCATCCAGAGCCAGCCTCAACTTGGAGCGCATGCCTAATCTCAATGTCACATCCAATTCATGGTTGACTTTTCCGCCCCTATAATACTTTCCGTTCAACTGGAGAGCTGCAATGTCCTCATTGTCATACCTTACACCAAGCGAAGTCCTGATGGTGTTATTCTCGCGCAGGTCAAGCAAGTTGGTCTTGTCTTTGTCAATATCGTCAAGATTGTTGATGTCGCGCAGACGAATGGAATAGTCGCGTGATGGGTCAACTCCAGCTTCAGCCTTGAGCATTATCAGTGAGTCGAGTTTCTCGCGTGTGGCATCCTCGCCACGCTGCATTAGAGCGTTAAGGGCTCCTGAAGAGAAGCTTCCACTCGAGAACCCCTTCACGGGAACCACAATAAGCAGGTCGCAGTATTTCTCATTTTGTGCTGCACGGCGAGTGATATCACTGCCAGCGGAGCGCTCCATGACATCCATTAGATTGCGATATCGCCTGTCCTGGCCAATGCCAAGGTCAAACTTCACACCTATCACGATGTCAGCCCCCAACTTGCGAGCCAAATCGGCGGGAAAATTGTTTTTAGCTCCACCGTCGACGAGCACCATGTCACCAATGTGCATAGGGGTAAAGACTCCAGGAATTGACATACTCGAACGTATGCTCTTAACGAGAGAGCCATGAGTGAGGTCCACCTCACTGTCGGTGACAAGATCGGTGGCAACACAAGCAAACTGTCGTGGCAGGTCGCTCAAGAAGTTAATACTGTCGGTATATCCCTGCAGGTAGTGAGCAAACGTACGCTCCACATTAGTTCCACGTATCACGCCACCTGGGCGGGGGTCGCGTCGCCCTCCCACATAGAAACTTCTCTCGTAGAGGTAGGTATTTTGAGCATCTCGTTCATTAAGGGTGAGCCTGTTTTGTGCATGTCGGTCAAGGAACAACTCTGCCCAATCCATGGTGCGGAACATTGTGGCGATGTCATTGCTGTTATAGCCCACGCTGTAGAGAGCTCCCACGATGCTGCCCATACTGGTGCCTACCACCATATCGACAGGAATTCCCGCCTCTTCAATAACCTTGAGAGCACCCACATGAATGGCACCTAAAGCGCCACCGCCACTGAGCACCACCGCCACTTTCTTGCGTGGCTGGGCATCGTCGTAAGTATAATTCTGCGCTGCCAATGGCGAGAACATCAGCAATGAAGCCAGAAATGAGAAAAATGCGTTTTTCATCCTTTTTTAAATATAATGATGTGGTGAAAGGGCAAAGATGGTGCCACTTTCACCACAATGATTAGTCAATAATTAAGTCTTATTTAGCCTCTGCCTCGGCAGGTTTGATCTTGAAGCTATTGAGGATAGTCTTTATAATCTCGTCCTCGTACTTCAAGTGCGACAGCTCAATTTGCACGCATCCTTCGGGAGTGAGAGGAGCAGCCAAACGAGTAACAGTGTTACCATCAGGATAAACCATAATGGCTTTATCAAACTTCACACCATTGATTTCAACTTGTCCGTCTTTCTTTCCTTCTTTATAGATTCTTAAGAATGACTCCATCGAATCGTCAACGGTGTTGGCCTTGTAAGGATAAGAGCTGATTCTCAAGCCATTGGGGCCTTTAAAACCATCTTCAGCAACAATTGGTTTAAGCTCACAGTAAGAAGAACTCTTTTGAGTCTCTCCGGCACGAACAGAGGGAGCTTGCCATCCGTCGGGAAGTTCGACTGTCCAAGTTGGATTGTCGATGGTAGCGGGGCCCTTGAGGGTGTCTTTCACCTCTTTTTGTTCCTCGGTGTTCTCGGTTGTTTCACCGTCCTTGTTCTCACCGCTGGCGCTTGTGCTGCCACTAGTGTTTCCGTTACTTGTACACGAAGCAACAAGTGCTACTGTTGCAATCATTAAGAATAACTTTTTCATAAATGTAGATTGATTAATGAATTAATATAAAAAGTGAATAAAAGATTAGTTTCCAAGAAGGATGTTATATACCGATGTAACATCGGCGCTGGTGATGCTGCCGTCGCCATCCTGATCACCGTTCACCAAGGCGCTAGTGTCGTTGTTGAGCAGGAAGTTGTAAAGCGCTGTAATGTCGGCACTGGTTACCGAACCGTCGCCGTCAACGTCACCCACAATTCCTTGTGGACTAGGCACGATTTCAATCTCGCCCCAGTACATATTTTCGCTGCCGTTAGCACAAATCTGTCCGTAATAATTAACATGACCACCCTCGGGCTTGGTGATGTGGCAGTTGTTGAGAGTGAGCACTGGCGGTGTACAGAAGTAGCCATTACCAATGTAGATATAAGCATTGTCGACAGTGAGCGAGCAGTCGTTATCCTCATTCTGAATCATACCTCCAGGTGTCGTGATAGAGCAGTTGCGTATGGTGGTGTGTGCAGGGGCATCGGCCCTGTGAGTGAAATAGCCTATGCTCACTTGGTTAACAGCCGACTCCATGATGAGAGAACCACCGCCGTCAATCACAACCCCATCGCTCTCAAGGAAATATAAGCCATAGACATTACGCTGGGTAATGAGGTGGTTCTCGCCCAAGAGTTCAAGATGCAGCCCTTCGATGTCGCTTTTTATGACCTGATAATCATTGCTGACGGTAGCATTGTTCAATGTCAAAGTGTTGGTGCTTGGGTTGTAATATACCTTTCCATCGCCCAGGATGTCATCGCAGTTTTTGGATGTCATCTGCACACCGCCAACAGTGAGTGGATAGTTGCGCACACCTATCTTGACGTGGGAAGCAGACTGGTTGTTTCCATCCTCAATCGTCACGCCGCCACTCATTGCTGTGGGGTCAAACACCAGGTGCCCGCCTTCGGGCTCCAGGATTTCCATGCCATCACCAAATTCCATTACTCCCGAGATTCCCTGCTCGAAATTAAAGTAATTCCAAATGGCACGATAGTTACTATTCACGGTCAGCGAGCCACTGACCATCTCGTATTTCACATCATAGACACTAGTCGAGTAGATGCCATAATTACCACCGTTTATAGTAACATTAGGACCACTGAAACGATAACGCACCCAGTCCTTGTTGAATGTCATGAATGCTATATTGCCCGATGTCATCGTTAGGGAGCCGTTGCCTGTAAAGCCATACGCTTGACTGGTTTTCACATTACCAGCCGATGTTATACAAGACAAATTACTATTGCTGGCATTGGTCTCCAACACGCAATTACCAAGCACCAAAATCTGTAAAGAATTGACTTCGGTGTAATTGCCACCATTGCTATTTATTCGTATAATATCTTTGTCGGGGCTTGATATAACAGCATTGTTAAGCGTGAGTTGATAGGAGTTAAAACTAACAGTTCCGCTCTGTAAGTAGCCATTCTCAGTAAGAATTTGCGTCAAGTTATTGGAATTATCGCTTGTAACTCGTACTCCACAAATCTCTAAGTTATACTGCTCAACTGCACTGGCACTGAAAGCAACCAGTGCAATCAACAAAAACGTGAATAGTTTTTTCATTTAGTTTATCTTTATAGGTTGTTGTTCTATTTTTAACGTGCAAAGTTACAAAATATCAGTGAAACATCAAACAACTGTAATAACAATTCATTCAAAAAGTGAACTTGAAGTATTAAGAGCAGAGCCTTGGCTCACGTTGAAAACAGGCAGACGATTTTGATATTTGTGTTTCAAAAGAAATATTTATAACTTTGCAAAAAACAAAAAAATATTTTATGGATGAGAAACGACTTGCAGCACGGATGGAATGGATAAAACGGCATCCTGAAGCAGAACTTAAACATAACATGCTTCAGCGCAAGGCTTGTCATGACTATCGAGGCAAAGGAATTTATATGATAACCCTGTGCACCGAGCAACGTAAAGCAGTCTTGGGCACCCTATGTGACAGTGACGAATTACATAAACAACCATGGGTTAAGCCTAGTGACCTTGGGAGGCACGTAATACTTGCATGGCGCGATATTCAGCATTACTATCCAAAAGTGCAAGTAATTGCCTATCAATTAATGCCCGACCACTTCCACGGGATTCTATATTTCACCGAAGATATTCCACAACACCTGGGTCAGGTTGTAAATGGGTTTAAGATTGGCTGCAATCGTGCGGTGAGGCTGTCGTCACAGTGAGCTGAGGCATGCCTCAGCTCACTGTGACGACAGCCTCTACCCCACAATCATCACAAACAGTTTCTCTTCCCCTATGGGGGAAAGGTTATCATGACCGCATCTTGAAAAACAAAGGACAGCTGCAACACATGATTAACTATGTGCACGACAATCCTCGCAGGCTATGGCTCAAACTACAACGCCCTGATTATTTCACCTGCCATCATGAAGAAATGATTGCTGGCACAGTAGCAAGTACTATCGGCAACCGTTTTCTACTCAATTTTCCTTTAAAAGTTCAGGTGCAATGCACAAGAAAACTCACCAAAGAGCAAATCGAAGAAAAATGGAACGAGATTCTCGATTTAGCTGAGCAAGGCTATGTAATAGTAACACCTGGCATAAGCGCAGGCGAGAAAACCATCATGAACCGCGCCATTGACTATGGTTTGCCCATTATCATTCTCACAACCAAAAAATATTCAAACAAAGAAAAACCAACAGGCAAGTTGTTTGATGCCTGCGCTAATGGGAAATTATTGCTCGTATCGCCACAACTCAAAAATGAACAACACGAATTAACAGGGGCTCAATGCTGGGAACTTAACGACCTTGCCCGTGCAATTGTGATAAATCAGGCTGCGGTTTAGAAAGCTCAAACAAGTTTAGCATTCGTTCACCTTGCACTGTTTTTGTGGCACGTAATTTGCTATTAACACAAAAAATCAATAACTTTGTGGCAATAAACAAAAAGAAACTCATTACACTTAATTAAAATGAAAGTAGCGATAGTTGGCGCGAGTGGCGCTGTGGGACAAGAGTTTATGCGAGTGCTCGATGAGCAGAATTTTCCTGTTGACGAGCTGGTATTGTTTGGTTCGGCGCGCAGTGCCGGACGCATCTTCACGTTCCGTGGCAAAGACCACGTGGTGAAGTTGTTACAGCATAATGACGACTTCAAGGACATCGACATCGCTTTTGTGTCGATGGGCGGAGGTCCTGCTAAAGAGTTTGCCGAGACAATTACGAAATATGGCTGCATCATGATTGACAACAGCAGTGCGTTCCGTATGGACGATGACGTGCCACTGGTAGTTCCTGAGGTAAATGGCGACGACGCCCTGAATGCTCCACGCCGCATCATCGCCAACCCCAACTGCTCTACCATCATCCTTGTGGTTGCACTGAAGCCGCTTGACAACATCTCCCACATCAAGAACGTGCAGGTGGCTACCTATCAGGCCGCCAGTGGCGCTGGATTGCAGGCTATGGACGAGCTGGCATTGCAGCAGAGCGAAATAGCTCATGGCAAACTCGAGACCACCGTGAAGCACTTCCAGCACCAACTCGCCTATAACGTGATACCTCACATCGACATCTTTGCCGACAACGACTATACCAAGGAAGAGATGAAGATGGTGCGCGAGACATGCAAAATCATGCACAGCGACATCAGGGTGAGCGCTACTTGTGTGCGAGTTCCAGTGATGCGCACCCATAGCGAGGCGGTGTGGATTGAGTGCGAAGAACCTATCTCACCCGAAGAAGCGCGTGCCGCACTGCAACTGGCTCCTGGCATCGTGGTGATGGACGAGCCCGCCAGCAACACCTACCCTATGCCCATCACCTGCACAAGGAAAGACCCAGTGTATGTGGGCCGCATCCGCATCGACACCAGCAGTGACAACGGCCTCACGTTCTGGGTAGTAGGCGACCAAATCAAGAAAGGTGCTGCACTCAACGCCGTGCAGATTGGGCAATATCTAATCTCGCACCGCGGGTTCCCTAAGAAAAATGCATAAGTCATAATGGGTCCTCCTGGGCCCCTTTCGGCGAAAAAAACAATAAGCTGCCAAACTTATGTGAGTTAACAGCTTATTGTTCTTTAGTTATAGTTGATGACTACTCTTCGGGGACGTCAGCTTCTTGTAGGGCTGCCCTTGTGACTTGGAGGACGCCAGAGTCATTATAGACGAAAGCCACAACAGAGAGTTTTTCTGGGTTCCAGTCTCCATTGAGTATGATGGAGTGATCTTTAATGATGTTATATCCCTCTTGAACGTCAACATCTTCACCCCATTGGCCATTGACGGCAGCACGGAACACATGCTTATGAATGTAGTTGTTGTCGAGAGTGCCGTCGGGCATCATCTGGAAAGCAGTGATATCATCTTCCACTATCCAAAGCTGTAGTTTGCCTTGCGTGTTTCCGTCTACACCTTTTATCATAGTGTAAATATCAACTCGGAGACTATCTCCAGGAGTCACAGTAAGATCAATATCGACTGGTGCAGTCTTTTGCAACTCTTGTCGAACGAGAGTTCCCCAGGCAGTATACTCGGCAGGAGAACCTCGGTCAATCATGCCCACTGGCTGGTATTCCAGGTTCCAATGGTTGTAATACTCATCACCCACTTCAGTTTTTAGCCCATAGTATCGGCTGTTGGTGTAAAAGCCTAAAGGTCCTGAGTGAATGCCCACAGCAATGATGACATCCTCACCATACTGCTCTTGAAGCTTAGCAATCTCTTCGGACGCCAACGGACAGTTAATACAACGCTGTCCCGTGAAATCCTCCAAGAGGACACTGCGCGACACAGGCGCTGGTTTCACATAAATTAGTCGCTCATCCTCGTCAATGTGGCTACATGCAGCCATTAGCACTGCGAACAGCAGCAGTAATGTTATGTAAGCTTTGGTTCTCATAAAATGCTAAAGTTGTAGTTGTAAGATAAAGTGAAACCTCTACTTGCTGGAACATATCTACACACGCCTCCCGAACAGTTATAACCCGCACGAGTTCGCCCAAAGCCCAATGACACACGATGCCCGGCGGCGCTGAAAGTGACATCGCCATGATAATAATGAGTTTTAGTGTCTCCCACATTATACATGTCACTTAGTGAGAACATCCAATGTGGTGCTAACGAGAGCTCTATGAGACCATAAGCCCAGTCGCCCTTGTATACATCATTAATTGAGAACATCCAGTGTGGAGCTAATGCAAGTACTGCGAAATCGTAGCCCCAGTCTAAATCGTCATCACTCCTTATCATGTATTGGAGCTCTGTACGTATAGAAGCTTTCTTCGACAACTGGAATTTAACGTCGGCAATAAAGATATTAGAACGAATCATTCCCCCATGACCTTCAACCACAGTTTGATTGTAGCGCTGGTTCATGTACATGAGAATGAGCTTGACGCTACTCGACAACTTGCGCGTCATTGTCAGGTCAATGTCTTGATAGAAAGTCTCGCCCTTCCACCGGACATGCGAGAAATTCAGTTTCAAATTCATACCGTACTTTCCACCCAACTTAGTCTTGCGCTTGAAGTTGTAGCCCACCTCGGCTTGATAGGCCCATTCACCTCCTGCCAATTGAGTAGCATAAGGATATAGAGCCGCCAAAGCGTAGGTTTGGTCTTGTGTGAAAGCTGGCAGATGGTTGATGAACGACGAGGTGCCAATCATACTGCGCCGGCTACGGAACGACATATTCTCGCTGCGCTTAGCTTGCAGCAAAATGCTCAATCCATTATTAGAGTATGATCCCGAGAGTACAGCGGCAGTACCTTTGTCGTAATTGTATCCATTGTCAAACGACGGGTCTTGAGTTTTTTGAGCATACTCGGCGAGAATGCTCCACGGTCCAGTGTTGAGCGACGCCCTCACGTCCCAAGCGTTGACATATTCGGGCAGGTTGTACTTGTGAGTTGGATCAACAAAGATGTCTTCCTGTTTCTCATATTTGTTCACCCATGAGCCCCCAATCATTAATTCGGTGCCCCTGTCACGCAATGCCGGAATCCACTCGTTGATGTTGACTTCGGCATCAGCACCACTCACAAGCCCTTTGTTCCAGTCCCAATAGCGACGTTGGCGTCCCGAGAGAGCTTTGATGGTGAGTCCCTTCACGGGCCTTGTTATGAGACGTGCTCCCATCAGCGAGTTGTCTATACCCAACGCACGTTGCTCGTAAGTTCGCAAAATCAGTCCCAAGCCAAACTGCTCGTAAAACGAACCCAGCGTGAGCTCGGTGTTTTTGTAGCGTCCTTTCACCCAGAAATTAGGCACACCCCAACCTTTAAAATCCTTCTCAAAGCCAGGCAAAGGGTGGTCGAGATACTCCAACCTTAACCCTGCGTCAACATATTTGCTTTGCAACATTAAATCGACATAGGTATTGGTCTGGAAATCCTCGGTTTTTTCGGCCCCAATGGCATCGTCATTCATGGGCACCAACATATCGCTCTGAATGCTACCCGTGAGTTTCACGCCACTCCCTTGTTTTTCTTGATCTTGTTCTTGAGCAGCGACACCACAGTAACAACAGAGCACTATGATATACAGGAACAGTCTTTTCATTTACCGATGAGTTCTCGCACCTTTTCTATAAGTTCTTCTTCAGCACCGTCGGTATAACTTGTATGCTTGTAAACAATCTTCCCGTTACCATCAACAATCATTGTGAAAGGAATATTCTGCGCTCCCATCGCGCGCTTGAAATCTTCATTAGGGTCAAGTAAGACTTCATATTCCCAGTTACGATTACGGACCAACGGTTTTACCTTTTGAGAGTTTTGTGCCTGGTCGGTGCTCACGGCAATTACCTTAACCCCTGTTTCCTCTTTCCACTCATCGTAAACTTCACTAATAGCATCAAGCTCACGCAAACAAGGTTTGCACCAAGTGGCGAAGAAATCGATAATAATGGGCTTGCCATTATTAGACAGCGTGTCAAGTCTAACCGATTTTCCGTCAATGGTTTTCAGAGTCAGATTTGGTAGCTGAGCAAACATATCGCTCGAAGCCATCAAGGCGAAAAGACATAGTAATAAAGCTATCTTCTTCATGTTTTTAGTATTTTTGATTAATCATAAGGATGTTGCAAAACCATTTTGCTCTATCATTTAGGAGGAGCAATGAGTTATGCAACATCCTTTCAGAAATTAGACATCTATAATGCCAATGAGTTTAATCACTGTCCGAGCAAGATGTTGTAAATTGCTGTAATGTCGGCAGCTGTAATAACGCCATCACCATCCTGGTCGCCATTAACAACACCAGTCTCATCGTCGTTGAGTAGAATATTGTAGAGTTTTGTCACGTCACCAGCTGTAACCTCACCGTCACCGTCCACATCGCCAGGGACAACAGAACTGTAGTCGCTGATTGTGGTTTGGGCAGCATTGATGATTTTGTTAGCGGCTCGGTCAATAAGCAGAGCAGCGATTTTCAGTTTCGACTTGTCTTGGATTATTGTATTTGATGAAATGTCGGCAAGGAAGTTGTAGGGCAACGCCTCACCAGCAGCAAACGATGTGGGAACTGAGCCGTTAGCACCACTCAAAATGTCCCAAGCAGCCACAGCCACAAAGTTGTAACTTAAACCAGAAACTCTTGAGCCTTGACTACACCACCATGACATATAATCGGGATAACCAGATTGACCACTATAGTAGTTGGACTGTCCCCAACTTGAGCCAGTGCCATGCATACCATCCTCGGTGAGCACCAATGCAATACCATAGTTGGCATTCTCTTCGGCAAAGGCAAACATAGAGTTGGACTTTACATCAATCTTTGTCATAGCCTCGTCATTCCACTGAGCAACAATATCAACCTTACCAATAGGAACTTCGTTCAGACTTTGATTAATTATACTTTGAATTGCGGGAGGATTAGGATCAAACTCCTGATTGCGATTGGCTTTAGCATCGGGGAATCCGCTTACTGTAGCCATAACGGGATTATAGCCAGCAATTTCCATGGGGTCTCCGTTGTGGGCAGCGATAAGGACAACCTTGTCACCATAGAGTTCATTTGCTGTCTCCATAGCCACGAAACCACGTGGGCACCAACCGCACCAAGTACCAGTAAACTCCTCAATAACAGGAACTTTAGTAAACAAGTAAGCCATGACAGCGAAGTTACCACTAGCTACACACTGATTAGCTTGTGCCTCGTTTGGTTCTCCATTAACCTTAGTGATAGTAACAGTTCTGGTTGAATTCAAAGCCTCACTGGTATCAAAAGATGCGTTAAATGTCGCGGTGCCATTAAAAGGAACATTATCCATTGCTACAGTAACCTCGGGGGTAGCTGTAGCCGGGTCATTATTGGTAGTAATAGTATAGGAAATGGAAGAGATGGGGTTCTGGCCCTTGTTCTTAATGGTTACAGGCACAATCGCCTCATCACCTACTTGATAATTGTGAGTTCCAAGATTGGTTGATGTCATGATAGCACAATTTTGAGGGACAACAGCTCCTTCGGCAAGAACTTGCAATGCCAGCTTACCATGACCAGTCAACGACTGCCAGTTGGTCTGCACAGCTGTTGCGCGGAAGAAGAATGTGCCTGCTTCATACTCGCCACCACACATCACAGCATTATCCTGACCATCTAGAGTCATAGTGAAACCAATGTAGGTAACGGCATTATTAATCGCAAAAGGAGTGGTAAACTCAATATCGTTAGCACCAGCTGTCAAAGTTGACAAGTCAACGTCTTGAGCATACAAAACACCCTGAGCATTAATTTTTAGAGTCTTTGTAGTCCAAATCTTCAGGCTGGTGATTTTAGGAATCGTAGTTCCGTTTAACCAAATGCGCACAGCTTTAATGGTGGCATTGCCCATAACAGGGTCACTCTTTGCAATTTTAATAGCTGCCTCATAGTCGGCTTGTGTGCCCACGCCATAGCCACCAAAATTAGAGGCATTAGCATCTGCATCGGCGAAGTAGCCCCACCAAGTTTCACCATCGGCAGGTGTGATAGAGTTTGCTTGCACGTTCTTCAACTGTGCAAAACTTGTCATTGCCATAAAGATGGCAAACAAAAGTAGTACTGATTTTTTCATTGTTGTTGTGTTTTTATGTTAAAAAATTAATTTCCAAGAAGGATGTTATATATGAGAGTAATATCGCCAGCTGTGATTGTGTTGTCTCCATCCTGGTCACCGTTGACCAAAGCAGTGTCATCACTGTTGAGCAAGAAGTTATAAAGCGCAGTGAT
The DNA here is from genome assembly GCA_905233845.1 of uncultured Muribaculaceae bacterium. Classification (GTDB taxonomy): domain Bacteria; phylum Bacteroidota; class Bacteroidia; order Bacteroidales; family Muribaculaceae; genus Sodaliphilus. The sequence goes on along the minus strand of CAJOFH010000003.1, from coordinate 69,935 downwards.
GTCACCGGCTGTAACTACTCCGTCACCGTCCACATCGCCAGGAACAACCTGTTGCTCACCGTTAGTGAATTTTATCTTTACCGTGTGAGTCTCACTGCCAATGGTAGCAGTAAGAGTCGCTAGGAGGTGGCCCTCGCTTTGGATGTCTTCGGCATCAAACTGAACCTGAACGATGCCATTGTTAGTACTAAATTCCTTATTATATGATGTATTACTGCCCAAATTAACACAGGAACCACCCATACACCACAAGACTCTTGCTGGATTTAGCGAGTTCTCTTCGATGTTAATTGAGGCATTTCCTTGGGCCTGACTTCCCGAAAGTAGTTTCAGGATAAGACCATTGTTAGGATCATTAAACGGATTGGTCACACATGCCAACTCATCAAATTCATTTACCTCGGCAACAATTGTCACTGTTGCTCCATCGGCAAGCGATTCACCGTGATAGCGGAACTCGAAAGTCTGTGCCCCGATTGTTGGCACCAACATTAACGACACTAACACCATAGTGAGTAAATGTTTCTTCATAAGCTATTAATTTTTGTAGGTTCTAAAAGGTTGAATTAGAGCCATAAAAAGGGCAGAACCCATTAGCCCCCATTAAAACTCTTTTTATCGATACAAAGTTATAATTTTTTATTAATATAACCTTTTACTTGATAAATATTTAACGTTTATTTACAAACAAATATGAGCCGAACATTTGAAAATGCCCAGCTCAAAATGCAGTAAATGTGAATGACTAATTATCGAGTTGCGCCGCCAAGTGCTATGTATAGAGCAATGATTGCTCTTGCGGCATCATACATGTTCATTGCCTCACTGAGCTGCGCATTGAGATAACTCTCTTGTGCTGTAAGCACCTCCAGATAGCTTGCCTTGCCATATTCCATCAACATGTGAGTACCGTCGTAGGCGTCCTTCAGTACCTCGACTTGTCGCCTATAGTATCCGTACTTCTCACTTGTAGCTTGGCAATCGGCCAACGCCTCATTCACCTGATTCCCTGCGTCAATAACCGTCTGAACATATTTTCTGAGCATATCTTCTTGCGTTAGCCTTGCAATCTCCAGATTGCCCTTCAACTGCCCTCGAGCGAAAATAGGTTGAGTAATCGAGCCTATAATATTTGTCAATATCTTACCTGGGTTAACAACGCCACTGCCTGCACTATTGGTCCATCCAAGAGTTCCCGACAGAGAGAATCCTGGGAAGAACGCCGAGCGAGCAGTCTGCATGTTGTAAAAAGCTTCTTCCATGGCAAAGTTGGCCATGCGGATGTCGGGCCTGAGCAGAAGCATCTGTGCCGATATACTCTCGCCAGCAATTTTAGGCATGACATGGCTTCCCCATCGGTTTCGTTCGATGTGTTGTGGAGGAATTGCCAGTAGTCGGCATATAGCATTCTCAGTGCCTCTAATGCTTCGTCTCACATCCACCAACTGCGTCTTCACACTCAAGTAAGACGACTCCAACTGATTAACGGCAGTGGAATATACCTTTACCGAACTCCCACAACGCCTTTTGAGTTTGCAGAGAAGTATTCCAAAGGCTATCGGTGAGTGTGAGAATTTCTAACTGCCTATCAAGCAATTGCAACAGACAATACTGTTGAGCCACCGCCGAAACAAGATTGGCGTGCACAGCATCTTCACGTGCCTGTGCTTGCATGAGCACAGCCTTAGCAGCCCTCTTTTTATTGGTTATGGAACCTATCGAGCCATAGTCCCAACTTGCCTGAAGTGGCAAATTGTAAGTTTGAGAAGTCACGCTACCGAAACTAGAAAACGAAGTCGATGGCGACACATAGAACGTAGGAAGAATAGCCTTTTTAGCCATTTGCAACGACACTTCGCTCTTGTCGACGGCAATGCATGCCGAGTTGAGGTCGGTGTTTTGCACCAACGCCGAGTCGATAAGCTTTTGCAGAAGAGGGTCGGTAAAAAACTCACGCCACGAGAGAGACGCCGATGAATTGGGCGCAATAGAGTCAACAGTTTTCACACCTATCACATCGGGTGGCAACTGAGTGTTAGATTCATATTTGTTATACAAGCTTTTAAACAAGTTACAACTTGCGACCATGAAGCCTAAAACAGCTACACTAAATATGATTGATAATTTTTTCATTTTATTCATCAGTTGTGTTAATTTTCACGTCTTTATTAACTTGACTCTCACCTTCATTAGGCGCATTCACTACTTTGGGCGAATCGCTTATGCCTCTTTTTTTCTTCTCTTTCTCGGCTTTTTTAGCCTTTTTGGCTTCTTCTCTTGCCCTTTTAGCCTCTTCTTTAGCTTTCTTCTTCTCTTCTTTCGTTAATTTTTTCTCTTCTATGGGGTCGTCTGGTCTTCCACCGCCTTGAAATCTCTCATGCAGCTTTTGGAAGACGATGAAGAAAGCAGGAACGACAAAGAGCAACGCCAGCGTACCGACAGCCATACCAGCAGTGACACCCAGTGCGAGCACACGATTACCGTTGGCTCCAGCACCACCAGCGATGATTAGCGGTATCATACCCGCAATCATCGTGACGACAGTCATCAGGATGGGTCGCAGACGCTCCTCACAGGCAGCAAATGCCGCATCACGAATTGACAAGCCCTGCTCGCGTCGCTCCGAGGCGAACTCGGTGATAAGAATGGCTGTCTTAGCGAGCAATCCAATGAGCATAATCACACCCGTCTGCAAGTAGATGTTGTTCTCCATGCCTGGCAAGTGAAGCAATGACACCAGCCATACGGCGCCAAACGAACCCATCAGTCCGAAGGGCACACTAAGCAACACAGCCATTGGCGTGAACCATGAGTTGTATAGCGAAGCCAGTATAAGGTAGATAAGGATAGCACAAATGCAATAGATGAGGGCTGTGGCGTTGGAGCCTGATGCCTCTTCCACCTCGCGCGACATGCCACCGTATTCATAGCTGTAGCCATTAGGCATCTCCTCTTTAAACACCTCGGCAATTGCCTTGTGAGCATCGCCCTCGGAGAATCCACTGGCAGTCATCACACCGCAAGTGATACTCTGGAACAAGTTGAAGTGATCGACCGATGCCGAACCAACAATTTCCCTCAGCGTTACAAATTCCGAGATAGGAGCCATTTCTCCACCTTTCACACGCATGAAGATATTGTTAAGCGACGAAGGGTCGAGACGGTATTCAGGCGCAGCATTCGCCATAATGCGATACACCTTACCAAACTGGTTAAAGTTGCCTACGTAAGAGCCTCCGCAGTAAGAGCCAAGTGTTCGGAGTACGGTTGCAGGTGTGACACCAGCACGATCGCACTGGATGGCATCAACATCAACCTGATATTTCGGGAACCGCTCGGAATAGGTCGACATCGCCATCATTATCTCAGGACGCTCATTCAACTTGGTAAGGAACTTGGTAGCATCGACATTGAATTCCGACATTGGACGGTCCTGCATATCCTGCAACACAAGGTTCACGCTGCTGTTAGAGCCGTAACCAGGCACTTGAGGCATCTGGAATGGTATAACCTTCGCATTCTTAATCTCCTTACAGTCAAAAGCGAAGCGACCATAAACGAGCATGATGTTGTGGTTCATACCAGGGCGATCGTCCCAGTTCTTCAAGCGAATAATGAGCGTGGCATAACAACTACCTGAGCGTCCTGCCATCATGCCATAGCCGCTTACCACAGCGTAGTTTTCAAGCTCGGGAATCTTCTTTACCTTTTCCTCTACCTTTTTGACAATCTCCTGTGTCTCATGGAGCGTGCAACCCTCGGGCGCACGCACTTCGGCGAAGAACACACCTTGATCCTCCTGAGGCACAAGACCAAAAGGGAGACCACGCATAAAGAAGATTAGCAACACAGCAGCTGCAACAAGCAACGCCCCCGAAATCCACGGATGCTTGATGAAGCCACCAACACTCTTCTTGTACTTCTTAAGGATTGCGTTATAACTGGCTGTGTAGGCCTTGGTAACGTAGTAGTTCAGATTCTTTTTCTCCTTACCATCCTTAGAAAATCGCATCATGATGCCACAGAGGGCGGGACACAGCGTCAGCGCCGACACGCACGACAATCCTACCGCCGAAGCCAGAGTGACACCAAACTGAGTGAAGAACGAGCCAGACGTGCCAGGCATAAATGCAACGGGGATGAACACCGCCATAAACACCAAGGTGCATGAAATAACTGCTACCGACACCTCACTCATAGCTTCACGGGTGGCTTGCTTAGCGTCGGTAATGCCACCCTCCATTTTCGCCATCACCGCCTCGACGACCACAATGGCATCATCGACCACCGTACCGATGGCCAGCACTAAGGCGAATAACGTCAATATATTCAGCGAGAATCCCGCGATCGACACAATGGCGAAGGTTCCCAATAATGACACAATAATCGACAACGAGGGGATGACCGTAGCCTTGAAGCTCTGCAGGAAGAAATACACCACGAGAACCACAAGGATGATGGCGATGACAAGCGTCTCCACCACGTTGTGGATAGCGGCAAAGAGGAAGTCATCGCTGGTCTCCAAAATCTCAAACTCCAGACCAGCAGGCATTGTAGGCTTCAGCTCCTCGTAGAGTTTATTGATGCGGGCGTTTACTTCGGTAGCATTAGCACCTGGAGCCTGGAACACCATGTAAATGGTTCCTGGCTTGCCGTCAATGTTTGATGTGAAGTTGTAGCTCACTGCTCCAATCTCCACGTCGGCGACATCTCTCAAATGCAACAAGTGTCCACCATCGGTTGAGCGCAGCACAATGTCGTTAAATTCCTCGACAGTCTTTAGCGTGCCCCTGTACTCCATCGAATACTGGTAGGCATTCTCGGACTGCTCACCGAGCGAACCAGTGGCAGCGACGAAACTCTGTCCACCAATTGCCGCGAATATATCGTTAGGATCAAGTCCATACTGCGCCATCACATCAGGCTTTAGCCAAATGCGCAGCGCGTAGGTGTTACCCAGCGCCATCACATCGCCCACACCGGTGATACGCATAAGTCGTGGTTTCACATTGATGTCGATGTAATTGGCTATAAAGTCGGTATCGTATTTTCCGTCTACGCTCTTCATTGCTCCAATGTGCAAGATATTACTCTGCTGCTTCATCACCTGCACACCCACCTTAGTCACCTCGGAGGGCAACAATGCCGAGGCACGACTGACGCGGTTCTGCACGTTCACGGCAGCCAAGTCGGGGTCGGTACCTTGCTCAAAATAGACTTGAATCGAGACGTCGCCCGATGCCGATGCCGAACTGGTGATATAGGTCATGCCTGGCACACCATTGATATTTTCTTCCAAAGGCTGAACCACCGACTTCATGATAGTGTTGGCGTCGGCACCAGTATAGGATGTCGACACACGCACCGTGGGCGGTGCAATGTTCGGGTACTGCTCAATGGGCAGAGTGCTCATGCAAATGATGCCCACCATCGTGATGACAATTGCTATGGCGCACGCCATCACATACTTGTTTATGAAAATATTATTTTTCATTCTTTAGTCTTCTTTTTTTGCTTCGGCGGGGAACAATACACGTTGTCCATCCTGAACATTATTGGCTCCAACGGTAACGATGCGGTCGCCCACACTTAGACCCGCAATCACAATCACATCCTTGCCATTACCTGCATCGGTTGTCATCACTGTAACTTCGGTAGCAGTACTGTCGGGCTGCACTCTATACACTAAAGATTTGTCTTGCAGACGCACCACAGCAGCTTGAGGAATCACAATCACATCCTTGCGATCGATAGCAATTAACCCAAATTGGTAATTAGAATTAAGAACACATCTGAAGGATGGTTTTTAAGGATTCACTATTTCGATGCACTGGGAGGTTTAGTCTAGGATGCGTGGCTCGGGAATTTCACGACCACGGCAGAAGCGTACTGCGATGTGACGGTCGTCGCCCATGTAAATGAAGCGCTCAAGACGGTTGAGCAACGAGTAGTTGTCATGGTTAAAGGTGCTGTCGTCGATGACGAGGGCATCAAACTCGTAGCCAGGCTCAAAGCTACCCACGCGTCCAAAGAAGCTGCCTCCCGACTTGGTGGCAAGCCAAAAAGCCTCGGAGAGCGTGAGGAACTGCCTCCTTCGGTCGCGATTGTACCATAACTTGCTCACCTGTATTGCATAGGCCATCATGCGCATTATGCTCAAGTCATGCCCACCACTGATATCGCTACCAAGGCCAACCTTCAAGCCTCGATTTAGGAAACTGCGGATGGGCGATATATCGGTGCTCAAGTTCAAGTTTGACGTGGGGCAATGAGCCACCATAATGTCGCGACGCTCCATCAAATCCAGCTCCTCGTCTGCCGAGTAGACACAGTGCGCCATAATGGTTGGTGTCTGACCAAAGAGGCCATAGCGGTCGTAGGCATCGCCATAGAAACGGCTCTCGGGCTCAAGCTTTCGCACCCAGGCAATCTCATTGTGATTCTCTGACAGGTGAGACTGCACAGGCAACTGATAACGCTTTGCCAACTCACCACAAGACCTCAACATGGCCGATGAACACGAGGGAACAAAGCGAGGAGTGATGATTGGTCGTACTAGACTGTCAGGGTCGCTCCACTCAGCAATGAGTGCTTCGTTATTGGCAACAGCATCTTCTACTGTCTCATAGAGCGCATCGATAGCATTCTGGTCCATATTAACCTTGCCGACAAAGGCTCCCATACCCGCCTCTCGGAACAAATTCATAAGCACTCGCGTGCTCTCGAGATGGACCGAGGCAAAAACCGCTGCACGCATAGTGCCAAAGCGCCACAAGTCCCGCACAAAACGGCTGTACATGCGCTCGGCGTAGTGCGTGTCGCTATATTTCGCCTCCTCGGGAAACGTGTAAGTCTTGAGCCACTCCATCAGCTTCAAGTCCATAGCAACACCTTGATTGCGATATTGTGCAGCATGCACGTGCAGGTCGTTCATGGCTGGGATAAGCAGACAATCGCCGTAGTCAATCACCTCCTCGACCTCCCTGTCAAAGGCATCAGAGCTACTTGCCACGCCCACGACACGCCCATTCTCCACGCCCACATAGCCGTGTTCCACGACCTCAAATCGGTCCTTCTCGCGAGTGAAGATAATATTAGCCTTATAAAGTTTCAAGGGAGATTTTTTTATCAAGAATGCCGTAAACCATGAACTATTTAAAGTGTGTGCCACCATGAAGGTCGCTAAATCGAGCAGCGTTGATAAGCACCACTTCTTTCACGCCATGGTCGATAGCCGAGAAGGCGTTATCGATAGTGGGAAATGCCGAAGGCTTAATGATTCCATCCTCACGTAAAGCCTTATACTGAGCACGTCGAAGCAGGGGAATGACACTTTCAGGGTTGTTCTCATTAGTGAGCACACCGTTTTCTTCTCCCATTACATTAATAATAGTAACATCAAAGGCGATGGTTAGGGTGCGAGCTATCTCGTAAGCAAACGTTTTAACATCACCATTAAGCAAGTTGCCCTTGCCGTCATGGGTGAGCGGCGCAATCACTGGCACCACATTCTCCTCAAGCAGTTTGATGAGCATCGACGAATTCACTCGCCGTACGATGCCCACACGGCCTACATTCACTGGTTTGATAGGCACCTTGTTGCTCTGCACGAGGTTAAGGTCTACACCAGTGAGGCCCAAAGCGTTAAGCCCTCGCCACTGCATAATGGCGACAAGCCGCTTGTTGACCAGTCCGCCATAGACCATTGTCACGAGATCCATCACTCGGTCGTCGATGATGTCGCGGCCGTCGTGAGTCTGGCGAATGGTGATGCCCATCTTTTCGGCTACCATCGTCGCCATCGTGCCCTCGCCATGCACAAAGAGCTTCAATCCCTTGATAGCGGCAAAGTCACGAATCAAAGCGCGCAGGTTCTCAGGATCCTCAACCACCACGCCCTCAACATTTACTATAGTAAGCTTCTTACGCATATTATTCATAAACGACTATTATGGACAATAATCTTTGTTTATCTATTATTAAAGACAATTAAATTACACTCATGAGCACATATCGTCCCTAACCCTTTATTTTCTTCTATTATAATTATATATCACATGGCCATCTGTAGCAACAATTTGATTAGTTTCCTCATCATAGAAATACCTTTCTACTTCAGCCGAAAACGGGTAGAAATTGACTAAAATACCACATTGTTTTTGCAGAAGTCTCATATAATTAAATAGTTGTGCTCGATGGACACCCATTACATCAGTAACCGCCTTGCACTCCACCACAATATCATCTTTGCAAACGAAATCCACACGGAAAGTAGACTCCATAGTAATACCACGATACTGAGGATGGAAAGACATTTCACGAACAAAAGGAATTTTCTTTTCTTTGAACTCAAGTTGTAAACCCTCTTGATAGCATGATTCGGTAAGTCCTGGCCCCAAAACATTGTGAACATCATAGATGGCCCTTATCACATCAAAAACTTCACTTTTTAAAGCATTTATATCTATCATAGTTGCAACTAATTGTCCTTAATAAAAAAGAAACAAAAACTATTGTCCTTAATTGTCTTTTTTAAAATTTTACTCGTCGGTGGCGAATTCCATTAGATAGGCTTTGATGAAGTTGTCGATGTCGCCGTCCATTACGGCGCCTACGTTGCTGGTCTGGTAATTGGTGCGGTGGTCCTTGACGCGGCGGTCATCGAAGACGTAGCTGCGTATCTGACTACCCCACTCTATCTTCTTCTTGCTGTCTTCGATTTTGCGTTGCTCCTCGCGACGGTGCTCGAGCTCCTTATTATAAAGGATTGACTTGAGGTTTCGCAGAGCATTCTCGCGGTTCTTAGGCTGATCGCGCGTCTCGGTGTTCTCGACGAGGATTTCCTCTTCCTCGCCAGTGTAGGGGTCTTTGTACTGGTAACGCACGCGCACACCACTCTCAACTTTGTTCACGTTCTGACCACCTGCGCCACTGCTACGGAAGGTGTCCCACGAGATGCGTGACGGATCAAGGACAATCTCGATAGTGTCATCGACCATAGGACTCACAAAAACCGAGGCAAACGAGGTCATACGCTTACCTTGAGCGTTATAGGGCGACACACGCACCAGTCGATGCACGCCATTCTCGCTCTTGAGGTATCCGTAAGCGAAATCGCCTTCTATACCTATTGTTACGCTCTTGATGCCTGCCTCGTCGCCATCTACCATGTGCTGTATGGCAGTCTTGTAGCCGTGCTTCTCACACCATCGCAGATACATGCGCATGAGCATCGACGCCCAGTCCTGACTCTCGGTGCCACCAGCACCAGAGTTAATCTTCATGATGGCGCTAAGCTTGTCTTCTTCACGCCGCAGCATGTTGCGTAGTTCAAGCTTCTCTATTTTGTCGAGAGCATCATTGTAGAGTTCGTCGAGTTCGTCTTCGGTGAGCACACCTTCCTTCACGAAGTCGAAACCCACTTCCACTTCACCCACAGCCGCCTCCACTTCGGCGCATCTCTCAATCCACATTTTCAGCGTCTTGATTTTGCGCATCTGCTGTTCGGCTTTCTTTTGGTCACTCCAGAAATCGGGCACATGAGTGCGCAATTCCTCTTCTTCTAATTGAATTTTCTTGTTGTCGACGTCAAAGATACCTCCTCAACGCATCCTTGCGTTCTTGTATCTCTTTTAGTTGGTCGGTTGTAATCATCTGAGCTCAATGATTTAGGGGTTAATACTATAGTTTAGTGTGGAGAGTGGAGAACACATTGTAAAATATTTAAAGACTTAGGTCCACATCGAGGCCTTCTTTCTTGCCTTTAGGACGGTAGTCCATAGCATACATTGCGTCGATGAGCTTGGCGTAACGCTTGTTTACAACCGCACGCTTGATTTTCAGAGTGTTGGTGAGTTCACCATTCTCCATTGAGAAAGGACGTGGGAGCAGCACGAAACGCTTTATTTGCTCATAGCTGGCAAGGTTCTTCTGGTACTCGTTGATGAGTTTCTCCATCATTTCGTGTACCTTGGGATCGTTGACCAGTTCCTCGTTGTTCTTGAACTTGATTTTGTGCTTCGCAGCCCACATTCCCAACTCATCAAAATCAGGAACTATGAGCGCACTCACATATTTGCGTCCATCGCCAATCACAGCCACCTGAGCCATGAATTTGTCTTGCGCCAGCAGGGTCTCAAGTTGCTGCGGAGCGATATACTTGCCGTTGCTTGTCTTGTAGAGGTCTTTGAGTCGCTCAGTCATAATGAGATGACCCTTCTCGGTGAGCTCACCGCAGTCGCCTGTATGGAACCATCCGTCTTCATCAATTGCCAGAGCGGTCTCTTCAGGCTTGTTGTAGTAGCCACGCATCACTGTTGGCCCCTTGACGAGAATCTCGTTCTGGTCGCCAATCTTGACCTTCACACCAGGAATTGGCTCGCCAATAGTGCCAAGTTCCCAGCCGGTATTAGGATAGAAGCACACCGATGCGTTAGTCTCGCTCAATCCGTAGCCAATCACTATGTTGATACCCACAGCATGGAGCAGCTCGGTGATGTTGTCGCTAAGCATAGCGCCTGCGGTGGGGAAAAGTTTGCCGTTCTCCACGCCAATGGCCTTGCGCAAACGCGAATAGACCTTCTTCTCAAAGTATTGATATTGTTTCTCAATGAGATAGGGTGCCTTTTGTCCATTGCGCGCATACTTGATGTTACGAGCCTTACCAATGCGGATAGCAGTTTTGAAGAGCGTTTTAACCACAGGCTTGGCACCGCTCACATTGTCCATAATTGCGGTGTAAACTTTCTCCCAGAACCTTGGCACGCTGCACATGCAGTTGGGGCTTATCTCCTTAACTGCACGTTGTATGTCATGAGGATTGTAGTTTATGGCGACCACTAATCCGTGAATCAGGCAAAACATCGTCCATCCAAGCTCAAAGATGTGACTCAAAGGTAAAAAGCTGAGTGACACGTCGTTATCGTCAACGTAGGTGAGACGCATACCATGTGCCATCATCGCCGCGCTAAAATTGCTGTGGGTGAGCATCACGCCCTTGGGTTGGCCTGTAGTACCCGAAGTGTAGATGAGATACATCAAGTCGTCGGGACGACCCTCGTCCATGCGCTTTGCAAGTGCACTGCGAGCCAATTCTCCTGCCTGAACACCGTCGCTCAGGAATTTACGCCATGTGGTCACGCGCTTTGATTGCTCAATTTCCACATTGGTGTTCATCACCACTACGAGTTTAAGATTGGGGCAATCGTCAAAAAGTTGTAGAGCGATGTCGTATTGCTCCTGCCCGCCCACCATGATTACCGTGGCACCCGAATCATTGATAATGTAAGCCGCCTCGTCCTTGCTACTGGTGGCATATATTGGAACGGGAATCGCACGGTTGTAGAACGACCCGAAATGGGTTATCAGGATCTCGGGGCAGTTTTGGGAGAACACCGCCACCCTGCCTTGTGGTTCCACGCCAGCATGGAGCAAAGCATTGGCACACCGCTCAATGTCCTGTTTGAAACTGTTCCAGGACATCGATGTCCACTGATCGGTAAGGTAATCACGGTATCGCAACGCCTCGCGGTTGCCATATTTCTTTGCCTGGTTACTTATCAGGCTCACGAATTCGTTTTGCATACTTTTTCTTTTTATTTGAATCTGCAAAAATAGTGAAATTCTCACGATTTTGCAACCATGAAATGTTATTTTTGAATACTTCATAATATTATGTCGAGATAAAACGTTATTATCTAAAACAATACAAAAAAATATCATGACACGAGAAATTTATCTGGCTGGAGGATGCTTTTGGGGGACCGAGCATTTTTTCAAACTGATTGAAGGCGTGGTCGACACGCAAGTGGGATATGCCAACGGCACTGTCGAAAACCCAACATACGAACAAGTGTGCACTCATAAAACTGGTCATGCCGAGACGGTCAAGGTGGTCTATGACCCCGAAAGGATTGGGTTGGAGTTCCTGCTCGACATGTTCTTCACCGCCATAGACCCAACTGTTGAGGACCAACAGGGCCCCGATGTGGGCCCACAGTACCGCACAGGCATCTACTATACCAATCCTGCCGACCTGCCCATCATCAAGCAGCGAGTAGCTGTTGAGGCCGAGCGCTACTACAAACCTATTGTTACCGAGGTCCTTCCCCTCGCCTGTTTCTACCCTGCCGAGGAATACCATCAGGACTACCTCGACAAGAACCCCGACGGCTACTGCCATCTTCCAACAGGCCTCTTTGAGCTCGCCCGCCGCGCCAAGCCATGATCAATCACAAATCTCTTCTTTATTGACTTTTTAACAACGAGAAGAATGAAATATTTTTTACTCTCCATATCGCTTTGGCTCACAGCAATAACCGCCTTGGCTGCTAATCAGTCAGGCGACAGCATTCCTTTCCTATATCGTGGGCACCTTTACCTTGATGCAAAGGTTAATAATTCAACTCAATGCAGAGTGGTGTTCGACACTGGTGGGGCCGACATGTTTGGTGTCGACAGTGTGTTCCTTGCCCACTCAGCCTGGAAACCCCAAAAGATGGGGCAGGCAATGGCAGGAGGTGCCGCAGGCAAAACCAAAGTGCGCGTCATATTTGAACCTGCAACAGTCAAGACAGGCAACCACGCTGAGAAATTTGAGTATGTACCCATTTTCAAGCTACGAGATGTGGTCGACTGTCATGTAGATGGCATTATGGGTATCAAGGACATAATGAATCACCCGTTTGAAATAAATTTTGAGCACGGCTACATCAAACAGCACATTGGAGGCAAACCACGAGTTGATGGCTATATGAAAGTCCCAATCACTTACAAGGACAAACGCATCTTGCTCCAAGCCGAGACTGTTGTTGCTGGCAAAAGAATAAAAGGTACCTACCTGATGGACACTGGCGGTGGCGGCACAATCGACTTCACAGCAGCAACGACACATCAACACTCACTTGAGACTATCGAGGGAAAGAGACTTGTCACTGACCACACCCAATTCGGCCTTGGCGGCAAGGAACTAGAAACGATAGTCACAATGAAATCGCAAAAATTCATTATTGGCAATGACACTATAACCAATGAAGAATTTGATTATATACCTGAAGGTGTGGGAGCATTTAGCAACCGAGAATACCTTGGAACAATTGGAAACAACATCTGGTCAAATTACAATATCATAATTGACGCTAGCGCTGGATTCATGTACCTCAAGCGGTTCAAGCCAAGCAAAGAAGATCGTGTATCTTACGGCTACAGTTTCCGAAACCGCACCGACATTGGGATGGGATGGATTGTGAGCAGCCTTAACCGTGGAGGAGCAGCTGCAACCTCAGGACTGCGGCTCAATGACATTATCCTCTCGGTCAACGGAAAGAAAGTGGAAGACTACACGTGGGACGAAGAGCGAGAAGTCTATAACTTGCCATCACAAGACCTTGTGGTCAAAGGCCGCGATGGTACCACAAGACAAATCCATCTTGAACCAGCAGATCCTTGGAAATAATAATATGAAATACAATAGCTTGAAATATTATCTCTTGTTGCTGCTACTGCTAGTGGCAGGGACGGCTACGGCTTTTGAAAGTGATTTTGAGTATACGTACTGTCTTAAAAAAGGTGACATCACGTCCTTTATTGCCAACAAAGAATTTCCCATGCACAGTGTGATGAAATTTCCTCAGGCACTGTATGTAGCACATTATTTGAGCACTAACGGTATTCCGTTGAGCCAAGAAGTTGTTGTAGAAAAAGATAAACTCATGCACGACACATGGTCGCCAATGCTAAAGATTGAGAAAAACACGTTCACATATTCCGAACTTCTCGCACTTTCATTGCAACAAAGTGACAACAATGCCTGCGATATTCTCTTCAAGCATTGCGGCAAACCCAAAACCGTAGAAAAATACATCAAAAGCCTAGGAATCAAAAGAATCTCCATTAAAAAGACCGAGCAACAAATGCATGACAACCCCGAATGCATGAACAAGAACACCTGTGATGATTCAGCCATGGTACAACTATTAGAATGGTTTTACGACCACCATAACGACAATGAGTACCTGAAATATATCTGGGACTTGATGCTCAACTGCGACACTGGCAAAGAACGCATACTTGCCGCCTTACCACCCGAGGCGTCATTTCTTCACAAAACAGGGACAGGGCCAAAAAACAAAAACTCACAATACGACGCCAACGACGTGGGTATCATACTAATGCCTGATGGCACACATATCTCCATAGCAATTTTCACAAGAAACGCCACTTCCGAAAGTGATGTCGCCAAAGTCGCACTCGGTGCATTTGAAGCATTTAAAATTGGAGGCTTCAAGTTATTTGAAGAAAGTGATAAATAATCACCTCTATCACATTCTCTTCAACCTATTAAGACAACTTTATTCTTACTAAAAAGGCAATAACTAACGTTTTGAAAACAAATACTCATTTTTTATTCCCAATTAGGCGAGCAATTTGGGCATCACTGGCGGTTGGAAGAATGCCACGCAGATGATTGGCAATGAGAGCATAGGACTGATCGGGAGAATTATCGCTGGAACACACTCCCTTACCCAACAGACGCTCAGGAGTAGTTAATAGCGACCAGCCCCATCCGTACTCGAGGCCATGACGATCACGGGGATACACAAAGTCCTCGGTAACAATGCGACACTGCATCTGAAGACGAGTGACGTAGGAATCGAAACGGCAGCGCATCTTCGAGCCAGTGAAGCCGCATACTGCGCGCAACTCACGTGTTATCAAGCTACCATGCATCTGCAACGTGAGCATGATGGTCTCCTCTATCGAACCAGGTGCAGGCTCAGGTTTTGTGCTGCGACGCCAATTGCACCAGTCGGGCCACCACTTGCGAGAAACGAAACCAGCCTTGTCGGCAAAGAACTTGCCATAGACGCAGTCGCCCTCGGTGATGATAGGACCTTTCCACTTCCACAGCGGCCATTCCCAACCGTCGGCAGTCACCACATAGCGACAGTCGGCATCGACCATCTCCTCGGCGCTAAATCCTGACACCCCGCCATCGAGCAACGGCAAGAATCCAAGCTCCTCAATTACCGCCATCAACTCATGACAAGTGCTGATGTTTCTCTTCATAATCTCAAATTTGTTTAACCATGCAAAGATACATTATTGTCACTTTTTATGCAAATCACAGAGACAGAAAGACACTCTGTATTATCTTTTTACTTGTAATACACCGCTTCAATTTGGTCTTAAAAAGACGGTTCTTCTGAGATATTTTTCGATGAAAAGTAAATGGAAAATGAGGTTTTGTTAATAACTTTTATCTTATTTATAGATGTGTGAGTGCGCTATAATTCAAATATAATTTGTATATTTGCAAATTATTTTAGGGAACAATGCGCCATAATCATGGATTATCCACTGATAGCCAACACATTACTTGCTATTGCGGCATATTTCTCGCTTGTGCTGATGCTCATGTGGGACGCACTTATGCTTCAAGAGCATGATTACTCGGGCAAGGAATTCATGGGCTGGATTCAAGAAAGCGATGAGAGCTACAGCGCCAAGCGCATCCTCCCTATGGCTGCGCTGGTTGCGTGTGCCACTCCCTGGGCACGCGAGTCTTGGATTGTGGTTGCGCTTCTCGCAATAGCAATGTTGGGATTAGGCATTGTGATGCTTAGAATGAAGCACAAGAAGTCACTCGTGCACTCACGCCGCATCACCATCATTCTCGCCATAGTAATAGCAGTTGTGGCATTGTGCGAAATATCGCTTTTCACAGCACATTTCACACTCGAAGCTGGGATGCTGCTGATGCTGTTCACAGCATTCTCCTATGTGCTAATGTTAGGTGCCAACTGGATAGTCGGCCTTTTCAACAAGAACAAATAATCAACAAAAACAACACATACTAAAAACCAATGAAGAAATTTAACGAATACAACAAGTTCAATCTTTCGGACATCAACAAGGAAGTCCTGAAGAAATGGGACGAAGAGAACGTGTTCGCCAAGAGCATCGAGGAACGCGAGGGCGCTCCAGCTTTTGTGTTTTATGAAGGACCTCCCAGTGCCAATGGCATGCCAGGCATCCACCACGTGATGGCACGTACCATCAAGGATATCGTGTGCCGTTTCAAGACCATGCAAGGCCATCAGGTGCTTCGCAAGGCAGGATGGGACACCCACGGACTGCCTGTGGAGCTTGCCGTGGAGAAAGCTCTAGGCATCACTAAGGAAGACATTGGCAAGAAAGTTAGCGTAGACGAATACAATGCCACCTGCCGCAAGGAGGTGATGAAATATACCCGCGAGTGGGAAGACCTCACTCACAAGATGGGCTATTGGGTTGACATGAAGAACCCATATATTACCTACAAGAACAGCTACATCGAGTCATTATGGTATCTGTTGAAGCAACTCTACAACAAGGGGTTGCTATACAAGGGCTACACCATTCAGCCCTACTCGCCAGCAGCAGGAACAGGTCTTAGCTCCCACGAGCTCAACCAGCCTGGTTGCTACCGCGACGTGAAAGACCAGACCGTGACCGCCGAGTTCACTGTAGTTGACAATGGTCACAAAGTGGTTGAGGCAATCAAGGCTGCCGCCGACGAAAAATTCCGCGACCGCCTGCGCATCCTCGCTTGGACCACCACCCCTTGGACACTGCCCAGCAACACCGCATTGTGTATCGGGCCCAAGATTGACTATGTGGCAATTGAGAGCTACAACCCCTACAACGGCACCCCGACCATTTACATAATGGCAAAAGCTCGTGTAAATGCATACTTCAAGCCCGAAGGTGCTGAGAAGCTACTTGAAGAGTACAACGAAGGCGACAAGGTGATTCCCTACAAGGTGATTGCTGAGTTCAAGGGCACCGATTTGCTAGACATCAAGTACATGCAACTCTTCCCATGGGTTAAACCCGTGGATAAGATTGGTGACAAGATTGTTGGCAACGACAACGGCTTCCGTGTAATCCCTGGTGACTACGTAACTACCGAGGACGGTACCGGTATCGTGCACATCGCACCAACCTTTGGTGCCGATGATGCCCATGTGGCTCACGCTGCTGGTGTACCAGCCCTCTACATGATAAACAAGAAGCTTGAGACTCGCCCAATGGTCGACCTCACTGGCAAGTACTACAACATCGAAGACCTCGACGAGGACTTTGTAAAGAACTTCGTTAACGTTGAGCTTTACAAGGAGTATGCTGGTGCTTGGGTCAAGAATGCCTACAACCCCAAATTCACCGTTGACGGAAAATATGACGAGTTGTCGGCAAACAGAGCAGAGGATCTCAACATCTACATGTGCATCCGCATGAAGCAGGAAGGCACAGCCTTCAAGATTGAGAAGCATGTGCACAATTATCCTCACTGCTGGCGTACCGACAAACCCGTGCTCTACTACCCTCTCGACAGCTGGTTCATTCGTTCCACCGCTTGCAAAGACCGCATGGTGGAACTTAACAAAACCATCAAGTGGAAGCCCGAGCACACTGGAACCGGTCGTTTTGGCAAGTGGCTCGAGAACCTTAATGACTGGAACCTAAGCCGCAGCCGTTATTGGGGAACTCCACTCCCCATCTGGCGCAGCGAGGACGGAGAGGAGAAGTGCATTGGCAGCATCGAGGAGCTTTACAACGAGATTGAGAAGTCGGTAGCCGCTGGCATCATGGGTGGCAACCCATTCAAGGACAAAGGTTTCGTTCCTGGCGACTACAGCGAGGAGAACTACAACAAGATAGACATCCATCGCCCCTACGTTGACTACATCACCCTCGTGAGCGACAGTGGCAAGCCTATGAAGCGCGAGCTCGACCTCATCGATGTGTGGTTCGACAGCGGTGCCATGCCCTATGCCCAGTTGCACTATCCTTTCGAGAACAAGGAACTCGTTGACGAGCGCAAATTCTACCCCGCCGACTTTATTGCCGAAGGTGTGGATCAAACTCGCGGATGGTTCTTCACATTGCACGCCATCGCTACAATGGTCTTTGACAGCGTGGCCTACAAGGGACTTATCTCCAACGGCCTTGTGCTTGACAAGAACGGCAACAAAATGAGTAAGCGCATGGGCAATGCTGTCGATCCATTCGACACTATCGAGAAATATGGCTCCGACCCATTGCGCTGGTACATGATCAGCAACTCGTCGCCCTGGGAGAACCTGAAGTTTGACAAAGCAGGCGTTGAGGAGGTTAGCCGCAAGTTCTTTGGTACACTCTACAACACCTACTCGTTCTTCGCCCTCTATGCCAATGTAGACGGTTTCGACCCAGCTGCGCCACAAGTACCCATCGAGAAACGTCCTGAGATTGACCGCTGGATAATCTCGTTGCTCAATACCCTCATCAAAGAGGTTACCGAGCAGTTCGATGACTACGAGCCTACTCGCGCAGCACGTGCAATCAGCGAGTTTGTGGGCGAGAACTTGAGTAACTGGTATGTGCGTCTGAACCGCAAACGCTTCTGGGGTGGTGAGATGAACGAAGACAAGCTCGCCGCTTATCAAACGCTCTATCAATGCCTTGAGACAGTAGCTCGCCTCATGGCTCCAGTGGCACCTTTCTATAGCGACATGCTCTACCGCGACCTCACAGGCAGCACTAAGTCGGTACACCTAATGCCCTACCCCATTGCCGATGAAACAGTAATCAATGGAGGACTCGAGCTTCGCATGGAGATGTCACAGAAAGTGACTTCAATGGTACTCGCCCTGCGCCGCAAGAAGAACCTGAAGGTGCGTCAACCGCTCACCGCAATCATGATTCCTGTCACCGACGAGAAACAACGTGCTGCCATCGAAGCGGTCAGCGACCTTATTATGAGCGAGGTGAACGTTAAAGAAATCAAGTTTGTGGGCAACGACGAAGGAATCCTTGTCAAGAAGGTGAAACCCGACTTCAAGAAGCTCGGCCCGAAATATGGCAAGATCATGAAGGCCCTTGCCGCCCAGCTTACCACCATGTCGCAAGCCGACATCCTCAAACTTGAGCAGGAAGGCAGCCTCAAGCTCATGGTTGGCGATCAGGAGGCAATCGTTGATACCTCGGATGTGGAAATCATCAGCGAGGATATCCCTGGATGGCTTGTCTCGAACGAAGGTAACCTCACCGTGGCACTCGACATCACCGTCACCGATGAGCTGCGTCGTGAGGGTATGGCACGTGAGCTTGTGAACCGCATCCAGAACGTGCGCAAAAGCAAGAACTTCGACATTACCGACAAGGTTGTCGTTACCATCAGCCCCGATGAGCGCATCAACGACGTGATAGAAACCTACGGTGACTACATTGCTCGTCAAGTGCTCGCCACAGCAATCAATGTTGAGAAAGTGGAAGGCAACGACGCCATCACTCTCGATATGGACGGATGGAACCTCAACATAAAAGTTGAAAAAGCATAAAACACAATAGCAAGGTTGGCTTGGCTCGTTCCTTAGCCAACCTTGAATAATTACAGAACATCATAAAACTCCAATATTATGGCTAAAGAACAAGAAAAAACTCGCTACAGCGATGAGGAACTACAAGAGTTCAAAAAGTTGATTCTTGAGAAAATCGAGGTCGCTAAATCCAACTATGACCAGTTGATGTCAAGGATTCAGACCGACGAGTCTAAAAACAGCTTCAATATGCTGGAAGAAGGCGCTGCTACTCTAGAGCAGGAAGAGGCAAGCCAGCGCGCAGCTCGTCAACAGGACTTTATCAAGAAGTTACAAGCTGCTCTTGTGCGCATCGAAAACAAGACCTACGGTGTGTGCCGTGTTACCGGCAAACTCATCCCTAAGGGACGCTTGCTGGCTGTCCCCCATGCCACTCTCTCGGTTGAGGGCAAGGAAATTGAGCAAGAACGCAAGAAAAATCGCTAAGGCTCACGCTTCACGATGAAGAAAATATCAAACGGCTGGCTGGCAACCATTATAATTGCCGCAGCCATCATCATTGACCAAGTCACTAAAATCTGGGTCAAGACTCATTTCTACTATGGTGAACAGGTCGAGGTTGCTTCATGGTTCAAAATCGCCTTTATCGAGAACAACGGAATGGCGTTCGGTATGGAACTGGGGAGCAAAGCCATTCTCACATGGCTTCGCATCATCTTCTCAGTGCTGTTCATCTACTATCTTGTAAAGATAAGAAATCGCACCGACTTGCCACGTGGCTTTGTGACTTGTGTGGCGCTTATCACAGCAGGAGCCATTGGCAACGTCATCGACTGCATTGCCTACGGCCAAATTTTTAATGATCCTATGCCCCCCGAGGTGGCCCAGTTCCTGCCTAACGAGGGAGGCTATGCTTCGCTTTTCAACGGCAAGGTAGTCGATATGCTTTATTTCCCGCTCGCCGAGTGGGACTGGCCACAGTGGATGCCAGGAGTGGGCGGTAAGCACTTCCTCTTCTTTGAGCCCATTTTCAACGTTGCTGATGCATGCTTAACCACTAGCATCTTTGTCCTCATCATCTTCTACAACAAGTATATTGCAAGCGACAAGAAGGAAAACAAAGCTGTAGAAGAAGTGACAGATGCCAACGAAGCTCAAAACGAGACTTCTGAACAATAATTTTCAACCTATAATGGCAAAAAAGGCTATAGTACTAACCATCATAGCGCTTGTTGCATCGCTCTTTATCGGATGCGACAAGGCACCCAGTGGAGTAATCCCTGAGAGCGACATGGTGCATGTGCTCGCCGACTTTGCCAAGGCCGACGCGCTGATTGAGCAATTTCCAGGAAAATTCCCTGACGACTCGTCTAAGCTCGCCCTCAAGCAATCAATCCTCGAGAGATATGATGCCGACTTAGCGATGTATGACTCATCGCTCGTGTGGTATGCCCATAATCTAAAGCTCTACTCTGAACTGCACGACAAGGCCGTGCTAATCCTTGAAAAAGAAGGCAACATCAAGCACGACGACAATAAACCTGGGAACATGTGGGTCAACAACACTCCTCTTAACGGCTCACATGCCAGCGCAATCCGAAGAGTGTTCCCCAACACTGGTGATAGTGCCAATATTTGGACTGAGCCGCAACAGTGGATTCTCACCAGTGCCTTGCGTCGTGGATACATAACCTACGACTACAAACCTGACCAACAACACCGTCAAGGCGACTCTTACTCACTGAACCTCAAAGCGATTAACGCCAGCGGCAATAATATCAACATTCTCCTCGCCATCGACTACAACGATGGTACTACAAGCTACACGAACAGAACACTCAATATAAATGGTTGGTCAAACTATGACATCCAAAGTGACACCGCTCGCACCGTAAAACGCATCTACGGATACATTCAATATAGTATCAAGCCACAGCGAGTAACTTTCATCGACAGCATTTACTTGTTGCGTACACACTTTGACCCCACCAACTACCACAGAATCTCCATTCAGCGCATAGCAGGACCAAAAGCCATGCTTGGCAAGAGCAATGAACTGCAGTCCAGCGAAGAAAATAATCCATCCGACATAGCTTCTCCAAGACCTTCATTCCCCGGCAGACCGTCACTCAACAATGCGCGCCCCAGCAGACCGTCACTCGACAGTGTGCGCGGGCCTGTCGTCTTAAGGAATGGTGACACTATTTACAGGCCAAAGCCTGGACTTAACAAGACGTCAGTCCCCAACCGCGTGCGCTCCACTGGTCCCTATGGCGACCACACCCCTCATCCTCCAATAAAATAATGCATAATGAAGGCTTAACTTCGTCGAGATATACCTACAGGCTGAAAATACCTAGTTCCAACAAACACAGAAAACACAAGAAGATAATGCTTTAATGGAAAGTAATTATTATATTTGCAAGTTGTTTCAAAAAAGAAATAAAACGACAATGATATGGCATTTACGAAGTCGTTAGAAAAATTAGGCTCTTACTGCATGCTGATGTGGCGAAGTATAGGAATTCCCGACAAGTGGCGGGAGTTCTTCAAGCGCTACGTTGCAGAAATATATAAGCTTGGCATCGATTCCATCCCGCTGATTCTCATCGTGTCACTCTTTATTGGTGCGCTGTGTACGCTTCTCATCAAGCTCAACATCAGCAACCCCTTGCTGCCTCGCTACACCGTGGGTCTCACCACCCGTGAGATTATCTTGCTCGAGTTCTCATCATCAATCTTGTGCTTAATCCTCTCAGGAAAGATAGGTAGCAACATCGCCAGTGAGATAGGAACCATGCGTGTGACCGAGCAAATCGATGCTCTCGACATCATGGGAATCAATAGTGCCAACTACTTGATAATGCCCAAGATAACAGGCTTGATAACCATCATGCCGTTCTTGGTGATTATTTGTATGGCCACGAGTCTATTTGGAGGATACTTGATTTGTGTGATAACAGGCATTATCGATGTCGACACCTATGTGTATGGTATCCAGACCTTGTTCATAGAATGGTACGTATGGTTTGCGCTCATTAAATCGTTGTTCTTTGCCTTCATTATCTCAAGCATCTCATCTTACTACGGCTATACCGTGAAGGGCGGCTCCATCGAGGTGGGTAAAGCCAGCACCGATGCCGTAGTGATGAGCAACCTCATGATTCTGCTCACCGACGTGCTCCTGACCAAGTTGATGATGATGTAAAACCGATTATTTAAGTTGATTTAAGTTGCACTATGATAGAGGTTAAGAACGTTCAGAAGTCGTTTGACGAGGATGGTGGCAAGAGACAAGTGCTCTTTGGCATCAACGCCAAGTTCTATGATGGCAAGGTAAACCTGATTATTGGCCAGAGTGGTTCAGGTAAAACCGTGCTGGTGAAGAACCTTGTGGGACTGTTCAAGCCTGACAGTGGCGAGATACTTTATGACGGGCGAGACATTACCAAGCTCGACGACAAAGCGATGAAGGAACTGCGCAAAGAGATAGGCATGCTTTTCCAGGGCTCGGCCCTATTTGACAGTGAGACAGTGATGGGCAACGTCATCTTCCCGTTGAAGATGTTCTCCAAGATGAGCCCAGCCGAGCAGCGCGAGCGAGCACAATTCTGCATCGACCGTGTGAACCTCACTGGCAGCGAGAACAAATATCCTAGCGAGTTGAGTGGCGGTATGCAGAAGCGATGTGCCATTGCCCGTGCCATATCTCTGAATCCCAGATACTTGTTCTGCGACGAGCCCAACTCGGGTCTTGACCCCAAGACATCGATTGTAATTGATGAGCTACTTTATGACATCACTCATGAGTTTGGTATCACCACTATCATCAACACTCACGACATGAACTCGGTAATGGGGATTGGCGAGAACATCGTGTTTATCTACAAGGGCCATGTGGGATGGGTAGGCAACAAAGATGAGATTTACAACGTTGACAACGAAAACCTTAACAACTTTGTCTATGCTACCGACCTCTTTGCCGACGTGCGCAAATACCGCCTCAAACACGGATACAAACCCACACGAATTCATAGAGAAGAATAAAAATGATTTTTCTTTAGGAAATTAAGCAAGTTTTTATTAACTTTGCCGTCTAGAAATTTCAATCCCGATGCACATCGTCGTAGCAGGAAATATTGGTTCAGGAAAATCCACACTCACAAGACTGCTGGCGCAGCACTATGGGTGGACGCCACGCTATGAGTCGGTGGCCCACAATCCCTATCTCGAAGATTATTATCGCGACATTCAACGGTGGTCGTTCAACCTCGAGGTGTATTTCCTCAAGGAACGATTCCGTGACCTACTTGCCATCTCTCAAACTCAGGACGTAGTTCTTCAAGACCGCTCGATTTTTGAGGGCGTGTATGTCTTTGTCGCCAATAACCGCGCTATGGGCAACATCTCGGAACGCGACTTTGAGACCTATATGGAACTCTTTGAGCACATGCTCTCGATAGTGAAGCTGCCCGATCTAATGATTTATCTGCGCTCATCGGTAGAGCATCTGGTGGCCAATATCCAGAAGCGAGGACGAGACTATGAGCAAACGATGCAGATTGAGTATCTCGACAACCTGAACCGCCGCTACGAAGACTTTATCACCAACCACTATAAGGGCCGTGTGATGATTGTGGATAAAGACAATCTCGACTTCGAGAACCGACGCGAGGACTTCATAGGCATCACCAATCGCATCGACACTCTACTCTACGGACTTTTCCCAATAAAAGATGAGGGATTAGAGAAAGCTTAAAACAAAGAACTTAAAACAAAGAACTAAAACTTAAAATCATGCATATAGCAATATCAGGAAACATCGGTTGTGGCAAGACCACATTGACCAGAATGCTCGCTGAGCATTACGGCTGGGAGCCACGTTTTGAATCAGTGACCAACAACCCCTATCTCGCCGACTTCTACGACGACATGGAACGATGGTCCTTCAACCTTCAAATCTATTTCCTCAATAAGCGTTTTAAGGACGTGGTGGAAATCTCTAAGAGCAGTGATGTCATTATCCAAGACCGCACAATCTTTGAGGACGCATGCATCTTTGCTCCTAACCTTCACAATCAGGGAAAGATGAGCGATCGCGACTTCGAGACCTATCAGGACCTCTTCCAGCTCATGATGTCGCTGGTGCAGAAACCCGACCTGATGATTTACATCCGCTCGAGCATCTCGACACTCGTAGGGCAAATCCAAAAACGTGGACGTGAGTATGAGCAGACTATCCGCCTCGACTATCTGCAAGGTCTGGAGCGCCTCTACGAGAAATGGATAGAGGACTATGACGGCAAGCTCATCATCATTGACGGAGACAACTGCAAGTTTGGCGACCGTCCCGAGGATTTCGCCAAGGTTACCGAGCGCATTGACGGCTTGCTCTATGGCCTATTCCCAATAATGTAAAAGAATAAGGTGGAAGGAGGTGAAACGTTAACGTAATCGAGAAATGTGCATTTACCTATCCACTCTCACCTCCCCATCGGAAAATTTAACGGATAAAAAAGAAAGCGTTTTTACCAAGTCTCTACGCTTTCTATACATAAATAATAACTAATTAAACATTAGCCACGATTCGAGAGACTAAAATGGCAGAAAAACTTAATTCACATGAAAATAATTTACTCAGTGATTGTAATGCTCACCGCGTGCTCGGCAGCAATGGCTCAAACTCCTGCGGTGAAGAGTGCGGTGAAGGGTGATGTGGATGGCGATGGAGCTGTTACAAGTTCTGACGTCACAGCACTTTATAATTACCTACTCAGTGGCAACATGACTTATTATTCTACAAGTGATGTCAACGGAGACGGCAGCATTACAAGCGCCGACGTGACAGCGGTCTATAATATTTTGTTGGGCATTGACCCCGGGGTTGACAACCATGAATATGTTGACTTGGGATTGCCCAGTGGCACGCTGTGGGCGACGATGAACATTGGAGCAAACAGTCCAGAGGAATATGGCGATTATTTCGCTTGGGGTGAGACAACTCCAAAGGATGTCTATAAATGGGACAACTACCAATGGAGCAATGGCACCAGATTCAATAAGTTAATCAAGTACTGCACCAACAGCAGTTATGGATACAATGGCTTTGTCGATGGCAAGACCGAGCTTGAACCCGAAGACGATGCAGCTACTGCCAATTGGGGTGCTCAGTGGTGCATGCCATCTGAAGAGCAATTAGACGAACTTATTGCTCATTGTAATTGGCAATGGACAACAAAGAATGGTGTGAACGGCAACTTGGCGACCAGCAAGCATAATGGCGCAACATTGTTCTTGCCTGCCGCAGGCTACCACTTCGGTGACTATCTCTACAGCCCTGGCAATTATGGCTACTATTGGTCGCGCATGGTCAACGCATCGAAATCCTATCAAGCTTACTACTTGTGGTTCCATCTTGAGGGCAATCTGGAAAGAAACTACGGCGACCGTGACAGTGGTTTCTCTGTACGTGCTGTGCGCGTAGCTCAAGATTAGCACTCTTTTCCCATCACTAATCGGTCAGAGTCTTATTTTTGAAAGATAATTATAAAAGGATTGCCCCGAACATTGTGTTTCGGGGCAATCTTATCGTAATGCCTCAACTATCAATCACATAACAGTGCAATAAAATGCAAATCACTGCGCAGTTTTTTGCGAGAGACGTATTGTTAGCTGTTGCGGAGCATCGTGCTGACGATGTCGAGCATTTGGCAATTGAGCTCACGGCTGGTGTCGACGACGTTCCAGATGCCATCTTCACTAAGCACTCCGCATTTAAGGTCCTTTGGAAGCTTTCCTGCTTCGCTATCGTCGAAGTCCTGCTTCCACTCGTCGCTGACGAGATAGTCGTCAATGGTCTCAATCGACTCCATTGCGTCAGTGTAAAGGTCGAGAGCGTCGCTCAAAGCCTTAACTGCTTCAGTGGCTTTGTTGAGATGCTCCTCCATGGTCTTAATTCTCTCGATTTGTTCCATAGCTAAATAGTTGTCAGAGATCAGATGTTTGATGTTATAATTCTTTTAGAGTATTTGTACTGAAGTCGAGTCGCAGCACTGTTACTGTAACGCCCGCTTGTGGCTGTGACAGTTTCAGCTTAGAGAGCAATCGCTTCAATTGCTCACGCGAGGCGCACTCAATGAAAGCCTTCTGCACGAGAGGGACATCGCTTGTGGCAACAACACACAGTGGCTGAGGTACATAGACAGTGTTGCCGAGTTCACGGTCGAAGGGATCAACTGAGCGCAGAGTGCCATCATCCTCAACTGTCGTGATGTGGTTGATGACCTCGTCGCCATTGGCAAAAATTGTGTAGTTAGAGATAAATCTTTTCATGTCGCAAAAAAAGTGGAATAGTGGAGAGGTAAGAAAGGAGAGGTATAAAAAAGTTATTGTTTAAGCTTGCGTTGCAGTAGTTCGGGGGCATTGGTGGTGATGAAGTCTACCCCGTTTTGTATGCACCAGTCCATATCGCGCTCGCTGTTTACAGTCCATACGTTCACTTTCATACCCAGCGAGTGAGCCTCATCAATCCACTGTGGATGCTCACGCATCACTCTGATGCTGTAGTCAATTCCTGCAACATCGAGTTCGGCAAGCTGCGAAGGTGAGAGTTCGCCATTAAGATAATAGATAGGCGTTCCTTGCTTAGCCAGTCCCTTGAGTTCCTTCATGCCTTGATAAGAGAATGTAATGTACTCAATCCTGTCCTCTAAACCTTTATCTTTAACCATCTCCACGATTCTACACGCAGCCTCTTTCTCTTGTTCCTTGTTAGTGTGCGGTTTCATTTCAAGAATGAGTCGAGTTTTAAGGCGCTTGCCGCACTCCAGCATCAGGTCAAGAGTTGGAAGTGGTTCGCCGTTATTGAGTCGCATAGTCTTGAGATCGTCCCACTTTGCTGTCTCTATGGTCACACCATTGAAAGTGGCATCGTGATTGACCACGAGTACACTATCGGCGGTCATCCACACGTCAAACTCTGACCCCCATGCACCAATTGAGTCGGCCTTTACAAGAGAGCGAATCGAATTTTGCGCGGCACCCTCGGTGTCCCAGTAACCTCGGTGACAAATCACATCTTGAGCATTAGCAGTGATGGACAAGGATATCAGTGCCAAAAACAATATCTTTTTCATGGTGTCAAGCTTTTCTTTTTTCTCATAAACAACACTATAACAATCACAGTAGCCACAGCGCTGGCAATCGCGAGCCATGGCATTTGTCCTTTCTCAGGCACACCCATGGTCTCCACGAAATTATCGTCAATATAGTGATTATTACTCAAGAAAGTGAATATCACCACAAGGCCATTGTTCAATGAATGTGCGATGGCGGGAGTCCAAACTTCACCACTCCACAGCATCACATATCCAAACCATGCCCCCATCAACATGCGAGGCACAAAGCCAAAGAATTGCATGTGGATGGCACTGAAAATGAAAGCTACCGTCCACACCGCCACGTGACGCCGCACCTTGCCAAAGTGCATGGAACCCAACATACCAGAACGGAAAAACATCTCCTCGCCCAGTCCTGTGAGCACACCCACAAGCAGGAATCTCATTATCATGCCACCCCACGACTTAGTCAAGAGCAGGTCGTTAGTAACACCCTGAGCCGAGTCTTCCATCTCATGCAACAGGTTCTCATATTTGTGCAACGCCTGCGGCAAATGCAACCCCTCGTTCCACTCCACTATCCAGTTCATAGCCGGCAGTGCCACGATATAGACGAGCACCACTAACGCTATCGACTTGAACGTAGGTGACTTGGCAATCCACATGGTCTGCGACACAGGTCGCCCCTCGGTAGAGCGGCAAATGAGAGCAAGAATCACCACCGGCACAATGAAGATCACCACATTTTGTAGGGCAACAATTGTCAACTGCACATTCAACCCCGTGAATCGTGCGCCAAAAGCTATCATGATTACTATAGTGACAACAAATAGCATCATCATCGCCAATGCACCGAGCAAAATAATCTTGACAAACCAAGACATTTGTTTGTTGATTTCCATAACAAAAAATAATTTAGACTGCAAAAATAACATTTTCTTGAAAAAAATTTTCATAATTAATGCAGTATTTTGGCTCTTTGTGTGTTTATATTATGTAATTTTGCACCAACTCTCTAAAACATCAGAAATTATGAAGTCATTAAAACTACTTTTATCGCTGATTCTAACTGTTATCATTTCTATGCCAGTAATGGCACAAAACTATGATGACGTCTATGTCATTGACGAGACTGACCCCATCCCCGCCAACGAAACAAAGAAAGAGCGCAAGCAGCGCATCAAGAAAGACCACGAGATTGTCGACTCGGTGTTCCACCTCAAAGCCCTACGCGCTATTCAGAACGGATATTTTGTGCTGCAAGCCACACAAGTGAGAAACAGCTACGGAAACTATGCGCTTGGATTGAACGACAACACCAACTTCCTGCTTATGCAAGGCGACAAAGGTATTTTCCAAGTGGCTTATAACACCATGAGCGCTGGACCCAATGGCCTGGGCGGAATGACCCTTCATGGACGCATAAGCAAACTTAACATCAAGAATGACAAAAAAGGTAACGCCATTATCACCTACACCATGATAGGGCGTCGCATGAATGCTTATGTCACCATCACATTGTTCAAAGGCAGCGATCAGGCACTCGCTACCATCGACCCCACATTGGGACGTGGACAGCTCACGTTGCGTGGCCGACTCGTACCTTATCGCAACGATGACATACGCATAGAGCCTTGATTATAATATTATGTAACAATGCTCAAACTCCATTGATTAATTTTTTTTTTGAAAAGTGTCCCATTTTTGAGGAATACTATTATTTCTGTTTTTAATGAAATCACATCTATTATTCATCGTTATTGCTGCCACTATGCTTGCAGGAACTGCAAGTGGCCAACCTCTTGTCCACCCAAAGGTGGGTGAAACAGCAACCTCCAGTGATGGCAAAGTAAAAATCACACTTGTTGCAAAAAAGCAAAACTACAGTGTTGCCATGAAAGACAGTCATGAAAGCGACATACAATCTCCAAAGTCGGTAAACATCTCTCCCGACGGGAAAAAGTACTATGTCAACTCTCTTGAAGGCGGCAAGACTGTTGTGTTTGAAATGGGCACCAACCGAAAAATAAAGTCAATCAGCCACAATTTCACCGATGAAAGCTCCAAAAACTTGTGGGCAAAACCAAGCGGTCTTTTCAAGTGGCATAAACAGTGGGATAAACCTAACACGTTCATGGGCAAACCAGTGGAAGCCACTTTCTCACATGCAGGACGATACCTTTGGGTTCCTTACTATCGTCGCACTTACGACAATAATGCCGTGGAACCTTCGGCAATGGCGATTATCGACACCCGCACCGATGAGATTGTCAAGTTGATGGAAACTGGTCCCCTGCCCAAAATGGTTGCCACATCGCACGATGGCAAAACTCTCGCTGTCACACATTGGGGAAACAATACTGTTGGGCTTATCGACATCTCGAGCAGCAACCCAAACGACTGGCACTATACCACTAATCTCATCGTTGATTACGAATTACCTCTTAACTTCGGAAACCGAAGGGTTAATCGCGACACCGAGAGTGGATATTGCCTACGAGGCACTGTATTTACCCCCGACGACAAGTACTTGATTATTTGCTGCATGGGAGGCTCTGGTGGACTTGCTGTCATCGACGTTAAGAACAGAAAATACATGGGACGCATGCTTGGCATGAAGCACAATGTGCGCCACATCATCATCAACAATGGCTATATTTATTTGAGCGTCAACAGTAGTGGTTATGTGCAACGCATCAAGCTCGATGACTTCATGAATGCTGCTAAGCAGATGACCAATGATAAAGGCATCATCGAGAATTGGGAAAACTGTAAGGTTGGCAGTGGAGCGCGCACAATCGAGATTTCACCCAGTGGAAAATACATCTTTGCTGCTTGCAACAATGCGAGCCGTTTGTGTGTGGTTGACACTCGCACAATGAAGATGATTGCCGAGATTTCGGTCGATTCTTACCCCGTGGGACTTGACATCAGCAACGATGGTCGATATGTACTTGTCACTTCGCAAGGACGCATGAAGAGAGGCGGCGGCAATGCTGTAAATATCTACCAAATAGACTATGCCGAGCCTGAACCTGTTATTAAAGAACCAACTCCCACCGATAATGATAGTACAACCGTCGCTACTACAACGGAAAACGGTGGATTCTCATCGCAGTCAATCATGAAATGGCTACAGACTACAACAGGACAAGTTACAGCTGGTGCACTCGCTGCAGTAGTCATCGCAGCCATAGCTGTACCTGTATCAATGAAACGGCGAAAGAAATAGATTTTCTCAAGGGACTTCAAAAATACCACCTTATGGGAGGTCTTGAATTTTAAGAGGGTGTTGCCACAACACTCTCTTATCTTGTATATTTGGCTTTAACAATATTATAAGAGTTTTTTATCAGCTCCTTGGCGAGGTCAGGATTCACCAGCTCCACATCAAGACCTATCCAATGACTGGGATGCATATTATAAGGGGCTGTGATGCCAGTTTCTTGAGCTCTCAGCTCATTGATGCGCTCGGGTTGGCACTTCACTGTCACCACAGTGAAATGGGCCAAGTCGTAGTAGCAGAACATGTGACCACACACGTAAAACACTAATACCTCATTAGCACCGTTAAACTTTCCAAACGGCATCTTCTCCTCCACATCTTCACCCAATGAGAGGCAATAATTCCTTAAATCTTCAACATTGAGCTTCATAACCGCAAATTTAGTGAGCATTATCCAAATAATCAAAAAATTATAATTAACTTTGCACATTATTAAGTAAATAAATGTCTTAAAACTGATATGGAAACCTATAGCAAGAAACTCAGGCCGCTCGCCGGCATGAATCTACAAGAGCTGCGTGAAGTAACAGCAGGGTTGGGAATGCCTAAGTTTGTGGCGACCCAGCTTGCCGAGTGGATTTACAGCAAACGTGTGAGCACATTTGATGAAATGCGCAACATTTCTAAAGCCAACAAAGAGCTGCTCGCCAAGCAGTATTGCGTGGGACTTTATGGACCACAAAGTGCACAGTCGAGTGAAGACGGCACTGTGAAGTATCTCTTTGATGCTGGTGGAGACAAGGCTGTGGAGAGCGTCTTCATTCCTGAGGACGACCGCGCCACTTTGTGCATCTCGTCGCAGAAGGGGTGCCGCATGAACTGCTACTTCTGCATGACCGGCCGACAAGGTTTCCATGGCAATCTCACCTCCAACCAAATCATCAACCAGGTGCTCAGTGTGCCACAAAGCCAAGAGCTCACCAACGTCGTGTTCATGGGAATGGGAGAACCTCTCGACAATCTTGACAATGTGCTCAAGGTCATTGAAATTCTCACTGCACCATGGGGGCTTGCTTGGAGCCCTAAACGCATCACCGTCTCGACTGTAGGAGTTAAGACTGCTCTCAAAGTGCTGTGCGAGACCACCAGCGTACACGTCGCCGTGAGTGTTCACAATGCCATTGAGGAAGAGCGCAGCCAACTCATGCCCATCGAGAACGCTTACCACATTAAGGAAGTGATGGATCTCCTGGGCAAGTATGACTTCGCTCATCAACGCCGCCTTTCGGTGGAATACATCATGTGGCAATGGTTCAACGACGACATCAAGCATGCCGAGGCTCTGCGCGAGCTCTTGCCTAACGAGCATGTGCGCGTGAACCTCATCCGTTACCACATGATTCCAGGTGCTACCAAACTGCGCACCTCAAGTGACGAGCGCATGGCTTACTTCCGCGACTACCTCAACAGCAAGGGCATCACCTGCACAATTCGTCGCAGTCGTGGCGAGGATATCAGTGCCGCCTGTGGCATGCTTGCAGGAAAAGTGAGAGATGCCGAAAAAGAGGACGACAAGAAATCCAAGAAAACCAAAAAACAATAATATAATGCAACAACGTAAAACTCTATTTGTTATCATTATCTTGATAGCTACTCTTGGCTCGGCACAGGCTGTAGTACATCCTAATGTGGGCGACGTTACAACATCAACCGACGGTAAGCTCAAAATAACTTTCGCCGACAGAATACAAAACTTCAGTCCATCGATGACCGACAGTTACGACAAGGACATCTACTCGCCAAAGTCGGTCAATATCACTCCCGACGGAAAGAAATACTATGTCAATTCGCTCGAAGGACGGGTCACTATCGCCTACGACATGGCGACAAACAAGAAACTCAAAACAATAAGCCATGACTTCACCGATGAGGGATCGAAGCACCTGTGGGCACCAGCAAGCGGACTCTTTGAGTGGCACAAGCAATGGGAAAAGCCCAACACTTTCATGGGAAAACCTGTGGAAGCGGCATTCTCACATAATGGCAGATACTTGTGGGTTCCATATTTTAGACGCACTTTCGACCTTAATGCTATCGAACCCTCGGCTATGGCGGTCATCGACACTAAGGTCGACTCCATCGTGCGACTCTTCGAGACAGGTCCTCTGCCCAAGATGCTTGCGACATCCCATGACAGCAAGACACTTGCCGTCACTCACTGGGGAAACAACACCGTAGGTCTTATCGACATCTCAAGCAACAACCCCAAAGATTGGCACTACACCAAGGTGCTTGTCGTTGACTATGTGCTTCCGTTGAACTTTGGCACTGGCAAGAAAATCAACCGTAACAATCATAGCGGTTATTGCCTACGTGGTACGGCATTCACTCCCGACGACAACTATATCATTGTGTGTTGCATGGGAGGGAAAGGCGGTCTTGCTGTTATCGATGTCAAGAACCAAAAATATCTGGGGCGTGTTACTGGTATGAAGTCCAATGTTCGTCACATTCTCATTCGTGACGGATATATCTATTTGAGTGTAAATATCGCAGGATATGTACAACGCATCAAGTTCGACGAGTTTATGAAAGTCGCTAAGAATATGACCGACAACAAAGGTCATATCGAGGGATGGGAAAACTGCAAAGTGGGAGCTGGCGCACGAACCATAGAGTTCTCGCCAAGTGGAAAGTACATCTTCGCAGCCTGCAACGATGCCAGCAGTTTGTGCGTGATTGACACTCGCACCATGCAGAAGATTGCTGACGTACCTGCCGACTCCTATCCTGTGGGGCTTGATGTGAGCAACGATGGCAAGACCGTGATTATAACCTCGCAAGAACACACTACCAATGGACACGACTACGGTGGGCAAGCTGTCGACATTTTCCATGTGGACTATGCCGAGCCCGAACCCGTCATTCCTGCACCCAAGACCGAGGAAACCGACAGTGTGGCTGTGGCAACTAAAAATGCCAACAACTCATCTTCCACATTCACTCAATGGCTCGGAACAACGACAGGAAAAGTAACCGCCGGTGCCATCGCAGCAGTCTTGATAGCAATCATCGCAGCACTTGTGACACTGAGAAGAAGAAAGAAATAAAGTACTAATTTGTTGAGATAAAGATTTGCCTCCCCAAGGTGAAATAGGGTTCAACCTTTAGGTGGCAATCATTCAAGACCCATGAACCCTTCTAAACCTTTTCGACATGAAGAAATTAATTATTCCTGCAATCGCTTTGATGATGGCATTTGCCATCAATGCAACCGAGATCATCCCATTAGGGCAACCAGACAATAATGAAACAACACTCATTGCCAAGAGAGCCAAGAAAAGAGCTAAGAAAATCAGAAAAGGCAAGATGCGTGGACAAGTAATTGGCAAATCTGTATCACAATTGCGTGCAATGGGATACAGTGTAAGACACATTTCCACAATTGAAGGTGGCTATGAAATATACAGTATCAACGGTGCACGCTATATTGCTGATTTTAATGGAATCATATTCCAACGGTCCATGTAGAATGACAATAATACAAAAGAACGGAGCGATTATTTAGAATCAACCCAAGCTAATTATCACTACAAGATTTACAGAGGGTGTGTCAAATTGATGACACACCCTCTCTATTTCATACCTTATTCTGCATTTTATTCTCCCACTGGCGCCGTTGGGTTGAAGTAGTAATTGTCGTTAGGCTTGTCGCCATTCTCAATC
Source organism: uncultured Muribaculaceae bacterium (assembly GCA_905233845.1). GTDB lineage: Bacteria > Bacteroidota > Bacteroidia > Bacteroidales > Muribaculaceae > Sodaliphilus. The sequence continues at coordinate 35,526 of CAJOFH010000003.1, read as the reverse complement.
TCATGATCGATGTTCTCATACTCGCTATGCATGCTCTTATACTCAGGAACAAACTGCTTCATGCTCTTGACCATATCGTGGATATTGCCGCTCTGTGCCAATTCGATGATATTGTCAATGTTGTTGCACACATCAAAGTAGTCATACTTGCGCACTTGGGCAATCATAATTTTCTCGTTGTCGGTCTTGATGGTGTTCTCCTTGTCGTTTAGCAGCTCTTCATAGAGTTTCTCGCCAGGTCGCAGACCTATTTCCTCAATCTTTATGTCAACATTGGGACGCAAACCAGCAAGAGAAATCATGCGCATGGCAAGGTCGTAGATGCGAACTGGTTGACCCATGTCAAAGATGTAAATCTCACCGCCATGCCCCATACATCCAGCCTCCAGCACGAGCGAACATGCCTCAGGGATAGTCATGAAGTAACGGATGATGTCGCGATGAGTCACAGTAACAGGGCCACCACTTTCTATCTGCCTACGGAACAAGGGGATAACCGAACCATTGCTACCAAGCACGTTGCCAAAACGAGTAGTAATAAACTGGGTGTTCTTGCCCATTTTCTGAGCGTCGAAAAACAGCGACTGGCAATAAATCTCGGCTAAACGCTTTGTGCATCCCATGATGTTGCTGGGATTCACCGCCTTGTCGGTTGAAACCATCACAAATTTATATACTCCATATTTCAAGGCTAAGTCGGCGATGTTTTTGGTGCCTTCCACATTAGTGAGCACTGCTTCGGTGGGGTTCAGCTCCATCATGGGCACGTGTTTGTAGGCAGCAGCGTGGAACACATATTTTGGTTGATACTCCTTGAAAGCATTCTCCATGCGGGCATGATTATGAACATCGCCCATGTAGAGCACCACGTCGGCCTCAGGGAAGTCCTTTTTCATCTCAAGACTCAAATCGTGCATCGGTGTTTCGGCTTGGTCCACAAGAATGATGCGACGGGCCTTGTAGGTTGCTACCTGGCGCACTATCTCACTGCCAATCGAGCCACAGGCGCCTGTTATTAGCACTACCGAGTCCTTAATGTGTGAGCGCACCAACGCATTGTTCAGCACAATGGGGTCACGACCCAGCAAGTCCTCAATCTGCACCTCCTTGATATAGGTAGAGATGTTGGAGCCATCGCGCTCGTCATCAAGTTCAAACTCCTCTACTTTGTTGATCGCCAGCAGAGCTATATTATTCTCAATAAAAGCATCGGCAAAGCCATTGCGCATCAATTTGATGCTTGAAGAATCAAAAATCAATGCATGGATGCCATTACCTATAAATATCTCCTGAATTTTCTCGGGACGGTATTTAAACACCTTGAAACCATTGATTTCGTCCTTGTCCTTTCCACTTTTTATGCTGAGCAGACCCACGGGCTCATACTTGCCACCTATCTCGTTCTTCAACGCATTGGCAAGAATCAGAGAGTCAAGCGACGTACCAAGCACAAGAACCTTGCGACGCTGGCTGTCTGTAGCAGTGATTCGGGCATATATATACTTTATTATCAGGCGCTCAATGGTGAGCATGGCAAACGATAGCACCCCAATGTAGATAATGCCCCAATAGCTGATGAGCACATCTTTTGTGATGGTGGCATATAAAAAATTGATGCAAGTAAGGATTACAGTTGATACAAAAACTACAACAAACTCCCGATACAGGTCCTCGATTACCGACAATCGTATGACACAAGTGTAGCTCTTTGACATAAAAGTCACCAAACCATAAACCGCCACAACAAGTATCAAGTTTCTAATAATCACAAAAGCCGATTGAGTGATTTGGGGATTGAGACTTGAGAGCACAAACACGCCATAACTGCACGCTACGAGAAGCATGTCGATAAATAATATCATCCATCGGGGAACCGTATTGGTTTTCAAACTCTTAAACCATCTCAGTTCAAATAACTGTCGTATTAATGTGTCAAACATCAGCAAAAGCTATTTATAGTGTGTTATAGTCACTCTTACAATAGCAGTAAAAGCAGCCTTTTTATTTTGTGGCGCAAATATACAATTTAAATTTAAATAATCAACATTTTCAAATAGCAAAAACTTATTTTTAAAATTATAAATAATATTTTAATATAAATCATATTTTAATTTAAGAAAAATGACTAACTTTGCAGCTTGAATTGACAGCATATCAATAAATGAATATTAACGAATATTTGAAATGAGTTTTTTTCATCATAAAGTGGTTGTTATAGTGGCACTTACAACAGTTACCACCATTTTTACCTCATGTTTTAAGGAAGAACCTCTTAATGCCGAGTGCGACATTGAAAAGGCATGGGTGCACGTCGATGACCTTGACGCAAGCTTCTACAACGCTAACGACACGCTCATAAATGTGCTCAGTAACGAGGACAAGATAGTGTTCACGATGCGCGATGATGCCGATGTGACTGCTTTTGCGCCACAGTTCACCATCACCCCTGGTGCCACCATTTCACCAGCCAGCGGATCGGCACATGACTTCAGCAATGACCCTGTGACCTACACCGTCACATCCCAAGATGGCAAATGGAGCCGCACTTACACCGTGTCGTGCAACCGCATGGCACGATACACAACATCAGTAATCGACTTTGACTTCGAGCATTTTGAGCTTGATAAAGATTACCACAAGTTCTATGTGTGGCACAACACCTTGCCCGATGGTACTCTTGGTGATGATTGGGCAACAGGCAATTACGGTTTCTACATTGCCAACAGAAATTCTGCTCCCAATGATTATCCAACATTTGTACTGGATAACGGTTATGATGGACATGGAGTTCAGTTTGTCACAAGATATGCTGGTTCTTTAGGCGCAGGTATGGGCAAACCTATCGCTGCCGGCAACCTGTTCTTAGGCAAGTTCAACATTATCTCTGCAATTCTTCAGCCGTTGAAAGCCACTGAGTTTGGTATTCCATTCACTCAAAAACCTGTAAAATTTTCAGGTTACTATCAATACAGTCCGAGCTCGCCATTTACCGACAAGAACATGAAAGAGCACCCCGACCGCATTGACGCAGGCGACATCTATTCAGTGCTCTACATCAACCATGACCGCAATGGTAATCCTCTTGTCCTGTACGGTGACAACATTCTTACAAGCGAGAACATTGTGGCAGTGGCACGTGTAAATAATGTCAATGAAACCAACGGACAGTGGGTGCCCTTCGACATCGAGTATGAGTACAAGAAGGAAATTAATCCCGATATGCTTGCCAACCGAGGTTACAACCTCACAATAGTGTTCTCATCAAGCATAGATGGTGCGTCCTTTGAGGGAGCCATAGGAAGCACACTTAAGGTTGACAAGGTGCGACTTACCTGCGAAGAAAAAGAATAATCACTTGTCAGTTTTTTTAGACTTAATATGAAACGATATATAACATCAGCAATAATCGCAGTAATCGCATCAATAAGCGCCTGGGCCATAATGCCCAACGATGGCGGTTGCCAGAACTTGCAGAACTTCTTCCGCAACGTCGAAGGATATGGTAGGCTTGGTTATTCCATTGGTGGCACAGCTCCACTGGGCATGCCTGCCGAAATCAGAAAACTCAACAAATTCATACTACAGCCTAACGTCGCATTTGGTGCTGACCTTATCAAGCCCGCCAGTAAACACTGGGGTGTTCTCGCAGGCATACACTTCGAGAACAAGGCAATGCACATCGATGCTACCGTCAAGAACTATCACATGCAAGTCACACAAGACGGTCAATCGATGGAAGGCGTGTTCACTGGCAACAACGACAGCCACGCTGTGCAGTGGACTTTTACAGTTCCCATTCAAGCCGTTTATAAATTCAATGACAAGTGGAAACTCAAATTCGGTCCTTATTTCTCCTATCTTGCCAGTTGCAATTTTGACGGCTTTGCCTACGACGGATATATTCGTGTGAATGATCCTACGGGAGCTAAAGTGTTGTTAGGTAGAGAGGAAAATGAACGTGGCAACTACGACTTCAAAGACGACATCCGCAAATGTCAATGGGGCTTTGGAGTGGGCGTTGACTACTTCTTTACCCGCAAGTTTGGCGTTTATGCCGACTTCAATTGGGGTCTGAGTGGTTTCTTTAAGAGCAGCTTCAAAACCCTCGATCAAACACTCTATCCCATCTATGCGACAATAGGTATCTCCTATCGCTTCAAATAATGCAACAACATTGAAATAAATAATCAGAAAACAATAATTTAAACGTTTAAATCATGAAGAAATTTTTCACTTTTATTGCAGCAGCAGCTCTTTCTTTAAGTGCTTTTGCTACCGACTATGCCGGTAAAATCACCGTGTCAATCAATGGAGAGGGTGGAACTCAAGAAACAACCATCAACATTGACCAAAACGAAGATGGCACCTACAAACTAAGCATTAACAATTTTGCCCTCGACAACGACGGCAGCCTAATGGGCGTAGGTAACATCGTGCTCGACAACATGAAGGGTTACACCGTTAATGGCGTGACAACTGTAGTTGCTGACCAAAGCATCTCTATCGCCGAAGGCGACGACCCTGACATGCCTTTCTGGTTAGGTCCAATGTTGGGCGAGGTTCCCATTATCATGGCAGCACAGTTTGACGGCACCAACGCCAAGGCTGACATCGACATCGATATGACAGCTACGCTTGAGCAGTTCATCAATGTGAAATTTACCACTCCAGGTATTGAGGGAGTAGTTGGTGACGTTGATGGTGACGGCGTTGTAACTGCTGGTGACATCACCTCTATTTACAACATCCTCTTACAATAAAGTCAAAAGTTAAGTATTAAGTGTCAAGTGCCAAATTTTCAATGCACTTGGCACTTATTATCATTAAATTAATAGGTAATATTATTACAAATCAATGAAGATGAAAAAACTTTTTTCCACAATGCTCGCTGCAGTGACTGCATTAGCAGCATTGGCAACCAATTACACTGGAAACCTTACCGTCACTGTTAACGGAGAGAGCACCAGTGCCGAATCAACCATCAGTGTTGTCCAGAATGGTAATGACTACACTCTGAGTATCAACAACTTTATCATGGACGGAATTCCTGTGGGAAACATCGTGGTTACTGCACCTGGAACTACAAGTAATGGCTTGACAAGCATCATTACCAGCCAGGATATCACAATCACCGAAGGCAATGATGCCAACTATGACTACTGGTTAGGCACTATGCTGGGTAATGTGCCAATTAACATGGTGCTTGCATTTAACCAATATGCCATGACAACCAACATCGACATTTACATGGCTGAACTTGGACAAACCATCAACGTGAAATTCGCTCAAGACGGCGAGCTCACTGGCTATCAAATCAAGAACAGCGGATTCGAGGAATTCAAGGACAACAACGAGCCCATTGCTTGGCACGGTTTCAAGAGCGCATCAGGCACTTTAGCTAGTAGTGCGAAAGGAACTTTGGCACCAAGCGACGATGTGCGCAGTGGAGCTACAGGCACCAGCGCAGTCATCACGTCGGGAAGCACTTGGGGTATTGTGAACAACGGAACCATGACCACTGGTCAATTAAATGCTGGCAACATTAGCGCAACTAATACTGCCAACCACAGTCACCTGGACATGAGCTCCACAGTTGTTGACCAAAATGGCGACCCATTCTACACCGTGATGCATGGTCGTCCCGACGCCATCAAGTTCTGGTTGAAATTCACACAGGGTACCGCACAAAATACATACAAATATGCCACTATGAGCGCCATCATTACCGACGGCACATACTATCAAGACCCTGAGGACAAGAATTATACAAACAAACTCGCTACCGCCAAGAACAACACAATTGAAACATGCAGCTGGAGTGAGTTTACCGTGCCTTTCAACTATGTAGATGAAAGCATCAATGGCCAGGCACTTCTCGTGACCTTCTCTACCAATGCCACCCCAGGCAAAGGCAGCAGTGGCGACCAAGTTTTTGTTGATGACATCGCAATGGTCTATAATGCCGCAATCACCGGCATAACTGTCAAGGGCGAGGCACTCGTAGGTTTTTCTCAGGATGTGTATGAATACAACTTTGAACTTGCCGATGGTGAGACAATAGCCGAGAGCGACATCGCTGCCACCTACGAGAGCGTGCACGCCTATCTTGTGAAGAAAGTAGTTGAGAAGCTCGACAGATACAAGGTCTTCGTGGCTGTAATCAGCAACGACCTCAACACAGTGAAGGTTTATACAATCAACTACCTAAAGCCTGCAACCACACTCGCCGAAATTATTGAGAACGGCGTGAATGGCAAGGAGTATATTGTTGGCAACGAGCTGGCTATAGCTGATGGCTTTGAAATTGTTGATGGCGACACCAAGAAAGTGGGCGCTACCGACAACATGGGCAACTTCATCGCTCTGATAGTTCCTACCGACTTCAACGACCTTACTGTTTCCTACAGAGACCTCATTGGCACTTATAGCGTAGAGAATGGCAACCCTGTATTCACAGCAAGCTATATCAAAGAGTTCACTGGAGAGCAAATTGATTATGACTTGGATACTTTCAACCTGAGCCTTATTGAGCAAGATGGTTTCAATGTTAAGCCATCTCAAGTTATGTACTTGAAAGGTTATGGCGACGCCGACGGCAAGCTGCGCAGCTATCGCAACTATCCACAGGGCACTAGTATCGTTCTCAACAACCTGAGCGGCATCACTATCCAGCCAGGCAACCTCTACACCATGTATGGCATGATGACCCTCAACGAGGCATGGGACAGCGAGGCACAAGGTATTATGCCAAAGATTGCTACTACTGACCCACGCTGGTTTGACAACTACACCTTTGTAGCAGTAAGCGGCGAAGAAACTGTAGTGACTGGCATTGATGACATCAACGCCACTGGTCGCAAAGTAGAAGCCATCTACAATGCCCAAGGTCAGCGCGTGGGCGAGAACGCCACTGGCATCCTCATCATCCGCTACACTGATGGTACAGCCACAAAGGTCGTGAAACGCTAAAACCGACTACTAATTCTTACTAATCATTCCATAAAGAGACAGCCACTACTCATCGTAATGGCTGCCTCTTTTTATGTGTCAAAGAATTAGTGTGTCTTGGGATTGTTCACCACATTTGTTGGGTGGCCTTCCATGAAGGTGCGCACATTGTTTACTACAACGTCCATAAGTCGCTGACGGGCTTCGGCGCTTGTCCAACCGATGTGTGGGGTAAAGTAGCAATTGTTAAGTGCAAGCAATGGGTTATCGGCAGCTGGAGGCTCCTGACAGAGTACATCTACAGCTGCAGCGGCAATCACGCCATTTTTCAGCGCAGCTGCAAGATCTTCCTCTACGATAAGTGGTCCACGACTGGTGTTGATTACCATGCCGGTGGGTTTCATCATTGCCAGTCGGCGTGCGTTGACGATGCCACGTGTTTCGGCAGTCAATGGGCAGTGCAGACTCACAACATCACATTGAATGAACAGGTCGTCGAGTGTCTCGACTCGAGTGACGTAGTGAGGCAAAGCCTCTTGTGGCTTACTGGTGAAAGCAAGCACTTTCATTCCCATTGCAGCAGTGATGCGCGCCACTGTGCTGCCAATATTTCCAAGTCCCACTACTCCCATTGTCTTACCATCAAGTTCAATGAATGGGGCGCTGCAATAGGTGTAGTCGATGCTACGGCTCCACACGCCGGCACGTGCCTCTCGAGTGTAGTGCTCGGCATGAGTAGTCATGTTGAGCAAGTGAGCTATCGCCACTTGTGCCACTGAGGCAGTACTGTAGGCTGGAACGTTGGTCACTATGATGCCACGCTCATTGGCAGCCTCCAGGTCCACAATGTTGAAACCAGTGGCTATCACCCCAATATATTTTAGATTAGGTAGAGCCTCAATTAGCTTTCGGTCAAAGACGACTTTATTGGTTAGCAGTGCGTCGCCAGGCATGGCACGTTCAACGATTTCTTCGGGCTTACTACGAGGATAAACCGTCACGTCGCCCAGTCTTTCCAGTGGTTCCCACGACAAATCGCCAGGGTTTCCCACATATCCGTCAAGAACGATAATTTTCATGAATAGTTCTGTTTAAAATGAAATATAGTGCAAAAATAGTGAGTTTTCCTCAATAAAACAACCATCCCAGTCATTTCCTGAGATGGTTAAGCTATAATCATTTGTAGTTCGTCTAATTAGTATGTCTAAGAAGATTAGTTTGAAGCAGGAGAACGGCGAGTGAAACGTTCCCTATTGAAGATACTATCCCAGCGAAGTTTTATCACACCAAATAGTGCTTCGCTGAAAATACCGCCACTCATCTTGCTTGTGCCGAGCACACGGTTTATGAAGACGATAGGCACCTCTTTGATGCGAAATCCCATCTGGTAGGCGGTGAACTTCATCTCTATCTGGAAAGCATATCCCTTAAACTCAATCGCGTCAAGGTTGATTGCCTCAAGCACCTCGCGCTTGTAGCACACAAAGCCTGCGGTAGTGTCGCGAACATTCATGCCAGTGACGATGCGCACATAGGCCGAAGCATAATAACTCATGAGAACACGTCCCATAGGCCAGTTCACCACGTTAACACCACTGATGTAACGAGAGCCTACCGATACGTCGGCTCCTTCCTCGGCACATGCCTTGTGCAATGGTATCAAGTCTTCAGGGCGGTGCGAAAAGTCGGCGTCCATCTCAATGATGTAGCTGTAGCCCTTCTCCAATGCCCACTTAAAACCTGCAATATAGGCAGTTCCTAAGCCAAGTTTCCCACTACGCTTGATGATGTTGATGCGTTCAGGAATTTCCCCAATCAAACGTTCCACGATTGCAGCAGTGCCATCGGGGCTGTTGTCATCAATGACAAGGACGTCAAAACGATGCTGCTCCTCAAGTGCCAAGACGGCACGGATTATCGCCTCGATGTTCTCCTTCTCGTTGAAGGTAGGGATGATAACTACACTGTCGCTCATTGTCATAAAAAAAATTTAAATAAAACACAATCTAAACATCAAACGATTGCTTATTATTGTACAAAAGTAATAATAAAATCACTATAAACCCATTTTTAAACATTTTTTTACGCCAAAAAACCTCTTTTCGCTAAAATCGTCGCACTAATTTTGCCAGTTTCATAAAAAAGCAGTAATTTTACCCCCTATTTAATATGGCATGGTAGGCACTGTTCTCAACTTACAAAAAACATGCCACATTGTTAAACGAATAAAACACAATGATTAAAGAAAGAAAAATACGTATAGGCATCACCCAGGGCGACACCAATGGTGTGGGCTATGAGGTTATCACAAAATGCTTTATCAGTAACGACATTCTGGAGTTGTGCACACCCATCATTTATGGCTCCAGCAAGGTTATGAACTACCATCGCAAAGCACTCGGAATTCAGACTACTCAAGTCAATATCACCCGCAATGCTGGCTATGTGAAAGAAAACGCAGTCAATATCGTGGAGACCATCAACGAGGAAGTAAAGGTTGAACTCGGGCAAAACAGCAAGCAAGCTGGCAAGGCAGCATTCATTGCTCTTGAAGCTGCAGTGAGCGACCTCAAGAAGGGGGTAATCGACGTACTTGTCACAGCACCTATAAACAAGGAAAACATTCATAGCGAGGAGTTCTCGTTCCCAGGACACACCGAGTATCTTGAGGCCAGTCTTGGTGATGGAGAGAAGGCTCTCATGATTTTATGCAGCGACAAGCTGCGCGTGGCACTAGTCACCACCCACATTCCAGTGGCACAGGTGGCAACCACCATCACTCAAGAGTTGATTTTGGAGAAGCTCAGAGCCCTTGACAAATCGCTCCAGCGCGACTTTGATGTACAGAAACCTCGCATCGCAGTGCTGGGCCTCAACCCTCACTGTGGTGACAATGGTGTCATTGGCAAGGAAGAGAAAGAAATTATTGAGCCTGCCATACAACAGGCCAACGATGATCACATCCTGTGCTTTGGACCTTATCCTGCCGACGGATTCTTCGGCAACGACCAATACCGACGCTTTGACGCTGTGCTCGCAATGTATCACGATCAGGGGTTGGCACCTTTCAAGGTTATCTCTATGGACGAAGGCGTGAACGTGACGGCAGAATTGCCCTACGTACGCACCAGTCCCGACCATGGCACTGGATACGACATTGCAGGACAGGGGATTGCCAACGAACAATCGATGCGTCAGGCCATCTACACGGCCATCGACATCTTCCGCAATCGCCAGCAATGGGATGAAATGCACCAAAACCCACTTAAAAAGCATTACTTCGACAAAGGCAAGGATAACGTAGTACTCGACCTCACCAAAATCGAAGACGAAGAGCCTTTGGGATAAGTAGGAAGTGATACACGATTACTATCATAACAACAAAAAACTAAACAAATGCACTACGCGATAATAGCAGCTGGCGAAGGTTCACGATTGGCACAAGAGGGAGTTGCCAAACCAAAACCTTTGGTTGAGCTTAACGGTGAACCCATGATATTGAGGCTCATGAACATTTTTTGTCGATGCAATGCCGAAAGCATATCGGTTATCATCAACGACTTCATGCCCGAAGTACAACATTTTCTCGATAACGTAGAGATTGATGCCCCACTCAACGTGATTGTGAAGTCTACGCCCAGTTCCATGCACAGCTTTTGGGAGCTGAGCAAGATGATGAAGCATGGGAAGTTCTGCCTCACGACGGTTGACACCATCTTCCGTGAGGAGGATTTCGCACGTTACATTGCAGCCTTCGAGGCCGACACTCAACACGACGGAATGTGGGCAGTCACACCATTTATCGAGGACGAAAAGCCGCTATATGTCGATGTTGACCGAAGCATGAACATCAAGGCGTTTTGTGACAAACCTTTCAATGGAGTCAAATATGTGTCGGGTGGCATTTACGCCATGAGCGACAAGGCGTTCCCAGTGCTCAACAATTGCATTGAACGAGGAGTATCACGCATGCGAAACTTCCAGCGCGCACTCATTGAGGCTGGAATGAAACTTAAAGCGTTTAGCATCGACAAGATTATCGATGTGGACCATGCAAGCGATATTGCCGTCGCTCAAGATTTTATCAGCAGCAAATAATTACACAAAAATATTAATAATATGGCCGATATCAACATAGCAGGAGTAATGAGGGCTGGCGCCTACTCCCCTAACCACATTGGCAACGACACCGCTATTTTCAATGCTGTAGCCGAGCAACTTCGCAAGCGAGGTTGCATCGTGAACACCTACAGCGAGGAGCAGTTCAACAAAACCGACATAAAAGAAGATGTCATCATGAATATGTGTCGCGAGCACACTTCTATCCTCAAACTACAACGACTTGAGAACGAGGGTAAGCTGGTGATAAACTCAGGTTTTGGCATCGAGAACTGCACGCGAGAACGCATGACACGCATACTCTTGGGCAACGACATCCCCTACCCCGAAAGCATCATCGTCAACACTAATGAGGTCGTTAAAGACCGACTTGAGAAAAGCGGGTTCCAGAGCTGCTGGATCAAGCGAGGCGATTTCCACGCCATGCACAAAGAGGATGTCTCTTATGTGCGTCACAGCGAGGAAGCACAAGAGGTGCTGCAAGAGTATTTCTTGCGTGGCATCAAGCGCGCAGTAATCAATGTGCACCTGGTGGGCGACCTCATCAAGTTCTACGGAGTGCGTGGCACCAACTATTTCTTCTGGTTCTACCCCTTCGACGAGGGCCACAGCAAGTATGGTCACGAAGCCATCAATGGCAAGTCGCAAGGGCTGAAGTTTGACCTTAAGTTCCTCAAGCAGATATGCAACCGTGCTGCCGATGAGCTGAACATAGAAGTTTATGGTGGCGACTGCATCGTGGGAGCCGAAGGTGACGTGAAAATCATCGACTTCAACGATTGGCCAAGTTTTGCTCCGTGCCGCAACGATGCTGCGCCCCACATTGCTAAGCGCATCATCAACATTATCAAGAACCGACAGCACTAACAGGAATGTAATTTTCAATATTTAGGAACTCTTCAATATTTAGGATAATGAACTTTAAAGAATTAAAACAACAATACAACGAGTCGCTCAAGTCGATGGACACCGAGGAGCACATCGACCTGTGGTTCTACCGTCCATTGGGGTTTGCATGGGCTACTCTATTCGCAAAGCTTGGCATTAAACCTAATGCCGTCACCATCGCTTCGATTTTCTTGGGAGTAGCTGGAGGAGTGCTTCTTTACTTCGGTGAGCAGCCTTACATCTGGCTCAACTATCTGGGTATATTCTTAATCATCTGGGCCAACACCTACGACAGCGCCGACGGACAGCTGGCGCGAATCACAAAGCAGTATTCCCAGATTGGGCGCATACTTGACGGAGTGAGTGGCGACCTCTGGTTCTTCGCCATATATTTCGCCCTCGTGTTCCGCGAGCTCCACTTTGGCGACGCATGGCCAGGTGACTTCTTCCAAAACCATCAATGGATTATTTGGGTTCTCGCCATCGCTGCTGGACTCAGTCATGCCAAGCAGTGTGCCATGGCCGATTATTACCGCCAGTTCCACCTATACTTCCTTAAAGGCGAGGAAGGAAGCGAACTTGACAGCACAACGCAACTCGACGAGCAAATCAAGCAACTGTCTTGGAGCAAGAACTTCATGAAGCGGCTCACCATGTTCTTCTATCGCAACTACACTGCCAATCAGGAAGTAATGACTCCAAATTTGCAGGAGCTGAGACGAGAGCTCAAGAAACACTTTGGCGATGAAGTGGCTCCCGACCAGTTCCGAGCCGATTTCCGCCGCTTGAGTTTACCTCTCATGAAATTTACCAACATGCTCACCTTCAACACTCGCACGATTGCGATGTTCATCTCGGTAATCATCAAGATGCCGTGGCTCTACTTCGTCTTTGAGCTTGTTGTGCTGAACCTCATGATGATGTACATGACTATGCGACATGAGAAATTCTGCAAGCAGCTCACAAGCGACCTCCAAGCAGGAAAATACGATGAAAAGAATTAGCAGAAAACAGGAAGGACAAATTCCGTCTTCCAGCAACTATGAACTTTGAACTATGAGCTTCGAACCTATCAAGGGAATCATCTTTGATTACGGCGGCACTATCGACAGCCACGGTATTCACTGGAGCGAGGTGATTTGGGAAGGATACCAAGCTGCACAGGTGCCCGTCACCAAGGAACAGTTCCGCGATAGCTACGTTGTGGCTGAGCGTGAGCTCGCCCTCGTGCGACACATCCTCCCAAACGACAACTTCCATGACTTGCTACTCAAGAAGATGCGCATCGAGCTAAAAGACCTCGTTGAGAAAGGACTTTTCCAGTGCAACGATATTGAACCGTTGGCTACCGAGATAGCGCAGTACTGCTACGATGCAGCACGCTCATCGATAGAGGAGGCGCGTCCAACACTCGAACTGCTAAGCCAGCACTACCCCATGATGCTCGTGAGCAACTTTTACGGAAATGTCGACAGCGTGCTGCGCGATTTCGACGTGCGCAAGTATTTCAAGGGGGTTATCGAGAGCGCAGTAGTAGGAGTTCGAAAGCCCAACCCCGTTATTTTCAAGCTCGGAGTCGATGTGCTTGAATTTGACCCCAATGATGTCCTTGTTGTGGGCGACAGCCTTAAGAAAGACATTCTCCCTGCTGAGTCTATAGGTTGCAAGACACTATGGCTCAAAGGCAAAGGATGGACAGCCGACGAAGATGCTCAAACCCACCCTGGCACCATCAAAACCCTCGCTGATATCCCAGTACTCCTCAACTGTTAAGCCATAGATAATGAAAATCACCGAACTTAAACTAAGCTCTATCTCCAAGAAAATATTGGTGACGATTTTTCTCCTTGTTATTTGTATAGCATGGAATCGCTTTTATTGTTGGATTACCGACACGGAAAGAAGTTACTTTATTGCCGACATTATGTCTTTTCTTCTTGCAATGAAAGAAGAAGCTATCTTTCGTTACCCACCATTCATGGTTGCAACAGCAATTGTTTTGTTATGTCGGAAGCTCAACATAAAGAAGATGACTCCCATCTATGCATTTTTGATTATCGCAATACTCATTGTCCAAATAGTTTTCGCTTTAATGCACATTCCGTGGGACGAGAATATTAGAGAAATGGTCCTTGAAATGCCAGCGAAACCCCAAGTGTCGGAATATGTCACGGCGCTTGCTCTGCAAGGCGTTTTAGGGATTACACTTTGTGTGGTTTACTATCTTTTCATCAATAAGCTCAAACCTTTGTGGCTCGCACAGTTTATACCATTTATAGTGTGTGTAGTTTTCCATTTTATAAACAACATCTCTGTCGGTGTACTCATTTAATTACAAAAATACCCTCACCACGATAGTATAAAAAATGATACTTGCTGAACTGTTTCCATATTCTCGGTTGATATTTACCATCTTGTATGGTATCACTGCGGTAGCCATTATTGGCGTTGTGGTGAGCGAGAATCGTAACCCAGTAAAGACGCTGGCGTGGATTACCGTGCTGGTGTTGCTGCCTGTGGTGGGTATCATTTTGTATATCTTTTTCGGACGAAGTCTGCGACATGTGCGCATGATTTCACGCAAAAAACGGCTCAAGCTCACCAACCGTGATGACATCAAGCACCTCATGCGCTCGCGTCAGGTGGTACACTATGAGGACGATAAGAGTGACCGCCAGCAGATGATAAACCTGGTGAGCAGTGTTCAGGGTTCGCCTTATCTTGCCAACAATGACGTAGAGATTTACACCAACGGCAAGGACAAATTCGATGCTCTCAAGCGCGACCTTCTTGCTGCCAAACGTTACATCCACATCCAGTACTACATTATTGAGAACGACAAGATTGGCAACGAGATAGCCGACATTTTAAAGCAAAAAGTTGCCGAAGGAGTGAAGGTGAGAGTGCTCTATGATCACGTGGGTTCCTTCCACTTCGACATGTCTTACTTCAAGAAGCTGCGCAAGGCAGGAGCCGACGTCTACCCCTTTATGCAGATCACCTTCCCTGAGTTTGCCAACCGCATCAACTGGCGCAACCACCGCAAGATTGTGGTTATTGACGGCAAAGTGGGATACATTGGCGGCATGAACATCGCCGACCGCTATATCGACGGCGGCAAGATGGGTCGCTGGCGCGACACACACCTGCGTGTGGTGGGTGACATAGTAGCGGCATTGCAGGTATCGTTTGCTATCGACTGGAACTTCATGAAGCGTGAGCTCATCGAGGAGCCAGTCGCGATGGTAGAGCCTGGAAGTATCGCCAATCCCATCGGTATGCAGCTGGTGACAGGTGGTCCCACAAGTCAATGGGTAAACATGGCGTTCGTGTTCCAGAAAGCCATCGACAGTGCTCGCAAGTGCGTGTATATCCAGACACCTTACTTTCTGCCCAGCGACAGCCTTCTCAAGTCGCTTCAAGTTGCGGCACTGAGTAAGGTTGACGTGCGGCTGATGATTCCACGCAAGCCCGACAACATCCTGCCGCGATATGCGTCCTACTCTTATGTCAAGCAGTGCCTTACTGCAGGTATCAAAATTTACTTCTATGAGCCTGGAATGTTGCACGCCAAGGTTGTGGTGATTGACGACGACTTTGTTACTACTGGGTCCACAAACTTCGACTTCCGCAGCTTTGAGCACAACTTCGAGAGCAATGTTTTAATCTACAGCAAGGAATTCAGTCAGCGCATGCGTGATGTGATGCTTTATGACATGCAAGAATGTAGCCGAATCAGTCTGCGTGCATGGCGTAAACGACCTCTGTGGCAAAAAGCTGTGGAGTCAATAGTGCGACTGTTTGGACCACTGCTTTGATAAATGCACAATTCATATTTGTTTTAATTCTTGTCACCCCATTAATACCCCTCAAATGAACACCTTAAGAAAAATAGCCGTTGTAGTCGCGATGCTGGCAACACTGACAGCATGTGCGCAAGACAACGCACCAAAACGTGAGTTCCGTGGAGCATGGCTCCATATTATCGGTCAAGGGCAATACGCCAAGATGACCACACAAGAGACACAAGACTACTTGCGAGACCAGCTCAATAAACTCCAAGAAGCAGGCGTGAATGCTGTCATTTGGCAAGTGCGACCTCAAGCCGACGCGGCCTACATCAGTGACCTCGAGCCCTGGTCTCGATGGCTCACCGGCGAGGCAGGCAAAGCTCCCGACCCGCTGTGGGACCCTTTGCAGTTCATGATTGACGAATGCCACAGCCGTGGCATGGAGCTGCACGCTTGGATAAACCCCTATCGCGTGACAAGTAGCGAGAAAGACGAACCTGCGCCAGGACACATTTACTACAAGCATCCCGAGTGGTTCCTCAAGTATGCCGACGGCAAGATATATTTCGACCCAGCATTGCCCGAGAGCCGAGACTTTATCAACCTCGTAGTGCGCGACATGATAACGCGTTATGATGTCGACGCTATCCACATGGACGACTATTTCTACCCCTATCCCGTCAAGGGTGCGGAGTTCCCCGATACCGCTTCATTTGCCAAATATGGTGCAGGATGGGGCGACAAAAGCGACTGGCGACGTCACAACGTGGACATGCTCATCGAACAGCTGCACAACACAATTCAGAGCACCAAGCCGTGGGTGCGATTTGGCATAAGCCCCTTCGGCATCTGGCGCAACAAGAAGAACGACCGCAATGGCAGTGAGACCAACGGGCTGGAGTGCTACGACGCCCTCTATGCCGACTGCCCCAAGTGGACAGCGATGGGATGGGTCGACTATATGACTCCTCAACTGTACTGGGAATTGGAACACAAGGCAGCGAGCGGCCTTGTGCTGAGCTATTGGTGGAACGAACATGCCAACGGCCGACATATGTACTATGGTCAATCGGTGCGCAACGTGATGGATCATCGCGACATCCCCGACACATTAAATCCCACCCAACTCAACCACAAGATTGAGCTGATGCGTGAGTTGCCCAACGTTCATGGTGTGACATGGTGGCCAGGATATGAAGTCACCAAGAATTATAAAGGTGTGCTTGATTCACTGCAAAACAACCAAATGAGCACCAAGGCATTGTGCCCTGCCGTGACATGGATTGACAACGTGCCACCAGAGGCAGTGAGAAATCTGCGATTCTACAAACTCAAAACCGAGAATGTACTATCGTGGGATGCGCCAGTGACTACCGACCCCATGCAGGAAGCAGTAAGATTTGTGGTGTATGCTTTCAGAGAAGATGTCCCTATCGACATCGACAATCCAAGAGCAATTATCCGCGTGACAAATCAAACATCTATCACTCTACCAAAACTCATACCACCACAACACAAGATGGCTCCTCCCAAAACCACCGTCTACGTGGTCACTGCCCTCGACCGCTGCAACAACGAGAGCGAAGCTTGTGAACCAGTCACAGTTAGATTCTAAGAGTCCCCTTTTTAATCAAACAACAAGAACAACATTTTAACCCAAATCGGTCATTAGGTCGACGTCATGTTTTTTTAAAATGTCTATTTATGCAATAATAGCTTTGTTTTGGCATCTTGACTTTGATGGACTTTTGACGTAGCCCGCTACGTCTTCAAGTCTCTAAAAATCAATCTACTCAAAACAAATTCTATTCTAACATAAATCCTAATGACCGATTCGGGTTTAACAACTAAAACAAGAGTTGTTAGTGTTGTTCTTGAGTTGTTATAGTTGTTTGAAATTGATGTGCTTGCGATATTAGCGTGAGATCTTGTCCAGTAATGGGATGGGTGAAGCTTAGCGTTTGGGCGTGGAGATGGAGGCGGCTAGCGGCGGTTCCGTAGAGCATATCGCCCACGATGGGGCAGTTAAGGCCCTGTGGGTGTGAGGCATGGACGCGCAGTTGGTGAGTGCGTCCTGTGAGGGGAGTGAACTCCACCAGTGTTTTGTCGCCTCGGTATTCCAGCACACGAAATTTTGTTATGGCTTGTTTGCCGTTCTCATGGTCCACCACCTGTCGTGGCCGGTCGTCGAGATTGGGGCGCAACGGCAGCTCAATAATTCCTTCTTTCTTTGGTGGCGTGCCGTCGAGCAGCGCCACGTAAGTCTTGCTCACTTTGCGCTCCTCAAACTGCTTGCGCAGAGCGCTTTGTGTCTTGCGAGTCTTGGCAAAGACCACCAGTCCACTCGTCGCTTGGTCGAGGCGATGCACCTCAAACAATGCATAATTCATAATGCATAATTCATAATTGGGCTGCGCCTGGAATTGTGCATTTTGCGTGCATTCGCTTTCGCGTTCTTGCTCCTTGCAAGGCATAGTGCAAGCAAGCTTGCCCGCTGCTCTTGTTTCGTTCGTCAGTTCTGCATTTTTCATTCTGCTCACAATCTCCAAAGCCGAGATTGCATTCTCGTCCTTGCCAGGCACCGTGAGTACACCAGCGGGCTTGTCTACCACAATCAACCACTCATCTTCGTAAACGACTTTCACCTCGTTGTCGCCAGAGGTCGCTATAAGCGGATTGCTCTCCACGTCAAGTCCTTGCAGCATGAATTCCATCAACGGCAGGCACTTGCTACGGCAAGCAGGATAGTAATGACCATGGTGACGAACCTCGCCTTGTGGTGACTCTCCAACCCAGAACTCTGCCATGCACACTGGTTTGTAACCATGCAGAAACGCATATTGTAGCAATTTAGGTGCGCAGCAGTCGCCAGTGCCACCTGGTGGGAGGCGGTTTAACCGACGTTCGAAGATGGTTGCCACATCCATGCTCTCGCCACGGGCGTTACGCACCACAAATAGCTTAAACAACTGCCGCTGCAGTTTCTCACTCATAGCTTTACGCTTAGCTTTGAGATGATTGATATTTGCCTCAAAATCACTAAATCTTTGCGTGATCTGCTCAAGCTCCATGCGGTGACGCTTCTTGAGGCGACGAAGTTCGGCTTTCTGGAACTGGCTCTCCTTGACAAGCTCATTCTCCTGCTCGGACGTGAGTTTGCCATCGGCTCGCAACGCGTCGCGACGAGCTTTAGCCCCGTCATTTGCCGACATCATCGCTCCAATCTCAATCATTTGGTTAGTTTGTGTTGTCTCGTATAGCTCAAACAACTCTTTCCTCTTAGGAGAATTTTCCAATGCCTCAATCTGGTGGTTAATTTCGGTGATTTCGGCCTCGCCGGTGCGAAAAAGCCCTTGTGGCAAAAGCAGGTTGTAGATGTGGGGCACGAAGTAAGGGTTATCGCCGTTGTGGGCAAGGTTGCCCGAGTAGGCGGCGAGGAAGCCAAGCTTATCGTCCTCATCCTTCACCACCAGTACGCCAAGCATCTTGCCAGCAAGGAGTTCATCATGCCACGCTGCCTGACTCAAAGCATAGTCCATGACCTCACGAGCAGCAATCTTGCACAGCTCATGCGGCACATAGTGCATGGGATAGGTGAAGCGCGAGGGCAGCTCAATGCCGCTCACGTCACAGTTGAATCTATGTAACTTTCCGTCGCTCATAATTGATGGGACAAATCTACAAAAAAAATATAGCTCACGCAAATATCGCAATTTCAAACAACTTTAACAACTTGAACAACAAATGTGGGGAGAGTGGGACAGTTTTTGAAAAAAATTTTTGAACACCGCGCCGGCGGTGTAATACTTTGACAACTCCCAGGAGCGGGTGGGACATTTTTTGAAAAAAAATTGAAGTGAAGGTTTTGGTTGGTCGAACAACGAACAGCGAATATTCGAATTATCGAATATAATATTATGGAGACAACGGACGCAGTTTGTTTCGACAGGGTGAACAAGATTTTCATGATTTGGGACGCTTTTTGAAAAAAAAAAATTGATGGTTTTGGAGTTTTGGACCATAAAAACGGGGTTTTTGGTTGAAAACGGAAGTGGTGTGGGACAGTTTTTGAAAAATTTTTTTTACACCGCGCTGACTTTAGTCTCACGCAAATATCGCAAAAACAAATCAAACAACTGGAACAACTTGAATACAACTTGCACAACAAATGTGGGTTGTGTGGGACAGTTTTTGGAGATTTTTTTTACACCGCGCCTGCGGTGCAATACATTGACAGCTCCCAAGAGCGGGTGTGGGACAGTTTTTGAAAAAAAATTTCATGATGGTTCCTTTCTTTATAATAATTTAATGAACGGGTGTGCGCGCAAAGGTAAATGTGATTGAGAGTTGAAACAATGTTAAAATAATGTAGGGGAGAGGTGAGTGGGGAGAGGGAAGAGTGGCTTCGCATGGTAGTGCGGTGGGGCTCGGTTTTGCCACTCCTAGACGGAGTGGAAATTGAAGCTTCGCTAAAATTATAATTGTGCTGCGCACTAAAATTTTTCTTTAAAATTGCAGATACTCGGGAATGATCTCAAAAGGCTTTTTTGGGATAAAATGCTGTTTAAATTTTGAAAATTCGGAGCATTTTGAGGCAAAAAATGAAAAGTTACATTTCAAGAGCCAATAACTAGCTGTTATATAGCAACTTGCAAAAAGTGAAAATACGCCCATTTTTCTTGCAAAAACGAATTGTTACTTTTAACTTTGCAGCCAGAGTATTAGTTAAACGACAATGACTGACAATAACACTTTACTTTTGTTTTATTATTGACAATTGTCGTTCCCTGAAAGCAGGTTCAAATTGGTGTAAATGGACCAAATTGGATTTTGATCAAAACACAGATAAAACCATCTGTTTAATACAATTTAACAAATGGGGGGGTAAATCGAAAAAATGTTTATAACTTTGCGACATTGAGATTAGATTTAGTTTAACGCATAAACATATACAGCTATGAAAAAGATTACATTTCTACTGTTGGGACTGCTGTTCATGACAAGCGCCAGCGCAAATGAAAATGAATACGTTCCCCTCGTGCGTGAGGGAGTGAAGTGGGTCTATATGACATATCATGAACCTGAATGGCATCTGAGTGTGATTCCTGAGCAAATGTATTCTTTTGAGATAGAGGGTGACACCACAATTCTTGGCAAGAATTACAAACATGTGTATTGCACCATTCTTGACAAGGACTTCAAACCTGCCTCAAGTCCCTTTGTTTATTGTGATGTTAGAGAGGAGGACAAAGTTGTCTATGAATACAACTCATTTTATGGGGTTGATTTAAATGCTCCCTCCTCATGCTTAAAGAATAGGACTTTGAGATTTCCATGGCCACATGAGTATTTTTTTCCTATCTGGATTGAAAAATATGTTGATGACATATTTGTAAACACAATTGAGTTTGAACTATATGATTTCAACCGCGAATCTTATCTGCCTGAAATTAACGCCAGTTTATGGGGTTTTGATGAAGACTTTGAAAGTATAGCATACGAGGGTTTCATCGAAG
Organism: uncultured Muribaculaceae bacterium; assembly: GCA_905233845.1. Classification (GTDB taxonomy): domain Bacteria; phylum Bacteroidota; class Bacteroidia; order Bacteroidales; family Muribaculaceae; genus Sodaliphilus. Next base: position 14,264 of record CAJOFH010000003.1, on the reverse strand, counting down.
AATTCCGAAATAATCCATTTTTGACAACAGTGCAGGTAGGGAATAATGACCGCAACGCTTACATTATGAATAGCGAACATTTAAATTTCGAGAAATACTTCCTTGAATGTAAAGTTATTGAAGGTATAGGCATCGACAGTCGTTCGGGAGACCTCATTTCACCACAAAACTCTGTCGATCTTTGTGAAAATGAATTAATGGGCCTTGTCGCAGTATATGAGGGCAATGACTTGGTATATAAAGGTTGTTTATATGACGAAGCAATGGCCCTCGCAGATGAGAATGAATACGTTCCCATCGTGCGTGAGGGAGTGGTTTGGGAGTATGTGGGATATAATACTTATTATTATTTCAACACAGGTGAAGAAGTACAACTTTATACTCTTGAATTCAATGGCCAGTTTGATTTTACCAATCCTGATGGTGTTGTCGTAGAATACCATAATCTATATCGCACTGACTACGATGAACAAGGTAATGCTCAAGAGCCTTATCTCATAGCCGTTGTGAGCGAGAATGGAAAAGTTGTCAATGCCTACGAATACGAATATTGGTGGGAGGTTCCAGATACTCTCTACGACTTCAACAAACCAATGTTTTTGCCCGAAATGGCAATGATAGAATCTACTGATGAATACAACAATCCTTATTTCTATTACCCATATCCTTACGATATGGAAAATAGTAAGGTGATTTATGTTGAAGTTGGAGGAAGCATTAGAAAAGGTTATCATATAAACGATGATGGCATAGATAACTATACCCATGATAATGAGGTTAAAATCATTGAGGGTATAGGTGTCGACTGTATGTTTGGAGACCTTTTAATTCCTTATCGAGGTTTTTATACTGGAAAAAGCCCACACTCCAAATCGACGCGTGAAGTGGAATTCGGTAATCCCATGGCTGGTCTTTCGGCAGTGTATGAAAACGGAGAACTGGTTTATAAAGGTTGCCTTTATGATGAGGCTCAGAAGTTGAAAAATCCCGATGCCATCACTACTGTCAATAACGACAAGCAGGTGTCGAGCGTGCGTTACTACAACCTTGCTGGTGTGGAGAGTTCTGAGCCATTCAAGGGCGTGAACATTAAGGTGACGACCTACAGCGACGGCTCACGCAAAAGCAAGAAGATAATCAAATAATTAACTACTTCTCATGTCCTCAAGAGCACGATTCTCTTGAGGACAATTTGATTTTGTTCAAAAAGCTGCAAACTGAGTTCGTATTAGTTAAACGACAATGACTGACAATAACATTTTACTTTTGTTTTATTAAAGACAATTGTCGTTCCCACATAAAAAAAATGCCAATCTTGGCGTTTTTTCTCATATCGATACTCGCAAAATAGATTAAACAACAGTAACAACTTGCATAATTGAACAGTAATTACTAACTTAGTGGCGTTCAAAACGATTAGCCACAACAAAAATGATAAAGATATGAAAACTAAACTATACATTACTTCAAGATCAGCAAGGGTTTTGTTGCTGACAGCATTGCTTGTAGCGGTTTCTCTCCGTTTTCACATTTCTGTCGCGCAGACCGTGGAGATAGACGGCATTAAATACACCTGCATAACCGAAAACATCCCCTCTTTAAACAGTGGGTGGACTGTCTTAAATGTTAATGTTGGCTATTACGTCAGTGGCTTCAACCCATCGGTCATCTATGAAAATGGGGACTCCCCACAAATTCATATACCTGAATTGATTTGCGTTGATGGAGTTTATTATCCCGTGCTTCATATTGCGAAAAACGCCTTCAACGACCTCAATGCCCAGTCATTGACGTTGCCGAAGCGAGTTTATAGAATCGAGACTGGAGCTTTTGGCAATGCCAATATTGAGCAAATGGTGACTGTCAACACCACACTAGACTCATTTACTTCGGTTTTACAGGCCAACGCGTTTAAAGGTATGAGTGGTGGCGGCCTGCAGCTTGGCAACACATTCGTGCCCGAGAAAAACAGCGCGGTGGTGAATTTCTCAGAGTTAAATGTTGACAAACTCCACTTGCTGACATTCGGGGCTGATGGAAGACGAATAAGCATTTTTGATTGTGAGAACCTAACATCACTAATCTTGCCACATGATCTCGGCTCGATGACTGAGACAAGAAATCACATTACAGCCCTCCCATCGCTAAAGGAAATAACAATTCCAGGCAGCGTCGACTCAATCAACGCGCAATTTGAGGGTTGTCCTGCCTTGCACAAAGTAGCATTTGAGAAATCACCCACCGACAAGGCGCTCCAAGTGAACGACTGCATCGACGGTGACGAGTCGCTGCACAACATTGGTTTCAGCGCCTCGCACATCGACTCGTTGATTCTGAACCGGAAGATTATTGGCAACACTTCAACCATGCCGCTCGACAATCTCACTTATCTTGAAGTGAACGCGACCGACATCCGAGACTGGGAGTTCTCAAAAGCCTCTAATTTGAAAACAATAAATCTGACCACTGAAACACCGCCAGCGGTCATGCCTTTTGAGGACGAGCAATACAGGACTGTAAAACTGTTTATTCCCGATGGCGAGGCTGTTTACAATGCCTACATGCAGCACTTGGTGTGGAAACATTTCTTGAACATTTCTGGAATCAATACCGTTGAATGCTCCGACACCGAAATCGTGAGTGTGAAATACTACGACATGCAGGGGCATGACTCTACCAGCCCATTCAAGGGCATGAATATTGTGGTGAAGCAATATCGTGACGGCTCAAAGCAAACCATTAAACAAATCTTCTAAACACGCATCACAACTATGAAACGCTTATTGTTACAATTTATATTCACGGCAGTTGCAATTATTCCCATATTTGCCGTCAACAGCTACGATGTCGAAATTGACGGATTGTATTACCAGTATAAAACCGTCACATTATCAAACTACCAGACACCTGCTATCATTGGTGTTGTGGTGACTGGATATAAGCCCGAGTGTTCCAATGCGTCAAGCGACCTTGTGGTGCCTAGCGTGATTGATACTGAGGAGGGACAATTCAAGGTGGTGGAATTAGGACAGAGTGCATTTGAGGGCATAGAACTCAATTCCCTGACATTGCCCGAAGGAATAATAGGGCTAGGCAAGGCAGCTTTTAAAAATGCCAAGATCAATGAGGAGCTCGTTATTCCTTCAACTATTAGAGATATATACGACAGCCAGTTTGTTGAGTGGGAAAATATGACAAACCCCACCCCCGTTACTTATACCGACGAAGGCATTTTTGATGGAATGGAAGGATATGGCGTGAGGTTTAATGCCGCTGAGGTGGGCTTGAGGTTAGTTGTCAACAACGCTAAGTTTGAGCATTTTAACGCTTCACAATTAACCAAAACCCGACTGTTTGTGATGAATTGTCCAAACTTGAAGACACTGAAATTGTGTCAATTAGACTTAATGTATTGCCGTATAAATTATCTTGGGCGAAACCTTAAACGTAATTGCTATTTTGGGGCATACAACTGCCCAGAACTTAGTGAGGTTGAAATATCTCCAAGAGCCTTAACGGTAAAAGAATGTTTTTATAAATGCCCCAAGATTCACAAAGCAATCTTTGATGATGGTGACAATAGCATAGTAGCAGGTCCACTTGTAGATGACGTCATTTATTATAGCCTTCCTCTATTTGAGGAAGAGATGTTAATAGCTTCCTATACAGGAATGTTTCAAGGCAATGCCAGCAAAATAGACACCCTTTACGTTGGGCGCAATTTTACGGTCATGGAACACAATTATCATCTATATAGTTATGACCATCACTACAACAATTATGAAGGACTGAAGCATATTGTTTTCGGAGAAGGGGTAACCAATATTGAGGAATGGAAGTTAATCATCTATTCCACACAACTCGAATCAATAGTAATGAAGTGCCCTGCACCGCCTTATGGACTGGAAGACTCTTTCCAAGGCGACATCACCCAGACAGCCACGCTCTACATCCCACAAGGCTCACTCTCGGCATTCAAGAATGACCCCAAGTGGGGACAGTTTGAAAACATCGTGGAACTCCCTGAGGACGAATTGAACGAAAAAGCCAATGTAACAATAAATCAATAGCATATTTACTCCAACATATAGAGAATTTCGTCATCTTGAACCTCAAGGTCACTACCTACACCGATGGCTGACGCAAAAGCAAGAAGATTATCAAATAATTAACTACTTCTCATGAGAGCACGATTCTCTTGAGGACAATTTGATTTTGTTCAAAAAGCTGCGAACTGAGTTCGTATTAGTTAAACGACAATGACTGACAATAACACTTTACTTTTGTTTTATTATTGACAATTGTCGTTCCCACATAAAAAAAATGCCAATCTTGGCGTTTTTTTCTCATATCGATACTCGCAAAATAGATTAAACAACTGGAACAACATAAACACAACATAAACAACATTCACAACCTTATAACTACTCTAACAACTAAAAAGGATGTTGTTATGGTTGTTTGAAAAGTGTATTGTGCTTGGGCACGCGTATTAATAAACTATAAAAAGGAAAAGTAGTAATTTAATTTTAAAAAAGTATTTTGTAACTTTGCAAGTTGAGACTTTTCACAATGCACAATGCACAATGCACAATGCACAATGCACAATGCACAATGCACAATGCACAATGCACAATGCACAATGCACAATGCACAATGCACAATGCATAATGCACAATGCATAATGCATAATGCATAATCACGGACGAGAGGTCTCTTCTTTACAAATTTGAAATTTAACAGACTATTTTTTAATGGCTCAAGAATTAGATATTCAAGATAACAATCAACAACAGGGTAGTGACTTTGGTGGGTACGAGAAACTGGTGACTCTCACTCCTCGTGAGCACATCAGGCTGCGTCCTGGTATGTACATAGGGAAACTTGGTGACGGCAGCCAGAGTGACGACGGCATCTATGTGCTGATGAAGGAGGTAATCGACAACTCCATTGACGAGTTCAACACTGGCTTTGCCAAGCCCCGCATCGACATTACCGTAGAGGACGGCAAGGTGACCATCCGCGACTATGGCCGTGGCATCCCCCTCGACCAGGTAAAAGACGCCTCGAGCAAGATGAACACCGGTGCCAAGTACGACACCAAGAACTACAAACGCTCTGTCGGTCTTAATGGTGTAGGTATCAAGGCCGTAAATGCTTTGTCATCCAATTTCTTCATCCGCTCGGTGCGTGATGGGCAATGCTCGGCCGTGACCTACAAAGAAGGACTTGTCGAGAAAGAGACTGGCATCATCGCCGCCCAGCCCGATGACGAGAACGGCACCGTTGTAGAGTTTACTCCCGACAACACCATCTTCAAAAACTACGAGTACCGCGAGGACATCATCGAGGTGATGATAAAGAATTACTCGTTCCTCAACACCGGACTCTCGCTCTATTACAACGGCAAGCGCTATCACTCGCGCAACGGCTTGAGCGACCTGGTGAACGAGAACATGACCAACGATCCGCTCTATCCTCTCATTCATTTCACCGACAATGATATCGAGGTCGTCATCACTCACGCTGCGCAGATGGGCGAAGAGTTCTACTCTTTTGTCAACGGTCAACACACCACGCAGGGCGGCACACACCAGAGCGCCTTCCGCGAAGCCCTGTCACGCACAATAAAGGACTTCTACGGCAAGAACTTCGAGTACAGCGACATCCGCAATGGCATTGTCGCCGCCATAAGCATCAAGGTCGAGGAACCAGTGTTTGAGTCACAGACCAAGATTAAGCTCGGTTCGAGCGTGATGTGGAAAGACGGCCCCACCATCTACAAGTTCATCAATGATTTCATCAAGAAAGAGCTCGACAACTACCTACATAAGACCCCTGCCACCGCCGACGTTCTGCTCAAGAAGATACAAGAAAACGAAAAGGAGCGCAAGGCGATTGCTGGCGTGACCAAGGTGACACGTGAGCGCATGAAGAAAGCCGCACTGCACAACGACAAGCTGCGCGACTGCCGTGTTCACTATAACGACAACCGTGGCGACCGCCGCGAGGAGACATGCCTGTTCATCACCGAGGGACTCTCGGCGAGTGGCTCTATCACCAAGATTCGTGACGTGCAGACACAAGCTGTGTTCTCGCTGCGAGGCAAGCCCCTCAACACCTTCGGCGTAGCACCTGCTATAGTTTACAAGAACGAGGAGTTTGGTCTGCTGCAAGCAGCCCTAAACATAGAAGACGGCATCGAGGGGCTGCGCTACAATAAAGTCATCATCGCTACCGATGCCGATGTCGATGGCATGCACATCCGCCTGTTGCTGCTCACCTATTTCCTGCAGTTCTATCCTGAACTTGTGAAGAGTGGCCACCTCTACATCTTGCAAACCCCGCTTTTCCGTGTGCTCAACCGCAAGGATGCCAAGCGCAAGAGCCGCAGTGCAGGTCGTGAGACAAAGAAGAACAAGGTCGAGACCTACTACTGCTACACCGACGAGGAGCGTGTGGCAGCCATCAACAAACTTGGTGACAACGCCGAGATAACACGATTTAAAGGTTTGGGAGAAATCTCACCCGAGGAGTTTGTCGACTTCATCGGTCCAGAGATGCGCCTTGACCGTGTGCGCTTGCGCAAAGAGGACAATGTAAAGCAACTGCTCACATTCTTTATGGGCAAGAACACCATGGAACGCCAGAATTTTATTATAGACAACTTAGTGATAGAAGACGATGAAGACATCACAGTGCACTGATGGTAAGCGAATTGCCATGTTTCAAGGGTCGTTCGACCCTTTTACTCGCGGACATGAGTCAATAGTTCGTAGAGCCTTACCGCTCTTCGACGAGATAGTGGTAGCGGTAGTGAGCAACATTGCCAAAAAGCCTTTCATGAGCCTTGACAACCGCTTAGAGTTCATCAAGCACGTGTTTGAAGGTGAGCCACGTGTTCGCGTGGTGGCAAGCGACGGACTCACAGTCGACGTTGCCCGCGAAGTGGGTGCCACATGCCTGCTGCGTGGAGTACGCATGATTCAAGACTTTGAGAACGAGATGCACATGGCCGAGATTAACCGCCGCTTGAGCGGTATCGAGACAGTGTTGCTCTACACTTTGCCCGAGTTCAGCCACATCAGCTCGACAATTGTTCGCGAACTCTACAACTACCAGCAAGATGTCAGTGATTATATTCCCGCAAACGCTCCCGCACACTTGCTTGGCAAATAAACACAACAACAAGATTATAGTAAAACAAATTTAGAGATATGAAAAAATTCACAATTTCATTAGTGCTGTTTATCGGTTGTGCGTCGATTATGTTCGCACAATATGGCCGCAACGGCTCAATGCAAAAACTGCTAAACGCACAGTACGCCATCAACACTTTCTATGTTGACACTGTCAACAACGACAAGCTCGTTGAAGAGGCAATAAAAGGAATGCTCGAGAGCTTGGACCCACATTCCACCTATACCGATGCTAAAGAAACCAAGGAACTTGAGGAGCCTCTGCAAGGTGAGTTCAGCGGAATTGGCATCCAATTCAATATGAAGCAAGACACGCTTTACGTCATTCAAACTACCGCCGGTGGACCATCGGAGAAAGTGGGCATCATGGCTGGTGACCGCATTATCACAGTCAACGACACATGCATCGCTGGCGTGAAGATGAAAAACACCGACATCATGAAACGCCTTCGCGGTAAAAAAGGCACCAAGGTGACCGTGCAAGTTAAGCGTGGCAGAAATCCCGAGCTCATCACCTTCCGCATCACACGCGACAAAATACCTCTTTACAGCATCGATGCCGCCTACATGATTGACAACAAGACTGGCTACATACTGATTTCGCGGTTTGGAGCCAAGACCCATGAGGAAATGATGGAGGCTATCCAAAAGCTTGAGAAGCAGGGAATGAAGCAACTAATCATTGACTTGGGCAACAACGGCGGAGGTTACCTGAACGCTGCAATCGACATGTGCAACGAGTTCTTGCAGCGACGTCAGCTCATAGTATACACCGAGGGCAATAACGCACCACGTCAAGATGCTAATGCCGACGGTTTTGGCAATTATAAAGACCTTAAGCTGCTGGTTATTGTCGACCAACTATCGGCCTCGGCAAGCGAGATTTTCGCTGGTGCCATGCAGGACTGGGACCGTGCGGTTGTTGTGGGGCGACGTTCCTACGGCAAAGGCCTTGTTCAACGCCCATTCCGCTTTGATGACGGTTCGATGATGCGACTCACTGTGGCCCGTTACTACACCCCATCGGGACGCTGCATTCAGAAACCTTACACCAAGGGTGACAAGAAACAATATGAGGAAGATTTGCTCGACCGCTCAAAGGAAGGAGAATACTACCATCTCGACAGTATCCAGTTCAACGACTCGCTGAGGTACAGGACGCTGAAGAATGGTCGTACCATCTATGGTGGTGGCGGCATTATGCCCGATGTGTTTGTGCCCCTTGACACCACCGAGAACAGCAAGTACTACCGCGACATGATGGCCAAGGGCATCATAAATCAATTTGCCGTAGACTATGTTGACAAGCATCGCGCTCAAATCAAGAGCAAATACAAAGACGTTTTTGACTTCGACAAGCGCTTCTCACTCACCGATGCCGATATAAAAAGCTTCATTGCCATGGGAGAGAAAGATAAAGTGAAGTACAACGACAAAGACTATAAGACCAGCCAACGCTTGTTCAAGAGTGTTATCAAGGGCTTAATTGCTCGCGATGTCTTTGCCGACCCAGGCGCTTACACCATCGTCATCAACCATCGCAACAATGATGTGCAAGAAGCGTTGCGAGTCATCAACGACGATAATCTCTATAACTCGCTGCTCACTCATGGAAACCCTGAGTATGACCGCTTGGCTAAAGAGCACAAAGAGAAAAAGAAAAAATAAATGATAATTAACCACAACATCTAATTACATTTAGAAAAACTTAGATTTTTATGGCAGGCATGGGACCCGGAATGAGAGGAGGAGGCGGACCTGGAAGGCGCATGCAAGGCACAGTGAAAATGCCTCCTGGCGGCATGAAGACCGCTGCCAGACTAATAAAAATGGTGTTCAGCAACTACAAATGGTCGCTGCTGGTGGTTGCCATCTGCATTTTGGTGACCACAGCGACAACACTGACCTCTACCCTATTCACCCGCACTCTCATCGATGACTATATCGTTCCCTTAAGTGCCGCCGACAACCCCGATTTTGGGCCTCTATCCATGACACTGCTCAAACTCGCTGCTGTGCTGCTTGTGGGTGTGGGATGCTCTTACCTCAACAGCCGCCTGATGATCAACGTGAGCCAGGGCATGCTGCTCAAACTGCGTGAACGCCTCTTTGAGCACATGGAGTCGCTACCCATCAAATTCTTTGACCAGAACTCGCACGGCGACTTGATGAGCGTCTACACCAACGACGTAGACTCGCTGCGACAGACGGTGGGAAACAGTCTGCCCAACGTCTTCAGCTCGCTAATCACAATCATCGCCACTCTAACGAGTATGCTAGTGCTTTGTTGGCAACTCACCTTGCTTACCATTGTACTAACTGGTGTGATGGTATTCACCACCAAGTGGCTCGGAGGGCTCTCGGCGAAATACTTCCGCCGTCAACAGAACGACATGGGCACCATGAACGGCTTTGTGGAGGAAATGCTAACGGGCCAAAAGGTTGTAAAGACTTTCTGCCACGAGGATGAGGCGATAGCCGATTTTGAGATACTCAACGAAAACCTACGCGATAGTGCGTGCAACGCCAACAAGGTAGCTAACATCGTAATGCCCATCAATGGCAACATTTCCAATCTCATCTATGTCACTTGTGCTGCAGTCGGTGCTATGGTGGCTCTCGGAGGAGGAGGGCTCACGGTGGGTACGCTGGTGTCGTTCCTAACCCTTATCAAGAACTTCACACAACCTGTGTCACAAATCAGCAACCAGGTCAACAGCGTAGTGGCTTCATTGGCAGGTGCCGAGCGTGTGTTCAACATCTTAGACCAGACTGGTGAGGACGACGGCTCAGCTATAGTTAAGCTCGTCAATGTGAATGAAGCCGATGATGGCACTCTCACCGAGACCGAACAAGTCACTCACAAGTGGGCTTGGAAGAAACCCGTTGACAACGGTTTTGAGCTTATCAAGCAGCAAGGAGAAGTAGATTTCTCACAAGTAGACTTTGGCTATGTACCCGAGAAACAAGTCCTTTTTGACATCGACCTCGACACCGAAGCAGGGCAAAAGGTAGCACTCGTAGGTGGCACTGGTGCCGGCAAGACCACTATAACAAATCTTATCAACCGCTTCTACGACATACAAGACGGAGAAATTCTCTACGATAAAATTCCCATCACCACAATATGCAAGGCCGACCTTAGACGAAGTCTGGGAATGGTGCTTCAAGAGACGCACCTGTTCACTGGCACAGTGATGGACAACATACGCTATGGGCGACTTGATGCCACCAATGAGGAGTGCATCGCTGCAGCCAAACTCGTGCATGCCCACGACTTTATCTCGCGTTTGGCACAAGGCTACAACACAATGCTTAATGCCGACGGCGGCAACCTCTCGCAAGGCGAGCGCCAGCTTATCGCCATCGCACGTGCGGCTGTTGCCAATCCGCCTGCCCTTATCCTCGACGAGGCTACGAGCAACATCGACACACGCACTGAACGACTTATTCAGCAAGGCATGGACTCGCTCATGAATGGTCGCTCCACCTTTGTCATCGCCCACCGCCTAAGCACAGTGCGCAACTCCGACATTATCGTTGTGATGGAACGTGGACGCATCATCGAGCGAGGCACCCACGACGAGCTCATAGCCCAGCAAGGTCGCTACTACCAGCTCTACACAGGCAACGGAATAAACAATTAACAACAACCATAAAACAAATACAACATGTCTAAGAAAATTACCGAAAAAGTGACTTGGGTGGGTAAAGTTGATTGGGAACTCACTCATTTTCATGGCGACGAACTCTCGACCTTCAAGGGGTCAAGCTATAACTCCTATCTAATTAAGGATAAGAAAACCATCCTCATTGACACCGTGTGGGGACCTTACGACCGTGAATTTGTAGCGCGTCTCAAAGAAGTGGTGGACCTCAAGACCATCGACGCTATCATCATGCAGCACAACGAGAGCGACCACAGCGGCGCTCTGCCAGAGCTTATGCGTGAGATTCCTGACGTGCCCATCTACTGCACTGCCAAGGGCAAAGCTATCATTCAAGGTCACTACCATCAGGACTGGAACTTCGTGACCGTGAAGACAGGTGACAAACTCGAGATTGGTGACAGCACACTCACCTTCATCGAGGCTCCCATGCTTCACTGGCCCGACACAATGTTCACCTATATGGACGGCGAGAACATCCTGTTCTCCAACGACGGCTTCGGACAGCACTACGCTACCGAGTCGCTTTACGATGACCGTGTTGATATGGCCGAAATGCTTTATGAAGCAAAGAAATACTACGCCAACATCCTTGCACCGTTCAGCATGATGGTGACACGCAAGCTCAACGAGATTCTTGCGATGAATCTGCCGCTCAACATGGTTTGCCCAAGCCATGGTGCGATTTGGCGCAAGAACATCAACCTCATTATCGAGAAATATCAGCAATGGGCTGCCAACTATCAAGAGAACAAGATTACTATCGTCTACGACACCATGTGGAACAGCACACGCATCATGGCTCAGGAGATTGCACGTGGCATCCAAGAAATAGACCCCGAAGTTGAGGTTAAGATTTATAACGCTGCCAAAGAAGACAAGAACGATGTCTTGACCGAGATTTTCGCGTCGAAGGCTGTGCTCGTGGGTTCACCCACCATCAACAACGGCCTTGCTCATGCTGTTACGGGGCTGCTCGAGATGGCCAAGGGCATGAAGCTTAAAAACAAGAAGGCTGCAGCATTCGGCAGCTACGGCTGGAGTGGTGAAGGCATAAAGCTGCTTAGCGGTCTCCTCAGTGGCTGTGGTTTTGAGCTTATCAATGACGGCATCCGCATCCAGTGGGTTCCTGGCCAAGCCGCCATCGAGCAATGCCGCGACTACGGCCGCGAGCTTGCCAAGGCGCTGTAAAGCATATTTTTCTATATTTACAAGCTGAAAAGTTTTGTAACCAAAAACGACAATACTATGGACTTATTACTACCTAACAAGATAAATGGTCAAAAGGGTGAGATTCTGCGTGACGCGCGTCAGGTAACTGTTATTGGTGCCAATGGCGCTGGAAAGACACGATTTATAAACAAACTCGTGGAGCAGTGTGGCGACCAGGCCTTCCGAATCTCGGCTTTGCGTGCACTATTTCCTGTTGAGCAAAAAGAGCAAGCGCTCAAGGGCTCAATAAGTGAGCGATTTGACAAGCTGAACCGCAACATGCAGCAAGTGGTCAACACGGCTAAGAGCGAGTTTGACAAACTCACCTACGTGATGCTTATTGATGAGTTCCGCGACTTGATGAACTTTAAGACTCATCAGCTCATGAAGGAGCACGTGCCGTTCCCCAAGACCAAGCTCGACAAGGTAGTGAAGATGTGGCAGGAGGTATTCCCTAAAAACAAGATTCTGCGCGAGAATGGTAAAATTCTCTTCGCCACCGAAGGACAGACCGACAAATACTCATCGCTGCGACTTAGTGATGGCGAGAAAGCAGTACTCTACTACCTTGGTGCTGTTCTTTATGCCATGGAAGATGCCGTGATTTTCGTCGACGATCCTGAGACTTTTATCCATCCCTCAATCATGCAGACCTTGTGGAACGTGATAGAGGAAATTCGTCCCGACTGTACCTTCGTCTACAGCACTCACGATGTAGACTTCGCAAGTTCGCGCATCGACAACAAGTGTGTTTGGGTTAAGGACTTCAATCCTGAGAGGGGAACTTGGGACTACGAGGTACTTCAATCCAGCAACAATCTGAGCGACAACCTCTACATCGACTTGCTGGGCACACGCAAACCAGTCCTCTTTGTCGAAGGTGACGAGGAGCACAGCATCGACTCACGACTCTATGCACTCGTTTTTCCTGAATACACTGTCAAGCCTCTTGGAAGCTGCAACAAAGTGATTGAAAGCGTGCGCTCATTCAATGGATTGGAGGCCCTACACCATCTCGACAGTTGGGGAATCGTCGACCGCGACCGACGCGACGAAAAAGAGGTGGAATATCTGCGCAAGAAAAAAATCCTGGTGCCTAACGTCGCCGAGATTGAGAACATCTTGATGCTGGAAGGTGTGATACGTGCCGTGGCACGCCATCGACACAAGAACGAGGACGATGTCTTTAACAGCGCAAGCAAGGCAGTAATGAAAAACTTCGACAACGAGATAAAGCAGCAAGCACTAATGCACACTCGGCATCGTGTGAAACATGACATTGAGCTGCGTGTCGACATGAAATTCCGAAACATCAGTGCACTCGAGGATCACATGATTGACCTCGTTAACGAAATCAACCCACGTGGCATATACGAGATGCTGTGCCGCGAGTTCCACGTTTACGTACAAAAGAAAAATTACGACGAAGTGCTACGAGTCTACAACCAAAAACTTATGCTCACACAAAGCGGTGTTGCAGGACTTTGCGGTCTCAAAAGCCGAGAAGAATACGTGAAGATTGTCCTCAAAATCCTCAAAAGCAACGGGCGTGAAGCAACAGCAATACGAAAAGCAATTAAACAATGCTTCGGACTCGAAAAGGATACTCCCATAGATAATACTTCCAAATGACCAAATACAAGAGTGGCAGACTAACAATAGCCTGCCACTCACATTATTACATAAAAGACCCAAAAATCACCGGTCAATTCTGATTTAAGAAAGAATTATTCCTCCTTTATGAAAACTCTAAACTAAAGAGTTTCTCCTTCGGCTGTATTGTCTTCAATATCTACTTCTGCCATACTTGGAGTTTCAAAAGACGTATTGTCTTTTAGAATACGACAAGCGTTGCGGTATCTCACTTTATAGTAGCTGTTGCTTGAGTGGTTCTCGGTGATGCCCTTGCTGCACGAAGCGTGGATGAATGTAAAATCGTGACCATTGTCATCAACTTTTGTTACAATACCCACATGACCTATTCCACGTCCACCTCCGCGTCCGCTGAAGAATACAAGATCACCTGGCTTTAGCTCACTGCGGTTCACACGTGTACCGTTTGACAATTGCCCTCCAGGAGTGCGGCTTAATTTAACGTGAGTTCGACGAAAATAATTAAAAGAGTGTGAGCTGGTTATCAAATTCTCGTTCTAATTGTAGCATTGGTTTCTTAGGGAAAAAGCAG
>CAJOFH010000002.1 GCA_905233845.1 uncultured Muribaculaceae bacterium | reverse complement strand
AAGAAAAAAACTCAAATTCAGCACGCCCGTCAGAGAGTTCTACAAACATTTTTCTTAACTTTGTCAAAAAATATGCATTTGCTTGTTGACTCTACATAATGGGGCAACCTTTTATTTGCTATGCAAAAAACTGACAGCTGGTAACTAATAACTGAAAACTTTTTAGTAACTTTGCACGATTTTTCAAATGCTTTGTCTTACTTAAAACAAAATATAGAATGATGAATATGAAACGACAATTTACTTTACTCATTATCACCGTGATGGCGTTTATTGCCTTGGCACAACCTACTACGGTGAAGAACCGCGCGTTCTTTGAGGGTATCAGCTATGCATGGCCCTACAATGCGCCAGTATCGGCACAGCAGACCAGCAACCTCGGTGAGGTTGCTACCGACCCCGACCAGATTATCGCAATGCTGCGTGAGGTCTACAGCAATAAATCTATTCCCGGCAACTACACCCGCGGATACTCCGCCCTCAACACCCCTGAGGGCACATGGTCCAACGGTGTTGCCATTGGCAGCTACCCAGTGGCATATCCAGCTGTTGGAACAATTGGCATGGATGTCAATGCCGACCTCGGTTATCTTAACTCTTACGGTTGGAACGTGGATGGTATTGTCTACAAGAAATCATCGTCTGGCACAGTTTCATTTACACGAGGCAACGACCGCACCAGGGCCTCATGGGTAAGGAAGAATGGAATAACCCTGAATATGTATCAATTATATGGTAATTCTGGAACCACAAGTTCACCAACATATTTCTTTAATGCAGGTTCAAGCGATGACATCATAGTGGAAGCCGAAGATGACAAATTGATTACTAGTATCAAGTTAACATTTGTATCTGGATATGCTTCCATTACGAGTGTATCTGCCACTGGCGGTAGCGGTTCATATTCTTCGGGAACATGGACTGGCTCAGCCAAGAAAGTAACTTTCAAGCATTCAAGTCAAGTGCGATTAACGCAAGTAGATGTTACTTATGAGTCGGCTGGTCCTATCACCACCCCATTCACAGGCACCTCCGAAACAGTTTCCTATACACCTGGCACAGATTTAGGAAATAATGTAGTTGCAAGTTCCAGCTCTGGTCAAAAGGCGACTAAGGGTGGTTTTATTGTGGATTACATTAGTGGTGGATTTGGTTCAACCTCATCAACTTGGTATCAAGCCGCATACGGTTACGATGCACGATTCAAGACATATGATGGTTACACGATTACTAATTTGAATTTCACTTTCCTCTCTAGTTATGGCACCGGTGCCAACAATGATGGCAGTAGGCTTCAGTATATTAAATATTGGAAAGATGATGGTACTGAGGTTACCATTACACAGACGTCAAACCCATCGTTTGCCGATTTAATTGCATCAGGTGACTTGTCATTCTCTGATAATGGATTGTCCTTGTCGTGGAATATTCCCACTAAAACATTTTATATAAAGCCAAACGGCCAGAACAATCTGCGCTTCACATACATAGAGGCCTCCTATAAATATGATGGTCCTGACATCAATTATTTTGCCCCAGATGCCTACTTGCCCAATGAGGAAGGCAACACGTTGCTGCTTGTTGAAGTTAAGGATGGTGTAACCCCAACTACTCTCAAGCAATCAGGACTGGCAACATTCACCAATAACACTTTCGACTACTACAATATCACCGATTACAATTCATTACGCAACGTTGTAGATGCAACTATTAAATCGGTACGTGTTGTGACTGAATCCAAGCGCATGGGCGAGGGTCTTGATGCTGGCACTTTGTTCAAGATTGATTGCGACAAACTTAATCGCTTCTTCTTACTTGGAAAAGGACAGTTGCGCTGGTTCAACAATGACTATCAAGACAATGCTGTTAATGCTACCACACCTCCTCGAAGTGTGGCACAAGATGCTGAAAATCAGCCATACTTTAATGGAGGTAAGTACTACGACCAAAGCATGGAGTATTTGTTCGGCCACATGTTTGAGCAGTTCAGCCCCTCTATGGCAAGTGGTGGCTCATCGCTCAACGATATTTACAAGCTTTTGGCAGTGAATATGAAGAGCTTCGATGTCGTGCACGACTGTATCGACGTGCTCTCAGCCGAAAGCACTGGTCATGAGTTCAACATGTATGGCAAGACATCAACCAGTGATGACTGCCAGGATGTTCGCGACATGATGTTCTTCGTACCAGACTACCGCATGCTGGCTCACGAGGGCAATGCCGATGTGAGCAAACGCGACCCATATAAGGCGCAGAAATATATTTACTACAATCCCGACCATGCTCCCAAAATGGGTCTCTTTGTAATCAAACTTGACGAGATTACCGAGGATAAGGCTGTGAAAGTAGAGGGCGAGAACGCTTATGATGTGACTCTTACTTGGAACTCAAATCTCCTCAACTTCTTGCCTGGTGAAGATGGTGTTTACAATCTTTATCGCGTGACCAACGTGAATGGCACAGAGACCTATCAGCCAGTTGTTGACGGCAGTGGCAATCCCGTGACAATTACCGCAAACACACAGCAAGGTCTCACTTACACCGATCGTGTAGCTCAACTCCCCAATGAGGGTCAGACTATCACTTACGTAGTGCGTGGACGTGATGCCGGTAACTTCCTGAGCCTTCAGATGTCGAACAAGGAGAGCGTTTATATCCCTGGCATCGACGTTAGCGAGGATCTGAACCTCAAGCTCACTGCCGACTACTACAGCCGCTTCGACCCACAAGAGGAGAAGAATAAGTACTCTAACCTTGTTACTATGGGTAAAGTGGTTTCAAACATAACTGGCGAGGAGCTGCAGCAAGGCACTCTCACTTTCACTCGCAGTTACACCGACGCCACTGGCGCATATACCGATCCCATCGCCGTGGGAACAGTGACCAATATGGCTAACGGTAGTGGAACAATGAAAGTGACGATGCAAAACCAAGAATTCTTCAAATTTGGATATAACAGCAATGGCACAGCAAGCGCAAATGTACCAAATCCATCCTTCAATGCAACGTTCACTTACAATGCCAACGGTGTTACATTCAATGGCGACGGAATCAAGTTCTATGACAACTTCTCGGCTTCAGTAGCCGACAACGCTCATCCAAGCAAGTATACCTATCAAGTGAATTTCGTCTTTGGTGACAAGTATGCCAACAGTAACACCATGGATATCTACGTACACAAGACTCAGCTTGTAATGGACCCCGAAGGAACTCGAACAGTAAGTCAAAGTGAAATCAATGATAACGACGAGATACTATATCACTCGCTGCCAGCCAATGGCCCAATCGAGTTTGGCATCGACGTGAAGTACAGCAGCAAGAGCGAGATTTTGCGCTATGACGCTTATCGCTGGCCTACTGGAGCTGACCGTTACATCATTGAGCCAAGCAGTGACCCAAGCGATGAGCAGGATGTGGCTCCTAACGGCATCGCTGGCAACCAGGGCACATACTACACAACTGCCATGAACGCTGTGGCTGGTGAGAATGTGACGGTCACCGAAGGACAGACCGCACAGGCAATATTCACCGATCCCTATCCTGTTGCTAATGTCGGTACTTACTTCTATGCTCCAGTTGTAGAGACCTTCGCTCCTAATGAGGACCGCAGCGATTACAACACTTATGGTGCTCCACTTCAGCAGGCCGCAACCGGCAAGATTGCTGTGAGTGTAATGACTCCAAACGAAGATTATCCATTTATGAGTGAGCACAGTTGGGAAGATGCCAACCATGACCAATATGCTTACTATAACATCTATCTGCAAGTAGACCAAAGCACAATCCCTGCAGGGTATAAGATTTACAAGGTACGTGCTTGGCGCAAGGTAGACCCAACTATTCTCGGCGAGGAGTTTAGTAGTTATAATTACCGCATGGGTGTCAACGGCGAGTTTATGTATGAGGAACTTGAAAATGTAGCGCTCGGTGCTGGCGACATTCTGGGTACTAGCAAGGAGAATGGTGTGCTTGCTTGCACATTCGGCGCCCGCAAGATGCGCTCCAGCGAGAGCGAGACTGGCGTTATCAACGACCTCACTGCTGAGTTTGTGGTCCGCGTTTACTTCACTCCTAATGCCACTGCTGGAGCTCCAATGCTCAAGAGTGAAGGCGACGCCAACTTCTATGTTATGGAAGGCACTGCCGAGCGCACTTTCGACTGGACCGAAGGCGTGATAACAGGTGTTGCAAGACTCACCGGCAATGGCATAGTGGAGAGCGTGACCTACTACAACATGGCAGGTGCAGCCAGCACTCGCCCCTGGCAGGGTATCAACATCATGGTTACTCGCTACAGCGATGGCACTACTACCACTCGCAAGGTGATGAAGTAAACATACCTATATATTATAAAATGCAGCACTCATTTGGTATGGGTGCTGCATTTTTTGCTTATAATAAAATTAATTCGTAACTTTGCCTAATGATAAGTTGTCTATTTAATTATAACTACTCAACAATAATATGGATTTAACAGGAATTCGTGGTATAGCATTTGATGTTGATGGCGTGTTGTCGCCTTGTACTATCCCTATGAACGAGGACGGTGAGCCATGCCGTTTATTGAATGTTAAAGACGGCTATGCTATTCAGCTGGCAGTGAAAAAAGGCTTGAAACTCGCGATTATCAGTGGCGGACGCTCTAAAGCTGTGGCGCTGCGCTACCGCAATCTCGGAGTGGAAAATGTCTATATGGGTGCAGCCTTCAAGTTGCCAATGTTTGAGCGTTGGCTCGAGGATACTGGGCTAGATTCCAGCGAGGTGATCTTTGTTGGTGACGACATCCCCGACATTCACACAATGCAACAGGCGGGAATCTCAATGGCTCCTGCCGATGCAGCATGGCAGGTTAAGGAGATTGCCGATTATATCTCGCCTTGGGAGGGTGGTCATGGCGTGGCGCGCGATGTTATCGAGAAGGTGCTCTCGGCACAAGGCCTTTGGATGGACGACGAGCACGCCTTTGGCTGGTAGAATGCATAATGCACAATGCATGACGCAAAAATCATAATCTAGAAAAACTAGAAACTCTAGAACATCTAGAAAAAAGATAATTTATGCTACTTGATTCATTAAAAAGATATAATGTGATTCTGGCAAGTAACTCGCCACGCAGGCGGGAGTTGCTTGCCGATTTGGGCATTGATTTTCAGGTGAGAACTCTCAATAGCATTGACGAGAGCTATCCACCAAGTCTGCCTGTGATGGAGATTGCCGAGTATATCTCGCGTAAAAAGGCGCATGCCTATATTGCCGAGATTCACTTTGGCGAGCTTGTCATCACTGCCGACACAGTGGTGATACTCGGGGATGAGGTGCTGGGCAAACCCGTTGATGTCGATGACGCTCGTCGCATGTTGCGCGAACTCTCAGGCAAGACTCACAAGGTGGTTACTGGAGTAACGATAGCGACTACCGAGAATCTTAAGTCGTTCAGCGCAGTCACCGATGTGGAGTTTGCCGAGCTGAGCGATGAGGATATAAATTATTATGTTGAGAACTATAAGCCTCTTGACAAAGCTGGTGCCTATGGTATCCAGGAATGGATAGGGTGCATGGGTGTGCGTCACATCAACGGCAGTTTCTATAACGTGATGGGCCTGCCACTCCACCGCCTCTACACCGAATTAAATTCATTATTGCAGAATGCATAGTCCTCCCATTTAGGGAATAAAGTCCATTTGGGATAAAGGTATAAAAAAGTGCCGGGTCATTAATTTGACCTGGCACATTTTTTTGCAATAAATGCTTTTTCAAAGGTTACTCACCTTTCTCGAGTTTTTGCTTGAGCTCGGCGAGAGCATCGAGGTCGCCCAATGTGGTCTTCTTACTGGCTGCTCCTCGGCTTGCTGCTTGCTCGAAGCTTTGCGAGCCTTGCGAGCCTCGGCCTTCTGCTCATCCTCAAAGATGCGGCTGTGGCTCAAGATAATGCGCTTAGCATCCTTGTTGAACTCAATAACCTTGAATTGGAGTTGCTCATCCTGCTTGGCGGGAGTGCCATCCTCTTTAACGAGGTGCTTAGGAGTTGCAAAACCCTCAACGCCATAAGGCAGGCTGATAACAGCGCCCTTGTCGAGAAGCTCGGTGATAGTGCCCTCGTGGATGCTGCCCACGGTGTAGATAGTCTCGAAGTTGTCCCAAGGATTGTCCTCAAGCTGCTTGTGGCCAAGGCTGAGACGACGGTTCTCCTTGTCAATCTCAAGAACTACTACCTCGATGTCGGCACCAATCTGAGTAAACTCACTTGGGTGCTTAATCTTCTTGGTCCAGCTCAAGTCGCTGATGTGGATAAGCCCGTCAACGCCTTCCTCAAGCTCTACAAATACACCAAAGTTGGTGAAGTTGCGAACCTTTGCATTGTGCTTCGAGCCAACGGGGTAACGCTCCTCGATCTTGTCCCAAGGATTCTCCTTAAGCTGCTTGATGCCGAGTGACATCTTGCGCTCGTCGCGGTCGAGAGTAAGGATAACTGCCTCTACCTCGTCGCCAACCTTCAGGAAATCCTGAGCGCTGCGCAGGTGCTGCGACCAGCTCATCTCGCTCACGTGGATAAGACCCTCTACGCCAGGAGCGATTTCTACGAATGCTCCGTAGTCGGTCATAACAACTACCTTGCCCTTTACCTTGTCGCCAATCTTCAAATCCTGGTCGAGCTTGTCCCATGGATGTGGGAGCAATTGCTTCAAACCAAGAGCGATGCGCTTCTTCTCCTCGTCAAAGTCGAGGATAACAACGTTGAGCTTCTGGTCGGGCTCTACGATGTCGGCAGGGTTGTTTACGCGACCCCAAGAGAGGTCGGTGATGTGGATAAGTCCGTCAACGCCACCCAGGTCGATGAATACACCGTAGCTGGTGATGTTCTTAACAGTACCCTCGAGTACCTGACCCTTCTCGAGCTTAGCGATGATTTCCTTGCGCTGCTGCTCAAGCTCGGCCTCGATGAGAGCCTTGTGAGATACAACAACGTTCTTGTACTCCTGGTTGATCTTTACAACCTTGAACTCCATGGTCTTGTCGACAAACATGTCGTAGTCGCGGATGGGCTTCACGTCGATTTGGCTGCCAGGCAAGAAAGCCTCGATGCCAAATACGTCAACAATCATACCGCCCTTAGTGCGACACTTGATGTAACCCTTGATGATTTCATCATTCTCAAGCGCTTGGTTAACGCGCTCCCAACTCTTAGCAGTGCGAGCCTTCTTGTGCGAAAGCACGAGCTGACCCTTGCTGTCCTCCTGATTCTCAACATACACCTCAACAGTGTCGCCAACCTTCAGGTCGGGGTTGTAACGGAACTCGTTATAAGGAATAATACCGTCCGACTTGTAGCCAATGTTAACTACTACCTCGCGCTTGTTGATTGAGATAACAGTACCTTCGGTTACTTCTTTGTCCTTGATTGCGCCAAGCGACTTGTCGTAGGCGGCTTCCAGAGCCTCTGAAGACTCATTTTTTGTGGTCTCACCTTTTTCAAAGGCTTCCCAATCGAAGTCCTCAAGAGGTGAAATAGCAGAATTTTTTAATTCTTCGCTCATTTAAATGTTAGTAAAAATAGTTAATAATCACAGGCTTTCCAGATTCGTTCCCAGAAAACGCGACTGCAAAGGTACGCATAATTTTCTATTCCACAAGCAATTTGCCGCTACTTTTTTGACATATTTTCAAAAAAACAAAAATGGAAGCGTGAATGATGGGGCTTTTTGCCGATATTTGTTTGTCACTCTAATGAAAATTTACAGCTTTTGAGGCTTGATGAAAAAAATAGTTGTATCTTTGCCACAGTTTAATAATTAATATTTTTATCTATCATGATTTCATTCACTTGCGACTATATAGAGGGAGCTCACCCTGCGATACTGAATCGGCTGATTGAGACCAACATGACTCAGGTTGAAGGCTATGGCGAGGACCCATTCTGCGAGAATGCACGCACAAGGATTCGCCAGGCTACCGGTTGCCCCGATGCCGACGTGTTCTTCCTGGTGGGAGGCACGCAGACCAACTCGACCGTTATCGATGCAATGCTGCGCCGTTACGAGGGCGTGATCGCCGTTGAGACGGGACACATCGCTGTGCACGAGAGTGGAGCGGTAGAGTTCAGCGGTCACAAGGTGATTACATTGCCCAGTCACAATGGCAAGATGGACCCAACCGAGTTGCGGCATTATCTCGAGCATTTCCATGGTGACCCAACGTGGCCTCACATGGTATATCCTGGCATGGTATATCTCTCGTTTCCAACGGAGTATGGCACAATCTACAGCCATGACGAACTAAAGGCCATCAAGTCGATTTGCGAGGAGCGCGAGATACCGCTTTTCATCGATGGGGCACGCCTGGGTTATGGCTTGGCCAGCCCTGCTGCCGATGTCGACCTGAAGTCTCTGGCACAGTTATGCGACGTGTTCTACATTGGCGGCACCAAGGTGGGAACCCTGTGCGGCGAGGCAGTAGTCTTTCCAAAAGGCAACGCTCCACGCCAGTTCTTCACCATCATAAAGCAACATGGCGCTCTGCTCGCCAAGGGCAGACTGCTTGGAATCCAGTTCGACACCTTGTTTACCAACAATCTCTACCTAAACATCGCAGGCCACGCCATCGACATGGCGATGGAACTCAAACGCATGTTCGAAAGCAAAGGTATTGAATTCTATATCGACTCACCCACCAATCAGCAGTTCCCTATCCTCACCCAGGAGCAGATGGATTCACTCGACGGGATAGTGTCGTTTGAGGTTTGGGACAAACTCCCCGACGGGCGTTTCATCACCCGCTTCGCCACCAGCTGGGCAACTCCTATCGAGAACATCGACACACTTGCCCGCTTCTTTTGAGGCATCAATCTAACATAACACAAAAACAAGAGACAAAGGTTGTGATTCCTTTGTCTCTTTTTATCAATATGAGATAGACGGTTGTGAAACCGCACTAATCTCCCCATATCGCACGGCATGTGCTGTGCGCAACATTTACTTCAGTGGGAAAGTGAAGTAGGTGCTAGGATATGGCTCGTTTTTGAGGGTGAAGTGCCACCACTCAGTGTCGAGAGGCTTGAAGCCGTGACGCATCATGGCGTTGCGCAGAATCATGCGGTTCTTGAACTGCTGGGCAGTGATTTTGCGTCCCTGAGGCGACTTACCGCCAGTGAACTTGCCAGTGTCGGGATTGCCACAGAAGTCGGGGTGGCTCTCCACGCCAAACCAGTCGAAGGTGCCTCCCATGTCAACCTCCTTCTCAGTATTCATGTCAAAGAGGGTAAGGTCGACCGTTGAGCCGCGAGTGTGTCCGCTCTTGCGAGCTATATAGTCGGGGATGAGCACGTCTTTGTTGAGGTCTGGATAGAAATACTGCTTCATTCGAGTGTCATCAAGGTCTTGCGCCCAACGCATGAAATGGTCTACAGCACATTGAGGGCGATAGGCATCAAAAATCTTGAGGCGATAGCCTTGCGCCTTCACGTCGTCGCTCACGGCCTTAAGGGCGGCAGCGGCCTCACGAGTGAGCATCGCTGTGGGGGCAAGATATCCGTCCATGCGCTCACCCACAAAATTGTAGGTACCAAAGTAGCGAATCTCGAGGATGGCATCGGGCACCACGTCGGTGATGTGCACAAATCCACTTTTGTCGTCGGTAGCAACTTGAGAACCTCTCAAACGGTTTAATTCTGCCTTGGCGCGTGCCATCTGCTCACAGAATTCAGGGCTATTGTGAACTTGTGAGTAGCCTATGGCCGCCACCAGTCGTCCGGCTTCGATGTCGCTCTGCCAGTGAGCGCCCACAATCACGCGGCTCTCGCTGTACTTATAGGCACGTGCAAAGATGGCATCGGCGTTTTCTGGATTGAGCTCAGCCAGAATCAAAGCCGTTGCCCATGCTGTGGCTGTGTGTCCCGAGGGATAAGAGCCATCGGTTGCTAGGTCGGCATCACTCTCCTCGGCGCCATTGGTAAAGAGGTGCTCATGGTAATACATGAACGGGCGTTGCCGCATATAATGCTTTTTAGGCGCAACACGAATCTGTGTAATAGTGTTTATGCCTCTCAACATGAGCTCCCAAATCTCAGGAGTCTCTTCCTCAGAGATGTGCATTCCAAATGGCTCGCTGAAGATGTCAAGGATATAGTTGTAGCCCCATCTGGCATCTCGCCTGGCCATAGCGGCGCGCTCAGGGTTGAGACGCTGCTGCTTGCCCCAGAAGAAGCGATTCTTGTCGTGTTGGAACATCTCGCTTGATGTGTCGGGAGGAGCTGGCAGGCAGTTGATGATGTTAGGCATCTTGTCTAAGCTTATGTATGGCTCAGGGTCTTGTGCCAACGCACTAATGCAGCCACCAAACAAAAGGGCTGCAACAACAAACAGTTTCAGATTTTTCATAAGCATGATAATAAATAAAAAGGCTGCAAATGCATTGGTAAACTTTTTGCAGCCTTATGATAACTAATCAATCTAATTACAAGTTGGGGTTGATTTTGTTCCACTCGCTGATGGGAGGAACGATGCCGAGAATCACAAGTTCGTCGCGCATGTGGCACAGGTGCTCATAGCTGGCGTCGAGTTGTGCGTTCTCAAAGGGAGTTCCTTCTGGAACCTTGAATGAACATCCGTTCTCGTCGAGAGTGGTGTCCATTGCCATCATGATGTTGTTGTACTTGCCGTTCTTAACATAGGTGCCGGCAGGCCAACGGAATGGTTCGCCGCCCATGACCGAACGAATCATCTCTACCGAGAGGTAGGCAGGGCTTTGGAATGAGCTACGGCCGCGAAGTTCGATAATCTTGGCGCCACCCTTGGTGACATCAAGTTTCATCTGCTCCCACTCTTCGGCTGGGAACTCAGGAGTGCCTATAATGTCGGTCAATGGCTTGCCGTCAATCTTAACATGTGATCCAAACACTGCCATTTGCTCGCCGTGGCCACCATAAGTGGCGCAGCCTGTAACTTCGCTCTGCATAACATTGAACTTCTTGGCGAGAGCGCTCTGGAGGCGTGTGCTGTCAAGGCCAGCGAGTGTAGTAACCTGATTGGGCTTCAGACCGCTGTAAAGCAGAGTTACAAGACCAGTAAGGTCAGCAGGGTTGAAGATGATAACCACATGCTTGCAGTCGGGGCAATATTTCTTGATGTTTTCACCCAGTTCGCGTGCAATCTCACAGTTGCCTTTGAGCAAGTCTTCGCGAGTCATGCCAGCCTTGCGTGGTGCACCACCGCTCGAGATGATGTATTTTGCATTGGTGAACGCCTCTTTAGGGTCAGTGGTGGCGGTGATTTTCACGTCGCCAAAACCGCTTTGGCGCATCTCCTCAGCTACTCCTTCAGGAGAGAATACATCATAAAGGCAAATGTCGTCAGTCAAACCCATCATAAGGGCAGTCTGAACCATGTTTGAACCAATCATACCGGCAGCGCCGACGATTGTCAATTTGTCATTAGTCAAAAAAGCCATAACAATAATTTTTTGTTTTTATATAATTAAATTTCTTTCTCAAAACATTTGAACCACAAAATTACACAATAAAACTCACACAGCAAATTAAAACTGAAATTTTAATCTTTAAATAAGTTTAAAAGACCATACGTGTACCATACGTGTACATCACTTATAACAATTTTCAGCATACCAAATAGTAGTGTTTTTGACAAGTGAAAATCACAAAAAGTTGTTATTGTCCCACAAAAAACACTATAGTAATTTTGCAGTCATTAATATAGTATAATATGAATAAAATACCAATAATATTATTTCTATTTTTTATAACCACTTTCTCACTCAAAGCCCAAATAAAGATTGAAGGAGCGGTTAAAGACAGAGCAACTCAAGAGCCTCTGATAGGTGCCACAATCACAATTGAGGGCAGCAAAACTATTGCCGCGGTTACCAATATTGACGGATTGTTTAATTTAACAATAGAAAAAGGGCAGAAACTTGAAATTACTTATATAGGTTACAAGCCACTTGTTGAAGAAGCGCACAGTGGCACTTATT
The DNA here is from genome assembly GCA_905233845.1 of uncultured Muribaculaceae bacterium. GTDB lineage: Bacteria > Bacteroidota > Bacteroidia > Bacteroidales > Muribaculaceae > Sodaliphilus. The sequence continues at coordinate 105,476 of CAJOFH010000002.1, read as the reverse complement.
ACCTCGAGAGCCACACTACAACACTCAACGAGGTTGTTGTCACGGCTCAAGAGTCGCAAAAACTGAGCACCTCGTCGGTAATAGGTCGACAAGCAATGGATCACCTGCAGCCGTCGAGTTTTGGTGACATGATGGAGCTGATTCCTGGCGGCAGAGCGAAAGACCCTCAGTTGGGCAGTCCAAACACTATTAGTTTGCGAGAGGCAGGCGGAGGCGGTGCCAACTATGCCACATCATCGCTCGGCACTAGCTTTCTTATGGACGGTGCTCCAATCTCGAGCAATGCCAACCTGCAATATGTGAGTGGATCTACCGACGCGCAAGCAATGAAACGTGACTTCACCAATCAAGGTGTTGACATGCGTAGCATTTCCACCGACGACATTGAGAGGATTGAAATCGTGCGTGGTATTCCCTCGGTGGAATATGGCGACCTCACAAGCGGAGTGGTGAAAATAGAGCGCAAGCGAGGCAACAGCCCACTCACCGCTCGCCTGAAAGCCGACATGGGTAGCTATCTATTTTTTGTGGGCAAAGGATTTGAGTGGGAGCCTAACAAGTTGACTCTGAATCTCAATGCCGACTATCTCGACTCTCGCAACGACCCACGCAACACGCTCGAAAACTACAAGCGCGTTACAGTTTCGGCGCGCATTCACAAATCATGGAGTGGCGTGCGTCTCAACACCTCACTGTCGACCAATGTTGACTACACTGGCTCGTTTGATAACGATAAGACCGACCCCGACCTCAACGAAGGTGCAATCGACACCTATAAATCTTCTTACAACCGCTGGGCGTTGATGACTTCGTTAAGCCTAAAGTCTGTGGAGAATGAGTCATGGTTTAAGATGTTTAATGCCACCATCTCAACATCGCTCGATAACGACAATATCACTCGTGAGAAATTTATACAGTTGCGCCGAGCGACCATTGCTGCCACTTCACTTACCCAAGGAGAGAGCGACGCCGTGATATTGCCCTACAGCTACACTGCGAATCATAAGGTTGACGGCAAACCATTCAATCTTTTCATGAAAGTGAATGTTAAGCTTCAAATTCCCTCACAGCGAGTCTCCAACTCTCTGATGATTGGCGCCGACTGGAATGTAGACAAGAACTATGGCAAGGGACAAATTTTTGATGTCACACTCCCGCTCTATCCTGGCATGAGTGGCCGTCCACGCGACATTTCAACGATACCGGCTATGCACAACCTCTCGGTCTATGCCGAGGAAACGCTGAAGACTTCTCTTGGCGGCAGCACCCTTGAAGTGGTGGCTGGAATCAGAGGCGCTCACTTGATGAACTTGTCAAAGGCTTACTCATTACACAACAAGTTTTATTGGGATCCTCGCGTGAACATTGGGTGGACTTTCCCACAATTCAACGTGGGCGACAATGTTGGATTTGTGCGACTCTCGGGAGGACTGGGCATGCACACTAAGATGCCCACTATCGAACACTTGTATCCCGAACTCAACTATATTGACCTTGTGCAGTTTAATTATTATCACCCCAACGAGGCCTACAAACGCATCAATATAATGACCTATGTCATCAATCCTACCAATTATGACCTGCGCGCTGCACAAAACTTCAAGTGGGAGATTGGTAGCGACATCAATATTGCTGGCAACCGCCTTTCGGTAACCTATTTCCGCGAGAATATGACATCGGGATTTCGCTCCACGGCAATCTATGCTCCCTATGATTACAAACTCTATGACACATCAGGTATCGACGGCAACACCCTTAACGCACCACCTTCACTGGATGGTGTTCCATATGAAATGACCCAGGAGCTGGTGGCTCATTCTCGCTACTCTAATGGCAGCCAAACCAAGAAGGAAGGCATCGAATACACTTTTGCCTCAAGGCGCATAGAGAAGTTGCACACTCGTCTCACCATCAACGGGGCTTGGTTTAAGACTGTGCACCGCAACTCGGTGTCGCTTATGGAACGTCCTTCGCAAGTGATTGGAGACAAGCAAATTACTTTTGTGGGCATATATAAGGATATCGAAGGTTACACCGACGAGATGGTAAATACCAATTTTACCTTCGACACCGATGTGCCACGACTTAAATTAGGATTCTCTATCTCGGTACAATGCCTGTGGTTTACCTCCAATCAGCGCGAGCCCATCAGCAACTATCCTGACCAGTATATGGACATTGACGGAAACATTCACGACTGGAATCCCGCGCTTGCCGAGGACGTTTACTTGCGCTATCTCGTGCGCAATAACACCGAGTCAATGTACGACTTGTTCAAAGTGCCATTCTCAATGAATGTGAACTTCAAGGTGACAAAGAAATTCTTTAATGACCACTTTCACATCGCCATGTTCTGCAATAAGATTTGGGATTATACACCAAGCTATGAGCGTGACGGTGTGACGATTCGCCGCCATGCGACACCCTATTTTGGTTTAGAAATGAATATTAAGTTATGAGAACGACATTATTATATATGATTATGTGTGCCTTGTTGTCGTTGAGCGTGACTTCATGCCACAAGGACTACAATGACTACACTACAACCGCCCACATAGCTCTCACTCTCCCCATCGATGGAAAGATAGAGACAATTCAATATTCAGTCAAAATGGTAGACCTCAACAGCCGCAACACAGTAACACAGGCGGGCGAAACAAGAGGCACAATTGATATAGAGAACTTGTTTCGTGGCGCTTACTCTATTCATGTGGAGGGCGTTGTGCGATATGTCGACAGCGACAGCATAGCCCACACCAGCCAGTTTCGTGCTTTGAGCGATTATGTATCATTAGTTGGGCTTGACGACAATGTCGTTTCGCTCGAAATGATTTTAATGGATTGATGATTATGAGAAACAGAATACTATTATTGCTGCTACTCGCATGGCACTTAAGCGCAACGGCTCAAGTAACCGACTCCACATCCACTAAACATGAGGCTCTTGTGGAACATCTGTCGCTCTTTAACGAGCTCAGTGTCATCTCCAGGACCAACCCTGCGATGATGGAAACCGCTTATCAATACTCTCTCACCAACTTCCATCTCACTGCCGACTGGCAAAAAATGAGCGAGCCATTCGTCTTGCAAAAGGGCACTGGGCATTTCACGGCTGCTATGAAAGCCGACTCATATGTCAGACTTAGCGAAAACACGGCAGTGTGGGGAAAAGCTTCTTATACCACTGGCAAAAAATATGACATCAAATGGAACTCTGTGGCCGACTACGACTTACTTGAGCCTGATGTTTTAGGCGACACAGTTGGCGGTAGCACGCGCATGGAATGCTATGCGTTTGAGGGAGGTTACGGCACTCACATCAACAGCTGGCACGTGGGAGGCGAGATGCTATTTAGAGCCGAACAAGAGTACCGCAAAGTAGACCCTCGCACACGAAGCATCGTGAGCGACCTCACGCTTCGTGCTGGTGTGGGCTACGACATCAGTCATTACACTCTAGATTTTGGCATGCAAGGTAACATCTATCGCCAGACCAACAGCGTAGATTTCTACAAACCACTGGGCAGTGTGCCTGAATATCAGCTTATGGGTTTGGGTGAGGTCTATACTCGGTTCTCGGGCGACATCAATGACCTCATCTTTAAGGGTGGAGGCATAAAGCTTCAGCTGGGGCTTGCCCCACACTATGGCAATGGTGTTATAGCCAATGCATGGGCATCTCAACACAGTTGGCAGCGTGTGGCACGACTGCTCAACTCGCTACCACTTACCACTCTCTACAACAAGGAGGTGGGGTTGCGACTGGGCTGGGAGAGAAAGGGCGACATTGACTATGCCATGTGGGGCGACTACCAGTTCAACCGCCGTTCAAGCGACCAGCACATCGCTGGCACTTCATCGTCACAAATCTATCCCGTGATAGCTCACTTGACAATGTACAAGAACTACATCATCAACACCTCGGTTACGGCGATGGTTGGAAACCAGGGCACCACGTCATGGGTCGTGAAGGTGAGGGGCGGATATTCAGGCAACCGTCAACACTTCGTCCATCCACGTCGCACTATGAAATATGGTCATGCTTTTGGAGAAGTCATGGGTCAACTGATGCTGCATCCATCCAAGTCCTGGACCTTGACCACCCAGGTCGACGGCTCTTATCACGGCTGTACCAATAACTATCTCTTGCTGCCACTTGCCACGATGGAGCCACATTTCACCCGCATGTTAGAGCACAATTTCAATGTGTTGAAGTCAAATTTCACTCACGCAGGAGCTCGCCTTCGTGCCGATTATCACATTGGCAACACTCGCTACTCAATTTTTGGCGAGGTTCAATATGGTATCACTATCAGCTCGACTCATGAGCATCAAAACAATTTATTATTCTCATTAGGAGTAAACATTTAATGACTATGAATAAGTTCTATCTATTATTTGTAATGGCAGTTGCATTGACACTCACATCGTGCAACAAAGACGAAGTGGCTGTCGACGCGCCACTGCGCATATATCTGCAACTGCCCATAAATCTTGATAATGCTTCTCTCGTTAATGCCGAAGTCATTCTCACCAATATAGAGACTATGGCAACCTATAGCGTGAGTGAATTCAAGCTTGAAGGCAACAACTATATGGCGACTGTTGTTGTGCCCGAGGGTAGATATAACATCACTGCAAATGGCGACATTAGTTATAGCATAGGGGGGGGCACCACCACAACCACTATGAAGGCCGAAGCGCAGGGAGTGGAGGTCGCAAACGCCAACTCGTCAAGTTCAATGGTCTCTCTGCTATTTAACAACTATAACGCCGAGGCTGGAATGGTGATTGAGGAAATCTTTTTCACATCCAGCACTTTTAGTGGCACGCAACGGCCCTATACCGACGACCAATACCTCATTATCACCAACAACAGTGACCATCTCATCTATGCCGACGGTCTGGCAATCGTTGAGTCGAAGTTCCAGAGCGACATGCAGTGGGAACTCACCCCAAACTTGATGAAGGACGCAGTGACAGTGAGTTGGTTGTATCTTATCCCTGGCAACGGCACTAGTGTTCCTGTCGAAGCGGGACAGTCACTTGTCGTAGCCCTTAATGCCAAGGACCATACTTTAATTAATCCAAACTCTATCGATCTGAGCGCAGCCCAGTTTGAGTTCTATGACGTGAGCCCAAACACCGAATTCATCGACGAGGACAATCCTAGCGCCGTCAATCTCACAAAGTGGTACAGCGACTTGTGGAGTTATACCATGCTTAATAACAAGGGGTCAAAATCTTATGGACTGGTTCGCATGCATTCCGACTATGACACTTTTATTGCCGACAATTACTATAATTACACCTATCTCGTTAATGCTGCCTGGGGCACTTATGAGAGCAATGGCGACGGATATTATATCCCTAATTCATGGGTCATCGACTGGGTGAACCTTGCAATCAAGAATGAATGGGCATGGAATGTGGCTTCGGCTTCGCTCGACTCGGGATGGACTTATTGCGCCGAGACGTCAAGTGACAAATCAAGATATGGAACATCGGTAATAAGGAAACGTGATACAAGCGGAATACTTGTTGATACAAACAATTCCACTAATGATTTCCTACCCAAGCAGAAGCCTTCTTTATCGAAATAAATTAAAAGTTCAATAATTCAATAATTCAAAATTTTACACTATGAACATCATTACTAAATTTGGCGCATTAGCGCTATTGTGCGCATGGCAACTTACCGCCAATGCAGCAACTCAAGAGAATGTGTATGACTTTGCCAACAACAACCTCAACCTTGAGGTGGCAACTCCAGCCGATTGGGAAGACCCAACAAAGGGGGTAATTAGTGGGCAAGAACTTCGTCAAGGAGATGTGGTCTTGACTGCAGTTGATGGGGCAAAGACAAATCGCATGTGGCGCACTAATGCAGGTGTCACCTATCTGCAGGTTGGTGGCAAAATCACCATCACAGCCGATGAAGGTCGTGCCATCACTGGCATCACATTTGAAGTGCAGAACTATAAGTTCTTCCTTGAAGCACAAGAAGGTAACGGAGAACTTGATGCCACCAACTATGTTTGGAGTGGTAATTCAACAGCCATTACGTTCGACAACGAGAACGCAGCCAACGAATGGAGCACACAGTCGCTGTTGCTCAAGATGACGGTTGTGACCGACGAGGCTAATGATGAAACCTACACTCCCGATGCAGCAACCTATGTTGAAGTGGGCTCTATTGCCGAGTTCAATGCTCTGGAAGTGGGTACTCTCGCCAAACTTGCGTTGAACAATGCTCAGGTTAATGGCGTAGACTGGAGCACTGCCTATGTAGAGGACGCTACAGGTGCTGTGGAGTTTGACGTACTTAATCTTGGTTTGGAACGTGGCGACATCCTTAATGGTTTTATCTATGTGAAACGTGGACAGTTCTACTATGACGAAGATCCCGATGACGATGTAGCTGGACGCGAACGTCCGCAGGCAACTAATGATGCCCTAACAAGCACCGACACTTACACTAAGACTAGTGGCAATGAATTGCAGCCAACACTATTTACTATGTCTGAACTTCTAAATGATGCCAACTTCTCAAGGCTTATAGCCCTTAATGATGTGGCTATCAGCAAGAATGGTCGTTTCTATGTGGCCGAAGCCGATGGTGAGCAGGTGCGCGTCAACGATATGCTGGGCTATCTCCCATTGGGCACCGAGATTCCTGAGAACGGAGAGATACGCAACATCACTGGTATTTTCTCTTGGAACGGCTTAGTCTATCAGATTTATCTCACTAGCATAGAGACACCCACTGCTGTAACCAATCTCAAGATTGACAACAATGATAATGAGGGTGCTGTATATGACATCATGGGACGCCCCATGCACGGAACTCTGCCAGCTGGCATTTATATCAAAAACGGCCGCAAGTTTATCGTTCGTTAAATATGAAGACTTTTATTCTATTTATACTGGCAGCATTTGGAGTAACTACTGCGGCCTATGCTGGTGTCACTGGCGATGTCAACAATGACGGAGCTGTGACTAGCACCGACGTGACAGTGCTTTACAACTATCTGCTCAACAGCGATGACACATTCCTTTCCACTAGCGATGTAGACGGCGATGGCCACATTACTGGTGCCGATATTACTATGGTCTACAATATATTGCTCAATGGCAGCCAGCCAGCACCCGAATACATTGATTTTTCTGTCAATGGAGTTACCTTCCGCATGATTTATGTGAAAGGTGGTACTTTCGTTATGGGAAATGACAATAACGCTTCCGAGAGTCCTGCACACAGTGTGACGCTCACCGATTTCTATATGGCCGAGACCGAGTGTACACAGGCGCTTTGGAAGGCACTGTACCCCGACTATGCTTATTTTGCCGAAGTGGGAGACCAGAAACCATGCAACGGACAATGGTACAGCGAGATTCTGCAATTTGTTGATGCACTCAATGATTACTTGCATGCCAATGGCGCTTTGGCTGCCGGTAAGAACTTCATGCTTCCCACCGAGGCTCAATGGGAATGGGCCGCTCGTGGTGGTGTTAAGAGCGAAGGGTATACATATGCCGGCAGCAACAACATCAACGACGTGGCTTGGTACTCGCAAAACAGCGATTTTGTAGTGCATGATGTTAAGCTTAAAGTTCCTAACGAACTCGGGCTTTACGATATGAGCGGAAATGCTTTTGAGGCAACCACCGATAATTTCTCGATGGATTACTCTTGGGTGACCGAGGGAGAAGTCGACCCAACAGGCTCATCAGCATCAAGTGCATATGGTCTCACTCGCCGTGGAGGCAGTTGCACTCAGGGCGCTGCCCGATGCACAGTTACAAAGCGTGATTTCAACGATGTCGAGATGAATGGAGGTGCTTCCGAAGATATGTCATTTCGCCTGATTATGAAATAGGAGCCATTGCCGCCTTCGTCATTTTAGAAGGTGGAGAATTCATGACACTATGTATTGAGAGTGCCAAGAAGGTCAATATTCTTGGCACTCTCAACATATCTTTGTGTTTTTAGAATTTAAAAATTGTTTTCAGCGAGTCGTTGCGCTGGATGTCGCTGGGAAAAACGATGTCGCCTTTGAAGAACGGCAGCGACAGATGTGTGATGCGGTTGCCACGTAGATTCACGCCCACTGATTCATAAGCACGCTGCACAAGCTCAGTACAATAGAGGCTTGTGCTGTCGTTCCAGTCGTAACGGTCATCAAATTCCACTCCACATTTCGATAATGCCCATTGTGCGGCTTTGCGTGAGTTGGCTGTGTCGCAGCCCTTCAATCGCATGGCGGCTCCTTGCACCGCACGCGTAGTGAGGAAGAATGAGTCCACTGGTTCTACTTTTATATGGTCTACACCATCGTGGTTCTCACCGGGAACGGCATGCACTACTTTCCAGGTGCCTCCGTCGTTGATGGCAATGCCTATGTGGGAATACACTCCTTGGTTTTTGTCGGCGTCGAGCACTGCTTGGCTCTCGGTGCTGGTGCCGCAGCGGAATAGCAGGTCCCCGTCACGCAACAGCTGCAGTGGTAGGTCGTCGCGCACTTTCCCTCCATTGTCGGGGTCGCGCAGGCATGCGGGCGTAATAAGACATAGCAATGCCAGCGCTGAAGCTAGCATTGCCTTGTTACTAAAAGCCTTGCTCATCTTTGTTTGTTGAACGTGACTTTGGACTCAAAGGAGTGGCATACTACTTGTTGCCTATCACTTTGCCACGGTCAAGAAGTGACCTTGGAATTTCTTCTTCGTCAATAATCGTCACTTTGTTGAACATTCCCAAAGTGACATTTTTCTCATTGATTTTACCCACCGACCACAAGCCATAATCTTGAACGCGGAACATGGGTTTTACTACCTTGTCCATTAAGTTGGCGTTTGCACCACTGCTCATGTAGGCAGTGTATTGAGCTTGTTCCTCCTCGTTGAGGTCGATTTGCGACATGTCAAACTTGTTGAGATAGTCGGCAACAACGTTCAGGTGATCGTTGCTTGTTGGATTGGTGAGCGACATTGCTACTGCCAAGCAGGTAAACAGCAATAACAGTATCAATAGTGTTCTCTTGATTATCTTTTTCATTATAATGTGGTTTTTGTGTTTTTAGTTTTAAGACCACAAAATTATACATTTTTCGGCAAACTTGCAAAACAAACATAAAAAAGCCACGGAAACTAAGCTTAATTGAACAAAAAGCCGCCCTCAAAATGGTCGATGTCTCTCACGTCAAACCAGTCAAGGGCGGTTTTGGGATAAATCAAAAATTAATTAACCAAATAACCAAAAAACTAATAACTAAATCTAAATATGCTGGTGAGCCAATTCTTTAAGTAGGAAGTTTTATTCCTTTTGTTCCTTATGACTCCTTAGTTTGCTTTACTGAATCTCAATCATAGTGCGCTCCTTCTTCATGTCCTGAGGGTTGATTTTTGGGAGCACAACCTTGAGTACGCCGTTCTCAACAGTGGCGCTGATAGTGTCGCGGTTCACGTCGTCGGGCAGCAGCAATGTCTGGTGGAACTTGGTGTAAGAGAACTCGCGGCGCAGGTAGTGACCGCAGTCTTTGTTCTCCTCGCACTTCTCAACCTTCTTGTCAAGCTCCACTACCAGGTTGCGATCCTCGTCAAGGCTTACCTTGAAGTCGTCCTTGGTCATGCCTGGAGCAGCAAGCTCTACATCATACTCGTCCTTCTTCTCAATAACGTTGATGGCTGGTGCTGTGGTGCATGCCTTGGGCATGAAGTCGGTGTCGAAGAAGTCGTTGAAAACATCGGGTAACCAGTTTGAATTTCTACGTGCAAGTAACATAATTTTAATCTCCTATATTTTAAAGTTGTTAATAATGATGTCTAGTAGTGTCTCTGGCTCGTGTTGTTACGTTGTCTGCGTTTAGCAAACTCCCTCGCGAGCTCACTTTGATAGTTTGCAAACCCAGTGCCACCACACTAATAATAATATTTCCCGACAAAATGACGTATTATGTGCCATAATTACAGTAATTAGCCTAAATAGGCTGTCAATATGACAGAAAGAGACTCAAAAACTTCGCATGCTCGTCATGAATGTTTGCCGCGCAAGCGAGGAAATTAGAAGCACTGCGGCTAAAATTGATATTGCGCCCAAGGGCGTTAAAATTTTCGCGCTTAGGCGGTAATGATTGAAATGAGCTGAAACGACAGAAAAAATTACCAAAAAAATTGCATTTTATTTCTAAAATGTTGTAAATTTGCATCGTTTTAGAAATAAACTATGCGATATTTAGATTTCTATAGAACCTTTTCGGCATTTGGTTGTATTGATATCAATCAAGTTAAATTGTTGGATCCATCGTTCAATCGCACATCGTTAACACGTTGGGTGGCAAAAGGATACATAGTGCAACTGCGCAATGGCGTATATGCATTCAAGGAATGGATAAAGAGTCCAAATTCTAACTTCATAGCCTCTTGCGTGATGTGTCGTCCAAGCTACATAACCGGTTATTCGGCATTGGCTTATTATGGAATGATACCAGAATTTGTGGCTCAGACGACTTGTGCAACAACTTTGAAAACTTGTTCTTTTACAAATGAATTTGGCACATTTGTCTATAAGCACCTGAAATTTGAACTTTTTTGGGGTTACATGCCTGTCAATGGCTCAAGCCAGAGATCGTTTTTCATAGCGACACCCGAAAAGGCATTGCTCGACTTGCTCTATCTCAATCCAAGTATCAAGAGTGTTGACGACATGATTGAACTGCGCCTTGACGAAGATTATATGAGTGAGGATTTTGACTGGCTGAAGACCATGGAATTTTTGAAGATTTTTAATAACAAGTCGCTAAACAAGCGATTCGACAATATAATTAAAGTTTACCGCAATGATTGACTTACAGTACATACACAACTTTTATCCTTCCTATATAGTCGAAAACAGCCGTTTTGAGAAACTGATGCTTAAGGAATATCTTCAAGTGATGATTCTTGATTATTTGTCCACATCAAAATTCTCGACCAAACTCACATTTATAGGTGGTACTTGTTTGCGCCACATTTATGGCATTAATCGTTTTTCAGAGGATTTAGACTTTGACTGCAAACAACTGAGCCAAGATGAATTCATGGAGATGACCGACAGTGTCATTCAACAGTTGCAACGTAATGGCATTAACGCTGTGGCACGAGATAAGGCGAATGCCAAACTGACGGCTTTCCGTCGAAATATCTACTTTCCTGAGCTACTTTTTGAGCTTAACCTATCGGGGCATAAAGACGAAAGACTGCTCCTGAAAATTGAAGCACAAGACCAAGGTGTTGATTATGTTCCACACATTGCGACGATCAACAAGTTTGGATACACCTTTTTGATACGTTGTGCACCGCTCGACATTATCTGCTCAATGAAAATATCGGCACTGATTAGTCGTGGAAAGGGGCGTGATTTCTATGACTTGATGTTCCTGTCGGCATTTACCAGGCCCAACTATGATTTCTTGAAAAAGAAGTGTGGAATAGATAGCCCTGAGTCTCTAAGGAAAGCACTTTACAAAGTGCTGGAAACTATAGACTTAAATAAGAAAAGTAAGGATTTTGCCCACCTGTTAATCAATGATACTCAAGCGAATAAGATATCGCTCTTCGACAGTGTTATCGACCAGTTGTGCTGCTAACCTTGATGCTCGGAGGGCGCGTTCCACGCTTAAAATATTTAAAAAAATCCGCGCTTGCGCGGCTTTTTGACACCGCGAGGTGTAACTTTTCGAGATGAAAAACAACTATGCTGGGATAATCTCAAATAGCTGCCACTTCGTGGTCACAAAGCCTGCTTACGCATAAAGTTACAACTATGAGGCTCGGGTTGCGCTGTAGCGCTAAAATTTTAATTTTATAGCTTTGGGTTAGGTGTCGAATTTCAATGAGTTGTTGAACTTATTGAGGCTATTGTTTAATATTTTTTCTTTTGTAGTTATTTGAATTGTTGCAAAGTAATTAGTTTTCAGTTGCCAATAATAAGTTGTTGATTTTTTTGATGAAAAGCAGATAACAGCAGATAAAAACCAGATAATTAATGATATTAGACACGAAATTTGGGATTTGTTTTGGTGATGTGAAAATGTATTTGTATCTTTGCGGTGTGATAATGTGGTGGCCACTATGAGCACTCGCTCCACTGGTGGCTGAAAAGGGAACACAGGTGAGAATCCTGGGCAGAACCCGCTGCTGTATTTTCCCCCAACATTGTCGCTTGCCGAATTTTCTGAATTTTCGGTCACTGCCAGCATTTTGCTGGTGGGAAGGCCCCAAGGCGAGCGATGGGAATGAGCCAGAAGACCTGCCGCATTGTTGTTAAATAATTCGTGCTCTCGTGGAATTAGGGCAGGAACACAAGGCTGGTTTTCTATTGCTATACCCGATTGTAAAGGTAAAGCTTTGTTGTGTTTGTAGCCATTGCTGGCTAAAAATGCGTCTTATTGCTTGATGCTGTCGCTTCATTGTGTTTCGTCGTTTTCCCAAGAGCATAACAAGGGTAAATGACGTTTAACTAACATAATTTATTAACAATGAAGCAACTAAGTTTACTTTCCAAAATTTTTGCGCTGATAATGATCGCTGCGGCAATGGCACTGCCTGCACGTGCCGACCGTGTGGTCAATCAGCTGCAATTTGGCAAGCAGACCATAGAAGTTGCCGCCGATGAGGTGATTACCTTCTACGACATGAATGGTTACCAGGGCATTTCGTCATCGAGCAGCAACAACTCGCAGTCGCTCACGGTGTTCAAGCCCGCCGAAGGTATGGCTATCCAGCTCACCTTCCAGAGACTTGACGTGCGCAACGACGGCACTAGCTGGCCTGCTTACGTGAACGTGTATGCTGGCGACCCCGACCCCAACGGGACGTTTGGCTATGCTACCACAACAAGTGGTGTCACAGCTTCGTCTACATTGCCCTCTGGCAACGTGCTCGAGAAGCTTGACGGCACCTATGAGAATCTGACCTACACCGCCACCGATGCCTCAGGCATCATCTCGGTGGGTTACCTTTACCGTTATGCCAAAGCAATTGACGGTTGGAAGGCAACGGTGAAATGTATTACCCTTGAGGACATGACTGTGACTGGTGCGGCAAGCAACTACGACAACGTGGATGCTACCACCACTGCCACCGAAGCAGTCAACTTCGCGACAGCCGAAGTTACAGCTACTGGCGTGATGAATGCCGATGAGGTGACTAGCATCTCCTTCAAGGCTACTACCAACGAGGACGCTATCGATCCCTCGCAGCTTAGGCTCTATGCCGGATCACAGCCTTCGTTTAAGGGTGCTACCGCCATCGAGGCCACAGTGGCTGCCGATGGTGACGGCTACACCTTCAGTCTCAACCAACCGTTGACCGAGGGCACTAACCAGTTCTCGATTGCCGGAGAGTTTTTGGGCTATGCCGTTCCAGGCGCCAAGGCTGCCATCGACATCACCAAGATTGCCACAGCAGGACAGCCTGACGGCGTTACACCGTTCACCGCTGGTACTCCTGTAGCAGTTGCCAAGCCCGCTATTGCGCTCATCTCCACTACTCCACAAGTCATCACTGTGGGCGATGTGCCTTACAACTTCTATGACGATGGTGGTAAGGACGGCAATATCACTCAGGGCTTTGAGGGACAAATTACCTTTGTTCCCGCTACCGAGGGCAACGCCATCAAGATTGACTTCTCGAAGCTCGACCTGTTTAACACCTCATCTGTAGGCTACAATGATGTGTTCAAGTTCTACAATGGTCGTGAGGTGAACGAGGCAAACCTCATCACCACCTTGCTCGATGAACCTGAAATCGTGAAATCGACTGCCGAGGATGGCTCTATGACCGTATATCTCAAGAGTACGGCAGGTTATCCAAAGAGCGGTTGGGAGGCTATTGTAAGCCAATTCTTGCCTGGCGACATGACGCTCAGCGCCGTTACTGGCGAGGCCGCATCTACTGCTACAGTAAGTGCCGGCGACACCAATGTGCAGATGCTGGTCATCGACGTGCAGACCGACAATACTGCCAATCCTCTCAGCCTAAAGGGTATTAACCTTACTGCTTCCGATGTGAAGAATATCGCGCGTGCACGCGCTTATTATTTAGGTAAGAAGAACGAGTTTACAACTACCAACCCCTTTGGCGAGGTAGAGGTTAGCGGCACCAGCATCGCCATCACTGGCGAGAAAGAGCTTATCGAGGGTCACAATTATGTGGCTGTAGTACTCGACCTGAATGATGAGGCACAGAACGGCGAGGAAATCACACTGTCGCTCGACAACGTGCTCGTGGGCGAGACAACTCAAGTTCCTGAGGCTGCAGTTAGCTCTACTCGCACCGTCAACAACGTGTGCCACGCCACTCAAGGCTCTCACAGCCACGTTATCAGCGGTCCGTGGACATTCACCGACACCGAAGGCTACAACGGCAAGTATGAGACCGTAGATGCCGACTACATCGTCACCTTCACTCCTGCCGAGGCTGGCTATATGGCTGAGATTGACTTCAGCGATTTCCACGTATACTATGCTAGCTCAAGCTACGGCACCCACGCCGTCTTTGAGATTTACAGCGGCACCGAGGTAAATAGCGCCAACTTGTTGTGGAACCTCAAGGACAACAGCGAGCAGGACGTTGGCCCTGGCCATAAGATTCGTTCTACTGCTGCCGATGGTTCGCTGACCATCCGCTTTAACCCCAAGACCACTAGCAGCTATTATGCTCTTTCAGGATGGATTGCTACTGTGACTCCATTCAAGAACCATAATATGGAGATTAAGGATGTTACCGTTAACCAGACTAGCACTGCTGAGCTTGCTCCTGGTGCAAACAATGCCCAACTCATTGATTTCGTTGTCAATACCGAGGGAACTCTCACCACCAAGGTCATCAATAAGATAAACCTTGACCTTAAGGGCAGCGAGGCATCGGTAAGCAAGGTTAACGTGCTCTATAACAATCAGAACGACTATGCCAGCGCTATTGCTTTTGGCAGCATTGAGAATCCCACTTCAAGCGAGGTTGAGATAACTGGCGAGCAGGCTCTTGCCGAGGCTGCAAACTACTTCTGGGTAACTGTTGATGTTAAAGCTGACGCAGAAGCCGAGGCCGAAGTTGACGCCAAACTCGTCTCTCTCACCGATGCCGACGGTGTTGTCACTACTGTTGAGAACGGTGACCCCGAGGGCGTGCGTGTGGTTAAGTACATCTTCCTGATGCAACCCGACACCACAGTCATCACCATCACCAACCCGCTCATGTTCTACGACGATGGCGGAGCCGATGGCAAATTATCGGCAAACCTCAGCGGTGTGGTAATCTTTGTTCCTGGAGTTGATAATTCGGCTGTCCAGCTCGACACTAAGGGTACATTCTCCATTGGCTCAGGCAAGATGATGATTTACAGCGGCCAGGGAGTTGATGCCAACAATATCTTAGGCACAGTCACTGGATATTCTACTACTAATGGTCCTGTTGGATTGATAAGTAAGTCGGAAGATGGCGCTATCACCGTCGATTTCAAGGGCAACAGCGCCACAACTCTCGACGGATGGGCTATCGAGGTAAGTCTGCACGAGAAGACTCCTTACACCATTGAGTCGATTGCAGTTGCCAACACTACCGACGATGTGATGCGCAACTCGCAAGACAACGTGATGCAGCAGCTCAAACTCGAGGTTAGTGGCGACAAGGATCCTATTGCAATCAATAGCGTGAAGTTCAATACCACTGGTACTACCAGCGTGAGCGACATCACTGCTGCCAAACTCTATTACACCGAGCACAGCGACATCTTCAGCAATGCTAATCTGCTTGCTACAACTACCGTTGCCGACGGCGAGAATGTAATAACTCTCGACGAGCCACTACAGATTGCCGACAATGGCGACTACTATCTGTGGCTCACCTACGACATTGCCGAGAATGCTGAAGTTGGTAACACCGTTGCAGCTCAAGCCATGAGTCTCAACAATGGTGAGGACATCGCCATCACTGGCGACGCCGCTGCACGCAACATCAAGGCTGGTCTCAGTGGCAACTACATCATTGGTGCAAGCGACAACGCTCATTATCATAGCTTTGCCGAGGCTATCACTGCTCTGCAAGGCGGTGTTGAGGGTGCTGTGACCTTCCAGGTTGAGGACGGCTCCTATGCCGAGAATATCTGGTTCGCAGCTATTCCTGGCGCTGGCGAGCAGAACACTATCACCTTCACCAGCCTCAACGGCAACCGTGACAACGTGATTGTGAAAGGCTCGGGAAGCTCGGAATACATGCCTGGCTCTTCGTCTTACAAGAAGGGCGTGGTATTCATCGAGAACACTCCTTATGTCACTCTCGAAAAGATGAGTTTCATCCCAGCTAAGGAGAGTGAGTACAGCTATGTGGTTCAAATCTACGACCGCAGCCGTCACTTCACACTGCGTGGCTGCTACGTTAAGGCCACACCAGTGACCAGCGGTTACAGTGGCATCTATCTGGTGAAGACTTCGGCAGGTAGCGAAGATAAGACCAACAACGACTACGCAACATTCGAGAACAACCTCCTCGAGGGTGGTTACATGGGATTCGCCCTTGGTGGCACCAACTATGTGGCACTCACTCGTGAAAAGGGTCTTGTGGTGCGTGGCAATACCGTGAACGAAGGCTCTAAGGGTATCTACGTCTACGACGAGGATGACATGGTGATTGAGAACAACACCATTTATCAGTCTACTCTCCAGAAGACTGGATACTGGGGACTTGACCTCGCCCGAGTGCGCGGAAACGTGGTTATCGCTGGCAACAAGGTGACAAGTGCAACTACTTACTACAGCGGTGGTATTCAGCTGCGCATGGAAAGCTACGGCACTGCCGAGCAGCCAATCCTCGTTTACAACAACGTGGTGAACGTAACTAATTCTCCAAGCGCAAGCAGCGCAGGTATTGAGATTGACGGCGACAACGCTTACATTTCTCTATACAACAACACCGTGCGCATGGCTGGTAATGGTGGCTACTGCTATTATACAGCTACCCGCAACCCACGCAACTATGCTGGCATGCTCCTGCAGAACAACTTGTTCCAGAACTTGACATCAAGCAACGTGATGTTCATCCACGCCAACTTCAATGGTATGGCGAAGTTCGTTAACAACGCGTTCTATGGTGCAACTGTTCTTGCCGACACCGACATTGACGCACTCAACGCACTTGAGGGCAACTCGGGCAACATCGTTGAGCAAGCCGAGTTTATGAGCGAGAGCGACCTGCACCTGATGAGTGCCGGTAACCTCAATATGGGTATGCCTGTTGACTTTATCACCACCGATGCCGATGGAGTGGAGCGAAACGCCGAGACTCCTACGGTAGGTGCTTACGAGTTTGCCGAAGTGGTAGTTGAGAAGCCTGAGATTGCCGAGGGTTATCCAACAGTTACTAACATCGATGAGACCACTGCTACAATCAAGAGCAAGTGGAGTGTGAGCGGCAAGCTCTATTACAAGGTTGAAGAGGCAGCTGGCGAGCCCGAGGGCATAGCTCCTAAGGCTGTTTCGGTTGATGACCTGCTTGCTACCGAAGGCGTTGACATTACTGCCGACACCGAGGTTAACACCAACCTCACCGACCTTACTCCGAACACTACCTACAAGGGCTACCTCATAGTAGTGAGCGCACTTGGCGAGCAGAGCGATGTGGTAGAAACCGAAGAGTTTACCACTCTGCGTCACATAGAGCCTCTCACTGCAACCATCAATAAGGTGGCTGCCACTATAAATTCTGGCGAGACTGCTACCATCACTCCAGTAATCGCTGGTGGCGACGAGCCTTACACCTATGAGTGGCGCGACCAGATGAATGAGGTTGTGGGCAACGAGGCTACACTTAGTGTGACTCCAGAGTATTCTTACGGCTATCGCCTCACCGTGACAAGTGCCGACGGTCAAACAGTTACCGCCAAGACTGGTGTGCGTGTGATTGGCGAGGCTGTGACTGGTACTATGGATGACAACTATCTCGACGAGGAGAGCCATTGGGCTTATGACCCCACCACCGAAATGATGGTTGAGGACGGCTTCTACAGCGGTTCTTACTACTTCAACAATGGTGCTTGGCCATCCTACAACTACTGGTATGGCTACTCGCTCAGTAACGAGACTGCTACTAACTATGCTTCTCTTGCCGACCAATGGCACAGTGCAGTGGGTGAAGGCCACAATGGTTCAAGCAACTTCTCTATTGCCTTCCCCGAGGGACAGTTCATTGAAATCACCAATAGTGCTGATGGAGACAACCTGAAGGGTGTTTACGTGAGCAACAATGCCTATGCTTACAACGGCATGGCTGTTGGCGACGGCTTCGCTACTGCATTCTCGCAGGGTTCATGGTTCAAGCTCACAGCTGTGGGCTTTGATGCCGACGAAGAGGAGACAGCTCGTGTGGACTTCTACCTCGCCGACTACCGCAGCGAGAACGCTCTCGACCACTACATCCTCGACACCTGGCAGTGGATGGACCTCAGCGCTCTAGGTAAGGTGGCAAAAGTTCAATTCCTTATTGACGGTAGCGATAAAGGCCAGTATGGCTTGAACACCGCTGCTTATTTCGCTCTTGATGACTTCAACTGCGAGCGCGACCTTATTGGCGAGCAGGAGCTCTACTACAAGGTGGGCAATTGGGCTCTCGACTTGAAGGATATCTTCACTCTTGACGAGGATGGCTCAACTGTGACCTACTCTCTCGAAGACCTGGGCGAAGCAGCCCCAGTCAATGGTGCTCCCGCTTTGCACGACATCGAGAGCGATGGCATCGACCTCTCGGTTGATGCTGATGGTATGCTCAACATTGACGCTAAAGTCGACCAGAGTGGCAGAGCTATGATTGTTGGCGCAACCCAGAAGGGTAAGAGCCAATATGCTAAGCTCACCATCTATGTTGACAACACCACTGGTATCGAAGGCATTGCCGTTGAGAACGGCAAGATGGTTAAGAGCCGCCAGTATGTCAACGTTGCAGGACAGGTGAGTGACCTTCCATTCAAGGGAGTAAACATCATTGTCACACGCTACACCGACGGCAGCACAAGCACTGTCAAGGCGATTATTAAATAATGAAGCTTAATTGATCTGAAAGTCTCAGATTGCAATTATTTATATAGTAACAATTAGAAGCCACCTCGACGCGATGCCGAGGTGGCTTCGTGTTTCTTCATTATGGGTTTTGTTTAGGATAATTTGTGTATTTAAATGAAATGATGTATTTTTGTAACCATGAAAACGAAACAGTTAATAGAACTTGAGAATACTCGCCGCGAGCGTCGTTGGCTTGAGAAGAATCATCCTTTAAGGCAGTTGTTCTGGGAGTGCACATTGAGGTGCAATCTTGCGTGTCGCCATTGCGGCAGTGACTGCCGAAAGATAGCAGAGCGGCCCGATATGCCTCTTGCTGACTTCCTGCCAGTGCTCGACGACGTGGCGACGATGACTAGTCCAAGCAGAGTGCTTGTGAATACTGTGGGCGGCGAGCCGCTGGTTCGCCCCGACATCATTGAATGTGGAAAGGCAATTACCGAGCGTGGATACTCGTGGGGATTTGTGACAAACGGAGTACTGCTCGACGAGCCCATGCTTCATGAGGTCCTTAAGGCTGGGCTGCGCACGGTGGCGGTGAGCCTCGACGGACTGGAGACTGAGCACAACTGGTTACGTGGAAATTCCTTCGATGGCGCCATGAACGCCATTGGCCTGCTTACGCACACTCGTGGCTTGCTGTGGGATGTAATCACGTGCGTCAATCAGCGAAATTTCGGCACTTTGTCTCAGCTCAAACAGTTTCTCATTAAAGCCGGAGTGAAAAAGTGGCGCATCTTCACCATCTTCCCGCAGGGAAGGGCAAAGATGCATCCAGAGTTGTTCCTAAGCCCAGAGCAATATGCCGAGCTGATGGATTTTATAGTGACGACAAGCAATGAGGGCGAAATAAACCTTGCTTATAGCTGCGAGGGGTTCCTTGGAGAATATGAGGGACTTGTCAGGAACCACATCTATCGCTGTGATGCTGGCTTGATGACGGCATCGGTGCTTGCCAATGGTGATATCAGCGGATGCATGAGTATTCGTGCTCACTATGCGCAGGGAAATATCTATCGCGACAAGTTCAGCGAGGTGTGGCAGAACCGCTTTGAGCAGATGCGTGACCGTCGATGGATGAAGCGCGACGAGTGCAAGCTTTGTAAGGCGTGGGACTGGTGCGTTGGAGGGCCGTTCCACCTGCGTGGCGACGAGGGCGAGATGCTGCACTGCAACTACTTAACCCTTTGCAAGGCAGGTAAGAAATAGAAACTACCGTGAGACCATTAATGGCAGCAATCAGCAGTTCATGGCAAGATTTAAAAGTGTTCTGCCATTTCAGTGATTCAAAATAAGATTTCTAGAACCAACCTAACCTAATAAAAAAATAAAGTAATGAAACAAATCTTTTTTAGAAGTATGCTCGCCATATTGGTATTATGCGGAATGGCGACAAAGATGGACGCTCAGTCTTACTATAGATGTACCAGCAACAATGTTGATGTAAGGTCTGGCCCTGGAATGAAGTATGCCGTTGTGCTTTGTGAATACCAAGGAATGAGTGAACCCATATGTATCTCGAAAGGCTACGTGGTGAAATTCCTCGGCAAGAAACAAAATGGTTTCATGTATGTTGAAGATACCAATGACTGGCATTGGTCTTCGTTTGACAAAGGATGGGTTCCAGCAAAATTTCTGACCCCAGCCATTAAATGCAAATCTTGCAACGGTAAAGGGCATTTAAACAAGAAATGCCCGGAGTGTAATGGTCAAGGTTGTAGTATGATGGAAGGTGCCGAATGCGACGATGGGTATGTGAGATGTAAGAAATGTTCCGGAGCTGGTTACAGATGAGGTCGTTCAAGTCTCGGTTTTATACGAAACTTGAATAATATATAATTAAAAATCCTGAGCAGCCAAACAGAGGCGCTCAGGATTCTTTTCTTTGTTGAGATTTTTGCCTATAAATTATTTCTCAGCTACAATTTTGCAGATTTCCACTACAGTCATCATTGCTTTCTCCATAGCTTGGATAGAGACGTACTCGTAGCGTCCATGCATGTTCATGCCACCAGCAAAGATGTTGGGGCAAGGAAGGTTCTTGAACGAGAGCTGAGCTCCGTCGGTGCCGCCACGGATAGGCTGCACTTTTGGCTTCACGCCAGCGCGCTCCATAGCTTGCTCAGCAGTCTCGATGATGTGCATCACGGGCTCAATCTTCTCGCGCATGTTGTAGTACTGGTCCTTGAGCTCCACGGTGGCGATGTCGCCATAGGTTCCATTGATGAAGGCTACGACTCTTTCCACCTCGGCCTTGCGCTCCTCAAAGCGCTCGCGGTCATGGTCGCGGATGATGTAGGTGAGTTTGCACTCCTCAACAGTGCCCTCAATTCCCACGATGTGGTAGAAACCCTCATATTTCTCGGTGGTGGCGGGAGTTTGGCTCTCGGGCAGCAGCGACATGAGTTTGTTGCCAACTAGGATGGCGTTTATCATCTTGTTCTTCGCCATTCCTGGATGCACGTTAAGGCCCTTAATGGTGATTTTGGCGCTGGCGGCGTTGAAGTTCTCATACTCCAGCTCGCCTTCGGCACCACCGTCCATAGTGTAAGCCCAATCAGCACCGAATTTCTCCACGTCAAACTTATGAGCTCCCAGACCAATCTCCTCGTCGGGGTTGAAGCCGATGCGGATTTTGCCGTGCTTAACCTCAGGGTGCTGCTGGAACCACTCGATAGCGCTAACTATCTCGGCGATACCAGCCTTGTCGTCAGCTCCGAGTAGGGTAGTACCGTCAGTAACGATGAGGTCCTGGCCAATATGGTCATCGAGTTCGGGGAATTGCACAGGGTCGAGGATGATGCCTTCTTTCTCGTTGAGTGTGATGGCTCCACCTGCATACTTCTCCACGATGCGTGGTTTTACGTCCTTACCGCTCATGTCGGGGGCTGTGTCCATGTGGGCAATGAATCCAATGGTTGGAATAGCCTTGTCGGTGTTGGCGGGCAAGGTGGCATAGAGGTAGCCGTTGTCATCGAGTTCTACCTCGCTGAGGCCCATAGCCTCTAGGTCTTTCTTCAGCTCTTTGGCAAAGACCATCTGGGTTGGGGTAGAGGGGGTTACGCCCGAGTTCTCGTCACTTGTGGTTTCGTACTTTACATACTTTAAAAATCTTTCAACTAATGGTGTCATAATGATATTGTTATAGTTAATGAAAGTCCTTTGTTTTTTCCATGCAAAAATACAATAAAATTTTGAACTTCCAAGAACATAGTCTGATGAATTTAATAAGTCAATTTAATAAGTCTACTAATAAGTCTACGGAGTCAAAGGAGATAATCTTTCCTACAAGTCTGCATTCTATGACTCCAAGACTCCAAGACCAATGGTGTAAGCCACTGAAAGTCTCAGTATGGCCCACTCGGCTCGTTTCATGAGTGTGCTATTTGTCGTGTTTTATTTGAAACTTTGGATTATTTTTATCCATTCTTTTGATAGCTCGCGTCTGGTAATTCCATCTGGTTTATCAAAGTTGAAGGATGGATAATCATCAACATCATCTCCCACATAGTAGTAACAACGGCTCGACCTGGGAATTGGAAATTCGATTATTTCATCTAAATCATCAAGTTGAGCATTACATTTCTCGTAACGTGTTTCATCATAGCCATGAACGCCATGATAGCTGAAGTTGATTGTTTTGCTTGCCGGGTGCAAAGTGAAGTACTCGGCGGTGACATTCATTTCGTCAAATTCCTTAGATTTCGGGTTCCATAAGAACATTTTGCCTCCACTGATGTTTGATGTACGTGGAGCGATGAAAACATCGGTATAACCGTCGTAGTTTAGGTCAAGATAGAAACAGTAAGATTTCATGTATGGCAGAAACAATTCGCAATCAATTTTTTGAGTCAATTTGTTGTTGATGTAAAATTTAATAGTGAGATCATTGTATCTGTTTCTATCAGGTTGAGAGATTGATATTCTTAAGTGGGCATTATTTTGTGGCGCGTTCCTGCGATTGATAAATCCGTCCTTGTTTGGGGTCACTTTAGGTGCTTGCATCAGCTCGTTAATGTCGGTGATTTCAGATGCCGGCATGATGCGTTCGTTGGAAGTGGCAATGCCGTTTCGCTTTGTGCGCTTCACTTTTGCGTCGGCATTCTGGGTGAATGCGCACAGCAGTGCAAAAATCAAAATTGAGATGCTGAATAATCGTTTCATGAGTGTTTATAATTTTTTTTGTTAATAATTCTATGGTTTCCAAATGTATAGAATCACAGTGAGGGTCTCATTTATCGTCTTGGCATAAGGGTCGATGGGGTTATGCCCGAATTCTCGTCACTTGTGGTTTCAAACTTTACATACTTTAAAAAACGTTCAATTAATGGTGTTATATTGATATTTTGTGGTTAATGAATAGTTCATCTTTTTTCCATGCAAAAATACAATAAAAACTGGAAACAGCCAAATAACGACAATGAATGATAAAGTACTTTTTGTTTCTTTTATTATTGACAATTATTCTTCGGACAAGGGACACCTACGGCTTTATTCAATGCAGAATGCAGAATGCACAATTGGGTTGCGGGGTAGTGAATTAGATACTGGGTGGGACATTTTTCGAAAAAAAATTTGATGGTTTTAGATTGTAAGTGTGGGACTCTTGGAAAATGTAAAAGTGGGACACTTTTGAAAAAAAATTTTTTTGAGTTTGAGGGATTGTAGTCATAGTGGTTGATATTTGTTTTAGATATTAAGGAATGGTCAATAGATTACTTGACGTTTGATATTCGGTGGGACAAAAACAAGAAAAAAATAGTAAGTTTTAAGTTGTAAGGGCAACAACTGGGGAGAGGTGAGTGGGGAGAGAGGTGAGAGGGGGCTGCGCCTGGAACAATGCACAATTCACAATGCATAATGCACAATGGGGCCGCGCCAAATGTGCAAGGCGATGTCTTGCAATACTTGAACAACACC
Organism: uncultured Muribaculaceae bacterium; assembly: GCA_905233845.1. Lineage (GTDB taxonomy): Bacteria > Bacteroidota > Bacteroidia > Bacteroidales > Muribaculaceae > Sodaliphilus. The sequence continues at coordinate 81,471 of CAJOFH010000002.1, read as the reverse complement.
CAAGATAGATTTAATGTAAAATTACGGTAGATACTGTTTTTTTGACAGGAGTTACAAGATTCTTCATGGTTGGGATAGTTTTTGAAAAAAAACTTGAACACCGCGCCTGCGGTGAAATACATTGACAACTCCCAGGAGTCTGTGGGACAATTTTTGAAAAAAAAATTTTGATGGTTTTGGAGCTTTTGACCAAAAAAATGGGTTTTTGGGGTCAAAAACGGAAGTGGTGTGGGAGACTTTTCGAAAAAAATTTTTTTCAAGCTCGCAAGCTCGCAGAAATTTGTAATTAAAATCTATCATCTTTATAGTTATATTTCAAGGTTCGTGTACGTGCGTAAAGGTAATCATGGAGAAATCTCAAAGCAACATTAAAATAGCAGATGCGCTTTTCTAGGGGACATGGAGCTGCGTATGGTTCTTTTTTACACAAATTGCCGTGATTTTACCATAAATTATATCAAACAACAGAAACAACGAAAAATACAGCCATAACAATTAATAAATTATTACGGATTATTCTGATTTGTTTGAGGTCTTATTGTCACTTAGTGACTGAGCCAGTATACCTATAACAAAAGAATCGTTTCTCTGCGGTTTCTTGAAATCTAAAGCGAGCCAATTATGACTCGCCCAACTTTAAAAAGCAATCCAATGAAAATAATAGTTACATTGTTTTTTTAAGCCACATAGGCTTGTGAACAATGTCTCTTATGAGACCAAACAAAGTTAATCGCCAGACAAGGGGTATATTTCTTTATTAATGCATCTTATTTTATGAGGTGTATATCTGTTTTTATAAAAAAGAATACCATCTAGGACGAATCCACCTTGAAGTCTTATTTCAATTTCTTCCTTAAGCTGAGCCATTTCGTCTGGAGTTAGGTCTTCTTCAGTGAATCCATAATGTTGCAACTCCTTATTTATTTCTTCCTGAAGATTTAGTTGTTCATTATCCATTTTGATAAGGTTTATATTTAATAAAATACGCACAATATTGTTTTAAAAAAATGATAGGCGGAGGAATCGAACCTCCTATCTCATGCCCTTTTGGGTATGCCCGCTACCAAATCCTGCGACCATCATTCTGCACACAAATATTATAATGTCACATTCTCATACACCTGATATGGAAACTCTTTGAGATAGGCGTGGATGTCGCACTCATAGTGCGTCATACCCCACTTAAAGGCATACTCAAGAGCCCATTCAGCCGAGTGGGCATAAGCCTCAGGATTGACCTCCTTGAGGTTGTCGAAGTCGGTGCCTATAGTCCTGCCCAGCTTCACCACGTCAATCATGGCTTGAAACACATCGCGAGTAACACCGAGCTGCAGAGTCTGCATCTGCTCCTTGCCATCCTTCATGAAATAGAAGTGGCAGTCAACGGTCACGAGGTCATCCTTCCCAGTTGTCGCGTCAAAGAGTTCATGAGGAAGATCTTCTTCGAGCACTATGCGAGCATCATCCCAGTCAAAGTCATCGTCAGCATAGTTGTAGCAATCATCGATGGCAAGTTCGTATACACGCTCGTCAAGCCACGTGATTTCGGGCAGACTCACAGCAAATCCATCATTATCGGTGATGGCCTTGGCCACTTTTGCCAGTTCCTTATCGCTGAGCTCCAAGACAACAGTGCCCATGTGGATCATCTCATTAGTAATGTCATTCACGAGTTGATAGTTAAAAGAAAAAGTTTTATTAGTTTTCATAATGTTTTTATTTATGGTTAGTCTATTTTGATTAGAAACTCAAACTAGTTTACACTCTGCTTTGATAGTTAAAGTGTAAATCTATCAAGAATTCAAACAAAAGTTCAGCACACTTTATTGCGCCTGAAGTCTCGTCAAAGACTGCTGGTAATAATTTATTATCGTTCTCCATTGTTTATGATGTTTGTTATTGAAACATTTTTAACTTGACGATGCAAAATTAAAACGAGGTTGTCTCAAATCATGGGACAACCTCGTTTTTTTTTATAAAAAAATATTACTCCTCTTCAAGCTCATACATTAGTGATGCTTGTAGATGCATATTATATATTTCGTCGGCCAGCCATTTTGGCTCTAGCACCTTTATATGGTCACTGCAGCTCAGCAAATGATAGCTAAGGTCTATTGTTGGCCGCATGTAAAATTCGAAGTCGGCATAGTTTTTTCCTTGTCCTATTTCTCGCTGACTCTTATGTAGGGGTAAATCACGCAAGTAAAAACGTTCAAGTCCGAAGGCTCTAATTACCAATCTCTCAACCTCTGTGGCATCATTCACTAGAACTCCATAACATTCGTCGAAGTACTTTTGTGCATTGAAATATGAATCCATCTGAAATTTTTCATCGGTAAGTGACATGTTCAGAATTCTGTCAAATGAAAAGACCCCAAAATAGTCCGACTCAGGTCTTTCATAAGTGGCATCACGATGGAAGTGTCCGAGCACATACCAACGTTGCTTGAACAGTTTAATGCAATATGGTTCAAAAATCAAAGGTCTTGGATTCTCATCACCATATTTCTTGTAATTAACAGCAACCTTGACATTCTTCTTCATTGCTTGAATAACCATTTTTAGATAGTCATCTCCGGTATGGACTGGCTGAAGAAGAATTCTGTCTTGTAATGAAAGACTCTCACCAATGATATTATTAACCGTGAGCGTATTCAGCATCCAGTTCTGAACACTTTCCTCGTGGAGAACTTCTTCGTTACCGATATAGTACTTATAACCATTTTGGCGGTCACAATCTATATATATGCCAAAGATGTCTTCAATCGCATCCTTATGACGGGCAAAAGTAGAACGAGCAAGTTCCACACCTTCGCTAATGTCAGTCTCAAGCCACTTGTCATTAATCTCAGCAAAGGTGATACCATCTGCTTTTAGGATGGTATTCACAAGCCAAATATACTCCTTGAATAATGCTGGTATTTTCATAACGAGTTCTTCATTATATTTCTCAACAATATACAGTTTATGCCAACTATAATAATCTATTGAGATTTCTAAAGAAAAATGAGAAAAGTTCCTTTAATATAGTTTTTGGTTGTGAGTGCAAATTTACAACAAATATTCATATTGAGAAAAAGAGCGAGCTATTTCTAACTCGCCCTCTTCAACTCAAAGTTAAAATTTGCGGTAGCTTTTATTTAATATAATCAGATTTCATTTCAAGCATCTTATCGGAGAAATTTCGATAAGTTGCTTTAAACTCAGGATTCGCTTTAATAGGCTGCTCTTTTGCCATTTTCTTAATCATAGCAGGAGCAGAGCTTGTCGAAGTGAATTCAGCGTAGGAGATGAAGTAAACTACTTGTGAACTTACTGTTTGAAGTTGCATCAACACTATATTCTTCTTGTCGGGTGTGACAAAACCATAGTAGTATTGATCTTCATCATGTGTCACATAGACATAACGCTCCAACAAGAAGTCAACCATGTCACCTGCATCAACCAATGCTGCCGCTAATGCTACTGACGACAATTCAAGTCCGCTATTCTTAAACGAATATCCAGTAAGCAGTTCACGGAGTTTGCCTTTGTAGTATAGAGCATTGTCGGTTTCGCTCTGCAAGGTGTAATCACTCATGAAGTTCTTGACGGTAGTCTTTGATGCATGCCATTGCATACATGGTTCTCTGTAAAGATTGAACTTACCAGTAACTGTCACTTTGAACGACTTATTGCCATTACGGATGTAGGTTTCGCCTACACGTTCAGCTACAACGCCTGTGGTTGATACGCTTGCAATAAGTTCGTTGTCCGAAGTCCATCCAGTGGTTCCTCCAGGAATGGCGTAGGTGGAGCCAACAACCAAGGTCTGGTCTGGGTAATCAGGTTCATCATCACCGCCACAAGATATAAATGTGAGTGGCAACACAAATAACGAGAGAATGAATAAAAACTTTTTCATCGCGATTAAAATTTTGTTATTAAATTCGTTTGCGATGCAAAATTAAAAGGCTGTTGTCCCATATCGTGGTACAGCCATTGTTTTTTGTTGAAAAAAGATTAAGTGAGCGCGGGATTTGAACCCTATACTTCAGAGCTAAGCCCTGCCGTGCTACCTGAATAACGGTCCTACTCACTTAATCATTAGAATAATCGAAATTTAATTGCAAAATGAGTCGCAAGGTATGAAATTTACTTGCTCTAATGCAGCTGCCAAACCTTCATAATTCAGTGTGGAGAGAGGTTGTTTGCCACCAGCATAACTGCACCAGTTCACTTTCTTGTCCCATGATATTGAGGCGAACTGCTTTGGTTTTGAGCATTTCAGCAAGCAAGATGGACTTTGGAATGGCTCACCATTGGCAACACTAGCCAGTTGTTGGGAGGTAGGTGTGTCACCAAATCGTTGAGGTATTAATATTATCTGCTCATTAGATAAGATTTCTCGCATTGTGGCATAAGCACGTTTGCAATGCTCAATGTTGCTAGCTCTAACGAGCAGATTAACACCAGGCTTTATTGATATGTTGTTTAATAATGATATTTGATTTCTTATTCTCTCGACTTCTTGAATGTTGTCTGAATTGTGCAAACTGATATGAATTTTATCAGGTTTGCTAACGTTGAGCTGTCTTACAACTTCCTTTTCCAGAAGTGGCAAACCATTTGTGGTAAGTGTTAGGTAAGTTATTGGATACAATTCTGCAATAACATCAAATATGCCATCATACTCCAAAGGTTCGCCACCACCTAATGAGATTGCTTTAGTGCCGGCATTAATGCTCGATTTTGCAAAGTCTATTACTTCATTAGGCAACCAACAAGTTTGCCCTATCTTGTTACTTGAATTGTAACAAAATGGGCAGCCCTTGCTGCAATAGTTTGAAAGGTCTATTGATATTTGCTCAATCATGATTTAATATGATACGTCCTTATGTTTATGATAATCCCATTCTTCGGCTTTGCCTTCTGCTAGCAAACTATCCATTTTTTCTCCTTGAATAATAGTACGTGTTGATACGTTATAATATATTTTTCCTTCTTTTGAAGACGCTAATTGCCACCAGATTCTGTTATTATAGACATATCTTGGACTCCATATTCCTTCTACGGGTAAAAGCTCTGCAAGCTGAATTCTATCATGCTCTTTGAACTTTAAAGGCAGCTTTTTTATTGTTTCTTGAATATTCTTTGGGAGCTGTTCTATTCTCAAAGGATACTTAGGATTTGTTAAGCGAGTTGCTGGTTCATAATTTGGACAATAATCTTGATGATAAATAAAGAGTGGGAACTTTTGAATGTTCCTTTCTATATGTTTAATTTCATCAGGTTCACTATCATAAAATGGCGTTTCATAATATGGTGCTTTATATTTTGCCAAAATCACATGATTGTCTTCAAGTAGTTCTACACCTTTTTTGTTAAAAAAGAAGTCAACATAGAACAAACCCTGATTCATTGAGATACATTTAGGATGATAGTAATGGTCTTTTTCTAATGAAGCGGCTTGTAATAGAACGTCATATTTTGACATATCAATTTTAATTATAACCTCCATCCAAGCTGGATTTCCACAGCCATACTTGTCTTGCTCCCAAACACCTCTTTCATCGTATGGCTCTGCCAACATTGGCTTAACTTGTTCTTCGGATAAATTTAAAGACTTGATAATATCTTCGCCTTCAGAAGAAAAGTCTTCCCAAAAAACCTCATTAACTTCGTTCTGTTTGTAATCATTTACAGGAACAGGACCATCATCATCAATATCAAAAATGCCGACATTTCCATCTTCATCAACACAATACCATGCCGTTGACATTGAATGTGTTGCTGGGTATTCTTTAAACAGTTTCATTTTTAATGATTTTTTTTGTTTAGGTCTTTCCCAAATTTCCAAAGATATTTATCTAATTCCGCATATTCCAAGTTGCTCAGTTTATTAAAATCTCTGAAATTGTCGATGATTTCCTTGAAAGTGCGATAATCTTTCATATCATTTCTTCTGAAAACCTGTTTTATGTAACCTCTTTTTGAAAAATGCCATAATGCTACATCAACATTTTTATCATAAATAGGATAAAAGTTAGGTTGATGAAAATGGCAATATTTTGTCGCAAATGAGTATAACTTTCTAGTGATATCTTTAAATCTCACATCAGCTATTTCATCTATCAAACTTAGATCTGCCTCCTCTAATCTTGTATCAATATTATTTACCTTAATTATATGCTCTGCTACAGTGTATATGTCAATAATATTTGTTTGATAAAAATCATTAAGTAGTGTGCATTTAATCAACACGTCCTCAAGACTTTTGTTGTATGGAAAATACTTGCCGAACAAGTTATATAAAATACTTTTTTGAGCAAGATCTCTCTTGTTGGCATCAACTTTTTTAATATATTCTTTTGCTTGAATAAGAGTTGGTTTTTCCATAACTTATTATTAATGATTTATTTGTAATTAATTCAGTCTTTATGACAAATTATTCCATCACTGTAATCTTCTACAACTAAATGTTTCGACTCCCATATGTCACTTGCCAGTACAGCTGGGACTCCTATCTCAGCCGATGCATTATGTTTTAGCTGCCTTAATCTATATGCCCTACAAGACCGACACATTCATTGAAGTCTTCATCTAGAACACTCATAGTGTGATTGCAGTTAGGGCAATTGAAAGGTGTTTCTTCTAGCAATTCATCTGGAATGGGTTTCGAAAAATCCCAACTCATCAAAACACCTTTAGTAATGTTGAATTTCCACATTCTCATTAAGCATGTTGCTCACGCTTAATGTCGAGAACATCCAGTTTTGCACACTGTCCTCCTCAAGCACCTCCTTGTTCTCGATGTAGTATCGGTAGCCATCCTTGCGGTCGCATTCAATGATGACACCAAACATATCGAGAATTGCATCACGGTGGCGGTTGAATGTCGTTCGAGAAAACTCCAAGCCACCGCTATCATCACGGTCTTTCCACTTCTCGTTAATCTCGGCAAACGTAATCTTGCCGGCACGATTTATCGTCTCTAGCAGCCAGATATATTCTTTAAATAATGCTGGTATTTTCATAACGTAGAGGTTTTTTGATTTGTTTTGAGGAGTATTTTTGTGTTATTCAATAAACCTCAGTGTCTCTTCGACTTGTGCTTTCAATTGGGCTTTTTGGTCATTGGTTAGGATGACTACATTATTTTTCCATGCCTCGACGTTGACGACCAATCCTACTTGTAGGGGCATTATCTCTGCGCCGATGAAGTTGAGCAGGCTGGTGAGTTTTTCGCGGCAGTCTTTTGTTTGGTTACCACCTCCAATGCCTGTGAGGACAACTTTTTTGCCACGGATAGCTGTTTTACTGTTACGGTCAGTTGTCATGGGCCGTGACAGCCAATCGAAAAGGTTCTTTACTGCTGCTGGATAGCTATAATTGTACTCAGGAGAAAACACCCAGAGTGCATCGGCGTCAAGTACCTCCTGACGCACACTCATCAAGACATCTGGAGTAGGGAACTCTATGTCTTGATTGACAAAAGGTAGGGCAACATAATCCAATTCAGCAACTTGGGCCTTTCCATTGAGAAGTTCCTGTACATATTCACTTACCTGACGGTTGAAGCTCTGCTTACGCAAAGAACCAATTACAAATAATATTTTCTTCATATAGTTTTTAGTTCTTAGTCTTTTAATGTGCAGATTACTCGTATCTTATATTATTTGCAAAAATACAATAAAAACTGGAAAATGCCAAAAGAATGTAGATAGTCGCTTAAAAACGGACAATAATTGAATGATGGGCAAAAAGCTTTCATAGACTTTATTGGTTGTTTAGTTGGAGAATATAAGCTATTCGTTGTGATGTTAGCCCCAATGTGAGTGATAATTTTGGCCTATTTATACACTCGTAGTTTTTTCATATATTTTTTTATGCAATTCGTTGCAATTTAACCAAAAAGAGAAAAAATAATTGAAACTTTTGTTTATATTTGCAATATTAATTATGCAACATTAATTATTTACTTTTTCTCAATAAAATTTTGAACAGAAAATGAAAAAGATTTTTACGCTACTACTTTCGTTGATAGTTGTTGTTAATATAGGTGCTATGCAGCAGCTTGACACTAAAAAGTTGTCGCCAGGTGTTGTCTCAATTTGCAACAAGGCAAGTAATACAAAGCTTAATACTCTTGCTGGCAAGCCTGGTGGCAATAAGTTTATGGCACTCATGTCGCTTAATGGCAACGACTCAGGCTTTTTCAAAGCTTATGACGTTGAGATAATTGGCAAAATTGGACGCATTTACATTGTGCGTATTCCTGTTGAGAGTGTTGGTGCATTGTCGATGGACCCTCGCGTTGAGCGCATTGAGGCCGAAAGTATGCCACGACCAGCAATGGATGTGACACCAGGACAAATCAACGCTACTCCCATTTATCAAGGCGGGGGCTACATTGTAGAGGACGTGGACCGTGATGGCAGCATCACCAGTGCCGACGTGACAAAGCTCTACAACTATCTGCTCAACGGTGATGACACATATTATGATACAAGCGACGTGGACCTCGATGGTGTCATCACAAGTGCCGATGTGACATTGCTCTATAGTATCCTTTTGGGGAATGCTCAGCCCACTCACGTGGGTGACACAAATCTGCCTCAGGCCTTCACTGGCAATGGTGTGGCTGCTGGCATTTTTGACAATGGCTTCGATTTCACTCACCCAGCTTTTCTTGATGCTGAAGGGAAATCAAGGGCACAATACTACTATGACTTCTGCTGGCAGAATGAGGATGGTTCGTTGGGATATGCCATGACAAGTCCCGAAGAGATTTTAGCTTACGGACATACTCATCATGCTGGCGCCTCGCTACACGGGACCCATGTTATGGGCATTATGGCAGGTAGTGCCGTTAATGGCAAGTATCAGGGCATGGCTCCAGGGTCGGACTTGTATGTTGCCCACTTCAATTCTTATGAAGAAGATTTTGAGAACCCCGACGAGATGACATCGGCGGTGTGTGTGCTGGGCTTCAAATACATCTTTGATCAGGCTCAGGAAGCTGGCAAGCCATGTGTTATCAATTTCAGCAGCGGTGAAAGCTGCACTTTTGCCCACGAGCGCATCCTCGAAAGCGAAGCGCTGCAAGCTCTTACTGGTCCAGGTCGCATTATTGTGACTTGTGCTGGCAACGACGGATATCACACTGCCTACCTAGAAAAACCAGCCGATGTGTTACAAGCTGGCACCGCAATTGTCAATGGAGTGGGAGGCGGAAACAAAATCGACTTGGATATAGTCACACCTGTTAACCAGCGAGTTCGCCTCGATTTCCTTAGCATTAGGTTGGTAGACACTCACATCGAGAAGACTCTCATCTTTAACACCGATAGTGTTCTTGCGCTCCAAGATACCTGCCGCCTTGAGACGACTGTAATGCTGGGCGACATTCACTTGAAGATATGGAAAACCAATCATTATGATGAGCGAGGCGACGTGTTCCACGTACATGGCGATATGCCCAATTTGGCTTATTTAATGTTGTGTGGAGCTTTGGTACTGTTCACGGGAGACGGCCCCGCATGGGTGTATTCCGACATTAAGTATTGTCCCTTTGTCAATGTTGATGGAGTTGAAGCCTACAGCTATGGCAGCTCAGGACATTCCATGTGGTGGCCAGGCACGCTGCCAGGAATGATTACCGTGGGTGCGACAGGCTATAAGTCAACGTTTGTGAACATTGATGGACAGACCAACGATGAGATAGGTGACCTTGCCGCCAGCGCCCCAGGATTAATAGCGCGCTTCTCATCGAAGGGTCCCACCTTTGATGGACTTACAAAACCCGATGTCACAGCACCAGGCGTGAGCATCAATGCTGCTTTTAACGGATATGTCGAAATCACCGACAAGATTCGCGCCGAGCTTACCGACAAGGTGACCTACAACGGAAAAGACTATTACTACACAGCACAGAGTGGTACATCGATGTCAACGCCCGTAGTTGCTGGCACTATTGCGCTATGGCTAGAGGCAAAACCCGACTTGACTCCACAAGACATTCTTGAAGTGTTTGAGCACACTTGTACACATCCTGAGCAATCGATGATGTATCCCAACAACGTCTATGGATATGGACAGATTGATGCTTACAGTGGTCTGCTTTATGTCCTTAATGTGAGAAACAAAATTAAAGGATTGTCTAATCATCAGCCATTGAGGGCAGGTTTCAGGGTTAAAGAGCGAGTTCTCTCTGTTGTATGTGACAAAAAATCGGCACAAAACGCACAGCTGATGGTGTATTCTCTTGACGGTCAACTTGTAGGCAACACTCACGGCACTACTATCGACCTCTCGGCTCTTGCCTCAGGAGTATATGCCGTGCAGCTTGATACTGGAATTAAAGAAACAACAGGTTCTACTCTTATAAGATTATGAAAACAAGACTAATATTAGTATTTGCGCTTTTTACTGCCATTTTCATAGCTCAGGCCAATAATAGGTATCGCATAAAGAATGACGGCAACAGCTTTAAGATAGTAACCGATATCAACGGCAAAGAACGTGTGCTTGCTCATGGCGACAAGGAATTTGACTCAACCAATCCAGGAGTTAAATGGTGGCTCAACTGTATTAAGCAACTACCTGTTGAGAAAATGTCGCAGCTTAAAACGACAAAGCCCGCAACATTAGGATTCCCTGAGGAGTGTGAACCACTCATCAAGACTACTTGGGGGCAAGGGGCTCCATACAACTGGATGTGTCCAGAACCGAACTATGCTCCCTGGGGTGGCTTCTTGCCTGAAGTCGCCCATTGCCCAGTAGGATGTGTGGCAACTGCCACTGCACAAATCATGAATTATTACCAATGGCCCAAGAAAGGGCAAGGCTCACATTCTGTCAACCCTGAGCAACTGGAAGGCACAACAGTGTATACCGTAGACTTCTCGCAGGCTACTTACGACTGGGATAATATGCTTGACACCTATTCGGGGGAATATACTCCCGAACAAGCACAAGCTGTGGCTCAGTTATGTTATCATGTTGGAGTAGCTTCAAATATGGGTTATATGGAAGATGCTTCGGCCACCGACAACTACTATGCCCTTGTCGCTCTACAGGAGTATTTCGGCTACAAGAGCGAGGGACTGCAGAATATCGAGCGCCCTCAATACACTGAGGAAGAATGGATGAACCTTGTTTATACCGAGCTCAGTGAGGGAAGACCTATTCTTTATGAGGCCATTGGCATTGACTTGGATACTTATGGCGTTTATGGTCACTCGTTCATTATCGATGGATATGACTCCGATGGAATGGTGCATGTCAACTGGGGATGGTATGGTAACTCTGACAATTATTATGACATCGCTTTGCTTGACCCGCGAGACCTGCATTTTGACGATTATCAGATTATGGCGATAGGCATTTGTCCTGATCGTGATGTCAACGAGAATCCTTATGATGTGAACTGTGACGGAGAAGTAACTGCGGCCGATGTCACTGTTCTATATGACTACTTGATCTATGGTACCGACACTTACTTCAGCACCAGTGATGTCAACGGAGACGGAGCAGTGACCGCCGCCGATGTCACGGCTGTCTACGATATCTTACTGGGAATCTAAGCAATGTAATAAATTTTTACAATCTTATGCAACCCAAATCGGTCGTTAGGCTTTTATGACTGATTTGGGTTGAATAGTTTGTTGGCGATTTTGTGTGGAAAGGAGATGTGTTTTTCACATTCATTATAGATTATTTTCGTTTTTTTTGTGTTATATTGAAAAAAAAGTACTACTTTTGTAATGAGAAATTGCATTCAATAGAAAACACGCTTTTTGTCGCTTATGTTAACCCAGATCTATAACGGTCAAATCCTTACCCCTTCGGGATGGATAAACGGTGGCTCGCTGCTTTTTGAGGACTCCCGCATTGTGGAGATTCGCAAGAACAGCCACATTGAGCCTCGTGCCGATACTGCTATCAACGCTCTGGGTATGCATGTGGTACCAGGCGGCATCGAGCTTCACTGCCACGGCGGTGGAGGGTGTGACTTCATGGAAGGCACCGAGGAAGCATTTCGCACAGCTGTGATGGCTCACCGACGTCATGGAACGACAGCGATTTTCCCCACTCTGTCTTCGGCAACTTTGCCTATGATAGAGGCTGCAGCACAAACCTGCGATGAGCTTATCGAAGACCCGTTCAGCGGAGTGCTTGGCCTTCACCTCGAAGGACCATATTTCAACCCCTTGAAAGCTGGTGCTCAGATGCCCGAACTCATACGTCTTCCCGACCCCAATGAATATGAGCACGTGGTGGAGGACTTCAACTGCATCAAGCGTTGGGATTCGGCTCCTGAACTGCCTGGTGTGATAGAGATGGGTAGGTACCTCACCGACAAGGACGTGTTGCCGTCGATAGCGCATACTGCAGCTGAGTACGATCACGTGAAGGAGGCCTATGAGGCGGGATATACCCACGCTACACATTTCTATAATGGTATGCCAGGTTTCCACAATGTGCGCGAGTTCAAGCACGCTGGCACTGTCGAGGCGGTTTACCTAATGGAGAGCATGACGGTGGAAATGATTGCCGACGGAATCCATGTGCCGCCAACGTTGCTTAAACTCGTCTACCACACAAAGGGTGTGGAGCGTACAGCAATGGTGACCGATGCTCTGGCGGTGGCTGCCAGCGACAGTAACAAGGCATTCGACCCTCGTGTAATCATTGAGGATGGGGTGTGCAAACTTGCCGACCGCTCGGCATTGGCAGGCAGCATCGCAACGATGGACCGCCTGATTGCTACCGCAGTCCACATGGCCGATATACCTCTCCAGGATGCATGTCGCATGGTGGCTGAGACACCTGCAAGAATCATGGGCGTGTATGACCGCAAGGGGTCGCTGCAGCGTGGCAAGGATGCCGATATTATGATTCTTGACAAGGATATCAAGCTCCATTCAGTTTATTGCATGGGGCAGAAAGTAAATCTTGAAGACAAAATCTAATCCAATAATAAAAACTGCGTTGAAAAAAATGGTAATTTCCAAAAAAATTTAGGTAAGTATTGCACAGTTCAAAAAAAGAACTTACCTTTGCAGTCGCAAAATGAAAAAACACGGTGGAATTAGCTCAGCTGGTTAGAGCGTCGGATTGTGGTTCCGAAGGTCGTGGGTTCGAACCCCATATTCCACCCCAACAGAGACTCCCGATGATTTTCGGGGGTCTTTTTTGCCTTTTGCCGCCTCATAGGTGATGGCTAAATCCTAATGACGGTCAGGGATGAACAATGGCACAAACCAAAGGTTGGTGTGTGCCATTTAAAGAGTTTTTCTTTTCGACGAATTCTAGTGTCTGTAGTGCCTTGGTCGTTTGTGTGGTGGCATGAAACGCCCGTGTGAGGGTGCGTGAGGCTTGTGGGGTCTCATGTGCTTCTTGCCCGATTTCACATACTTAATGATGGCGTCACGCCATATTAGGTAACCAGGTCCAAGCAAGTGGAGGCCATCGTTAGTGAGGTCTTCACGCAATTTGCCGTTTTTGTCGACAAAGAGAGGATAGAGGTTAATCCATGTAACGCCTTGGCGCTTGCATGCTTCTTCCATGGCACGGTTTCCATCGATTACCACCTGTTCACGGTCTTTAAGAAGCTTCCACATCTGCACGTCGGTGTTGAATGGCAGCATTGATTGGACATAAATCTCTGTCCTTGGGCAACGCTCCTTGATTAGAACGATGAGTTTTTCCATCACCCTACCAATGCTGTCGCCATCCACGCCATGTGACACGTCATTCACTCCACTGAGAATGAAGATTTTGCGAGGCTGCCCCTTAAGAATGGGCTCCATGCGCTCATACAGTCCCTGGATGATGTCGCCAATGATGCCTCGGTTTTTAGCGTTGGGTTCGCCAAGCAGTTCGTTCCACTCGGCACCGTCGGTGAGGCTATTGCCAAGCATGATGATGTCATGACGGTACACTGGCAGGTCGTCGAAGTGGGTGGCACGACGCACGTAGTATTTGTCTTGGTTGGCAGTGCGCTCAAGTGGCTGCGCTTGCACTGCGGTGCCTACAGCTATTAGTGCTAATAAGATTAAAAGAAATCGTTTCATGTTCATTGAAATTAAAGTTGTTATTCGCTATTGCCACGATAGGCATCGCATGCTTGCTTCACACTGCCGTGCAGAAGCAGCAACCGCTTAGCCTCGTCATAGCCGAGTCCTAACTCCTCGACCACCATGCGGGTGCCGCGGTCCACAAGTTTCTTGTTGGTAAGTTGCATGTTTACCATTTTGTTGCCCTTCACGCGTCCCATCTGAATCATTACACTGGTTGAAATCATATTGCAGATGAGTTTCTGGCCAGTGCCACTCTTCATGCGACTGCTGCCGGTGACGTATTCAGGACCGACAATCATCTCGATGGGAATCTCGGCGGCCTTGCTGATGGGAGCTTCGGGATTGCTGGTGATGGCGGCGGTGAGACACCCATGAGCGCGAGCATCGCGCAGTGCACCTATCACATAAGGTGTAGTGCCACTGGCGGCGATGCCAATCACCGTGTCCTTGTCGTTGATGTTATGCTCCATCAAGTCTTTCCAGCCTTGCGTCTCATCATCCTCGGCATTTTCCACGGCGTTTCGCAGTGCGTAATCGCCACCGGCAATCAGACCTATAATCCAGCCTGGGTCCATGCCGAATGTAGGTGGAATCTCGCTGGCATCGAGCACACCTAAGCGTCCGCTAGTGCCCGCTCCCATGTAGAAGATGCGTCCTCCTCGCTTCATCCTCTTAACAATGCCGATGACGAGTTTCTCGATTTGTGGAATCGCCTTCTGAACGGCATCTGCCACTTTGTGGTCCTCCTTGTTCATTTCGGTAAGGAGTTCATGCACGCTCTTCTTCTCGAGATCATCGTAGAGAGAAGGCTGTTCGCTTATCTTAATAAATGCCATAACTTATTAAGTTATTAGTTGATAGTTATAATTGTTTGGTAGGAAGCAAGAGCTCCTAAGAGATGCTAAGTGCTTCTCACTTCCTATTTCCTATTTCCTATTTCCTACTTTCTACTTTCTACTTTCTACTTTAATTAGGAGTGGTACTTGATGAGGCCTTCCATTGGGGCTTGGATGATATTGCCAATGGTAATGCCAAGTTTGCTGGCTGCCTCGGTGAGTACGTCCTTCTGTAACAAAGCAATCGAGCCTACGAAGTTGCATGGTAGCTCCTTGTAGTTTGGATAGCTTGCCACGTTGCGAACGAAGAAGTCGGTGAACGAGCGCAGCACGAGAGCGCGGATTGAAGGCTCATGAATGTTGTGCTCGAGGAATGGGGCAAATTGTGCCAGGAAGCGGTTGGCTGCTGGTTTGCGGTAAACACGGTCAATGATGGTGTTGCGGTCAAGGTTGTACTCCTCGAGGAACTTTTTGCACAAGTGCTCGGGGAGCTGTTTCTTGAGCACGTCGCCCACAAGGAGCTTGCCCAAAACGGCACCGCTGCCCTCATCGCCCAGGATGTAGCCAAGTGGCGACACGTTGTCTACAACCTTTTCTCCATCGTAGTAGCAGCTGTTGCTACCAGTACCTAAGATGCAAGCGATACCAGGCTCATGTTGGCATAGTGCACGTGCGGCTGCGAGCAGGTCGGTGTCCACCTCAACCTTGGTCACATTGGGCATATTGCGCTTGAGAGCGTTAATTACCTGATTCTTAATCTCGTCACTAATGATGCCGGCACCATAGTAGTAAATCTCGGTTACCTCATAGCCTTGAAGGCTGGGCATGAGTTCGGTCATGATGCACTCGGCCATCTCCTCCTCGGTCATGAGCAGAGCGTTCATACCGGTGGTGAAGATTTGCGCTACTTTCTTTTTCCCGTTTAGCAGACACCAGTCAATCTTGGTGGAGCCGCTGTCAGCAATTAAAATCATAATGTTGTATTTTTTAAGTTTGTTATATATTTCGTTGTTGGTTTATCGTAGTTTAAGATTTGAGCTTATATCTTGATGTATATTTTCTTCTTGTAGAGGATATAGCCGAAGCACCATGTTATAAACACGAAGGTGATGGCATAGAGTAACGAGGCTGCCTCGGGAGTGGTGGTTATGGCGCTCCATCCGTCATAGATAAGAGAGTGGATGGTGATGGGATCGCCAGCGGCGTTAGTGCCAAAGCGAACTGCGCCAAACACGATGGCAAAGAGAGTGCCCACAAGATAACAGAATAACGGATTGATGCCAAACGCTTGGAAGAAGCGGCACCAACGATTGTGACCCTTGATGTCGATGGCGTAGATGAGCATCGCCAGGATGCACGATGCTATGCCGCAGGTGATGAGCACGTAGCTCGAGGTCCAAGCCTTCTTGCTGCAAGGAATGCCATATTGCAACAGCCATCCCACAAGCAGCATCAGTGCGCCCCACACGGCAATCTCTACGATGCGGTCGCGGTTGTTGTGAACAGTGTTGATACACTTGCCTATCATGAAGCCTATTAGTACGTGGGCGATGCAAGGAATGGTGCTGAGAATGCCTTCGGGGTCGAGAGCGAGCTTTTGACCGAATGCCTCCTCGTGGTACATGTGGTTCTCGCCGAGTACTGCGCAGTCAACGCGCGACAGGATGTTGTCGAGGGAGAACTCATAGCCGTTGCCAAAGCCCAGAATGAAGGCGTAAGCAACAAGCAGCAAACCTATTATCCATGGAATGAACTTGCTCTTGAAGAGCACAGCAATCATCGAGCCAAAGAAATAGACAAGTGCCAGACGTTGGAACACGCCGAGGATGCGCAAGTCGCCAAACATCTTTGTGAAGAAGTGCGACTCAGGGTCGTAAAGCCCTCTCAGCCACATTCCGAACCATTGCACTAGCCATCCAATGAGGTAGAGGATAATGGTTCGCTTAATTATCTTTAGGAATACTTTCCCGTTGAGCTGGAATTTGAATTTGCTCAGCGAGAAATACATCGACACGCCCATCACAAACATGAAGAAGGGGAACACCAGGTCGGTGGGTGTGAGACCAATCCACTCGGCATGCTCAAGAGGAGTATAGATGTGGCTCCAAGTGCCTGGGTTGTTGACCAGGAGCATTCCCGCTATTGTGATGCCTCGCAATATGTCGAGCGCCAATAATCGTTTAGCTTTAGCCATTATTTTGTTTTTTAATAGTTGTACATTCGTCAATCAGGTAGATGAGCGACTGATAGGGTACACTGCTATGGGTGGTGAGTCCTATCTCGCAGGTGCGGCTGTTGCTGAAGCCGCGCTTGATGCCAGCCTTCTCAATCTGTGGCCGCAACTTGCGCAGTGCATAGGCGTTGAGCTCGGGATGAGTGAATCCCTTGTCGCCAGCGAAACCACAGCAGCCCACTCCCTCAGGAATGAGAACACTGGTAGAGCACCGCTTGGCGAGGTCAAGAATCTTGTCGTCAATTTTCATAAGCCGTGATGAGCAGGTGAGATGCAGTGCTATGGGTTCATCGGTAGGAGTGAACTCCAAGTCTTGTGCAACATAGTCATGAACAAACTCCATAAGCTCCAATGGTTTCACTTGCTTCATGTGTTCGCGCATATGGTGCAGACATGGACTTTGGTCGCACACTACGGGCAACTTGCCGCCTTCGCTCGCTTTAAGAAAAGCCTGCTCGAGTTCGTCGGTTTTCTGTTGCGCTATGTCGGGCATACCCTTGCTGTTCCAAATCATGCCGCAGCACAGGTTATTCATGTTCTCGGGATATATGACTTCCCATCCAGCCTTGTTGAGGAAAGCCACCACTTTATCAACGAGATCAACCTCCACCCCATGCTTGTCGCGGCCCAACGCTTGGTTGAGGCAGCTGGGGAAGTACACGACTTTCTTGTCGCTGGTATGTTGGTTCAATGCCTTCATCTTGTGTGGCTTAGGAGTGGATGGTGTCCATAATGGAGCACCTATGGCATGCATGGCTTTGCCCATGGCTTTCACACCGCCGTCACCTATCACCGAGTGTGCCGCATCAGCGATGTAAAGCAACGACTTGAGACCACCTTTGGTCCTTGCAAAATGACGCGACACGTAGTTGCCAATACTATGAGCCATAGTACCCTTAGCATGTTGCTCGGCTCGCAAATCGTGGGTCAATTCACCCACGTTGATACCCATCGGGCAAGAGGTGGAGCAAAGACCGTCGGCGGCGCAAGTGGCTTCTCCATAGTATTTATATTGTTCTTCGAGGCGTTTTAACCGCTCGGGGTCTTCGCCCGTATCTCTTAATCTAGAAATCTCACGTTGCACGATGATGCGCTGGCGCGAAGAGAGTGTGAATCCACTGCTCACACAGTTCACCTCGCAGAACCCGCACTCGATGCACTTGTTGACGTTATCATTTGTCAACGGCATGGGTTTGAGGTTCTTGATGAAGCACTCAGGGTCGTCGTTGAAAATCACGCCGGGATTAAGGACGCCTTGTGGGTCAAAGAGCTGCTTCACGTCGAGCATTACCTGATAGGCCTTTTCGCCCCATTCTTTCTTGACGAACGGTGCCATGTTGCGGCCTGTACCATGCTCTGCCTTGAGCGAACCATCATATTTGTCTATCACTAGCTCCACAACGGCACGCATAAGGTTCTCGTAACGCTTGATTTCTTCTTGAGTATCAAATGACTGCGAGATGATGAAGTGATAATTGCCCTCAAGGGCATGGCCGTAGATGCAGCTGTCGTCGTAGCCGTAGTCGATGAGCATCTGAGCAAGGTCGACAGTGGCGTCGGGTAAATCCTCGATGTGGAATGCCACATCCTCGATTAGCACCGTGGTCCCGAGCGGACGTGTGCCACCCACACTGGGGAAGATGCCGGAGCGTATTGCCCAATACTTGCCATAGACTTTGGGGTCGTCGGTGAAGACGGCAGGCACATATAGATGGAATGGCTCAAGGATGGTCATTATCTCATCGATGTTGCTCTGCAACTCTTCTTTGCTGTCGGCAAAGGTTTGGATAAGGACTGCGGTGAGGCCTTCACCGGTATTGTCGTCAACGCTCGCAAGCGATTTCTTGTCAAGAATCTCGGCGCAGTGAACAGGGCCTTTCTTCATTGCCACCACTGTCTCGCACGACTCGCGCATATCTTTGAAGTATAGCATTGCGCTGGCGCGGCAAGGGTAGAGGTGCCCGGTCTTCATTGTGAATTCACTGGCAAAGGCAAGGGTGCCCTCACTGCCTACGATGAGGTGGGTAATTATGTCGAACGGGTCGGTATATAATATAAATGGAGAGATGTTGAGTCCTGTGACATTCTTGATGGAATATTTGCGACGAATGCGTTCAACGAGGTCTTTGTCGGCCATCACGCGGTCACGAATCTCTTCAATTCGCTTGATGAAGTCGGGATGCGATTTTGTAAAGGCGTTGCGGCTTGTCTCGTCGCCTGTGTCGAGGACGGTGCCATCGGCAAGTACGATGCGCATCGAGAGCATCATTCGGTCGCTGTTGGCATGAGTGCCACAGCTCATTCCGCTGGCGTTGTTGATGACGATGCCACCCACCATCGACGAATTCTTGCTGGCAGGGTCAGGGGTGAAGGCGCGGTTGTGACGAGCAAGAATCTTGTCGACCTCGCTGCCCACGAGTCCTGGCTGCAACTTGATGTAGCTGGCATCGGGAGCCACCTCATAGTGCTCCCAGTTCTTGCCAGCGACAATGAGGATAGAGTCGGTGTTGGTCTGACCGCTCAAACTTGTTCCCGCAGCACGGAACGTCACTGGCAGTTGCATCTCACTTGCAATGGCAAGCAGTTGCGACACCTCCTGCTCGTTCATGGAACGCACCACAATTTGCGGAATGTTGCGGTAGAAGCCAGCATCGGTGCCCCACGCTAGGCAGTGCAGGTCATCGGTATATATGCGATTTTTAGGGATGAATTCCCCGATGCGCTTGAGATATGTTTTGTGGTTCTCTTCCATTATGCTAGATGTTCTAGAAGCTCTAGATTTTCTAGATTATTGATAAAGATAATACTTGCTCGATTTTGCTTTGAAAGCCTCGGTGTCTTTGTTGAAGTAGTCAACGATGTCGGCTACTTTGTAGCGCTTGCAGAAGCGTTCGCGAATCTCCTTGGTGCCACACACCTTGTCAAACATAGCATATCGCTTAGGATTCTGCTCAAAGAGCTGCTTTTTGGGATACATCTCGTGAATCACTTGCAGGAAGTAGAACTGAGTGAGCACGAGGTTAGCTTTGTCAAAGTCGGTTATATAAATCTGCACACCATGCACCTCTTGTAACGACTGGTCAACTGCCACACTCAATGCAAAGAATGGCTTATAGTTGATGGGGCGGAAGTGCATGCCGGGAAGATTCAACGCGTTCATCTTCTTGGCAAGTGCCTCGGCATCAATCCATGAGGCAGCAAAACACTCAAAGGGTAAAGTGTAGCCAATGCCAGTGTTGAAGATATACAGCTCACCTAGAATACCGCTCACGGGATAGAAGAATGCGTTCTCGGGTGCGGGTATTTGTGGTGAGGGAAGCACCCAGGGCATACCAGTGTCGCGGAACTTCATGTCACGGGTCCATCCTTCCATAGGGATGACAGTAAGTTTACACTTTTTGCCGGTTTTTGACTCCTTGCCAATGATGCCTTCCTCGTTGAGGTACTGGGCAAGTTCGCCAGGTGTTAAGCCATAGAGGTAGGGAATAGCATATTTACTCACAAACGAGAAATATCCAGGCTCCACGAGGTTTCCCTCCACCTTGTTACCGCCAAGGGGATTGGGGCGGTCGAGGACCATGAATTCCTTATTATGCTTGGCGCACGCCTGCATACACACGCCCATGGTAGCATAGAACGTGTAGCTGCGGCAGCCAATGTCTTGAATGTCGTAGACTAGCACGTCGATGCCTTTAAGCATCTCGGCAGTGGGCTCATGCGTTTTGCCAAAGAGTGAGTACATTTTCACGCCAGTTGCGGGATCTACGGCATCGCCCACCGCATCGCCTGCATGGGCATTACCGCGAACGCCATGCTCTGGGCCAAACAAAGCCACCAGCTTCACACCTTTAGCCTCATTAAGGATATCGACTGTTGATTTAAGGTTGTTGTCGATACCACTAGGGTTGGTGACCAGTCCCACACGCTTGCCCTGCAGTTGCTTGAAACCACTATCGCGCAATACCTCAATGCCAGGTTTCACAACCGCGTTAGCAGCCATCACCACCATCGCTAGAGCAATTAATATAATGTGTCGTTTCATATCTTTAATTTTTTATAAAAACTACGGATTTATCTGTAGTTTAATAATGTGTGTCAATTTACTTGAGGCCGTAGTCGGGATCTATCTTTCGGTCGGCAAGGAAGGTCACGAAGATTGTAGCGATGCTACATGCAAATGCCATCCAGAAGAATGCTGAATAACCCATAGCCTCTTGCAAGTAACCGGCAAACATGCCTGGTATCATCATACTCAGTGACATGAAAGCCGTACACAACGCATAGTGCGATGTCTTGAATTCGCCCTCTGAGAAGAACATCATGTATAACATATAGGCAGTGAATCCAAAGCCGTAACCAAACTGCTCAATCACGATACATGTGCTAATGACGAAGAAGTTGGTGGGTTGAGCCATAGAGAGATATACAAAGGTCAAGCATGGCAATGTCATACACGCTGCCATGAGCCAAATGGCTTTTTTAAGACCAACTTTTGATGAGAATATTCCTCCTAGAATACCTCCAGCCAGGAGGGCAGCCACACCAATTGTGCCGTAGGCGAGTCCAACATCCTGGGTGGTCATCGACAAACCGCCTTTGTCTATTGGGTCGAGCATAAATGGCTTACACATCTTGAGCAGGAAGGCCTCGGGCAAGCGATAGAGCAGCATGAAGATAATTGCAATCCACACGCCTGGCTTTTTGAAGTAGGTCACAATGGTGCGTCCAAACTCACTCAACACTTTCGAACTGTTATTTTTTAACGACCCTTCAAGCGATGAACGGTCACTGTCGGGACGAGGAATGAAGAATAGGTGATAAACATAGAACAAGCACAAGATAGCCGAAGCTATGCCCATTGTAATTTTCCATGCGGCGGGAATCGATGTTTTGGTCTCAAGATATCCAGCTATCCACACCAGCACACCATTGCCAAAGATGTTGGCAAGGCGGTAGAATGTAGAACGAACTCCCACAAATGCCGATTGATTCTTTTGTGTCAACGCCAGCATGTAAAAACCGTCGGCTGCAATGTCGTGAGTTGCCGAGGCAAATGCTGTAATGATGAAGAAAATCAGTGTTACGGTAAACATGCTCATAGGCGTTGTGCCCGCTTTGATCATCTCTTCACCAGGCGATGGCATCGTCACAGTGAGAAGGATAAGAGTTACTGCCATGAGTGCCTGCATCATGACAATCCACCAGCGTTTTTTCTTGATAATGTCGACAAATGGACTCCAAAGGGGTTTAATAACCCATGGAAGATAGATAAGACTGGTGAACAGCGCCATCTGTCCATTGGGGACACCCATCTTCTTGAATAAGATTACTGAAATCTCATTCACGAGAAAGTAGGGAATTCCCTCGATGAAATATAGCGTAGAAACCCACGCCCATGGCGATTGTTTGAATTTTGTTAATGCGCTCATTGTTATAGAGTTTTGGTTATTAGCGTTTATTAGTAAATAGTCTTTATTTGTGCATCTATGAAGTAGTGGAGCAGAATCTCGTCGTAGTCATATCCTTTGGCTCCCATCACGGCAGCACCTATCTGGCACAGACCTACGCCATGGCCCCATCCAGCACCTCGCAAGATAAATTTCTCAGGGAACTCATCATTGCTCTCGTTGATTTTCTCAACGATGAAGGCCGAGCTGTAGAGGCATGAAGGCGACAGAGCATAACGTATTGAGAGCTCTTTTCCAATAGTCTTGGTCATTTTCTCGCCCACGATGCGTAGTTTGTACAATCGGCCGCTGGTGCCACGTGCCACTGGCTCAAGGTCGATAATGCGGCCATAGTCATCACCGGTGCGCTCCTTGATGAGCTTGCTTAGCTCGTCTTGAGTGTATTCTACACGCCAACGATAGAAGTCGGTGGTCTCTTGGTCATAGTCGTTAAGCACCTGTGACAAGATTTCTTTGTCAGTGGTGTTGCAGTGAGCGTGAGGTGACGAGAGAATCCAGTCGGCTGCATTGTCTTCACGGGTGAGGTCGGGGAAATTCATCTCGTCTTCATCATCGCGACGTGCCACCAAGTAAGGGTGATGGTCATCTTGCCAACAGTTCTCAAACTGTTCGTAGACGCCACCGCATGACTTCGAGAAACGAGCGTCGCACAATTCTCCACCATACATCAGCACCTGTCCCCAGGTCGCCTCGATGGCTTGGCGCACTGCTTCAGTTGAGGCACGGGTGATGCCTTGATAGCGCTGGCAGTGGTCGTCGGCGCATACGTCAAAGTTAACGTGGTCGTCACGGTCCCACCACTTGATTTCTTCTTCGTCGTTGCTGGCTTCAAACTCCTGGTGCAGTCCTGGGTTGACAGCAGTAGCAACGTTATCCTTGTGGATTTGTGCTAGCAGCCAGCTCCTCGATATTACAGCATGAGCCTTTAGCAGCTCGAGCGATGCCGTAGCACTCATCTCGCTTGAAATTACACTTAGCAAGTATTCCTCTATCGAGAGGATATTGATGGTAGTGATTTGGTCGTTCTCAACAATCAGGTGCAGTGCGCCCCTGAAGGTTTGGTTCTCCTTGCGTTTCCAGTGGAAACTCACACCTATCGTCACGTTCTCAAGGGTGAACGAGTCGGTGTCGACGTTTGTGGGTTCAAATAGGAGATCGCTATATTTGCGTCCGTTCCATTCTACCATGCCGTCGACGCAGCGTGTCAGCTGGTTGCCGGTAACTTTCTCGCCGTTGACAAGATATTCGCCATTGAGCTCAAACTCAACCATAGGCTCATTCATGATGCCCACTCTAACTTGCGGAACTTGTGCCATAATCTATTGTTTTTTTGAATAGTAATATTGTAATAATTTCTCCGATATATCATCTACATCTTGCGGTGATTGACACACATCCATGTAGATTATTGTCACATCGTGAAGGGTGAGATTTTTATAGTCTTCTTCTCGTGCAATAGCCCATAGTCCACCCATGTCAACCGAGGCTGGACTGAGCACAAATTGGTCTTCGTCAGTGCCGTAACATGCAGGACGGTGCTTGCGGCGTGGAAACACTGCTATGCACCATGAGCCATTGTGGTGCCAGCACAGGATGTTGATCATGGGCTCGCAATGCCCATTTTTTACCGGCAATTCATTGAGAAGAGAATTGAACCACATTTCTCCTAAATTGGTGCTCATAGTCTCAATGTAAAAGATTGGACGCCCCAAGCTGGTGACAACACCAAAAATGCCTTTGTTGTTAGCGTCAAAAAGTCTTATGCTTGCGGTGAAGAGTTCGTCGCATATGGGTAGCTCGTTGCATGGCCCAGCTTGGAAATGCATGTGGTCGGGGGCCGAGGCACCACATTGAGGCCCATTATAAAACAGCACATAGTCCTCCAAGTCTCGAGCTAGGAGCATCATGTCGACAATACGACCTGCAATGCGTTGGGGTGTGTGCTCTACGGCCGAGATAGTGAGGTGGCGCGAAAAGATGGGGTAGGGGTTAACCTGAATCTTGTAACGGTTTTCCCAGAGCACAGTTTCCTGTTCCTTGGGCTGATTCTCACGGCACAGGAAACATGGGCGTGCCTTGAGCGATGCGTCATCGATATTTGCTGCCGACGACCTCAACCGCTCAGGGTTATATTGCAACGTAATTGAAGAATCGCCCAACTCCACAACGCGAGTGTCGACATGTGTGAGGTTGCCATAATTTTTGATTACGGCATCCCACTCGGTCAACTGTCGTTGCCAGAGGTGGTCGATTTCTTCAATATAGTTGCTTGACATAGTACTAGATTTATTTCTTGTTCATTGCGATGCGGGCCATAAGCTCCCATGTGCGCATGCGGTCTTTGTAGATATTGTTGTTGTTCATCTTAACAACGTCTACGTTGGCATCGCTGTTGTCATCCCAACGGCGGCACAGATACACTGGCTCATACACGCGACCAATCTGATAGGTGCGAGAAATGTTTAGACCAAGAGCATAGTCCTCGCCATAGCTGGTGTTTGGCAGCATCACCTCACGCAGCACTGGAGTGTAGAACGCGCGGGGTGCGCCCAGTCCGTTGATGCGCAGGGCGTTGTTGCGACCGTTCTCGGGAGTCCACTCCTTGTGGTCGATCACACCGGGAGGAATGGGGTTGCAATGGATGTCGGTCATCAGGTAGGTTCCCACTACCATTGCCACGTTCTGCTCGTAGAAGGCGTTAACCATGGTCTGCAGCGTGTTCTCGTCCTTGTACATGTCGTCGCTGTCGAGCTGCACCACAAACTTGCCGGCCTTTGGGTGATGAGCGGCAAGGTTCCAGTAACCGCCAATGCCCATGTCATAGAAGTCGGCGATGATATGAATTAAGCGTGGGTCGTTGTACTCGGCAATGGCCTCACGAGTGCCGTCGGTCGAGAAGTTGTCGACTACCATCAAGTTGAATTTGAAGTTGGTCTTCTGCTTCAGCACGCTATCGATGGCGTCGCGGATGGTGCGGATACGGTTGCGCACGGGTATCATTACGGTTGCCTCTACCTCAAACTTGTCGTGGTCAAATTCGATGTGCTTGAAGTTGGGAACTTCCTTACCATCAACCACCTTAGTTGGTGCGAGATATCCGCCTATCTCCTTCAGGTGTTCGGTGCAAGCAGCCTCCATTTCAATCTGGCGGCCGCGGTTGCGTGGGTCTACATAGTCAAAAATCTTCTCACCGCTCTTGCGGGTGTCAAGCTCTACGTCACTGTAGAGGAACTCATTGATGTGAGTGATTGCAGCAAACTGCGACAGTTTGAGGCGCAGATCATAGAGTCCTGCAAACTCATATGTCGACTTCATGGCTGCTGCAGCCTTCTTGAAGCACTCGCCACAGAACACGAGCACTGAGCCAAAGTCGAAGTCGTCGCGCAGCGAACCCATTTGATAGTCAATCACGGGAGCCTTGTCGGCGCCCTTGTCGGTCACGTTGTAGTGGTCGGCATAGACCATACCGCTCTGTGTGTCGGCGAGAATCTTTACGAAACGCTCAATAGCGAAGGGCGCAAATTTCAAGGTTACATACTTTGTGTAAAGCATGGTTACGCATGCGTCGCTGCGCTCAGCAATAGCCTTGATGGTAGCGGTCGAGGTGAGGTTGTTCACCTTGAGCATCTCGCAGCCCTCGATGGTGCCTTGTGCCTCGTCATTGGCAAGCAAATAGATTTTGTTCACTAATGAATTATTTTTCAATCCATCAACAGTAGCCTGAGCCTGCTCGGCGTTGGCAAAAGGAATAAAGCAATTAATCTTTGTCATGATGTTCTTATATTTTGATTGTTAATTATCACATTTCATTAGTGCCTGTCGTGCTTGTACTTCCCAAGTACGAAGGCGGTCTTTATATAGGTTGTTGGCATTCTCCTGCTCAATGCTGAGGTTGGAATCGGTGTTATTGTCGCCGCGGCGGGCAAGGGTCATCACGTCCCAAACGCGTCCCACACGGTAATGTCGAGAAATCATTAGCCCCATGCCATAGTCCTCGCCATAGCTGCTGCATGGCAGACAAATGCGGCGGTATATAGGAGTGAAGAATGCGCGTGGTCCACCAATACCGTTCACGCGCAACAAGTTGTTGCGACCATTCTCCAATGTCCACTCACGGTGTGCGATAATGCCAGGAGGAACTTCTTGCAGGTCATTGTTGACAACATTGTAGCTGCCCACGACCATTGCAGCGTTGTCCTCATAGAATTTGGCAACCATAGTTTCCAAAACATGAGGTGTGGCAAATAGGTCATCGCTGTCGAGACCAACTGCAAAGCGACCACATCGCTCGTCGTAAATTCCCAAGTTCCAGCATCCGCCAATTCCCAAATCACGTCGCTCGGGAATAATATGAATAAGGCGCGGGTCTTGGGCAAACTTGTCGATAGCCTCGCTAGTGCCGTCGGTTGAATGGTTGTCGATAACAATAAGGTTGAATTTAAACGGGGCCTCTTGCGATAGCACACTCTTGATGGCATCACGAATAACATTCACACGATTGAGCACAGGAATGATTACTGAGCATTCCACAGGAAACTCGCCCTCACTTAAATCAACATCATCATATTGCTCAGGTGGCAGATAGGCGCCAATCTTCTTTAAATGCCATGTGCACACAGCCTCCAGCTCTTTCTGCCTTTCGGCTTCGCTCTCGCGCTGATAGTCAAAGATTCGCTCGCCACTACTGCGTAAGTCTTGGATGTCGGATGTGTAGAGGTATTCGGGAATGTGCACAATTTTTCCAAATCGCGATATAGCCAGCCTCATTGCATAGAAAAATGAGTGATGCAGATTGTCAAAATCCTCTTCTATCTCCTTGCATGCTTCATATAAAGCATTTCGATTTATCATTACAACTGGCCCGAAGTCAAAGTCATCGCGCAGCGAGCCTTCTTGGCAGTCAATAACGGGATGCTTGGCAAGTGTGCCATCGGTCCTGCCATTAAAATGATCGCAATAGACCATTGCAGCACCAGTGTCTTGGGCAACTTTAACCATGCGTCTCAATGCCATGTGACCAAGCTCAATGAGTCCAGGTTTTAAAATATAAAGTCCATATTTAGAATCTCCAATGTGCTTTAGAGATTCCAACCAATCACTTCCCAATCCATTAAGGTCTATACTATGATAGTTTTTCCTTAATGGCAAGTCGCCATCACAAGCAATAATTTTTGCTTGGTGGCAGGTGATAGGAGATATGGATATATGTTCTTCCATAAATCAGGAAAAATGTATTATTCATTCTCAAAGAAGTTGAGCACGCGTTGCATGAACTCGTTGCGCTCGTTTTCGTTCTTGATGGTCTCAAATGGGAAGCCTGTCACAACTGTCTTGTAACCATTGCGGTTTGATGCGATACCAGCAGGAATGTTGTTCTCGCTGTAGCGCAGGATAGTGGCCCCCTTGTCGTCACTGGCCTTGATTGCATCAGGCGACTCAACAGCATAGAAGTCGCTGTTGAGGGTAGTGTAGAACGAGAGCTTGCCCATGCCGTCACTCATCTTGAGTACGGTGGGGACGCTATAAACCTCACCAGTAAGGGTAGCACGTCCGTCAACCCAAGTATAACCCATCACTTTTTGAGCGAAGTTTTTCTCGGTGGAGTTGGTCTTATTCTTGTCCTTGTCCCAGATGTCGCTGCCGACGTAGGCTCCAGTCATGAGCACGTTGCCGCCGTTGCGGGTGTAGGCAGTGATTGCGTTTATAAGCTCATTGTTGAAGGCTTTATATCGCGAGGGTTTTGCTCCCCGGCCAGTGGGTGTCTCCTTTTGTTTGCCCATGATGATATCAATGGTTTTGATGTCATTGAGGTCCAAGTTTCCTTTCTCAAAGGCTTTGGCACTGCTTGAGATAAAAGAGTAACCTGCGTTCATGATGGCTTCGCCGTGGCGTGATGGGTAGTTGAAAGTGTTTCCAGCGATGTTCTGAGTCTCGTAATTGCTGCGGCTGGCTCCGAAACCTGGAGCGTCGTCATCGCGCCACTGATGGTCGCGACGGAACTCAAACTGCGAGCCCAGATAGTTGATTTGCTCCATATAAGGAACTCCATGGTCTTTATTGTCGTAGAAGCCTGCCATATTGCCGCTCTCAAACCAGTCGGGGGCGCTCACGCGGGTAAAATTGTTGATGACCATCACGGTTCCTTTGCTGTTCTTAGCAACGCCCACACTTAATGTCTCGCTTGGGAAGCTGCGGCCACCGTCGTTCATGGCGATTATCTTGAAGCTGTGTATCTCGTTATCGGTGATATAGACCGAACAGAAAGTCTTATCAACAACCTCAATCTCTTTAAAGCCACCATCGAGGCCCACTTGCTCAAGAACAACGTACTTCTTGGCTTCGGCACTGGGGCACAAAGGATCAGAAGTGGGCTCCCAACTGAGCATATGAAGGCTCTCGCTCATTTTGCTGATGGCAAACGAGTTTACAGGCAACGGCTGAATAACGCACTCGCGGTGGTCTCGCTTAGCGATGAACTTGGCAATTCCCTTGTAGATGGCACGGCTCACGTCGAAGCGGAATTCAGGGTCAAGTCCATATTTCATGTCTGCAAAGTTTTGGTGTGACAGTAACTCCATGAGCAATGCGGGAACTTCAGGAACACGAGCTTCATAGTAGGTCTTGTCCCACATGCCGCGACGAGTCCAGTTTGGCTCGTACTTGGCACGGATGTCGTTAACCACTTCTGTAGATACGATATTGGCAAACTGCCTTGACAGCTCTCGAGGAGTGCCATTCTCATATTTTCCGAACTGTTTGCCATTCTTAGTGGTACAGTAGATAAGCAGTGTGCCAATGATGTCATCGTTGGGCGTTGTACCAGCATCAGTGTGTAGGCAGAACGATACGTCAATGGGAACTTTTAGGCCAGGTTTGTTAGGAAGCACATCGCTGCCGCCGGCCAGGTAGTTCACCCATTCTCCACGGCTGCGGTAGTCGTCAACGTAATCGTTGATTCCGTCACTTGTGGAATATACTTTGTGGGGGAATCCCGACCACTGCAAGAAGTAACGTGCTCCAAGGTGGAACCAGGGGTGGTCGCCACTGCCCACATATTGGTAGTCGATTCCTTCTTTGCCCAGATATTTCATGTCGTCGTTTTTCTCGGCGATTGCTATGTTCTCGGGGGTAGGAAGTGCCACGCGGCGCACGATGTTGCCCTTACCACCGCCCACCTTGATGGCATCGGCAGTAATTACAGCATTTTTCTGGCTACTGAGGTTGTTGAGGGTAACTACGCTCTTGTTCATGCCCTTGGCGAGCTGGAAAGAGCCAAGGTAAACCCACACGCCGCCAGCCATCGTTTGGTCAACGATAAACTGTTGAGCTCCTTCAAGTGAATTAATTGTATAGTTGGCGTCATGAGCACTGTTGGGAAGCGACTTGTAGCTGACGTAGATGGCATAGGTGCCTGCCTCAGGCATTTCCACATCCCATGATGCTTGCGCGAGTTTATTGTTCTTGTCGTTCTCTACTTCCACCATGCGGTATGAGCCCTCATCAAAAGGGCTCTCAAAGTCTTTGTACTCGCTGCGGTAGTAGCCGAAGCCTTTTCCCTCACCGTTTTTCCATTTCTTTTTACCATTGTTCTCGTGGTAGCCTTTTTGGGCATGGTCACCATCATTGTCGACGACAGCACCAAAGTTGTGGGTATCACGCTCGCGAGGGTCCCAAACGTAGGCGCCAGCGTTCTCGAGCATGGGCATGATGAAGGGTATCATGTAACTGTGGGTGTACATGTCCTCAACTGTGTGGAACAGGCGTGCGCGTTGCCACTCCCAGCGGTTAAGATAAGGCTCGAAGTACCAGCCGTGGCTGGGCCACACCGCAATGATGTTCCCGCTCAATCCTTTTTTATATTGACGGTTCTCGTCTACTGGTGTCACAAAGGCATTGTGCTTGCGCTGGTAGCTGGCGTCAAAGTCCGAGAAGTAGTTATTGATGTCGTTGCCGGCAATTGTCAAATAGACCTCACGGTTGCTGTATTGCTCACCAAGCGCAGTCTTGATGTTGTCTTTGAGCGTGGCGATACTTTCTTTTGTGAAAGGCACGTCGCCGAAGTTCTCACTCAGGTCTACTTTGATAGAGTCACCCACGATGGCTATATTATTGGCCTTGAGCTTACCAATGCCCATTTTGTCGGGCAGATTGGATGCTATGACCTTTTGAACGTTCTCTTTCTGGCTATCGGTGATGGTGATTGTGTTTTTCACAGTGTCAACAAACTCGTAGCTGTTGACTGTGTCCACGATATTCTCGGTTGGGACAACTATTGTGTCGCCAGTTTCGGTGGCAGTGACGGGCAAGGCTAAAAGTAAGCCTAATGCACCACATAGGAATATTCTATTTCTTATATTCATGATTGTTTTTGTTTTCTGAAAACTTTAGTTCACAAAAATACAACAAACATTTCGAATAAAAAACAAAAAAAGTGTTCATTTTTCATAAAAGCATTTTATTTATGTGTTATAAACATTTTTTTTTGAAAAATAAACACTAAAAATGGTGGTTTTAGGCATAGAAAAACATCAAACACTCTGTTGTGAATGTTTGATGTTTTTATGAGATGTCTTTTTGTCCGCTTTTTATTGCCCCATGAGTGCTATGGAATGATAAGCAACCAGTCCTGGCATTGAGTCGCTCACGATTTTCTTCACGTTCATGTTGTAGCTGTAAGCTACTTGTAGAAGAATCTCGCTGTAGCGTGTGGCAACCGAGCCGACGAAGCACACGGGGTAGTCTTTGTAATCATATTGGCAAAGATTACGATCGAAGAATCGCTTAATCTCGGTGGTGACAAGATTGCGGGCATACTCGTTGTCGAGGTTGTCGGCAAGGAAGAATGAGTAGTTGTGAAGATTGTTGTTGGCGTGTGGGTTGTTGTACACCGAGTCCAAAACATCAGCACTGGTAATCTTGTTCACATCATAGAACTTCTCAATCAACTCGCGTGGGGCAAGGTTCTTCAATACGTCGCTCAAGAAGATGCGACCCATCGACGAGCCACTACCTTCATCGCCCAGGATAAAGCCGCCTGAGGTGACGCTCTTGGTGATGCGCTCACCATCGTAGAAGCATGAGTTTGATCCTGTTCCTAAGATACATGCTAAGCCTGCTTCGTGTTGAAGAAGGCCGTGAGCAGCACCCACGAGGTCACTCTCTACAGTGACAGGGGTCTTGAACTGTGCCACCAACGACAGTTCAACAATCTTTTTACGTTCAGGAGTTGAGCAGCCTGCTCCATAAAACATGATGCGGTCCCAACGGCGTTTGAAAAAGTCACGAGGCAACTCGAGCCTGATGATGTGACTTATCTCGCGGCGGGTTTGGAAATAGGGGTTGATGCCTGAGATGATGGCATGAGCAACCACATTGTTGCCGTCTATTAAACTCCACTCGGAGTGATTTGACGTGCTCTCGGCAATTACTTTTGCAAATTGACTTGCACTCATTATTTTGCTATAGTAAAGTTTAGTATTTTATGTGATTTTTTTGGTGGAGATTTATTTCTGGCTGCAAAATTATAAATTATAATTCGAATTAATAAAATTTATATAAAGTTTAACACAACAATACATTATTTAGTAAAAAATAGGCGATGTTGTTATTTTTTTTAACAACATCACCCGTTCTTAATCTTAGTGGTTCCTTACTTGTCCTTAGTGTTTCACTACAACATGATGGCTGCTGATTGTATTGCCAGTATACACCTTTTAATTTATAGTGGCAGTCTCTGGAGCCTTGCTGTTGCCAAGCAAAATGTTGTAAATTATAGTGATATCCACGCTGGAAACCACGCCATCGCCGTCAACGTCGCTTGTGCTCAAGTAGGTGTCATCGCCGTTAAGCAGGTAGTTGTAGATTGCAGTGATATCGACGCTGCTCACTACTCCGTCGCCGTCAACATCGCCGTGAACTGCAGGAGTGCCGCCACCCAGGTCGCCCACGATGTTCTTGAATCGAGCCCAGCTCCAAGCGTTGGCGAAGCTCTCCTCCTTGCCGGGCAGCACGTGAAGCACGCAATCGTCCATCCCACGATTTGATCCAGTGAAATGGAAACAAATGCCATAATCAATTATGTTATAATAGTCCTCCAATTTGGGCATACCCATAATGAGGGCGTCATCACCCAACTTCACATTTGCCGGGTCAACATAAGCGTCAATCCTCTCCAGGGAGGATGTGCTGAGGAATGCACAATAGCCTATGCTGGTTACTGATTGAGGAATATTAATCTCTTTCAGAGAGGAGCTACCTTCAAAAGCATATGCCCCCAATGTTGTGACGCTGTTTGGAATAATAACTTTATGGGCACCAGTTCCCACTCCATGATTCGCTATGGCCTTTGTGCCTTCTTTCACGGTAATTATTCTGTCGGCGGGGTAGGAGCCTTTATAGCCAATCGCCACTGGTCCGGCATATAAGACGCCATCGGGTTGGTCGGTGTACCACTGTGTATTATAGAACGCGTTTATGCTGTACACCGAGATAAGGGAATTGGGGAAGGTGATTTCGGTCAAGTTGGTGCAACTGTTGAACGCAGCGTCACCTATTGCCTTCAAGTTGCCGGGAAGGTTTAAGTAGGTCAAGCTAGTGCATTTCTGGAACGCCTGGTCGCCGATGTACAGGAGCGAGTTGGGAAGTCGCAATACCGTAATGCCGGAGCATTCATAGAAGGCCTGGCACGCTATGGCGGTGGTACCTTCTTTAATGGTGAGAATGCCCGATGGCGTGCCCTTATAGGTATATGCTACATTGCCTGCATACACAATGCCGTCGGGTTGATTGTTGAGCCAAGCGGTATTTTGAAACGCATAGTAATTGAGATATCTCACCGAACTAGGAACGGTAATATCCGCCAAACTGGTGCAGCCAGAGAACGCATTGTAACCAATTGCTTTCACTTTGTTGGGAATGTTCACACTCGTCAGACTACTGCAATTGTAGAACGCATTCTCAAAGATTGTCTCGACGTTGCTGGGGATGGTAATGCTCGACAATGCTTTACAACCACTGAAAAAAGATTTAGGAATAAAAGTCATTGTATTCGGAAGGGTTACGCTGGTCAAGCTGGTGCAGCCATTGAACAATCTGCTGCCGAGATTCTTTGCCGAGTTGGGGAGGGTCACGCTTGTCAGACCGGTGCAATTCAGGAAGGCAGCGTCGCCAATAGATGTGACACTACTGGGAATGTGAATACTAGTCAGATTCGCACAGCCCAGAAAAGCATCAGCCGCTATATGTGTAGTCCCGTCTTTTACCACGATGTTAGTGCCAGCTGGCATGGAGCTGGGGTTTTTATAGACATAGAGCGTGTTGCCGAAATACACAGGGCCGTTAGGCTTGGCATTGAACCACGGTGTATTTTCAAATGCTTGGTAGCCGAGAAATTCCAGAGTGTTCGGTACAGTGACACTGGCTAAACTCGTGCATTTATAGAATGCTTTATTCTGGATGTATTTGACGGTGTTGGGGATGTAAACACTCGTTAACCCGGTTTGTTGGCTAAAAGCACTTTGTGTAATTCCCACAACAGTATATTCTTTATCCCCGTCGCTCACTATCTGGGGAATATAGAGGTCGCCCGATACTGTCTGACCTGGTACCACTTTTTGAAGGAAAACCGACTTGCCGTCGTCGCAAACCCAGAATCTCAGTTTGCCCACATCAAACAGGATGTTTGCACTGGCGTTCATGGCGAGCATCGCCACGGTTGCAATTAAAAATAAAAATCGTTTCATTAGAATTATTAATTATTTGTTAATATTGTTCGTAAAATTGCAGTTAGTGTGTCAGTGTTTCACTGCTACGTGGTGAGACGATACTTCGGTGCCTGAATACACCTTTAATATATAATGGCCGTCGCGCATGCCTTCAACATTCATGTAGTTGCCGCCGTTGCGTGCCACCAGGTTGCCGTTCATGTCGTATAGTTCTACACCCTGGATGTAGCCAGTCGCGCTTGCCACGATATAGTCGCTCGAAGGCACTGGACCTACCTTTACGGTAGTGTTGGTGACGGGCTCTTGTTCGGCCTCTGGCGCCTTGCTGCTGTTGTTGCCAAGTAAGATGTTGTAGAGTATAGTGATGTCCACGCTCGAAACCACACCATCGCCGTCAACGTCGCTTGTGCTCAAGTAGGTGTCATCGCCGTTAAGCAGGTAGTTGTAGATTGCTGTGATATCGACACTGCTTACTATTCCGTCGCCGTTTACATCGCCATATACTCCCGAATTCTTCTGACACTTGAGCAGGTTGTCGAGCTTGATGGTAGCGCTCTTGATAGGCTCGGTGGTGTCACTCGAAATGATAATCGACTCAATTTTGTAGGTCTTCTCAGGCTGGAGATTTCCCTTGCCAGTAACATAACGCCATCCGTGGAAGTCAATCTTGCCAAAGTCTATAGTCTTGAGACTATTGTCATCGGTACTCCTGAGATCAATGCTTAAGAAAACGTTGCTCATGTCGCCATTGATGTGTAATGAGAGTTCTTCATTACCATTGATAATGGCATCATCGATAGCTGTGCTGGTGAACACATAATCTCCACAAGGTACTGCGTTATACTTGATTTGCAGCGACTTGCTGCCGAAGAGACGGTCGGTTGAAGCACTCATTGTTGCTTCGGTATTTACCGATGCTGTCACCATCGAGAATGTGCTTGCGTCCTCAAAGCCTTCGATCACGGTTGCGTCGGGTTTATCTTCGCCAGCGTCAACAGCAATGAACTTATGGACGATGGTTTCGGGCAGATGGATTCCTGCGGTGTCGTCCATCTCCTTGGCAATTGTGAGAGTGTATTCCTCGCCGGGAACCATGGTGGTGGCAACAGGGATGCGAATAAAGCCGAACGGATCACCAATCTTACCGGTCTTGGTGTTGCGGCGGTTGTAGGTGAGGGCGTTGCCATCCTTGTCGGTAAGGACGATTTTGTCGTAGTAGTAACTGTTGTTGAGCATCGAGTCGGTACGGAGTTCGATGGTCGCACTCTTGTAGTGTACCGGGTCGCCCTCATGCGGGAAGATGTCAATAACCTCAAGGTACTTGCGGTAGGTGGTCTTGAACTGCAGGGTGAAAGGCTCCTGCATCTTCATGCCGCCACCGTGCTCGGCGGTAGTGTCGAGTGTCACGGTGTAGAGGGTGTTGATTTCGTAGGCGTCGTTAGGCTCAAATACCATGCGGTAATTGCTGTCCTCCCAACGGAAGTGGCCATCCACTGCTGGCTCAATGTGGAATGCAGCCTCGGTGATTTCGGTGTTCATGTCCCAGTTGAACTCGAGCACCACTGGTATGTTGGCTTTGAGAGGGGCATCGCCTTCGTTCCATACTGGTGAGTAGTTGATGACCTCGGGAGGTGTCTCACGCACTCGAGCAAGGTCGAAGTTGCAGTAACTTGAGTGGTTGGCCTCAATAGTCACCTGCTTGGTTTGGCTGAAGTAGTGCTCTTGCTCCACCTTAATTTTATAAGTGCCGGGGTCGAGCATCTTGAAGGCATAAATGCCGTTGTACAGGTCGTCGGTATAGCATGTGTCGAGTGGATTGTCGTCCATGTCGAGCAGGATGACAGTCGCGTTGCACACTGGCTCGCGGTTGTCATCGCCAAACATGATGAAGTCGTTGATAACGCGAGGCATACGGTTGTCACGGAGATTACCTGCTACACAACCTTTACCAAAGAATTGGTAGCCGAAGTAGTCGTCGGCGCCAAGTGAGAAGTTCCAACCCTCCATCCAGCAGTAGTTGTCGTTCATCAGGCGGTAGGTCTCGGGGATATAGTCATGGAACGAGCCCTCGCTCAACATTGAAACTGCGTTGTTGCCGCGCAGCACACCCAGGCCGGCATTGTGCCAGTCGGGGTAGAATGTGAAGTCACCGGCAATCTGGTAGTTGCTGGTCCACACTGCCGCTTGGTTTACTTGCAAGCGCTCCATAAGGGTTTGGGCGAGCACATCGCTGTTGGCTATCACGGGAGAACCCGTAGGACCACGATAAAGTCCTAAAATGTGGTTGCGACGGGCGGGCACACCAGTGGCGTTGCTGTGGATGGCATAGAATATGTCGGCACCGCTGCTGTTGCAAAGTGCCACGATGGTCGACAGAGCGAGGTCGCTGTTCTGGTCGTTGGTTACGCGCGACATACTGGTAGTATAGCCCTTAGCCTTGAGGCAGTTGTTCAAGGCAAAGCCTTTTTTGAGGTTAGAGTTCGATTCCCAGTAGCCTGCGGTGTCGCCTTGGGCGAAGGGATAAATAACTACGTTGCGGTCGTCGCTCTCGTGTCCACCGTGACCAGGATTAATGTAGACGTGTGGCATGTATTGGCCATTGGCTGCAAACACTGCAACCATCATCAATGCTATTGTGTAGAAAATCTTTTTCATAATAATTTAATGTGTTGCAGTGATTATTTAATGTCGATAGTTATTACGGTGAGGTTTCCGTCTATCGTGGTGTAGGCAATTTTGCCGCCACCACTTGTGGGTTGCATGGTCATCGAGGTCTTGGGTGTGAGCTCATGCTTAAAAGTGCCGTCGGCTTTCAGCAGTAATATCTGTGACGATGTGAACTGATAGCCGTCGTCGGTAGCGTTCTGAGCTACTATGTAGTCGTTGTTGTACCAGCAAGGCATCTCGTAGTTGCCAAGCTCGGCGAGCACCTTGCCACGGAGGTCGGTGACAACTATTCCCTTGCCTGCGGCAAAGAAGGCAATCTTGTCACCATTGGGAGAGATTGACGACCACAAGTAGCCAGCATAGCTCTCAACTGGTGTGTAGCGGTTCTCTTTGCCGTTGATGTTCACAACAAGTTGCGAACCAGTGGTATAAACGCTCACTCCACGGTTGGGACTTGTGGCATAGTTGCGTCTCTCGCCATTCATCGCCATGCCTCTTGTGCCAGTCTCAAGGTGTACGGCACCATGCTGAGCCTCTAGTACCACGTCATTAGCTTTCTGCGCAAGGTCATAGCGCATACCAGTGCGATACACCAGTCGGCTTTTCTCATCAACCTTACTGGTAACGTAATACACTTTACCGTCGGCGCTCCACTTTGCATCGAAGCCTGCGCCGCCATCATTGCTGATGGTAGAGACTTGATTGGTCGAGAAGTCAAGCATCTTCAAGCCGTTAGCGTCAACGTCGCTATAGAGCAACTTGTCACCGCTCGAATTGAGGGTGGGGTAGAATGCCGTTTCAACGCCCTTCAGCGGTGATGTGCTCGATGTCACTGTCACCTGCTGTGCGTTGCCAAGCAAGGCCGTCGCCCCCAAGATAATAAGTAATGTTTTTTTCATTGTAGCATAGTATTTAATGATAATATATTCGTCAATTTGTATCTTTTTGCAAAGATAAATGTAAAAAACGAAAATTCCAAATCAAGATTCAATTTATAAGGCTAGTTCGCAATATAACTTCTCAAAATCTCATCGTTTTCAAAAATTATCATTACCTTTGCGAAATTGAACACCGTAAACCCACTTAATTAATCATGAAAGGCAAAAACATCTGCAAGAAACTCAAAGAAATTAGGCTTAGCATAGCTCAATCCAACGATATCGATTATACTCCAGCCGAGTGCGGTCACAAGGGAGACTGCTCGGGAACTTGTCCACAATGCGAGAAAGAAGTGCGCTACATCGAGCGTCAACTGTTGCGGCGACAGGCTATTGGCAAGGTTGCTGTGGTTGCGGTACTTGCTCTTGGGGCGACAAGCATTGCTCCTGCAATGGCACAAAATCAAGTGCAACCAACTCATAAAGCTGCCCACAGTCAGAAACTGACACCTGTTGATTGTGCGTCAAACGACACCGCAGCAATAATTGTGCGTGGATATGTCCTCGATGAGGCCGATGAGCCATTGGTTGGAGCAACTATTAACGTCCTTGATAAGAAAGGTAAAGCAACAATATACGGTACAGCCACTGATTATTACGGACAATTTGCCCTTAGAATTTCAAAAGGCACCAAAGTGATGATTGCATATGTAGGGTGTGAGTCGGTTACAATGCAATTAGATGAGCCTGACGACAATCTCATTATAAAATTGAAAGATGACGATACTTTATTGGGTGCAGTTTTCATTGAGAAGCCTATGCACGATGTTGATGCCGACATCTACGAGAAAAGATAAGTCTACCGCAATTCTTCATTGTGCATTGCATCGTGGCGTTAGCCCCAATTGTGCATTGTGCATTGTGCATTTTGCATTAATGAAAACAATTACATTTGTGGAAAAATATTTAATGAATTATGAATAAATTATTGATATTGATAGTCGCGATGGCAATGTGGTGCGCTCCAGTTGTGCACGCGCAGGACTTTGACCCCAACGACGAGCCTAAAAATGAACTGGCAGTGGCTTACGGAGCTGTGAGCACGTCTAACGTGCTCGACGTCTTTGTCGACGTGGTGAGTGCGATGTTTGGTGCTCGCTATCAGAATGAAAAATTCATAGGGCCTTTCTCGGCAGAGTATTTCTACCATGTGAGTCCCTTGGTGGGTGTGGGAGGAATTGGTGTCTACAACCACCACAGGCAGGATGTGTTACAGGACGAGCAAGTCACAGGAAAACGTACAAGCAACTACTTCACTATCTTACCGGCAGTGAAGTTCAACTGGCTGCGCAAGCAGCATTGGGGCTTGTATTCAAAACTTGGCGTAGGATATACCCGAGCTGAATTCAACACTACAGGCAAGGACTCCAACGGAACCTATACCAAGGATTCATCGGGTGACAACTTCTTCAATTTCCAGGCATCGCTTGTGGGCATTGAGGCTGGCGGCAACAACGTACGAGGCTTTGCCGAACTTGGTTTCGGAGAGCAAGGCCTGATTCACGGCGGCGTCCGCTTCCGTTTCTGAGAACATGCGAGACTCCTCCTCTAAGATAACGTGAGTTCGATGAATTTTAATCCTTATATTCAGCGTTTTAGCTCCCCCTCTAAGATAGAGGGGGTTAGGGTGAGTATGACAGAGGGCGGGGGGAGTATGACAGAGCAAGACCTTCTAATCAACTTTCAAATAATCAGTTTGATGTCACGACAAAGCCTTTGATTCTTTTGTTATTAAAGTCAACAATCTTGTTTCCGTTTCTAAAGATGGCGTCGGCATAAGGAATTAGCTCTCTTCCATTCGTTGGACGATACAAGCTTCTTGTGACTTTAGAATATACTTCATTGTTTACCACAACCATCTGTTCAACAGAAGACGGGGGATAAATGAGAACATTTTCACCACTTGCATTATCTGGTCGGTACAAGCCGGTTTCATCGGTAAGATCAACATAGACGTTGCCTATTTTAAGCACAGCCCTCCTCACACCCTCTTCATCGGTCTTGTAGCCACCCAGGCACAGATTTCCGTTAAGCGAGGCGGCGCATGTAATCATCGAGAAATTATTGTCCTCAACAATAGTCCCTCTATGCCAATAAGCCCCAATACCATTGGTCGAGGAACCTAAAGCGTAATACTCGCCATCAATTAATCCATTGGAATAAACTGTAACAAATGGTATATCGGCCAATTTCTGTTCATTCTTTAATAATTTCCACAACGGATTGTTATTAACATGACCACATGTGTAAATATTGAAATCAATGTCCAAAGCCCACCTATAATAATATGAATGTACAGTGTCATTTTTAAAGTAACCATCATTATTTGGGATGTTTACAAGGCTCAACGATCCATTTGAGTCATAAACAAGTATATTGTTCCCATCGTTGCCAATAAAATAACACTTTCCATTAATCACTCCTGGTGAGTAATATGAGCTTCTTGACATGTCAAGAAATTGTATTTTCTTAGTCTCAACAACCGCTCCATCTTGAAAGCGAAGCAGACTTTGAGTATTATTGTTCCAGTACCATGCCTGTCCATTGTAGGCAATGATCTCATTCAATTTTTCCGAAGGTGTCTCAGTGCTGAATTCATAGGTCTTCAACACCCCATCCTTGGTCGACATTGTGTAGAGCGTGTTTGCAGTAAATGACAATGCGTTAATCGTCACATCTCCTTTTGAAACAGGAAAGTCTGGCTCATCGTTATCGTCCTTGCATGATTGCACAGTAATTATTGCAAGAACCATTATAAAAATCTTGAAAGTAGATTTTAGAGCTCTCATAATTATGTTTTTTCCAGTTCTTGTTATCATATAGTTTTGCTTTTAAGGTCGCACTTGAACGCCACGAAGTTAGTAATTACTGTTCAATTATGCAAGTTGTTACTGTTTTTCTCTCATAAAGCCACACATCCCAGTGTCAAAAAGCCACTCAAGCGTAGCAAAATCGAGCCCTCACCGCACTATCGCGCGAAGCCAATCTTCCCTCTCCCCACTCACCTCTCACCTACATTATTTTAACATTGTTTCACCCCTCAATCACATTTATCTTTGCGCGCACACCCGTTCATTTAATATATACCACTATGAAACATTCATTTTCAGTTTTATCCCAAATCTGTCAACGTACTACAAGACGACAGTCTTGTACAATGTCCCACTTGTCCCAAAATTGTCAAACGTCCCCAAAATCCCACAAGTCCCATAAAACTCAAAATATTTTTTCAAAAACTGTCCCACACGCTCCTGGGAGCTGTCAATGTATTACACCGCCGGCGCGGTGTAAAAAAATTTTTCAAAAACTGTCCCAACCCACTTCCGTTTTTAACCAAAAAAACTCAATTTTATGGTCAAAAACTCCAAAATCATCAAATAATTTTTTTCAAAAACTGTCCCAAACCATGAAAATCTTGTTCACCCTGTCAAAACAAACTGCGTCCGTTGTCTCAATAATATTATATTCGATAATTCGAAATATCGCTGTTCGTTGTTCGACCAACCAAAAACCTTCACTTCAAAATTTTTTCAAAAACTGTCCCACACACCTGGGAGTTGTCTATGTATTGCACCGCAGTCGCGGTGTAAAAAGTTTTTTCCAAAAACTGTCCCACACAACCCACATTTGTTGTGCAAGTTGTATTTAAGTTGTTCCAGTTGTTTGAAATTGCAATATTTGCGTGAGACTAAAGTCAGCGCGGTGTAAAAATTTTTTTCCAAAAAGTGTCCCACACAAACAAAAATCTACTACTTTTGTATATCAAATCTGTAATGTGACTATGGATGACGGTAAAAAATATGATGCTGAGGAGGTGGTGGCGGTTATTGACCGTGACCGTTATGTGAGGGAGTTCCGCGATGTGGCAACCTTTGAGGAGTGCTGCCGTGCATGCCCAAACTATGGCATGCGCTGGGGATGTCCACCCTTTGACCACGACACGCTTCAGGACCTGTTGCCCTACGACAAGGTCATGATAATAGGTGTGAAAATCACGCCTCACGATAGCAGGATGCCACTTGATAAAGTCCATGATTTGATGCGTCCAGAACTGGAACGTGTCAACAAACGGTTACTTGAGTTGGAGCGTGAGAAGAACGGCTTAGCATTCGGCTTTGTTGGAAAATGTCCTTACTGCCATGGTGCCCCATGTGCCCGCCAGCAGGGAAAGCCTTGCCGCCATCCCGACAAAGTGCGTCCATCGCTCGAGGCTTATGGGTTTGACATAGGCAAGACCACAAGCGAACTCCTTGACATCGACATTCAATGGAGCCACGACAAGCATTTGCCCAAGTACATCACTGTTGTGTGCGGACTATTTTTCAATGGAGAAGACCCAAAATGGAAACAATGACAACTGACGAGAAATACATTCAATCCAGTTCCCCCTCTAAGATAGAGGGGGTCAGGGGAAGTATGACCGAGACAACCGCCAGTTCCCCCTCTAAGATAGAGGGGGCTAGGGGGAGTATGACCGAGACAACCGTCAGTTCCCCCTCTAAGATAGAGGGGGGCAGGGGGAGTATGACCGAGGCAAAGTCTATTGATGAGAGATACATGCGCCGGGCTCTGCAGCTGGCACGGCAGGGTGGGGGACATGCCTCACCCAACCCCATGGTGGGTGCTGTGGTGGTTCATCGCGGCAAGATAATAGGAGAGGGCTTCCACCGTTGTTGCGGACAGGGGCATGCCGAGGTCAATGCCATAGCAAGCGTTCGAGACCACACGCTGCTCTCCGAGAGCACTATCTATGTCACCCTTGAGCCGTGCTCACATTATGGCAAGACCCCACCATGTGCCAAACTCTTGATAGAGAAGAATATAAAGCGTGTGGTAGTGGGCACTCTCGACCCATTTGAGAAGGTGAGTGGACGTGGCGTTCAGATGCTCCGCGAGGCAGGGGTCGAGGT
This sequence comes from uncultured Muribaculaceae bacterium, assembly GCA_905233845.1. Taxonomy (GTDB): domain Bacteria; phylum Bacteroidota; class Bacteroidia; order Bacteroidales; family Muribaculaceae; genus Sodaliphilus. The sequence continues at coordinate 38,630 of CAJOFH010000002.1, read as the reverse complement.
GGAAGTTGGCATTCTCGAGCAGCAGTGCCGTGACCTAAACCGTCGATTTTTCACCGCCCACACGACAGGCATGCCCTGGGTGATGCTCAAGTGGGCTCAGAGCAGCGATGGCTTCCTTGCCGATGAGAATGGGGCAGTACAATTCAGTACCCCTTTGACGCGAGCTCTCATGCACCGCGAACGCTCGATGGTCGACGCTATTGTAGTGGGAGCCAATACTGTAAAAATCGACAATCCGTCGCTCACCACGCGCCACTGGAGCGGCAACTCTCCATTGCGTGTGGTGCTCGATAAAAACCTCTCAATGCCAAGCGATTGCAAATTAATCGCCGATGGTGGTAAAACGCTGATATATAATGCGATAAAAAACGAAACAAAGGGCAGTTTGGAGTGGGTAAAACTCAACACCATCGAGCCGCAGTCATGGCTTCGTGACCTCTATCGCCGTGGCATCACAAGTGTGATGGTAGAGGGCGGTGCCAACGTCCTCCAGCAGATGCTTGATGCCAACGCCTGGAACGAACTGCGCATAGAAATCTCTCCAGCAACTCTGAGAAAAGGAATCAAAGCCCCAGTTGTCGACTTGAGTCATACAATTGGTGAAGAAATTGATGGTAATCTTATTGTGAGAGAGACTAGATAGGTTACCACTCGCTTGAGGCGCCGCCTCCACCACTGTCGCCACCACCCCAGTCGGAGTCGCCATCGTCGCTGTCATACCCATCATCGCTGTCCCAATCGTCGTTGTCCCAATCGCTGCCATCGCCATCACCGTCGCTGTTATCGCTGTCGCCAGGTCTTAATCCGTGACGGTGCATCTCTCTGCGCCAGCGCAGTTCGTCGGCATCTTGCAACTTCTTCTGCTTCGCGTTAGTTAATAATGTTGGTGAGGTTTTCAAGGAATAGTTGTCGAGTTTTATGGGCCTGAAATAACAATACCACAAAAACCCCATTAGACCAATGTAAGTGACTAAATAAGTGATACCAGTCTCCTTTCCCTCGCTGAACATGTCTAACCCCGACTGAATCAGAATTATGACTATTCCAATTAACACGGTGATACTAATAAGCCAGCCGTTGGCTTGCGCCAACTTGTCGCCTTTAATGCGTGTGGGAGTGCCTTGGACGTAGGAAACTTTGTTCAATGTCTTGATTTTGGAGCCAAGATAAAGAGCTGTGAAACAGAGAGCAAACCCAATTAGGTCAAAGAAAATGTAAAAGAATGTGGAGATTCTTGTGACACCCAGCAGGAAATGCCCAACCACGCATGCGAGAGCTATCCAAGCTTCCTTGGTCCATGTGGGGCAACGGAAGTCGTAGGGTGTCTTTTCCTTTAGTTTTATGGGAGGGCGAATTAAGCTTTCAAGATTGTCGGGATCAAGCTTGTCGACTTCCTTGCGTAGCTCTTCAATCTCACGCTTCGACTTCTCAATCTCTTGACGCAGAGAGTTTATTGGCTCTGGAGCGCTGGGCAAAAGAGGAATATTTGTGACAGCAACTATGTCGGCGAGCTCGGGCATAGCGCTTGCCGCCAACCATTGGCCCATTCCCTGTCGCCACACCAGAGTCGACGGCGTTAATCCGTGTTGCGTCAACTCTTCTCTCTTGAACGGTCCTTGTTTTTGACCATTACCTTGGCTTATATAGTAGTCCATAAAACCCCGACAACTGAAAAACTCACAATTATGTTACCACGAACTGCTGGCTCCGCCACCACCGCTTGAGCCACCGCCCCAACTGCTTGAGCTTGAGCCAGAGCTCCAACTGCCGCTACTTCTTGAGCTTGAGCCAGAAGACCAACTCGAACCACTTGACCTCCTGCCCGAGGATGACGCTGCCAATGTCGCAGCATAGATGGGCGACGCCATAATGGAGTACCAGTCTTTCTTGGTGGGCATGAAGAAGAAATACCATATCAAGCCGCATAGCAGAATATAGAGTATCACATAGACGATGACGGCAATGCGTGCATTAGACTCTCGTTCCTCTTCTTTCTCCTTCAAGAACGCAGCAATATCCTTTGGATACTCGCCTTTTATGGAAGGAGTTATAAGGGTTACGGCCTTTCTTATCGCTAAGCCATAGTTGTTCTCCTTGAAAGCCGGAATCATCGAGTCGGTCTGAATTTTCTTACACAGCAAGTCGGGTAGCACACCCTCGACGCCATATCCAGTATGGATGCGCACCTGTCCTTTGCTCGTCTCAGTTTTTGGCTTGACCACGATAAGCACTCCGTTGTTAGTCTTCTTATCGCCAATGCCCCATTCCTGGAATACTTGCTGGCAGAAGTCCTCGATTTCCATTCCGTCGAGCGACTCGACGGTCAGGACAACTACTTGCGACTTATTATAGTGATACAAGTTCTGAAGAGAGTCATTGATAACAGCCAGGTTGGCACTGTCAATAACATGGGCGTAGTCATAGACCAGCTCATTGGCGTTCTTGGGCTGGGGTGGAATGTCGGCGTTCATTGTCAACGCCACCATCATCATCAATAGCACAAGGACTAAATATCTTGTTTTTGAAAAATTTTTCATAGTGCGTAAAGGATTAGCAAACATAAACATAATGAGCCGATTGCACAAGAATTATAAGGAATCCAATCGCAGCCGTCACGCTCACAAAAATGCCGTTGTAGTAGCCCAGCGGCTCAGCTTTCAGTCGCGACTCGCTTCCTTTCTTGTAGGAGATTGCATTGAGCTTGCGAATTTTGTTGCCAATTACAATGCCAATGATGCTCAAAACAGCTCCCACAATGTCGAAATAGATGTAGAAGAATGTCGTCCAACCAGCAATTGCCATAGCCGCATGGCAGATAACGAAGAAGAGCAGCCAAATCGACTCGTTGCGCCAGTCGCACACCGGGTAGTCATATCTTGTCTTCTTCTTGGCTTTTTCCTTCTCTTCTTTTTCTTTTTTTTCCTTCTGCTTTTTCTGTTCTTTTACCTCGGCTTGGTGCTGTGCCTTTGCAATAGCAAGTTTTTTGTCTCCTTCGGCTTTCTTTTGCTCCAGCAGTTTCTTTAATTCCTCTTTTTCTCTGTTAAGCTGATTCAATTGCTGTTGCATCTCATTGAGCTGAGCAGTAACTTGTTGCACAGGCGGTTGCACCACAGCATTTGGTTCCATGACCATGTCCATGGGAGGTGGCACGTCGCCTATAATGTCGCTCAGCTCTGGAAGTTGTTTGGCAGGTGCCCAAGCTGTCATACCCTGCCTCCACACCATTGTGTCGAGGTCGAGGCCAGCAGCTATTAGCTGCTCTTTCTTGAATGGCCCAGAGTACTTGCCGTTGTTCTTGGAAATATAGTAGTCCATATAGTTATACAAACAAGTTTAAACTTTTTGACAAAGGTAGTAAGTTTTGACGTGTTGTCAAATGAAAAATGATTAAAAGTTTATCTGTCCAGTTATCATCATGCGTTAAAAAGGTGTAAAAAACGGGATTTTGCCTTTTAATATCTTAATTAATATATGTGCATTGATAGCATAATATTAATTTTACACCGTGAAAAAATGGGCTCTTTTTCCTGGTTGCTTATTATTGGCGATTAAAAGCCCTGATTTTTGCTTTTTTTGTTGTAACTTTGCAAGTTGATTTTTTAAAGAAGAAAATGAAGAAATATTTTTCAATATATTTGATAATGGCTGTTGCCGTGATTTTGGGACTACAGTCATGTAACAAGGATGAGGACACTACTACAACCACCGCCTACGAAGTTTATTCTTTTTCCAGCACGATGGTTTCGGATTTCTCACTAAAAGCGAACACTAAGATAATGAGTAATCTCGACTCGGTAAAGTTCACAATTGACCAAGACCGAGGGCTCATCTATAACGCCGATTCACTGCCTCGTGGCACGCGCATCAATGCGCTTCTCGTGGAGATGACTTGCGCCAGCAGTGTCGCTTCCAAGGAGTTTGTCATCAAGAACGGTGATGTGTTAAAGGACACCGTTATCACTTATAATGCATCGCAGAACGACTCTATCGACTTCACCGGCGACGTGACGTTGCGCATTACATCGGGCGATGGTAATTATGTGCGAAACTACAAGGTAAAGGTCAACGTTCACAAGCTTGACGTGGACACTATCGTGTGGAATCAGAGCCGACGTCGTGACCTCCCTAATGTTTCTTCGAACCTAAAAGCATCGAAAACAGTAAAGCAGAATAATGAGTTTTTGTGTCTTGTCAATGACAACAGCAATTATGTGCTCAGTAGCAGCGACGATCCACTCGCTGGAACGTGGAGCAAGACCATGTTGGCTTTGCCATTCACGCCACAAGTTGCAAGTTTCAACGCTACAACCGATGCTCTCTACATGCTCGACACCAACGGACAGCTCTTCAAGAGCACCGATTTAGGTGCCAGCTGGACCGATTGCGGAGTAGCTTGGTTATCGATTGTTGGTGGGTATGACAATAAACTGCTGGGTATCATGTCGGATGGTAATGGCGGTTACGTTCATGTGGAATTTAACGAGAATCAAACTTGTACTACTGGCAATGTGGATGAAAACTTCCCGCTGCAGGGTATGAGCCCTCTGGTTATGGCAAACAATGAGTGGACTTCTTCTCAGCAGGCAATGATTGTAGGTGGAGTACTTGCCAACGGCAATTTAACTAACTTGGTGTGGGGATATGACGGAAAGAACTGGGCACCAATCAGCAACGATAATGTGTTGCCTGCTGTGCGTGACGCCGTGCTCTTCCCTTATTACACCATGGTGAAGCGTTCCACAGGTGCTACTTATGATAAGAAAGTGACATGGATGGTCATGGGCGGTATGCTCAATGACGGCAAACTCAACAGCACCAGCTACATATCACGCAACCAGGGCATCAACTGGGCTAAGGGCGAGAACAGTGTGCAACAACCTGCTCACATGCCAGCTTTCTATGGCGCACAGGTATTCTCTTTTGAGCGCACTCAAAGTTCGGCTTCAACATTATTGATGTCCTATAATCCTGGTCAGGTGACTCCTGTCACCCAGTGGCAGTGCCCTTATCTATATCTCTTTGGTGGATATGCCAAAAATGGTGGTGCACACAACAGTGTATGGGAAGGAGTTCTCACAGGATTGACTTTCAAGCCAGTGTTCTAAAAAATAATTAATAAATGACTTGTTGCTCGGTTGAAATATACTTTTTGGCAGCTTAAATGCGTTTTCTTTATTACTATAACTTTACTTATAATAGCTTGAAGATAATGATAAAGAAAATCGTAATATTGTTGATAATGATTGCTGTGGCCAAGTGCGCCTGGTGTCAGGACTACCGTTATGAGGTGGGACCGGCAATAGGAATCACTGGTTATCTGGGCGATGTTAACAAGAGCAACCTGTTCAGGATGCCGCGTGTGGCTGGTGGTGGCATTTTCCGCTACAACCATAACACGCGTTGGGCTTTCAAGGGTAATTTGCTCTATGTGAACCTCGCTGGCGACAGCAAGAACATCGAGTCGAAGTTCCCTTTTGACCAGCAATATAGCTTCACCGCCCATGTGATTGACCTGGGAGCACAGGTGGAATTTAATTTCTTCCACTTTGGACAAGGTGCGAGATACAAGAACTACAAGCGCATCTCGCCTTATATGGTTGCTGGCTTGGGCGTGGAGATGTCGTTTGCTAATGGCAACACAAGTTTTGGTGCAGTGTTGCCTTTGGGCATTGGCGTGAAATACCGACTCAAAGATCGTCTGAACATTGGCTTTGAATTCACCATGCGCAAGGCTTTCAGCGACAAGGTCGACGGCATTACCGACCTCTATGGATACCCACATGGCTTTGCTAAGAACACCGACTGGTATTCGGTGGGCATGTTCACCCTCACCTATGAGTTTAGCAAGCGATGCGTGAAGTGTCATTACATTGAATAAAACCAACGATTAATATATTTACACACTATGTCTTCGATTGAGAAAATTGATAGGGAAAGGCTTCCGCGTCACGTCGCCATCATCATGGACGGCAATGGACGTTGGGCTAAGCAACATGGTTTTTTGCGCTCTATAGGGCATGAGAATGGAGTGACCACAGTGCGCAAGATTACCGAGATAGCAAGTGAGCTGGGAATTGGTTTCCTTACCTTATACACTTTCTCGACCGAGAACTGGAACCGCCCACAGGACGAGGTGGATGCGCTCATGAACCTGATAGTGATATCTATTGAGCAGCAAACCCCTGATCTCATTAAAAACAATGTGAGTCTCACGGCGATTGGTAACCTGAATAGGATGCCCAACTTCGCACGAGAACGACTTGAGAAGTGCATGAGCGATACAGCACATTGCACCGGATTGGTGCTATGCTTGGCGTTGAGCTACTCCTCCCGATGGGAGATTGTGGAGGCATGCAAAACTCTTGCCACGCAAGCTGCTCGTGGTGAAATCGACCCGGCAACCATCAACGATGAAATGGTAGCGGGAGCTCTTGCAACGCGAGATATGCCCGATCCCGACCTGCTCATTCGCACCGCTGGAGACGAGCGCATCAGCAACTTCCTGCTTTGGCAGATTGCTTACAGTGAGCTGTATTTCACTCCAAAGTTCTGGCCCGATTTCACGAAGGATGACTTCTGTGATGCTATTGTCGACTACCAGAGTCGTGAGCGTCGTTTCGGCAAGACCAGCGAACAAGTGATTAACCAAAATGAACAAATTTGACACTATGCGATATATTAAGAATTTTATAGTTCTCCTCTCGATTTTTATTGCAAGCGCGACAGCACTCGCACAGGAATCATATACTCTCAACGACACGATTTTCAATCCCAAACTGGTGTTTAATGGCACTCCCACAAGATATGAGATTGCGGGAATCAAGGTCACGGGAGTTGATAACTATGAAGACTACATCATCATTGGTTACTCTGGTCTTTCTGTGGGACAGCGCATCGACATTCCAGGTGGAGAACTTAGGAATACTGCCAAGCGGTTCTGGCGCCAGGGATTGTTCTCTAAGGTGCAAATCAAGGTAGAGAAAATCTATGGCGACAAGGCATGGCTCGAGTTTGTACTGCGCCAGCAGCCTCGCATCTCTAAGGTGAACTACATTGGCATGAAGAAAGGTGAGCAAAAGGATATCACCGAGCGACTCGGCAACTTGGTTGGCACTCAAATTACTCCCAACATCTCAAGTCGCATAGAGAAGATAATTGAAAAATACTATGCAGGAAAGGGCTTTGAGAAAGCTACTTGTAAAGTTAAGCAGCAAGAAGACCTGAGCAAGCAGAACGAGGTGCTTGTTGACATAGTGGTCGACAAGCATGAGAAGATAAATGTCCACAAAATCTATATCGAAGGAAACAAAGTCTTCAGCGATGGAAAGATTAAGCGCGCGATGAAGAAGACTAACGAGAGCGGATTCACTAACATCTGGAAATGGTTTAGCCAGAAGAAGTTTGTGCGCTCCGACTACGAAAACGACAAACAGCTCATCATCGACAAGTACAATGAGAAGGGATATCGCGATGCCGTGATAGTGTGGGATAGTATCGCAAACTATGACGACAAGAAAGTTGATGTTTATCTCAAGGTTGATGAGGGTAAGAAATATTATATCTCCAATATCAGCTGGGTGGGCAACACTGTTTATCCCACTTCTGTGCTCAACGAGGTCCTGGGATTTGAGAAGGGAGATGTTTACAACCAGAAGCTGCTCAACAAGCGCACCACCGAGGATGATGATGCCGTTGCCAACATGTATATGAACAACGGTTACCTCTTCTTCCAGCTCATTCCCACCGAATCACGTGTCGAAGGAGATTCTATCGACTTGGAGATGCGTATGTACGAAGGAAAGCAGGCTCGTATCAACAAGGTAGTGATTAACGGTAACGACCGCCTCTATGAGAGGGTAGTGCGACGTGAGCTGCGTGTGCGACCAGGTGAGCTTTTCAGCAAGGAAGACTTGGTGCGCTCGGCGCGTGAGATTGCTCAGACAGGACACTTCGACCCCGAGAAGATGGACATTCGTCCTGAGCCTAACGAGGAAGACGGTACTGTTGACATCATTCTTAATCTGGAGTCGAAAGCTAATGACCAGATTGAAGTCTCGGCTGGTTGGGGACAAACGGGTATCATCGGAAAGGTTACGCTCAAGTTTACCAACTTCTCTATCAAGAACCTCTTCCACCCCTCGTCCTATAAGGGCATAATTCCACAGGGTGATGGACAGACGTTCTCGATTAGCGCGCAGACCAATGCTAAGTACTATCAGGCTTATAGCCTCTCGTTTATGGATCCATGGTTTGGCGGAAAGCGACCAAACACCCTCTCGGTGTCGGCATTCTACAGCCGCACCACGGGTATTAACTCGTCGTTCTACAATAGCCAGTACCAGAACTATTATCTCAATTACATGTACAGTGGCATGTATAATGGCTACAATGGCTATAACAATTACTATGGAAACACTGGCAACTACTATGAGAACGCCTACGACCCAGGCAAGTATCTGCAGATGGCAGGTGTTACAGTGGGATTCGGTAAGCGCTTGAAATGGCCCGATGACTACTTCACTCTTATGGCCGACCTGAGCTATCAGTGGTACAGCCTCAAGAACTGGGAGTACATGTATTACATGAAGAATGGTGTGAGCAACTCGATTGTGTTAGGTCTCACTCTGTCGCGCAATAGTATTGACAACCCATTATACACTCGTCGTGGTAGTTCGTTCACTCTCTCGTTCCACGCCACTCCACCTGCAAGCCTCTTTGGCAAGAAGGATTGGAAGACCCTGAGCGAGACTAATACTGAGGCTGCCAAGAAGGACCTTTACCGATGGATTGAATATTGGAAAGTTAAGTTCCAAGCTAAGACTTACACACCACTCACCGATCCTAATGGACGTTGGACTCTCGTGCTCATGACACGCGCCGACTTTGGTTTGCTGGGTAGCTGGAACAAGCACCTGAAATCGCCTTTCGAGACATTCTATGTGGGTGGCGACGGTATGAGCGGTAGCTACACTTACGCCACTGAGACAATCGCTCTGCGTGGTTATGAGAACGGTGCCTTCACTCCTTACGGACAGGAAGGTTATGCCTACAACCGCTATGTGGTTGAGCTCCACTTCCCATTGATGCTTTCTAATAGCGCTACAATCTATCCTCTTATCTTTGCCGAGGCTGGTAATGCTTGGACCAGCGTGAAGAAGTTTAACCCATTTGACCTCAAGCGCTCAGTGGGCATTGGTGCTCGCATCTATCTGCCAATGATTGGTATGATGGGTATTGACTGGGGTTATGGATTAGACAAGGTTTATGGCACCAAGGGCGGCAGCAACTTCCACTTCGTTCTTGGCCAGGAGTTCTAAACAGTTCTTAGTCAAGAAAACAAAGGGTTTTAAACTTTTAACTTAATTTGGAGTCAAAACAACCGAATATTAACAAATTTAGATTATATAAAAATGAAAAAGTTAGCATTATTGATTGTGGCTATGGTGGCTTGCATGTCATCGGCCAATGCACAAAAGTTCGCTCTTGTCGATATGGAGTATATCCTCAAGAACATCCCTGCCTACGAGATGGCAAATGAGCAATTAAACCAGGTGTCGCAACGTTGGCAACGTGAAGTTGACGAGCTGAAGAAAGCTGCCGACACCATGTACAAGAACTATCAGAGTGATATGGTGTTCCTCACCGACGACCAAAAGAAGAAAAAAGAAGAAGAAATCGTCGCTAAGGAGAAAGAGGCATCACAATTGAACTACAAGTACTTTGGCCCACAAGGCGAGCTCTTTAAGAAGCGTCAATCGCTCATGAAACCTATCCAGGACGACATATATGCTGCTGTTAAGAAGGTGAGCGAGGAGCGTGGCTTGCAGGTGATTTTTGACCGTGCATCATCACAGAGTATCATCTTTGCTTCTCCCAACATCGACATCAGCAACCAAGTACTCGAGAGACTTGGATACTCGAAGTAAGAAAGAAGTAGGAAGTAGGAAGTAGGAAGTAGGAAGTAGGAAGTAGGAAGTAGGAAGGACAAAGTCTAATCCTCTCAACTCTTCCCTCAACTCTTCCCTCTCAACTCTTCCCTCTCAACTCTCAACTGAAATAAATAATTTTAATAAATAACCAATTAATAGATTATGTTTAAGAAAATCTTACTCGCAGTCCTCGTGGCTGCTCCAATGTGCCTTTCAGCACAAACACTGAAATTTGGTGCTGTAAATCCAACCGAGATCTTTAACGTTATGCCCGACGTGGCAACAGCCAATAATACCCTCAAGCAGGTGCAAGAGAAATATGCTGCACAAGCTAAACCTCTTGAGGAGGAACTCCAAAAGAAGTATAGCGAGTATCAAGAGCTCGTAAAGAACAAAGCACCTGAGGCTACTCTCGAAGCTAAGCAAAAAGAGCTCACCGATCTCAACACTCGTTATGAGACTTTTGCTCAAACTGCTCAACAAGATCTCCAGAAGCAACAAGAAACTCTTCTTGCACCCATTCAGCAGAAGCTTGTTAACGCTATTCAGGCAGTGGGAGCCGAGGGTGGTTATGCAGGTATCCTGGATGCTAACTCTCTGCTCTATAAGGGCAACAACATCGAGGATGTTTCGGCTAAAGTAAAAGCTAAACTCGGCATTAAATAATACTATTATTAATAAAAAATAATTGACCTGCGGTGACTTTTCGCTGCAGGTCAATTGTTATATTTCTATTTATCCCAATTCGGTCGTTATTAGGATTTTTGTCAGAACATGAGACTGTTGCAAAACATGGAAAATCAACTAGTTTTTGAGTATACTGATATTGGAAAAGACGAAACTGGAACAACTGTATCCCTTTAAGATATAACTTCTATAATGAAACGCAACAGTTTAAGCTCTTGAATAGCAGTCAAATACACCAAGCGAGAATATGCTGTATCTTCAGCGTGAATAATCTTGAGGTGTTTTTGTAGCCCGAAACACTATTTTTTTCATTAGAACTAACTATCTTTGCAAATAATTATAAACCAAAAAAACTTTGTTATGAAAAAGATTTTAATGCTCTCATTAATGGCAACTACTGTACTGTTTGTTAATGCTTCTTTATGGGATGTTCGTGATTATTATTATAGGGATAATACTGCTGAGGTTTATCTTGACAAATTTCATCTTTCTCAAGACAACTATTCGCGATATAAAATTAATTCAGTTAAAATTCCAGCAACAGTAAAAAAAGATGGAAGGTCTTTCGCTGTGACTGCAATAGGAGACTTTTCATATACGACTTTGAAAAATATAACAATTCCTAGTACTGTAAAGTTAATTCGTTATGGTGCTTTTCGTAGTACCAATCTGGAAAAAGTTTACATAAGCGATATTGCAGCATGGTGCAATATTGATATGGGTATAGATTCTCCTTATTATAATCCTTATTATGGAAGTAATAATATTGATTATGAAGGAATCAATCCTTTATACGGTGCCATACTTTATTTTAATGATAAAGAAGTCAGAGATTTGATTATTCCAAGCTCTGTAACAAAAATTAATGATGGAGTGTTTTATGGATGTGGAAGTTTGACATCAGTGACAATTCCAAGTTCGGTAACTGAGATTGGAAGTAAAGCCTTTATGGGGTGCAAAAGTTTAACATCAGTGACAATTCCAAGCTCGGTAACAGAGATTGGAAGTAAAGCCTTTATGGGATGCAATAGTTTAACATCGGTTAGTATATCTAATTCGGTAACTAAGATAGGCAAGTATGCTTTTCATGGAACACCATGGTATTTCAGCCAACCTGAAGGTTTGATATATGCTGGTATGGTTGCTTATAGTTATGAAGGTAATATGCCAGATGGTACATCTATTGTGTTGAAAGATGGATGTACAGGAATTACTGAAGGTGCTTTTGCGGGTTGCACAGGCTTAAAAGAGATTACTATTCCAAGCTCGGTAACTTCGATTGGTAGCGGTGCCTTCAGTGATTGTACTGGTCTATCAAATGTTTATTGCGAGGTAAAAGATCCTTCTGTTTTTGGAAACCATTCTTTTGGAAAAAATGTTGTTGTACAGGTTCCAAATGAGAGTGTAGGATTATATCAGGCCGCATGGAAAGATGCCACAATTGTTGGAGAGGGAAAGAGTATAGATGTTTTAGGTACTGGAAGAAAGTTCGTACAGGATGGCATTTGTTACAGTGTTAATAATGATGGTAAATCTATGGCAGTGATAGGTCACGAAAAATCAAAAGAAGATTTCAAAGGAGATTTAGTAATACCCAAAATAGTAACTTTTGAAGGGGTTTCTTGTAAAGTTACATCGATTGGCGCTTATGCCTTCAACGATTGCAGAGGTTTGACTTCGGTTACCATTCCCAACTCGGTTACTGAGATTGGATATAATGCCTTCTCAGGTTGCAGAGGCTTGACTTCGGTTACCATCCCCAACTCGGTTACTGAGATTAAAAATGATGCCTTCTCAGGTTGCAGTGGCTTGACTTCGGTTACTATTCCCAACTCGGTTACTGAGATTGGATATAATGCCTTCTCAGGTTGCAGCGGCTTGAAAAGTGTGACTTGGAATGCAAAATCATGTGCCAATTTTGGTGAATTCGATAAATCGTTCAAAGAATTAGGCATCAAAACTTTCACTTTTGGCAGCGAAGTGGAGTCCATTCCTGGAGGACTTTGCTCAGGCTTAACGGGCTTGACCTCGGTGACCATCCCTAACTCGGTAAAATCGATTGGCGAACGTGCTTTCTGGCATTGCACAGGTTTGACCTCGGTGACAATAGGCACCTCTGTGACTTCGATTGGAGTAAGTACTTTCTGTGGATGCACAGGCTTGACCTCGGTGACCTTCCCTAACTCGGTGACCTCGATTGGCGAAGCGGCTTTCTATGGCTGCAAAGGTTTGACCTCGGTGACCATTAAGAATCCAAATATTAAGATTGAGCGCATTGCATTTGAAGATTGTGATAATATAACAAAACTACAAGTGCCACCAGAGTTTGAAGCTAAACGTGAAAATTTAAATATTTTTCCTAATGACGCAGGTCGACCACCAACTGTCCAAGAGATTAATTTGGTGGGTGGCAGAGCAAATTTTGATAAGCTGTCAAAAGGTATAATACAGCGTGGCATGAAGTTAAAACATATTGAAAACTATAGCGATTTATTAGATGACCACTACATAAAGGGCGCTTACGTAACAGATTTTAAGCGACTTTGGACTAGAGATAACACCAGTGAATATAAAATAGCATTTAAGGGAGGTTACGACTATTTTGTGATAGTTCGTAATGGCGTCATAACATCGGTATCTTATTAAAGAGATTATTTTTGCAGTGTAAAAAGAGAAGAATCATAAATCAACAAAATAAATTGAATAAAATGCTCACGCTCGAGAGACATTAAACAAGTTCTGCTTTCACTCGCTTAATCGCATTTTTGTCCTCAAAATCTCTTTTTCATACCCCCCCGCCCCTCTATCTTGGGGAGCTTAAAGCGCTGATTATAAGGACAAAAAATCATTGAACTCACGTTAAATAATACTATTATTAATAAAAAAATAATTGACCTGCGGCGAGGGATCGCTGCAGGTCATTTTTATTGGTTCTAATCGCTTTCACGAGTCATAGAGTGACCTCTCAATAACCAGAGGCATGCGTTTGCGCTTGAAGGCTGAGCCCCGATGACGAGCCAGCACACGCTCCACGGTTTCGGCACCGTAGGCATCGACTAGGCGCTTCATCTCCTGCTCATTGTCGCCCTGCTGCAAGTAGGTGTTCAGGATGTCATCAACTTCCTCGTAGGTGTGTCCAGGAGCTATCTGGGCCATGTCGCCACCAGCTGCCACGCCATTGCCATCGGTTGGCATGATGTCGTAGGCTGCCTTCAAGGCATGACGGCGAGGATCGTCCTCATCGGTGTAGCGCTCGGTAAAGAGATATTTGCACAGTTCATACACCTCATGCTTCCACAGTCCGCCAATGGGATTGTAGTCGGCTACATCACCATGAATAGTCCAGAAGCCCAGGTTGTGCTCTGTCAGGTTATCGGTGTCCATTACCAGTCCGCCTGTTACCGAGGCGATATTATAAAGGTATATCATGCGCAGACGAGCCTTGATATTGCCTTGTGAGATAGGGGTGGAGGGATAGTGCTGCTCGCAGGTTGCTTTCATCAGCAGATATTGGGCTTGCAAGTTCTCAACCCAACATTTGTTGCTGAAGGCCTTCATGGCCATGCTTGCCGAGTCGTTCTCTTCGACGCTATTAGAAGAACAAGGCAGACTCACGCCTATAAATGTGAACTGCTTCTCTGGGTTCTGCTTTACTACCTCATGGCAGATAGCGCCAGTAATAGTGGAGTCAAGGCCTCCTGAGAACCCCAAAACCATGGTCTTCAGGCCGTTCTCACTAAGATACTTCGCCGTCTCGCTCACCATAGTATCAAATACTCTCTTATAATCCATAACTTTAAAATTTTATTGATTTTTGAATAATTAATCAAACCAGTAATCCATGCGGCTGTCGAAAAGCGTCTGCGTTTCGACAATGGATTGTTGAATTAGTGACTTTTGTTGCTCTATTGACTCTATCTTTGAGGCAAATAACTTTTGTATGGCAAGTGGCACTTTCTTTATCTCAATACTCAAAAAACGAGGGATAGAAATGTTTTTCATACTTCCACTTGTTCCTGATGCCAATGTCCTAATCTGTTTTTTTGAGGAATCCTGTATTAGAGAGAACCACAAATAGATAGGATTAATATTGTCTTTTAATGTAGCACGCCAAAGTCTATCGGGAAGATAAGTATTGTTTGGGGCTTTCCACACATAAGCACACGCACCAACATATTCTAAGGTGTTCATACGGCTTATTAATATATCACCATCTTTTAGCAAATGTTCAGGTTTTGGATTATAATCAATTGGCAAAGATTTTACTTCATTACCATTAAAGTAATCGTATGTAACAGCACCTGTTTTCAACACTTTGTTGGCACATTCTTCATTTCCTGCTAAGCTTTTTCCACCTCCCAAAGAAGCAATATAGTTAGAGATACATATTTGCTCATTGTAATCTTCAAACATATCATAGAAGATAGATTGAGCGAGCCGGTCATATTCTTTGAGTTGTGTCTTCTTCTTCTCTATAATACTTGATAGCAGGTCAAGTTCCGCAACAATACGCTCTTGCTCAGCAAGGGGTGGAATGGGGATAATTGTATTTTTAATTAAATTCTGAGAAATATTTGGTTGTGCTCCACCAACAGCATCTTTCAAGAAAAGAGACTTTTTAGATTTCAAGCAATATAGTAAGAATGATGGAGAGAGTTTACTATTAGGAAAAATACCACAAATGGCTTGATTTGTTGCCATTTCGTTTTTTAAAAGCCCTACTTGTCCAACAGTTGCACCATACATTGCAATTACAACGGTATTAACAGGAAATAGTTTTGCTGAAGATTTTTCCAGCCCCAATTCAGTTATACATAGTTCTGTATCATATATCATCCCTTGTGCAACCTCACCACTTCTTAACCATGGGATTGTGCCCCCTTCATAGTATTCTTTGTGAGATTTGGATGGTGTGCCACCTGAAGATGTCTCACAGACCTCCCCTAACTTCTTATATGTCCATCCATGTTTATTCATTTATGTCTTGGTGTTACTTTGCCATTGTCAATTTCTTTTTTTGAAAAGGAGAAGGGCACAAACCAAATATAACCACAAAGATACAACTTTTTCAGCAAAAAAGGCAATATGATAACAAAATGTTCTTCTCATTCCGGATAAGTCAAGGAAACTCTCCTTAACTTGTCGCCAACTGAAAACTTTTTACTACCTTTGCGGTAGAAGACATAAAAAACATTATCGACGATGAAGATTAAAAGACTTTTAGTGATGGCGGTGGTGGTGATGCCACTTGCAGTGATGGCGCAGATGAAGATTGCCACAGTTGACGTGCAGCAGATTTTTGCCGCTATGCCCGAGAGCACCCAGGCCCGTGAGACGCTCGACAAAGCGTCGCAGCAGTATAAGGCGGAGTATGAGCTCATGCAAGCTGACTTCAACCGCAAGTATGATGCTTATCAAGCGATGGATAAAAATGTCCCTGCAACGATAAGAGACCGACGCATCCGTGAGATTCAGGACAGCGACCGTGAGATAGCAGCATTTCTTGCAAGCACCAAGTCCTCTCTCGAAACTCAAAAACAGGAACTGGAAACTCCTATCTATGGAAAAATCGCTGCTGCCATTAAGCAGATAGGCGACGAAGGAGGATACACCTATATAATAGATGTATCGAAGACTCCGGTGGCATACGCAGGCGAAGGTGCCGTTGATGTCACCGCAGCCGTGAAGCAGTTGCTGGGAATTGAATGACATTGCTTGATGCATGGCCGATAAGATGACACCCGAGCAGCGACATCGCTGCATGAGCCACATTGGCAGCAAGAATACTCGCCCTGAGATGATTGTCAGGCGATGGCTATGGCATCAAGGATATCGCTATCGTGTTAACGTCAAGCGTCTGCCTGGCAGTCCTGATATTGTATTGCCACGATATAGTACGGCAATCTTTGTGAACGGATGCTTTTGGCACGCTCATGAGAACTGCGACCGATATCGCATTCCACACACCAATGTTGATTTCTGGATTTCGAAGTTCCAGCGCAACAAGGCACGTGACGAGCGCAACTACAGGCTTCTTCACAAGATGGGATGGTATGTACTCGTGGTGTGGGAATGTCAGCTCGAGAAGGAATGGCGACGCGACACCCTCCTTGCACTCTCGCATCGACTGAGCCAAATCTACCTCACGACACACGATGTGAAAGTTTATAGCCCTACTCCATACGACAACGAGCTTGAGCAAGCCGCAGAGCCCGAGGTGGAGTATGGGGGATAAAAAACTATTAGTGTCCGATAAAGGTGAAGTAGCTGCTCCCATAAGCTAGGGGAGCTGTCACGAAGTGACTGAGGGGTATGGCAGACGCATTGAGTTACAGAACTTTGATATAGTCATATTCCCCCTGCCCCCCTCTTAGAGGGGGAGCAATAGAAAACAGTTCTAATGGTGTTTCATTAGAACTGTTTTTAACCCAAATAGGCCATTAGGCCGACGGCCTTCAAAAACACTTTATCATACTCCCCCTGTATCCCCCTCTATCTTAGAGGGGGAGCTTAAAACGCTGAATATTAGGATAAAAAATTATCGAACTCATGAATCCTAATGACCGAATTGGGTTTTATGTCCTTGCAAAAGGGAAGCTTATTTCTTCTTAGTGCCAGCTTTCTTGGGTGGAATGATAAGCTTTTGGCCAATTCGGATGTTATCGCCAGTTATGCCATTGGCTTTCCGGATATCATCGGCCGAGACACCATATTGAGCGGCAAGCTTGGTTAGGTTGTTGCCTTCTTTTACCACATGATGTGTGGGTTTCTTGGCAGCCTCCTCAGCGGCCTTTCTCTTAGCCTCCTCGGCAGCTTTCTTCTTAGCCTCTTCAGCTGCTTTCTTCTTGGCTTCTTCTTCGGCCTTCTTTTTTGCTTCCTCGGCAGCTTTCTTCTTTGCTAATTCCTCGGCCTTCCTCTTCTTGTAAGCCTCTCCGGCCGATTTTTCTTTCTTGCTCTTATCCGATTGTTGCTGTTTATCCTTGTCTAAAGAATTGCGCTTACCGTTTTGTGGTGTATTTACTTGCTTGTCATTTTGCTTGCTTGAAGATGCTGCATTTTGACCACGTTGACTCTTCTTGGGAATATTAATTTTTTGCCCAATCTTAATGTTCTCATCTTTCAAATCGGGGTTAGCATCCTTTATGTCGGCAATTGACACTCCATATTGTTCAGCAAGTTTAGTTAAGTTGTTGCCCTCTTTCACTTGGTGAACAATAGGCTTAGCAGCCTCCTCGGCGGCCTTTCTCTTAGCGGCTTCCTCGGCAGCTTTTCTCTTGGCAGCTTCTTCAGCAGCCTTTCTCTTGGCTGCATCTTCGGCGGCTTTCTTCTTGGCAGCTTCTCTTTCAGCGGCTTTCTTCTTTGCAGCAGCCTCCTCGGCAGCCTTTCTCTTGGCAGCCTCCTCGGCTTTCCTTCTACGCTCAGCTTCTCGCTTCTTGCGCTCGATTTCTTTTTGACGCTTCAGCTCTTCTTGATAACGTTGTTGCGAGTCGTCCGAGTCATCGTTCAAGTAGTTTTGTTGTGCTTGGGTTTCTTTATTCCTGTTATAGGGAGGAACATTGCGAGTGTCACTACCTCTGTGTCTGGGAGTGTTGTTGTCGGCATAAATGTCATCATTATAGCCAGAGTTGTTGTTGCGTCCTGAGTTGGAATTTTGGTTTGAGTTGGAATAAGAGCCAGAGTTTGAACCAGAGCCATAGTTAGAACCAGAGTTGGAGGCATAGATATTCTCCTTACTCTTTCCTCTTGCGGCAGCAGCGGCACCTTTGGTGTTGATTTGAATGATGTCGCCAGGCTCAATGTCGTAGGATGTCAACCTGTTGGTCTTTTTGAGGTTCTCGACCGTCACGCCATATCTCTTGGCGATGCTTTCCAAATCTTCATCTTCAACAACCTCATGGTAGACAATACCATTGTCGATATCCTCTTCACCACCAACAATACTCTTGATATCGCCAGGTTGCACCTCGGCACGGCGCTCGAATTGCTTCTTCTGGTAATTGGCAATCCTGTCCTCGGCAATACGGTAACTGTTGATTTGTCCTGATGGCAAAGTGAGTGTGTAAGGACGTATGTTGCCTGGAATGACGATTACATCGTTCACCTCCTCGCGATACTGAGGATTAAGGAACCTAATCTCATTCTGGTCAATGCCCAGCACCTGCGAAATTTGATGGATACTCACG
Source organism: uncultured Muribaculaceae bacterium (assembly GCA_905233845.1). GTDB lineage: Bacteria > Bacteroidota > Bacteroidia > Bacteroidales > Muribaculaceae > Sodaliphilus. Next base: position 19,831 of record CAJOFH010000002.1, on the reverse strand, counting down.
CGTTTCGTCACCTGTGTTGTCGCTGTCACGAGTCGGCGGTTGGTGAGGGTGGGAGTGATGTCGTGCTCATTGAAATAGTTCATAGCATAACATGCTGCGATAAATGCTGGCACATAGCCACGAGAGTTTTTTGGTAGATATTTGTAGATGTCCCAAAAGTTGGGATTGTTCACCTTTTGATTCTTGGCGCGCTGTATAGACTTGTTGACGTTGCCAATGCCGCAAGTGTGAGCCGCTATGGCAAGAAGCCAGTCGTTATAGGAAGAATATAGTTTCTTCAAGTATTCAGCAGCTTTCTCACTCGAGCGATAGGGGTCAAACCTCTCGTCGACGATGGTGTTGACCTCAAGGCCATTTCCCTTGGCTGGGGCTATCATAAACTGCCATAGTCCAGCAGCTCCGTCGTTAGAGATTACATCAGGGTTAAGAGCTGAGCAAGCCACTGGCAGGTATTTCAGTGCTTCGGGAAGCTTGTTTTTGCTTATCTCATTCTCAAAGATTGGTTTATAGTAGGGCCACAATCCCAGCATGCACGACACTTGCGAGCGATTCTTTATGACATATCGCTCTATGTAGTTCTTCACAATGTCGTTGTATTGCAAATTCATGCCATAACGCTTGGACAGCCTATCTAATCGCGACCTATAATCCTGGTCGCTGGCTCCCTTAGGCGAACGGTAGTTGTCAGCTTTGTTTTGGTCGATGGTAGTGTAGTTTTTCAGATACCAATTAGGCACTGACATGTCGGCGTCCGACGGGGCCGTTTCAATCCAAGTGGGATAGACAATGTTAGTCTTTTCCTTCTCGGCAGCGTTGCCAAGAACCACCTGCGATAAAAAGACTAAAGTTGTGATAAAAAATATTTTATATTTCATAATTCTATTTTGATTTCTGATAAGTTCAGTGTCTTTTGTTTTTTAATCTTGATGAGAGTCCAATCAGTTCTCTTAGTGGTAGCCAGCGCTCATCGTTGTCAGTTCTTAGGAATTTTGAGCTTGGTACCACTTCTTATCATATTGTCATCTTTGATGCCATTTGCCTGTTTGATTTTTTGAGGCGTTGTGCCATATCTCTTAGCGATTTTTGTTAGATTCTCGCCATCGGCAACATTGTGAATGTGGGGCTTGGCTGCTTCTTCGGCAGCTTTTCTCTTGGCAGCCTCCTCGGCAGCTTTCTTTTTAGCTGCTTCTTCGGCGGCTTTTTTCTTAGCTGCTTCTTCGGCAGCTTTCTTCTTGGCTGCTTCTTTCTCGGCGGCCCTCTTCTTTGCAGCCTCTTCGGCGGCTTTCTTCTCGGCAGCTTTCTTCTTAGCATACTCCTCGGCAGCTTTCTTCTTAGCAGCTTCCTCGGCGGCTTTTCTCTTTCGGGCTTCTTCGGCAGCTTTCTTCTTGCGTTCAGCCTCTTTTCTTGCTTCCTCCTCTTGACGTCTCAGTTCTTCTTCCTCGTCGTCATCTTGGTCGTCGTAGTAGTTATTGTTGTTGTGATAGTTTCGGTTATAATTGTCGTTGTCGTTGTTCTTTCTTTGAACAGGGACTTCGGGCTTGTCGTCAACCTTGCGACGTTGTGATACTGGCACTTTGCGACCGTCGCTACCGTTATGGCGGCTTCCGTTGTAGTTGGTGTCATAGTCGTCATCATCAAGATAATAGCTAGTTCTCTTATTGTTGTTGTCATTGTTGGCCAATGTCCCTTTGTTGTTCAAAGTGCCGTTGTCATCATCATAGTCGTCATCATAGTCGTCCTCCTCATTGCCTTGAGTGTTTTGTGGATTATCATTAGTGGTCTTGAGCTTCTTTCCGTTATTGATGACCTTAAGTTGCATTCCAGGTCTTATCTCTTCGGCAGTTTGGAGATTGTTGAGAAGTAGTATGTCATCAACAGTTATGCCATACTGATCACTGATATCGTAGATGCTTTCTTCATCTTTCACCACATGACTGACAAAAGCGGTTCCTGAAGAGTTGGATGGTCTATTGCTATAACCACTGCCACCTATGATTCTGCTCTCATTAGCAATGTAGCTAATGATGTGCTGTGAAGGCAGGGCAAGGTAATAAGGGTGTACGTTGCCAGGAATCACATCACCACGATACTGTGGGTTGAGAATTCTAATCTCCTCAATAGGAATATTGAGTACTCGGGATATCTGGCTGAAAGTGACACGCTTTTTCACCATTACAGTGTCAACCACAAAAGCGCGAGTCTTTTGCGGAGAGATGCCATGGTCTTTGTAGTAAGTCATCATATAGTTGGCCGCGATAAACGCTGGGACGTAACCTCTTGTTTCTTTGGGAAGGTAATTGTATATCTCCCAAAAGTCGGCTTTGTCGTTGCCAGTGCGCTTGATGGCCTTGTTCACATTGCCAGGACCACAGTTGTAAGCGGCAATTGCCAGCGACCAGTCACCATAGGTGTTGTAAAGCTTCTGGAAGAAAATAGCAGCTTTCTCACTTGCTACGTAAGGGTCACGACGCTGGTCAACGGTGTTGTTGACCTCCATGCCATGTCCCTTGGCGGTGGCAGGCATGAACTGCCACAACCCACCTGCTCCTGCTGGTGAAACGGCATTGGGGTTCAGTGCGCTCTCGATGATAGGGATGTACTTGAGCTCAAGAGGCATGTGGTGACGTGCTAAAGCCGCTTCAAAGATTGGCATATAATAGTTGCTCATTCCAAGCAGATTAGCCACCATCGACCGTCCTTTCACAACATAACGCTCAATATAGCTTTTCACGATTTGGTTGAAAGGCATTTCGATAGAGGTTGGCAGTTTTTGCAGTCTCTCCTTGTAAACCTTGTCGCTCACGTTGCCATATTGACCGTCGTTAGTTTTGTCGATAGGAGCATTGGTCTCGTGGTAGAGGTTGTACCAATCCTTCATCATGTCGTTCGACTCGTTAAAGCTCGAAGGGTAACGGATGTCGTTGTCGGTGATGGTTTCCTTGAGCGACAAAATATTCTTGCTCTTCTTAGTGTCGGCCCACACCGATGTTATTGTTATTAAACACAATAGAGTTACTAATAATCGATATTTCATAATAACTTTGGTTTTATATTATCAAATTTAAAGTGTTGTCAAAAGTTTAATGAGCATCCCATCCCAAACGAGGGTAGTCGTGACGTCTCATTGTCGATAACGGCAGGTCCCCAACGAAGCGACAGGTCGGGGTTCACATCAAAGTGCATCATCGATGCATCGACATAAGCGTCAATCACATTTAGCAAGTAAACTGCTGCAATGCCAATGATGCAGATGTCGCGGTAGCGACGATAGTAGTCTTTGCGACTCTTGAGGGTACTGGTGAGCCAGGTGATGTCGAGGTCGCTTTCCTTTACGGTTGGTGGGTAGAAGTCCATGTAGCTACGAGTGTTTGGGTCGTTATCGCTGATATCTCGGTAGGCCTTGGAGTAGTCGTTGAGCATTCGGTTGTTCCACGACGTGCCGTAGGTGAGACCAACAAAGGCGCCAATCACGATGGGCAGTTTCCAGTATCGACGGTTGTAGATTTGTCCCAATCCAGGGCACAGGGCCGAGAGCCACATAGCCCGCATGGGGTTCGGGTTGAACTTTAAGCTCTTGTTGAGGTCTTGACTTGGTGCCTTCATTGGCGTCGCTGTCAACATTGCTGTGCTGTCGTTTAGCACTGTGGTGTCGTTGTTCAGTATCGGCCTGTCAAGGTCGTAGTTGTCTTGAGCGCCAGCTGCTACAGCAACAATAGCGCACAACAGCAATGCCGTTGTGTGCTTTATCAGTTGGTATGTGTTGCAGCTTGTTCTCACTTTTGCCTCTTTAAGTTTTAGAGCTAAATTAATTATTATTTATTTACTTTTTAAACGATCAAAAATACTAATTATTCTATCGAGGTCTTCGTCGTTGTTGAACGAAAATGTTATTTTTCCTTTACCCGACGTGGCGCATGAAAGCTTCACGGGAACGCCAAAAGCTTTGGATAGATGTTTGGTGAGGATGTCGAAATCGCTTGTGTTGCGGTGGTTCGACGACGGGGTGTCACCATCTTTACGTTTTTTTGCGTCTTCCTGATAATTCTTGGCGAGTTGTTCTACTTGTCTGACAGATAAACCTTTTTTAAGTGTCTCGTTATATAATTTTAACTGTAAAGCAGGGTCATCGATTGCCAGTAAAGCACGTGCGTGTCCCATATCGAGTGCCTTGTCGCGTAAACCAAGCTGTATCTCTGCGGGTAGTTTAAGCAGACGTAGGAAGTTAGCTATAGTAGTGCGTTTTTTTCCAATGCGCTGGCTCAGACGCTCTTGAGTGAGATGGTACTGGTCGATGAGCTTGTGGAAGGTGAGTGCTATTTCAATAGCATTGAGATCTTCACGCTGAATGTTCTCGATGAGCGCCATCTCGGTGAGCTCGCTGTCGGTAGCGTCGCGTATGTAGGCTGGCACGGTGTCAAGTCCTGCCTTCTTGGCGGCGCGGAAGCGTCTCTCTCCAGAGATGATTTGATAGTTGTCGTCTCCAGTCTTGCGAAGCGTCAAAGGCTGTATGATGCCCAGCTCGCTTATTGACGCGGCAAGCTCGTCGAGCGCTTCCTCGTCGAAGGTTGTACGTGGCTGGTCGGGGTTGGGAGTGATGTGCTTGATGCTGATTTCACTGATGGCCGAAGTGCCGTTGGTTTGTATGTCTTCCATTGAGATTAGCGAGTCAAGTCCTCTCCCTAATGCGTTTCGCTTCATATACGTTGTGGTTCTTTATAATCATTACAAATGGGGCTCTCACCCCACAAAAAATGCTTTCAGCCTGCAAAGGTACAAAAAAACGATGAGAAATCAACTAATTTTTAATACATTAACAACTCACGCGCGTTATAATATATAATTAATACAAATGCTTAAAAATGTTATTTGAAGAAAAAAAGCCATCAATCTGTTGCGGTGATTGATGGCGTTTTGTGTTATTTTTGCTCTTTCTCTATGAGCTCTTGGGCGAGTTGCAAGTGGCTGATTGAACCTCGGCTCTGCGGGTCGTAGAGCAGGGCTGGCAGACCGTGGCTTGGCGCTTCGCTCAGTCGTGTGTTGCGTGGGATTACGGTGGTGAAGACAATATCGCCAAAGTGGCTCTTTAGCTCCTCGTAGATTTGATTTGCTAGACGCAGACGAGCATCGTACATGGTGAGCAGGAATCCCTCGATGTGAAGTCGGTTGTTGAGTTTTGACTTGATGATGCGAATGGTGTTGAGCAGTTTGCTGATTCCTTCAAGTGCGAAATATTCGGCTTGGACGGGGATAATGACGCTGTGGGCAGCTGTGAGGGCATTGACGGTAATAAGGCCGAGTGATGGACTGCAGTCGATGAGGATGTAGTCATAGTCGTTTTCCACCTGCTCAAGTAGTCGTCGCAGCACCTTCTCGCGGTTAGGCTTGTCGATTAGTTCTAGCTCGGCTCCCACAAGGTCGATTCGTGAGCCCAGAACATCAAGTCCCTCGACACATGATGTGGTGCATGCGCTCTTGACAGGATAGTCATCAACAAGACACTCATAGACCGAAGATTGCAATTGTTGAGGGTCTATTCCAAGTCCTGAGGTTGCGTTTGCTTGGGGGTCGGCGTCGATGAGCAAGACTTTCTTCTTGTAATGATAATGAGCAAGCGAAGCTGCGAGGTTGATGGCTGTAGTAGTTTTTCCCACACCACCTTTTTGGTTTGCAATAGCTATTATTTTTGTCATATCTTCTTAGTTGTGTTTTTTATGATTGTTGAATCCATAAAGCTTTAATTTTTCGCTTGATGGCTATGATGTTCCCCACACTGATGAGAGCCATGATGATTACAGCCACGATGAGAGCGATGATGATGGTTCCGCCGCTGGTGCCCAAAGCTTGAAGTATGGGTAGGTAATAGGCACGTGCAAGCAGCATGATTATGATGGCCAACACCAGTACGACTGCGTTGATAGCAAGGACCATATTGATGTAGGGCTTTGAAACTTGTGATGGCGAATAGCCCAGCAACAGCATGTCTTGCAGCTTCTTGGTGTTCTTTTGCAGCAACAAGTAGATGCTGAGCATGAGCACGAAGAATGCCAACACACTGATAATGATGCCCACCACAATAACGATGCTCACCACCAGATTGAGGAAATACTGTGCTTTTCCTTGCTGCATCTTCTCTCCCGCCACTTGGTAGCCGTGTTCCTCAAAGTAGCGTTGCATCTTCACGTCGCCAGGGCTATTGACTTCGAGGATGAGTCGTGATGGATTTCGTTCTTTTCCGCTACCATATCTTTCATTACTCCACTTCATGAATTCTTGGGGAACCACAATGGTGTTGAGGCGGTTGGAGAACCCCACGATATGGCCTTTTATGGTTTCGTTGTAGCCGTTTCCACGAAGTGTGAAATTGAGTGGCACTTTAGAGATGATGCCCTCGCTGACCTGTGGCATGCCTTGGCTTGCGGCGAATCCAAAGTTGTAGAGCGAGAGGTAATCGCGTGACATGATTACGGGAATCTCGGGCTTGGCGGGGTCGAATTTCCAGTCACTGTCGGCAACGTCAATAAACTCAGTGGGTATCGACTCAAAGAAGAGCATTGTGCCCATGGTGTTGCCTCCGAAACCGCCTACCGAGATGGTGGCATAGAGACTGTAGTCGTTGCTTGAGAATTTACCCACTTTGCGGCACCAAGGCTGCGCCTGGATGTCGTCAATGGCTTCTTGCGAGAACTCGTTGCTGCCGCCCAGCAGGGTGCCTGCCGTCGACACTGTGCGAGTGATAATGAGATAATCCTTCTTGATAAAACTTTCCTCGTCGTTAAAGATGGGGCGCACGTCTTGATTGAATTGTACCGCCAATATCACAATGGTCAGGCCTATGAGGCTCGCCAGCGAGAAACCCACAAGTTGCGCCGGGCTGATGTGCTTGCGCAACAATTTCCATTTTAGGTGTTTACTGCTGTAGTTGTTGTTTGAGCTGCTCATAGTTTGTAATTTTTGTCGACCCGTATTTTCACGTTGTTACCTACCGAAGTGGCAATCACTCCAGCTCCTTGTCTTTGAGCCTCTAAGGTAACCATTTGTGCCACGATCTCATTATTTGTGTCGTCGAGGTGACTTACTGGCTCGTCGAGGAGAATGAAGTCGCACGGCTGGCACAAGGTGCGGATAATCGCCACCCGTTGCTGCTGGCCTATCGAAAGCTTCGACACGAGGCTGTTTACCTTGTCACCAATGCCCAGATGCTGCATCATTCCCAGAATCTCTTGCTCGCTCTTGTGGTTTGTTATGCAGTTCTTTAGCATAATGTTCTCGAAGGCTGTGAGCTCGGGGAAGAGCTTCATGTCCTGTGCCAAATAGGCGATGTGATGGGTGCGTATCTGACACCACTCAGCAACTGAGAGTGATTGGATGTCACGTCCGTCGAAAGTCATATTGCCAAAGTAGTCAGTTCGGTAGCCGTAGAGGTAACTGCACAATGAAGACTTGCCAGTTCCGCTCTCGGCGCTTATGATATAGTGCTTTCCACGTTCAAAAGTGACGTCACGTAGCCAAATCTCGCTACCAGTGTCAGTACGTCCAGCGAAGACGTGTGGCAAGGCGTTGTGAAGGGTTATTGTGTTCATTTCATTATTCTTTACTCGGTTTCCTGTGTATCAAGAAATAATTTGCAAAAATAACCATTTCCTTTCAACCCATCCACATATTTAAGGAATTTTATATTTACGGGTTTTGCTCGTAAAAAGTGAAACGCGATGTGGATTTTACATTTTCTCGTTCACGATTCCCATTCACGATCTTTGCGCAAAGCGCATTATTCACTCCACTTCCATGAAGGCGAAGTAGACCGCCACGACGAGGAATGCGAACGACACAAAGTGGTTCCAATGGAGCGGTTCGTTGCTGAAGAACATTTTTACGAAAATGGTGAATACCGTTAGCGTTATAACCTCTTGCAGCACTTTAAGTTGCATAAGCGAGAAGGGACCGCCATTGCCTGCATAGCCCAGTCGGTTGGCTGGCACCATAAGCATATATTCAAAGAATGCGATGCCCCACGAGAAGACAATGACCAATATTAGAGGCCAGTGCGAGGTGACTCCCAACTGTTGAAGCTTCAAGTGACCGTACCAAGCAAAAGTCATCACTATATTGCTCATTATGAGCAGTCCAAGGGTAGCAAATAATGCCCAGTTCATATGTTTCAAATGTGACATTTTGGGTTTGTATTCAAAAAAACGGCTGCAAAGGTAGTAAAAAGTTTTTAGATGGCACCTTTTTATCATACAATTAATCACAATCACATTCAACAATTAAGAAAACTGAAGACAATTAACGGCTGAGGCAGTTGCAAAACTAAAAATGCAAGCATTTTAGCTCTCCCGCGGGAGAGCTGTCCCAAAACAGATTTTTGCAACAACCTCATATAGGGTTGCTTAATTGTAACTATCTAAACCTCAGAGATATGATACTTTATGACTTGAGTTTAACTATGCTCGCCATTTGACTTACATATTCTTCTTTGATGTTGCCAGTTTCGCAGTGGGTGTCTTTAAACCAGCTGCCAACAATTGCGCCATCGCTCAGACGTAACGTTTCTTCAATCGTGTTCATAGTGACACCTGCTCCTACAATGACAGGAAAGTCTTTTACAATAGACTTGAATTCTTCAACTTTACCGAATGGGGTAGGTATACCAGTTCCTTCACCAGTGCACACGATGGCATCGCAACGTTCCATGCCAAGCTTCAAGTCTTCTTCCAAGGAACGTCCTGACCTAACTATCTGATATTTAAACCTAACGCCGCCTAACAATACCACATCCACGTCCTTGCGCAACTTTGAGAGCTGTTTGGCATATTTCTCATCATCTTTAGGCGCCAGATGTCCGCACACCGAATCAATCTGAACAAACGACGCTCCATATTTTTTGGCCAGTCGAAACGCTTCATGATAATCTCCTAAAATATTCACGCCATAGATGGCATCGGGATGTTCTTCGTGCATCCATGCCAAAACGGTTTCGCAGTCTTCAGCCGTCCCGAAATAGTTCTCTATCAATGGGTGGATACCATATTTGAGGAAAATATCTATTTCTCTTTTTGCCAGATCCAATACAGAATAATCCTGGCTATAATTACAATGAATCATGCCAATCAATGGCTTCTCATTTTCAAATAATTCAGAAAACTTCATGACAATTAAACTTTTTGAAGGAATTGAATGTAGTTAATTGATGCAAAAGACTTTGTGCGTTTGCTGTTTTTGCGAAAGTACCAAAGTCACTGTTTATCACAACTAATAGGCAATGCGTTGTCATTTGATGTTGTGGTTTCAGTTGAGGGATATGTCGGTGGGCCAGGTGGCCCAGAGGCGGTATTGGTCACCGAACTGGGCTACTGCGTTGTTCCAGATTGTTTCGTCGTCGGTGTTCATTACGAGTTGTGCTACGTCATCTTTTAGGACAGCCCAGTCGTGTCGCTTTACTTCGCTGTCGAGTTGTCCTGTAGTCCAGTCGCTGTAGCCTACCATGAACTTCACTTTGCCGTTTATAGCTTGTCTGCTCTCAATGAGCATTTTAATGACTTCGAAGTCCCCTCCGAAAAAAACTCCTGGTGCAAGCTGCACACTGTCGGGGATGGTTTCGTTGCCCAGAGAGTGGATGAAAAAGAGCATATTGGTGCCCACGGGTCCCCCTAAATATAGAGGAATTGGCTCGTTGCATTCTATCTCTGGAACGATTTCGTTGAGAGTGAAACGTGTGGGTTTGTTGACAATGACTCCCATTGAGCCCTCAGCGTCGTGGTCAACTAGGATTGTTACGCTGCGCTTGAAGCAGAAGTCCTCCACAGTAGGCTTTGCTACAAGCAGAGTGCCTCGTGCCGGTTCGGGCTGCGAGTCGAGCAAATTGAATATGTCGAGGTTCAAATCTTCCATTTCGCACGCAAAAATAGTAAAATCTTGCGATTTTTACAATATTTTTGGTCACATATCAAGAAAAAGTACTACCTTTACGGACTTAAATTCTAGCGTTACACTCATGAAGGTACTGAAATTTGGAGGAACATCGGTAGGAACGGTTGAGGCTCTGCGCAATGTGAAATACATCGTGGAGCATCAGGAAGAGCCTGTAGTAGTCGTTGTGTCGGCGCTTGGAGGCCTTACCGACAACCTTATCAAGGCCGCGAACCTTGCTGCCAAGAACGACATTGGCGCCTACCGCATTGTTCAGGACGTGACCTCACGCCACAACGAAATAATGAACAAGCTCATTGAGGGCGAAGAGATAGACGATGCCCTCAACCGCGTGCGTGCGCTGTTCTATGAGTTGAGCAATGCCTATACCGACATCTCGCAAAGCGAGGAGCTCACCGAGAGCGACCTTGAGGAGGTTGTGAGCTATGGTGAGCGCCTGTCTTCGCTCGTTATCAGCCTTATCATTGAGAACGCAACACATTTCAACTCGCTTGAGATAATACGTAGCAACAACCATGAGTGTGACCTTGAAGCTACCAATGAGAATATCGCTAAGACCTTGGGCAAGTTCAAGGGTAAAGTGGCTGTTATGGGTGGCTTTATCTCCCGTGACAGCAAGAGCCGTCGCATCTCCAACTTGGGTCGTGGAGGTAGCGACTACACGGCAGCTATCGTTGCCAGCGCCCTCAATGCCAATAGCCTGGAGATTTGGACCGACGTTGACGGATTTATGACCGCCGACCCCAAGAAGGATCCCAATGCCACCGTTATCCGTCAGATGACCTACGATCAGGCTCAAGAGATGTGCGACAAGGGCGCAAAGGTGATTTACGCTCCCACAATCAAACCTGTTGCCGAGAAGAAAATCCCCATCTGGGTGAAGAACACCTTCAACCGCACTGCACTGGGAACGCTTATCACCGACTAACCATTTATTATGGCATATCCCAAATTCATACTTACTCATGACGGGCACATCAGGCTTGGCATGGTGACACTGCATAGGCACTTGTTGGAACCAAGTGACCACTGCATGGGTGGCGGTTACTGGCGCATCAACCATGCTTCGCGACAGGTGGTGCTCAGTGGTTCGTCAAGTGACTATGGCCCGCCCCAATGGCGTCGTGTGAGCCGCATCATGCTGCCCGATGGCTATGAAGGCTACACCTTTGTGTTGGAAGAAGGAGGCCATCAATATCCCCTGTAACACTTTTATTCACATCACTCTAATGAAACGATTGTTCAATTATCTGTTTTGCTTGATGTGTGTCATCACCGTTTCGGCACAATCATCAAGCCATCAATACATTACTGTAGTTGCTGAGCCCAATCATGCCGACTGGACTTACCATGTAGGCGAAAAAGCTCATTTCACCGCCTATGCTATCAAGGAAAATGTGAGAATGACCGATGCTGTAATCTCCTACAGCTACGGCCCCGACAAACTTGATGCCGTTTATACTGGCACCCTGAAAACTGGCAAGGATGGCTTGGCGCATTTCGACGTTCCTGGTGCCAAGGAACCAGGTTTCACCAGTGTGCGAGTAAAAGTGCAGCTTGACGGGAAGACCTATAGTTCGATGACAAATATCGCGTTCGATCCCTATGAGATAAAACCCACGACAACTATGCCCGATGACTTTGAGCAGTTCTGGAGCGATGCTATGGCCAAGGCTGCTAAGGTTCCTATGTCGCCCACTCTGCGCTACAGTGAGAAAGAGAGTAACGATAGGGTAGAAGTCTATTACCTAAAACTGCAGTCTTATAAGAAGGGAAACTATGTGTACGGAGTTTTAACCGCCCCTAAAAAGCCCGGTAAGAAGCCAGCCATCTTGCGTCTGCCCGGAGCTGCCGTTCGCTCATTTAGTGGTCCTCATGAGCTGGCTTACGAGGGATTTATTGTGCTTGAGATTGGAGTTCATGGCATACCTGTTGACCAGTCGCCTGAGATTTACCGTCAGCTCGAGAATGGAGCGTTGGCAGGCTACACCACAATGGGCATCGACAACCGCGACACCTATTATTATAAACGTTCTATCTTGGGGTGCGTGAGGGCTGTCGACTATTTGTGCATACGTGACGATGTTGACACTGCACGCATCGCCACTTACGGAGGTAGCCAGGGCGGTATGCTGTCGATAATGGCGGCTGCTCTGAGCCCGCGCGTGAGCGCATTGTTTGCATATTTCCCCGCCTTTTGTGACGTGACAGGTTATTACTATGGTCGTGGTGCAGGCTGGCCGCATCTGTTCCGTGATTCTAGAGAGCCAAACTTGCAGGCACGCATTGAGGTGTCGAAATATTACGACACCGTCAATTTTGCTCGCCTACTCAAGGTCCCTGGCTTCTACGCCTGGGGATTTAACGACCCTGCATGTTGTCCCACGTCGACTTTTAGTGCTTACAACGTCATCACCGCTCCCAAGCAGCTGCAATTGGGCCGCGACACCGGCCATTGGCTCTACCCTTGGCAAACCGAGAATGCTCTGAAATGGCTAAAAGATCAGTTCAATATGAAGTGAAAAACAAAGCAGCATCTCGGAAAGGGATGCTGCTTTATTTTAGATTTAGTAGAGGGGGTCGTTACTTCACGAGGATTTTGCGGCCTTTTACTACATAGATGTTGGGTGCGAGGTTATTTACTTCACTAGCCTTGATGTTGTGAGCCACTTTCATGCCCAGAACATTGTAAACGTCAACAATGTCGTTTGGTGCAGTGATGTCGGTGATGCTTGTCACCTCGCCAGCACCCAAGTGGTTAGGAGTCAAGGTGAACTGCTGTTCGCCAGGAATGCTGATGAAGCAACGTGTAGCATAGAAGAACACTTTGTCATTCTCAACATAAGTGAAGTTGGCATCAACGTTGTTAATGGCGAGGATACCATAGAGACCCTTGCCATCGGTCTTGAATGCCGCGCCATTCATTGTCACTTCCACGCCTCCGTTGGTGGTCATTGTTACCTTTGATTCAGCATTGTTTATCTGTGTGTAGGCATGAAATTTCTTTGATCCAGCCTCGCCAGGATAGTAGAGGATGTAGGGCTTGTTGGCTTGGATTCCTTCTGACTTGCAATCCTGGAAATTCAAAATGATTTCGGTGCCCTGTTGTGTCACGCCTACCAGTCTCTCAAGTTTCACTCCCTGTCCCAGAGCATCGTCAATCTCCTGCTCGGTCATGTCGAAAGGCATTGAGATGGTGTTCCAGCCAGTGAAAAGGTAACGGTCGGCTGTCACGTCGCACAGTTGACCGTCATAGCGGTCTAAAGATGTGCCACTGTAAGTGCTGAGCTTCAGTGGTTTCTGCGACCAGGCGGTCAGTGCGAGTCCCGCCAGTGCAATAATGCAAAATAATTTCTTCATAATCGTTTATTTTTTATTGGTTATACTTATATTTCTTAGATGTCGCTATTGTTTTAAAGAATGTCGCAAATATAGGCAAAATATTTTAAATCGTCAATACTTGTCATTGAAAAAAATACTAATCAATTGTCTCTTTGAATTTTTTGCGACGGAATACGAAGTTGCGCCCAAGGTATTTTTCTCGCACAACAGGGTTCTCAGCGAGCTCTTCGCTGGTGCCTTGGAACAAGATTTTTCCCTCGAAGAGGAGGTAGGCGCGATCGGTAATGCTCAGCGTCTCGGGAGCGTTGTGGTCGGTGATAAGGATGCCTATGTTCTTGTGCTTGAGGCTATAAACGATACTTTGAATGTCTTCTACAGCAATGGGGTCAACACCTGCAAACGGCTCATCGAGCATAATGAATCGCGGGTTGATGGCCAGGCAACGGGCAATCTCGGTGCGTCGTCGCTCACCACCACTCAGGCGGTCACCCAAGTTCTTGCGCACCTTCTCGAGGTGGAACTCTGAGATTAGCTCCTCAAGCTTGTCGCGCTGATATTCAGGCGTTGTGTCGGTCATTTCGAGCACCGTACGTATGTTGTTCTCGACGGTTAGTTTGCGGAACACCGACGCTTCCTGGGGCAGGTAGCCGATGCCCAGCTGCGCGCGCTTGTAAACAGGCAGCTTGGTGATTTCCACATTATTTATATATACGCGTCCCTCATTTGGAGTCACTAGTCCAGTAGTCATGTAGAACGTGGTGGTTTTCCCGGCACCATTAGGCCCCAGCAGTCCCACTATCTCGCCTTGTCGCACATTGATTGACACATGGTTGGCAACGGTGCGTTGACGATACTTTTTCACCAGGTTGTCAGTTTGCAACACTAGTACCCCAGCGTCACCGGCATGCTTGAGCATATCGACGACCTTGTCAGTGACTTCGGTGATTTTCTTCTCGCCGTCGGCGCTGATGTCAATCGCTGCTTGTTCGGCATTAGCAGCCTCCTTGTCGCGGTTGCAGTATAGTTTCATAAATCGTTTATAGTAATAGATATTCAGCCTGAAATCGGCGTGACCACCAATTTCTAATCAATCAAAACTTTGTTGGCAACTTTCGCTATTTCTTTAGATTGAGGCGAGTCTTGATATAGTCGGTGAGCAGGTTGATTGCAACCTCGTTGTGACCACCCTCGGGCACGATGATGTCGACATAGCGCTTGCAAGGCTCGATGTGCATCAAGTGCATGGGCTTGAGCACTTGCTGGTAGCGGTCAATTACCTCCTGGGCAGTACGTCCACGCTCGATGCAGTCGCGGGAGATAACGCGGATTAGGCGGTCATCACCATCGGCATCTACAAACACCTTGATATCCATCATCTTCCTCAGCCTTGGGTCGCTCATCACAAGAATGCCCTCGATGAGTACAACATCGTGAGGATCCATATGCACGGTCTCCTTTTGGCGAGTACAAGTAAGGTAGCTGTAGGTGGGCATCTCGATTGATTTGCCTTGTTTGAGCATCTTCAAGTGCTCGAGGAGCAGATTCCAATCGAAAGCTGCGGGCTCGTCGAAGTTAATCTTTTGACGGTCTTCAACTGGCACATGACTCGAGTCCTTATAGTATGAGTCCTGCGAAATAATTCCCACTTCACCTTTAGGAAGGCGCTCCATGATTTTGCGTACTACCGTGGTCTTTCCCGAACCGGTGCCGCCTGCTATACCAATGATAAACATAGTTTTGAATGTATATTAGTTTAAAACGTTCTGGACATTAGCCTAAAATCATACAAAGGTAGCGCATTTCTCGAAAACTTTCAACACTTGAAGCAAAAAAAATCATCACAATGTCATCAAATCACCATCACCTATGACATCTTAGAATAATAATATTCAAGAATTTCAATAGCTGGACGTTTAAATTTTATTATTGGATCTATAAAAAACATATGTGTGCCATCTGTGAGAACATTGTCACTATCGGCCGAGACGTCGGTAACAGCAACATAGTCATTTCCATAAAAATATTGGTTCTCTTTCTTTAAGCCCAAATACTTTACCAAATAAGTATCTATCTCTTTTTGAGAAACAGTTCTAAAGCTGTGAGAAATATATTTCTGACCCAAGAGAATGCGAACACCATCAACATCAGTGCTGATTCCTAAAAACTCATATCTTGTATCAGGGAAAAGTATATTATGAACAAGATGCTCATAAATGACATCTTGAGAATGCAAATGCTTTAAAGCTGACTTTGCAAATGGGTCCCTAACCTTGATGACTTTTGTCTCATCATCACTCAAATAAACAACACTCTCTCCTGATGGTAGTCTTTTTCTTTCACCAAGATTCTCCCATTCTTTTTTGTCAACAAACAGATTGCATTTTTTTGCAATAGTTATCAGTCGTTCGCCCTCTATCTGTTGCGCTGTAGCTCCCGTGCTTTGCTCGTAATCTCCATATCGTTGAGAGGATATCCCAACCTCAAACATTCGAATATCGCTTCGGTCGCTATCGGCCTGAACTCTTGTTGCAAGCCCTGAATATATGAAAGTGCGGTTTGACCGTTTCTTAAAAATATTTTGGATAAATTTTCTTCCATATTTCCACATATTACAACAGTTATTATTTATATGTTGCAAAGATATCATTTTTTATTGAATAATTGCTCTTTTTCTTGCAAAAAACTATATCTTTGCGTTACAATAAACATATTTGACAGTAATGAATTAAGTTTATGAAGAAGGTAAAGATAACAGTGATGCGGATGGCGTGCTATCACGACCTGATGGGACAGTATGAGAACCCCATTGAGCATACTTGTGACATGACGCTTGGGCGAACTTTCATCGTTGAGAACTGCCAGCAGCCTGAGGGAATGTGCGACAGCGCGTGGGAAACGCTGCAGCCGTGGGTGAAAGAGCTCGCCGAGGGTGGCGGCAATTTCTTTGACGGATGGATGAAGAATCCTCACAGTGCCATGATTTCCTGCAACGACGGCTTCAGGCCAGTGAGCTTCCTTGTGGAGACGATAGAATAAAAAATGAGACTCAAATGGACTTGAGCCTCAATTTTTTAGGTGGATGTGTGATTACATGAATTGCTCGAGGGCTTGTGTGAGTTGCTGAGCGCTGTGTACTCCTGCCTCACGCCACACGAGTTGACCTTGCTTAAAGATGGCTAGAGTGGGTACTGCCCTCACTCCATATTGCACAGCAAACTCTTGTGCCTCATCTACGTCAATCTTGATAATTGTGGCACGGTCGCCTATACTTTTCTTTAGTTCTTCAAGTATGGGATGCATCATCTTGCATGGTCCGCACCAAGTAGCGAAGAAATCGACTAGTACTGGTTTGTCTCCAGCGATAAGTTGCTCAAAGTTATTCATAAGTCTATCATTTAAAGATAATTATTACTGATAAATGAACATGAGCAATTATTGTGCCATCAGTCAATGAAGTGACTTTGTGGCAGAGAACGCATGTTGTAGGTGCTTGCCATCGACTCTCCATAGGCTCCTGCCGAGAGTATGGCGATGATGTCGCCACGACGAGTCATTGGGAGCTGTTGGTCAGTGCCGAACACGTCGCTCGACTCGCAGATGGGTCCTACTACGTCATAAGTGTCAATCTCTTTCTCTTGTGACGTGAGATTGACAATCTTGTGATGCGAATTGTATAGAGCTGGACGGATGAGATCGGTCATGCCCGCATCCAGTATAACAAATTTCTTGGCAGCGTTCTGCTTTACGAACACCACCTTGGCAATAAGCGCGCCACATTGCGCCACTATGGAGCGTCCCAACTCGAAATGTACCATTTGGCCCTGACGTAATTTAAGCCCCTTCTTAAATACCTCGAAAAAGTCATGGAAAGGTGCGATGGGATTTTTCTCAGGCTGCTCATAGTTAACGCCAAGTCCACCGCCAGCGTCTATCATCTCAAAACTGATGCCACGTTTCTCAAAATGCTCGAGTAATTGGTTTATCTTGTCGCATAGCATCTTGAACGGTTCGATGGTGGTGACTTGAGAGCCAATATGAAAATGAAGTCCACGCAAATGCAGGTTTGGGAGCTTCATAGCCAGATCTACTGCTTCGTCAAGCATGGGCAGGTCGATGCCAAACTTGTCGGCCGATGTGCCTGTAGTGATGTATCGGTGTGTGTGCGCGTCGATGTCAGGATTGACACGGATGGCTACACCCACCGTCTTGCCTTTGCGTGCCGCAATCTCATTGATGACCTCCATCTCTGGTTCGCTCTCCACGTTGAAGCAAAATATATCATTGTCGATGCCAATCTCGATTTCTCGGTCGGTCTTGCCCACTCCTGCGTATGCCATCTTGCCAGGGTCAAAGCCTGCTTTCAGCGCAGCCAGAATCTCGTTTCCACTTACCAAATCCACACCAAGCCCCGATTGTTGTATCTCGTTTAGAATCCTTGGGTTGCCGTTTGCTTTTACGGCATAATGTACCATAAACGGATAGCCTGCAATCTCTTGTTTGATGGTGTCAAGAGTGCGTCGCAGCAACGGCAAATTGTAGCCATAGAATGGAGTGCCTTTTAAGGCAAGGCTCATGAAAGTGTCAAGATGCATCATTTTTAAGTATCAGTGTGTTTTTTTGTTTTGTGTTTCTTGTGATATTTTTGCAAAGTTAAACACAAAATTCAAAAAAACAATTATTTTTTCCACATTTTTGTTATTTATATCAATCTTTTTAGTAATTTCGTCAACAAAATCAGTGAAAAGATGACAACACGAGAAGCAATACAATGCCTTCGCACCGAGCTGAGTGGCTTGTACGACCCACGCGAGGTGGAGAGCATGACACGTGTAATTTTTGAAGAAGTGCTCCTATGGAAGCCCGTTGACATCGTGATGCGCGACAGTGAGGAACTGCCAGTATTCTTCCCGAGTCGCCTCAATGAGATAATAACACGTTTGCGCCGCAACGAGCCATTGCAGTCCATCTTGGGAAAAGCACGCTTTCACGGACACTCGTTTATGGTGACCCCGGCTGTGCTCATTCCTCGCCCAGAGACCGAACAGCTCGTAGATATGATTGTAGACCAGAACCCTGGCAGCGACCTTCAGGTGCTTGACATTGGCACGGGCAGTGGTTGTATAGCTATCTCGCTGGCAAGGGCTTTGAAATTCGCTCAGGTCACAGCCACCGACATCAGTCGTGACGCGCTTGAAGTGGCAAGCCGCAATGCTTCGGAATTGAAGACCCGCGTCAAGTTCGTGGAGCAAGACATCCTCTCGTGCCGTGCGCCAAGCGAGGCGTGGGACATCATTGTGAGCAATCCACCCTATGTCACCGAGAGCGAGAAAGCCACAATGGAGCGCGACGTCCTTGACTATGAGCCCAATGTTGCACTTTTTGTCCCTGACAGTGACCCTATGCTCTTTTATCGCCCCATAGCATCTTATGCGAGCCGTGCGCTCAAAAATGGCGGCCGATTGTATTTGGAAATCAACCGTGCTATGGCCCAGCAAGTGTGCAACACACTGCTTAGTGTTGGCTTGCGCAACGTTCAGGTATACAACGATTTCAACGGAAACAACCGGTTTGTCACAGCAATTAAAATTATCGAATAAAATACATAATAAAAAATGAAACATCTTTCAATTATCGCAATAGCAATTTTGACATTTGCTCTTGCAAGTTGTACAGGCAAAGGTAACACCAGCCAAAGTAAAGCTAATGCCGACACCACAACCACTTCTGTCGACACTACAACTACCGACACCACTAAAGCTGCACCTAGCAAAGAGGTGACAGATGAACTCTCAAAAGCTGTCGCTGAGGAGCACGCCGGTGCCGACGCCGATTATTCCTATGATGCAGCTACCAATACTGTAAAAATCGTCAAACAAGTTGAAGTGCCTGACGATCAAGAAGAGGCCGATTACGCCGAGGCAATAGTTGAGCATGAGGTGCCTGAGTTTATCAGTCAGTTCAAGAAGAGCACGAAGCCCAGCGACGCAACTATCAAGAGCAAGGGCGCTACCATATCTGTGAGTTATGTGAACAAGGCCACAGGTGAAGAAATCACCGCTTTTGACATCACCCCCGAAGATTTGAAATAAGTCGCGTCGTTTATGGTGATGGACGGCATAACAACGGTATTCCTCGACATCGACAACACGCTGTGGTGGTTTGAGCGTAACAGCGAAAAAGCATTGGCCACGACTTTCAGGATGATGGGTTGTGGCGAGTGGTGCCACGACTATGAGATGTTCCATGACCACTACGAGCGTTTCAATCATGACCTGCTGAACGGTTGGACGAGCGGTAAATTGAGGATTTGATTCTCTAAAATGACCGTAGTTTAGGTGGAGCAGCTACGCCTCCTTTATAGGACAATACTATAAATTTACGTGAGTTCGATGAATTTTATTTAGCTGAAAATTAGGAACATAGCGAAATTTTTAGTAATTTTGTAGTGCAAAAAACATTATTAAAAAAAACACGCTATGTTTCCTGAAGACAAAATTATAGAAATTTTTTCAATGTGCGATGATTTCAGCAAGGTTTTTGACGGTACAGTTCAAAAAAG
>CAJOFH010000001.1 GCA_905233845.1 uncultured Muribaculaceae bacterium | reverse complement strand
TTGTCAACCACAAAGTTACAAAATATCTCGCTATTTTCCAAATATTAGCCCCACTATTTTTGATAAAAACAACATATTTCCTTATCCCGAACTCGGGTATTTTTTTGATTTTCTTGCACGAGAGCAAGAAAATTATTATTTTTACGGCCGAATATATATTAATTCAAAATTATATAACTATGAAAAAATTACTATTTTCTATTATTTGTGTGACATGCGTGATTAGCGCATGGGCATGGAAGCCCACCTTCATTGGGCATCGTGGCAGCTACATGGGTGTTATGAACACCGTGGAAGCCTACAACAATGGTGTAGACCATTATGGTTATCAAGGCCTTGAGTGCGACGTGCGCGTGACAGCCGATGGATACTATGTGATTAGCCATGACGAGACTACCAACAGCGTGGGCGGCAACCTCACTGTTGCAAATGCTACACTTGCCGAACTGCAGGCCGAGACCTACACCCAGACTCGTGGAGGCGTGACCTATACTGGCCACATCTGCACTGTGGCCGAGTATCTTGACATCTGTGCCGAGAAAAACGTGATTCCAGTGATTGAGCTGAAATGGACCACTGGCATCAACAACAACGACATGAGCAAATTCCCCGGACTGGCAGCCCTTATTGAGGAGAAAGGCTTGACCGACAAAGCTATTATCCTCACCTCGATGCGCAACTCACTGGAATATGTGCGCACCAACTACCCTGCCCTCAAATGCCAGTTCTTGTGCAACAGCAACTGGTCGACCTATTTTGACTGGATTGTGCAATGGGGACTGATGCCCAGCATCGAAGCTGGCTGCCTTGACATTTACACTGTGAAGAAGTTCCATGACAAAGGCCTTGAGGTAGCAGTTTGGACTGTAAACTCTCTTGCTAACTACAAACTCTACGGTGAAATGGGCGTTGCTATGATAACATGCGACTACCTCATGCCAAGCGAGATGCCCGACCTCGCCGACATCGATTGGGATGCCATAGTGGAGCCGATGGAGCCTCTTGAAGTTATGATCGACACATTATTCTCTTACACAAGAGATAAAGGGAACCTGCCTGCAAATTTCCCCTCTGGGCTTGATGCCGACGGCTCTCCTTACAAGTCAGCACAGCAAGCCGCTATCAGCAAAGAAGGTGTTTTCTACGCCAACAACTACACCACTAGCAAACTTGTGATTCTCGACTCAAACGGTTCACTGAGCGAAGCACCAGGCACCAGCAGCCACGGTATCTGCTTTGACAGCGCTGGCAACCTCATCCAGCGTAACGACGGCGTGACCTCTACCCCCAGCAAACTCATCATCTACCCAGGTGGTGACATTAACGCCACGCCCATTAATGTTGACTTCGAGCTCGATGAGACGGGTCAAACCAACTTCATCAGCGCAATTGGAGATGTGATGAGCGAAGAAGGTGGATATGTTTATCATTACCAAAACGGTAAATACTATGTCTCTCTCGTGAAAATTGTCAATGGTGAATTTGATGGTGTAGAAACAACCGATGGCATATCGTTTGCTGGTTCCACTGCCGGCGTAATCTACCCAATTGACAACGACCCATACCATTTCATTTATCAAGTTCGTAATCAGGGCTACAACCTATACAAAGACGGAGACAAGGGAAAATACATCACTGGTTCTCTCAACACCACTCCCCCAAACAGCAACTCATCGGTGGGTGGCGTTTTCTTTGAACTCGACGGACACGAAATGTTTCTCTACACCAGCGGAACCAATTACAACGGTGGTTTCACAATTCGCGACATGAGCGCCAATAGCGAAGCAGTGGCAACCGTTCCACCAATGGGCAGTGGAGGCTACTATGCCAATCCGTCAGTTGGCTCATTCTTCAGAGTAGTGCCCGAGAGAGGCAAGAGCGTTATACTTTATGAATATACGATGGGCAACGGCTATGCCTCCTACCGTGTTCACACCAACGACTACACACCCATAACCACAATCAACAGCGATAACAACCGCGTCAGTGATGACAATTATTACGACCTGATGGGACGATGCTTCTCAATCACTCCCACCGCTCCAGGCATCTACATCCATCAAGGAAAGAAAATCATCGTACGATAACACACAATTAGCCCCATAAAACTGAGGTGGCCCCATTTGTGTGGAGCCACCTCATAATGAATACCAACTGAAATCAGAGCAAGGCCTCAACCTTAGCCTTGAGGGCATCTTTGGAGATAGAGCCAACATTGCGGTCTTTAAGCTCACCGTCCTTGAAGAAGAGGATGGTTGGGATGTTGCGAATACCATGATCTACCATGAAATCACCACCCTCGTCAACATCATACTTGCCAATCTCCACTTTGCCATCAAACTCCTGTGCGAGTTCGTCGATAATTGGCGACACTGCCTTGCATGGCCCACACCACTCTGCCCAGAAATCGACTACTACGGGCTTACCCGATTGGATTACCTCATTAATGTTTTCGTCATTGAATACTTTTGCCATAATTTTACTAAATGATTGTTTTATAAAATGTTTATTCGTTTATCACTGTATATTTCACATTCAGGTCGTCAAGTTGCTCCAGGAAATCGATAGTCAGCGGCAATTTATAGGCCGATTGCATGTCGACATAACGATTTGTGCTCAGGTCATGGATTCGGAATTGCAACTCACAACGGTTGTCGGATTTGGCTTTAAGTTGTGACTTGATAATCGAAGCCACCTCAAGCTGTTTCTCATTCATATTGATGCGTATCGCCTTCACCATCTTGCCCTTCAAGTCCTTGAGAAATGAGATGCTTCTTACTTGAAGGTTAATCCTGTCGTTATAGCGGTTCCTGACATAGGCACACCTGATTGTGATTGCTGTGCCAGGAATGCAATAGTTGCGATAGTTGGCAAACACTTTATCAAAGAGCATAAACTCAGCGCTGCCAGTCTTGTCTTCAATCTTCAGAATGCCAAAGTTGTTGCCACGTTTTGATGGACGCTCGGTATAGTCGGTCACCACACCACCAAGCACATATTCCTTATCTATATGACTGTTGCCTTGCTCCTCAAACTCCTTGAGAGTGGCATTGCAACCAAATTTGAGCTCCATATAGAATGGATCAAGAGGATGTGCCGAAAGGTAGATACCCACAAGTTCGCGTTCACGTGATAATTTCTCAATGGTTGGCCAAGGTTCTGCTTTTGGTATATCTGGCTTAGACGTGAGATCGTCCATCATGTCACCAAAGAGTGTATTGGCCTGACGACTCTTATCGAGCTGATACTGCTGACCATAGTGTACCAACACCTCACTGAAGTCCTCGCCCTTGGTGTTTTTCTCAAAGAATGCCTCGCGCTGGATACCAAAACTATCAAATGCGCCCGATAAAGCAAGCGACTCAATTGCTCGACGGTTACAAGCAGTGAGACTAACGCGCTCCACCAAGTCATAAATGTCTTTATATGGACCATTCTTCTCACGTTCATTTATAATAGCATCAACCGAGTTAGTGCCAAATCCCTTAATTCCATAAAGTCCAAAACGAATGACACCCTCCTTGTTTGCACTGAATGATTTGAAACTCTCATTTATATCAGGCCCCATAACTTTTACGCCTATGGCCTTGCACTCATCCATGAACTTGGTCATCTTCTCAACATCACCCGAGCGGCTCAGCACGGCTGCCATATATTCACTGGGGTAATTAGCTTTGAGATAAGCAGTCTGATATGCGACCCAACTATAGCACGTTGCGTGGCTCTTGTTAAAAGCGTAAGAAGCAAATGATTCCCAATCACCCCAAATCTTCTCTAAAGTCTTTGTATCATGGCCTCGCTCTTCGCCGCCTTTCAAAAACTTGGGTTTGAGTTTGTCTAGTTTATCTTTCTGTTTCTTTCCCATTGCCTTGCGAAGCACATCACTCTCACCGCGAGTGAATCCCGCCAGCAGACGCGACAAAAGCATCACTTGCTCCTGATAGACGGTAATTCCATAAGTGTCCTTGAGATATTTCTCCATCTCGGGGAAGTCGTAAGTGATTGGATCTCGTCCGTGCTTACGAGCAATAAACTGCGGAATATATGCCATAGGACCAGGGCGATAAAGAGCATTCATCGCTATAAGGTCCTCGAAGGTGCTAGGTTGAAGTTCTATAAGATACTTCTGCATACCAGCCGACTCAAACTGGAATGTGCCAGTGGTACGTCCCTCACAATAGAGCTGATAAGTTTTGGGGTCGTCAATAGGTATTTTCTCAATGTCAATATCAATTCCGTGAGTCTGCTTGATATTTGCCAAGGCATCTTTGATGATTGAGAGTGTTTTCAGTCCCAAGAAGTCCATCTTGATGAGGCCCGTCTCTTCTATCACGCTACCCTCATATTGAGTGACCACAATGCGAGAGCCGTCTTTATCTTCCTTGTCGACAGCGGTGCTTACCGGCACCCAATCGGTGATATCGTCACGACCAATAATCACACCACATGCATGAACACCTGTGCCTCGAACGTTCCCTTCAAGCTTCTCAGCAAATTTGATAGTATCACCCACTTTGTGATCAGGATTATCGAGCTCAGCTCTAAAGTCGGGGAAACATTTAAGACAATTCTTAATTGTGATTGTATAATTCTTTCCTTTCTCATCCTCAGGCATATCATTAGGACGAGAGGGTATGAAGTTTGCCAAGCGGTTGCTTTCAGGTATAGGAAGGTCATGAACCCGAGCCACGTCTTTAATAGCCATCTTGGCCGCCATCGTGCCATAGGTGATAATGTGAGCGACTTTTTCGGCACCATATTTCTCAGTCACATATTTAAGCACGGCAGCACGACCATCATCGTCGAAGTCTACGTCAATATCAGGCAATGATATACGGTCAGGATTCAAGAAACGCTCAAACAGTAAGTCATATTTGATAGGGTCGATTTTGGTAATTCCCAAGCAATAAGCTACTGCCGAGCCAGCTGCTGAGCCACGACCTGGACCCACAGTGCAGCCTAATGACGGTGCGACTCGAATGTAGTCCTGCACGATAAGGAAGTAGCCAGGAAATCCCATTTTCTTGATTGTCTCAAGCTCAAAATCGATGCGCTCACGATGTTCATCATCCATATCGGGCCAACGCTCCTTTGCACCCTCATAGACAAGGTATCGCAAGTAGTCATCCTCATTGTCAAAGCCCTCGGGAAGAGGGAAATCTGGAAGGATTGGGTCATGGTTGATAGAATATATCTCTACTTTATCAAGTATTTCGGTAGTGTTCAGTAGAGCCTCTGGTACATCGGCAAACAGCTCATTCATCTCCTCTTGGGTCTTGAACCACTCCTGCTTGGTATAAAGTAAAGTGTTGGCTTCACCCATACGTTTGCCTGTAGAAAGCAACACCAGTCGCTCGTGGGCGTCGGCATCGTCTTCATTGAGGAAGTGAGAGTCGTTGGTACAAATCACCTTAACGCCCAACTCTTTGCTCAATTGCAGCAAAACATCGTTCACTTCCTGTTGCTTGACAAAGGTCTCATGATTGGCATTAGGCACAGTAGCTTTGTGCCGTTGTAACTCAAGGTAATAATCATCACCAAACACACCTTTATACCACTTGATCACCTCACGGGCTTCATTTATGTCACCATTCATGATAAGCTGTGGAATCTCACCTCCCAAACATGCCGAGCAGCAAATTACACCCTCATGATGAGCGGCCAACTCGTTATGGTCAGTTCGAGGATGACTATAAAGACCTTCGGTCCACGCTTTCGACACAATCTTTATCAAGTTGTGATAACCCTTGAGGTTCTTAGCGAGCAAGATGAGGTGGCGTCCAATATCACGCTTGTCGATATGGACGTGCATATCTTCTTTTGCAACATATGCCTCACATCCAAAAATTGGCTTGAAGAGCTTGCCTTCCTGCTCTTTCATTTCATCTTTCAAATTAGCTATTACCTCATTATTGGGATTGTCCTGTGATTGCTCTTCTTCAAGCTTCTCCTTAATCTCCTTGATGGCGCTGTTAACGTCCGCATTCTTTTTATTGACATAGTCGTGCAGTTCTTTAATTCCAAACATGTTGCCATGGTCGGTAAGAGCCACGCCTCGCATCCCATTGGCAATAGCCTTGTCAACTATCCCCTTTACAGGTGCCTGACCATCGAGCAGTGAATACTGAGAGTGAACGTGAAGATGAACAAATGGAATCATATATATGTGTCAAGTTTTAAGTGTAAAATGATATGTGTGAAGCGATAACAATAGCTGTCAAAACACCATGTCCTCACTATTTATTGCGGCAAGGACATAATTGATTTACACGCTATAATTCGAGTGTAAAGTTACTGCAAAACAATCCCACCCACAAAATAATTCCTCAATAAGTTATTAACAATTTTCATTTTGACCTTTATTCAGCAAAAGGCGCCTCCAATTGGAAGCGCCATTATTTTCTAAAAAAATTTATTAAACTATGGGTTCTTATCCTTAATAGGATGATATTGTACAAAAGCCTCGATTGCCTCGTAGCTTGCAAGGCCTAGACGGCTGTAAAGCTCGGCTGTCTCCTGATTGCGTTTTAGCGAGCGTTGCCAGTTGAGGTCTTCGTCTTCTGGGTCAATAAAAGGAGCATCATGGACTTGCGATTGGTGCTTGAGAATTGCATCACGCTTATACTGGAATTCCTCAGGACTCATTGGCACAGCCATCTCAATGTGGTCGATGTCCCACTCAGCCCACAATCCACGATACATCCACACGCGGCAGTCACGCATGAATGGTTCGTCTTTGAGCAAGTCTATAGCCGCTAGCACCACATTGGCAGCAGGTTCGTGAGTACCATAGGGGTCATTTAGGTCGTCGGCGAAGAAAATTTGATGTGGCTTTAAGCGCTCAATCAAATCCTTAATTGGCATCACATCGGCTTCGGTAATTCGACCTTTTCCAAACGGAGCATCAACATAGAAAGGCAACGACAACTCATGTATATTGTCCTCTTGAATTCCTAAATACATACAGCTCGTAATTCCCTCACAAACAAATATCTCGCCTTTGCAGAAACGCACTTCGTTTATGTCAGGGTCGCCAGGTGTCTTACTTTCAAGACTTGCCTCTATCTTCTCCACAACATTACGCTGAAGTTCGTTGTAGTAACCATTCTTGACTGCAGCACGTTTAGAGACCATCACATAACGTCTCATATCCTCGTCATTAACCATAATATCGCCCGAGGTCTCATAAGCGACATGCACATCATGGCCTTGATCCACAAGCCTGCGCAGCGTACCGCCCATTGCAAGTATCACATCATCAGGATACGGACTGAAGGCGAGAACGCGCTTGGGATAAGGCTCGGCACGCTCGGGGCGATAAGTGTCATCAGCGTTAGGCTTACCACCAGGCCAACCAGTGATAGTGTGCTGTATGTCATTGAAAATTTGAATATTTACATTATATCCAGAGCCATAAACTGCCACCAGCTCACTAAGACCATAGTCATTGTAATCTTTATTTGTGAGCTTAAGTATGGGCTTCCCTGTCTGCTCGCTAAGCCATACTAAGGCACGGCGCAGCAAAGTGCGATTCCATTCACACGAAGTCACCTTCCAAGGATAGTTAATGCGTGTGAGACTCGATGCAGCATCAAGATCAATCACAAGCTGCACATTATGATGCATCTGCAGGAACGAAGCAGGATACTGGTCGGTTATTTTACCCTCAATGGTGTTAAACACCGCTTTTGCGCTACCCTCACCCCAAGCAGCGCTTATTATCTTGCGAGCATTGAGAATATTGCTGATGCCCAATGTCACAGCAGTTTTGGGCGACTGCTCGCACTGGTAGCTGTCGGCAATACGAGTACGTGTCTCTCCGGTGAGTGAAACCAAGCGGCACGACGACATACTCGTAGAACCAGCTTCGTTAAATGCCAAACCACCATTCTTAGTCAGCTCACATACCACAAGGTCAAGGCCTCCATATTCATCTATCTCAGTTTCGTAAGCCTTGCATAGCTTGAACACATTCTCCTTAGTAGCATCGGTGCTGAAAGTATAGATATTCTCGGTTGCTATATCCACCTTATTGAGAAATCCGTCGCTCAAGCGCTTGAGAGTGCTTTGGCCATCATCAACTGGAACGCCAAGGCCAAGCTCTGTCATATTGAACACAATAACGTTGTTGAAGCTTACTTTATCAGCAAAATACATCTTCACCAGTTCGCCATAAACGTCCATAGCACAACGTCCAGCTCCAAGGCCAATAACACACCGACCTTTTTCACGGATGCACTGCCCAATGGTACCAGCAACCTCTTGAGCTGCCCAAACAGCACCTTCTAATGGTGTTTCCACCACATTTGTAGCTACTTTTTCATAACGTGTGAGCGAGATAAGCTCTACTTCGCTCTCTGGCTTGTAATATCGTTTAGATATCTGTTCAAGCTTTATGTGTGAACTCAAATCAGTCCTCATTTGGTTATTATATTACTGTTTTATTGTTTTATGGGAGATTGTGACATGACTTATTGATATTAAATATTTTGTAATTGTCAACAAATCTTCCCTTTTTCCTTTAGAACTCAATGTCTAACTCTACAGGGCAGTGGTCACTGCCAAAGATCTCGGTGTGAATCTTGACTTCAACCATCTTGTCGCGTGCATCGTTACTCACCAGGAAATAATCGATGCGCCAGCCAGCGTTCTTCTCTCGAGCACGAAATCGGTAGCTCCACCAGGAGTAAACGCCTTCGATATCGGGGTTGAAAAAGCGCCAACTGTCGGTAAACCCTGAATCAAGCAGTGTAGTCATTTTCTCGCGCTCCTCATCGGTAAAGCCGGCATTCTTGCGATTGGTCTTGGGGTTCTTGAGGTCTATCTCCTTGTGAGCCACGTTCAAGTCGCCACACACTATCACTGGCTTTTTCTCAT
Source organism: uncultured Muribaculaceae bacterium (assembly GCA_905233845.1). GTDB lineage: Bacteria > Bacteroidota > Bacteroidia > Bacteroidales > Muribaculaceae > Sodaliphilus. The sequence goes on along the minus strand of CAJOFH010000001.1, from coordinate 152,194 downwards.
TAAGTTTGAGCAAATAAGCTCTAAAGTCATCTTCCCACTTCATGCGATAGTCTAGGCGCTTCAAACCATCCTGGCTGTTGGGCACATATACATTCACAAGAAAGAACTGCTCCATCTCGAGAGTAATAACCCTACCTTCATGGTCATGCTCATCAATGCCAATGCCAAGTGTTACACTCAGCGGCTCCCGACGGGTGTAGATAGCAGTGCCTGAATAGCCTTTTTTGTCGGCATAGTTCCAGTAACTACGGTAGCCTTCAAACTCCAAGTCGAGCTGACCCGCTTGCATTTTGGTCTCTTGCAAGCAGAAAAAGTCAGCGTCAAGTTTTTTAAAAGTCTGGACAAAGTCTTTGCCAACCACAGCACGCAAGCCGTTAACGTTCCATGAAATCAGCCGTATCATTATTCGTCATCAGTTTTATAATCGTCTTGCTCATCAGCTTTCACATCGGGCTCGTCGACAATATCACCGTCTTCAATAGCTTTGTCAACAGCATCTTCCTTGGCGGCATTCTCAAGTATTGCTGCCTCTATGCGTCGGTTCTCGGCACGCTCGATCTTGCGAGCCTTGACAAATAAGTAAATCGAAGCGATGAGAGCAATCAATGCTATTATTGCACCAATTGCAAGAGCCCAGTGAGGGAGTAAATCAGTGTTGCCAAGAAATAAAAGCACAAGACAAAGCACAAGACATATTATGTCGAGAATAAATGCGTTACGCATAAGTAGTTTTGAATTGTTCATAACAATAATATTATAATGTATTTGATTAAGATTCGATATTACCTATTTTTCTTTTTACAACTTACAAAGGTAAACATTAATTACCAAACAAACAATTTTTTCAAAATAATTCACTAATTTTGCACTGTAATTCAAAAATAGAGTGACTATGGCAACAAGAATGAACTGGGAACGACTGATTTGCGACACACGTCTTGGACTAGAGCATTACAAAGACAGCAAGAGCGGAGTGCGAAGCGACTTTGAACGAGACTACGACCGACTCATTTTCTCTTCTCCTTTCCGCCGACTGCAGAACAAGACGCAGGTGTTCCCACTGCCAGGCAGCATCTTCGTTCATAACCGACTGACTCACAGTCTTGAAGTGGCCTGCGTGGGCCGTTCGCTCGCCAATGAGATTGCAATCAGGCTACATGAGCGTCATCTGGACAAACCCTGGCGCGACAAGCTGTGGAACATAGGCGAGATTGTTGCTGCCGCTTGCTTAGCTCACGACTTGGGCAACCCTCCTTTTGGACATTCGGGAGAAAAGACTATCGGTGAGTTTTTCAGCAATGGTAACGGCAAAGTATTTCAGGAGCGTCTCACCCCACAACAATGGGCCGACCTCACCCACTTTGAGGGAAACGCCAATTCATTCCGAACACTTGTCCACCAGTTCAAGGGCCGTAGGCCTGGCGGCTTTGCGATGACCTACTCCACTCTTGCTTCAATTGTGAAATACCCTTATTCCTCAAGCCATGCTGGCAAAAAAGGAAAGTTCGGTTTTTTCACCACCGAGAAGGAGATTTTTGAGAAAATTGCCAATGAACTCGGACTTATCAAACTTGAGGAAGAACGCTATTGTCGCCATCCACTTGTCTATATGGTGGAAGCTGCCGACGACATCTGTTACCAAGTGATGGACATCGAGGACGGCCACAAACTTAAACTCCTCACTACTGAGGAAACAATAGAACTTCTCACAGGACTCTTCAATGACGAGCGCAAGGAGCACATGCGTCAGATTATGGAAAACGTTGACGATCCAAACGAGAAAATTGTGTATCTGCGTTCATGCGTAGTGGGGTTATTAGTGCAGGAATGTGCAATGACTTTTGTAGAGCATGAGGATGAAATTATGGAAGGTCGATTCAAAGGCTCTCTCATCGACAACATTTCTGAATTGCCCAAACATGGTTATGAGCATTGCAGCGAGGTTGCTTTTAAGAAATTGTACCGTGCTGGATATGTCGTAGACGTGGATCTTGCTGGTATAAGAATCATAAACTTGCTTCTCGACAAACTCACTCATGCGGTACTATATCCAGAGAGCAACTATTCCCAACTATTGCTCAACAAGTTCCCTCAGCAGTATGACGTGCACGCTACTACACTCTTTGAAAAGCTGCAAGGCGTTCTCGACCACATCAGCGCGATGACCGATGTCTATGCATTGAACCTCTATCGCCAGCTTGACGGCATCAGCTTGCCTTCTGTTTAATACACAAAGCATAATCCAATTCTCAATTCCCAACCAGCAACACTCAACACTCATATTCTCGCCTTTCTGCCTCAATGAATTTATAACTTTTTTGCATTTTTTTAGAGAAAAATGCAAGATTTTTTATTGAAATTTCAGTAAATTTGTCAAATTGTTTGTTATCGATGACTACCATTGATAATAGCTCCTCTAATTTAACACACTGAATTACAATCAATTAAAACTAATATTAACTAATAAAATCAAAGAACTATGAGCAAGAAAATTACTCGTTTATCTTGGATGCGTGGTTCGCTGTTAGTCCTGGCACTATCTGTGGCGGTGATTACCAATGCGGCAAAAATCACCGCGATTGGCTACAACTGGACCACCAGCGGAACTAAAGCGACCTTAGCAAAGTATGACATCACTTCTCACCAAGAGAATGGTGTGACAATTAAGGACTCTCTATTCTACACTGGCGATGAGAACAACATCGTCGAAATTCCCGAGACCTTTGACTATGAAGGCATCACATACACAGTAGTTGCTGTTGATGCCAATGCATTCGTCAACTGCCGCGACATCAAGGAGATTCACCTGCCTGCCACTTGCGTGAACTTCGGCAACAACTGCTTCCGTGGATGTACAAGCCTTACCAACTACCCCGTTACTGAAACGGCAACAAAGATGGGTAGCGGTACAATTTGGGAATGTCCAAATGTGACTGAGGCGTTTATCCCTAGCGGTGTGACTAGCACCCTGATCTCTAACCAATTTGCCAATAGTGGTGTACATAAACTAACAATTATGGCAAGCGAGACACCACTTAAGTTTAACAGGAATGCTTTTGGTGCAACAAGTGCTGACCTACCACCCCTTGATACACTTATCATATTGCGCCCCATGAACACTAGTGACTATGTGAGCAACCTCCAGCCATTCCATAACTACCCCACTATCAAGCAACTTATTTTGGGAGGCGAGCTTGTTGACATTCCACAAAGCTGCTTCATGGGATGTAGCGGAATTGAGGAGATTATCTTCGAGGACGGCAATAAAATCGCAACTATAGGCTCGGATGCTTTCCAGGGTTGCAATCACCTCAAGACCATTGAGTTGCCTGCCACTATCACTTCGGTGCCCATGAACCTGTTCCTCGGCTGCTCTCAATTGAACACGGTATACTTCCTTGGCGAAGTCACATCAATTCAGCAGAGTGCATTTAATGGATGTTCATCGCTTCACAGCTTCAATTTCCCTGCTACGCTTAAGACCATTGGCGCTTCTGCATTCTACAACAGCGGTCTCGCAGGCATGATAGAGATTCCTGAGGGTGTTACCTCTATTGGTGCAACTGCTTTTGCTGGCTCTAACGCCATCACAGGTATCAAGCTGCCTTCTACAGTTGCGACAATCGGCAATGCTGCTTTTGGTCCCATCGAGAACCTCACAAGCATCGAGCTCGCTGCAGGCAACAGTGCATTTGCCCTTAACAATGGTGTTTTAACCAACGCTGCCGGCACGCGTCTGCTCGTAACCGCTCATGAAGGCAATATTGGTACTGTCCTCAATAATGCAACTATTGAGACTATCGACAACTACGGTATGGCTTTCTCTCCATTTACTGACGTGAACCTCCCAGCCCTCAACGAAATTGGTGTCTATGGATTCTATCGTGCAGCCATTAAAGAGTTCACTTACAAGAGTGGCATGACAGTCAATCCTAACGCATTCCTCGAGAGTGATCTTGAGATTCTCAACACCGAGGAAGGTGCACGCGAGATTCCACAGAACCTGTGTGCTAACTGCACAAAACTCCACACTGTAAACATCTCCAGCACAGTGACAAACATCTTCCAAGACGCATTCGCGGGCTGTACTGCTCTTGAACACATGGAACTTGGCTCTCACATCAACTATATGGAGAAAGGTGCTGTACCAGCAACTATCCAAAGCCTACGTGTTCTCAACGTGACTCCTCCAGTGCTTGGTGCTGGTGTATTTGAACCCAGCCAGAGCAACGTAGAGTGTGTTGTAGCCCATACTTCTGTCAACGACTATGAAGCCGCTCCACAGTGGCAATATCTCAACATCGTGGGTGACCCCAGCATCACTGGCGAGGGCACTACTCTTGGCTGTCCTCCTGGACTTTACTTCGCTACAAAGGACTGCCGCTTGATGTACAAGGATGAAAATGGCGATATTGTCGACACCGAGTTCAACACTGGCGAGCACGCCTTCAATATTCAGCTCTACAAGAACCGCGTATATGTTGCAAGTGCAGGCCACTACTTCCAATATCAAGGTGCCGACGCACAGGCTACTGGTGGTGATGGCGAGCTCTTCTACGTAAACAACACCGACGGAATGTGGTATCGCGTTACCGTGCTCAACAACGTTGGTTACAAGGCATTTGAGGACCCATTCTCAATGTATATCTCTGAGATTGATAACAAGATCTACATCGCCGACCGCAACGTAGGTATCCACGAGATGAGTGCCGACACCGTAGGCCTCTATGGTTCACAGCCATTCTTTATGGAAAATAACTGGCTTCCCTACTACAACGACAAAATCACTTGGGGGGCAATTGGCGCAGGCATGACAATGCGCGCTACAGACGTGGTTGCATCCGACGGAACAACACGCAACAACGTTTACTGGGTTGCCAAGAAATTTAATGGTCAAGGTATCTTCCGCTTCGACAAGAGCATGCTCTATCCCGACGGAACTGGTGCTGAACACACCGACAAGCAGTTGCCTGTTTATCTGTACAACGTTCAGATGACAACATTCTATATCGACGAAGAGAATGGATATCTCTACTTCTTCGTTCAGAAAGACAATGTAGACAACTGCACACCTGGTCTCTACCGCATCGCTCTTGCTACTCTCAATGCTAAGCAAGATCAGGCCACTGTTGCTGCCGATGCAGTTCTTATCGACGACTCGCCAATCCTACTCGAAGGCTCGGGCGACGAGATTACTGGAATCACCCAGATTACCGGCGACGGCGAGTACATTTATTGGGCTTACATCTCTTGTGGTGAAGGTACTGCAGTTCCCAACATGGTTGCTTATGATGCAACCAACCCATTGCACCAAACTGGTATCAAGATGATAAGCGCTAAGCCAGCCGATGCTACTGTTGTTCCTCCAATCACTTATGCTGTAGAGGGAATAGCAGCCTATGGCGTTGCTGCTTACAAGTCAGGTGGTACTGGTCCTCAACCAATGTATGGCGACGTTGATGGCGACGGTGTGGTTACTGCTGGTGACATTACCGCACTATACAATTATCTGCTCAATGGTGACTCAAGCGCAATCGTAAACGGTGACGTTGACGGTGACGGCACTATAACCGCAGGTGATATTACAGCAATCTACAACCTCCTCTTAGGTAATTAATGCTAACAAATTGTGTCCTCAGTGGTCTACAAAACCATTGAGGACACATTCAAATGAAAATTTAATATATATAGATATGAATAAATTATTCCTATTGATATTTGCTGTTGGTGCCATGACCATGGTCTCTTGCAGTGGTAATGGTGAAAAAACCAGCACAAGTGTTGCTCAAAGCAGTGACCAAGAACAAGTTGCCGAGGCGCAAGGTGGCAACACCTTTGAAGGAGCAAACTTCACAATGACTATTCCTGAGATTCTTTCTAAGGAAGGTTACAAAAGCGACAAAACTATCAATGCTTCTAGCGAAGACAACACAATCAAGATGGATGCCACTTTTGGTGAAACGCCTTGCAAACCAGCAGACTTTAGTAAATTGGTCGACAATCTGAAGGTTTTACACAAAGAAGCCACTGCCGAAGAGCCTAAGATTGATGGAAATATTATGACCATCAAGTACGTGAAAGGTGAAGATGTCGAGAACTATTACACCGTTTATATTGATGATAATGCTGGTGTAGCTGGAACTTTCAAGTATCCAGTAGCCAAGGCAGAGGAAGTAGAAGCTCTCATCATGCCAATGCTCAAATCAATCAAAAAGAAATAATCTTTTTCTTAAAAAATCCATTTTGACAAGACTATACAGTAAATTCGTATAGTCTTGTCATTTTTTTTGCTTAACTTTGTGGCCGAAACTGATAATACACATTATTTATATCTATAGAACATGAAAAAATTAACGTTTTTGTTGATGGTGCTAACTATCGCCATCACTGCAAGCGCTGAGCCTGCCAACCCTACTCCCATCACTGTTGCCCAGCCTAATGGCGAGACACTTCTCCTTAGACTCGTGGGAGATGAGTTCTATCATTTCAACACCACAAGCGATGGATACACTATCCTAAACGTGAACGGCACATGGGAGTATGCTATCAAAAAAGGCGACCACTTAGTTTCATCGGGTGTCATGGCACATGACCCATCAGCACGCAATACTCAGGAGATACAATTTGTGTCTTTACTCGATAAGCACATTGTTGACAAGGCTGCAACTGCACAGGCACTTAAGAATCGCGCCATTCGTGACAAAAAAAACCAACAGCAAAACGAACCAGTGATTGACTACAACCTGTTCCGTGGACTTATCATCCTCATCAATTTCAACGACAAACAGTTCCTCATGGACGACCCCAACGACTTCTACACCGATTTGTGTAATACCGAGAACTATACTGGCTTCTATCACAATGGGCGATTCCAACGATGCACTGGAAGTGTTCGCGACTATTACTTTGATAACTCCATGGGGCAGTTTGACCCAGACTTCGACATCGTTGGACCTGTTAATCTCGACTACTCTTGCTATGAAGGCAACGACAAAGCGAGAGAAATTTTCAAAGCAGCCCTTGACGCTGTAGACGACCAAGTTGACTTCTCACAATATGATGCCGACAACGATGGAGAAATCGACATGGTATTTTTCATGGTTGCCGGCTACTCGTCAAGTTATAGTGGCAACAACAGCGGATATCTTTGGCCACACATGAGCTACCTAATTGACTGGTGGTCGGGATGGCCTCCACAACCTTATATTTATGATGGCAAGAGGATGGGAACCTACGCCTCGTCGTGCGAAATTTATGGCTGGGAATCTCAAGGCACCACAATGCCGAACGCCATTGGCACTATCTGCCATGAGTTTGGTCACGTGTTAGGACTTCCCGACCTTTACGACACCGACTACAGCGATAGCGGTGGGCAGAGCTATCATCCCGATGAGTGGGACGTAATGGCTGGAGGAAGCCACTACAATTATGGTCGCACACCTGTGGGATACAGCCTATGGGAGCGCTGGGAGTTGGGCTTTACCGACACACCTCCTGAGCTTTCTCCTGGCAACTATACCATGTCGGCATTGAACGTCAGCAACACAGGTTTCAAGATGCAGTCACCCAACGAGAACGAGTTTTTCCTTTTCGAGAACCGACAGCCTAATAAGTGGGATTCAGCACTTCCAGGACACGGACTAGTGATCACTCGTGTGGACTACAGTAACGAGCAAGTGTGGTGGAACAACGAAGTGAACTGCAATCCTGCCCATAACTACTACGAGCTGATTCGCTCTTCGGGGGTTGGTGGAGGCGAAGTTCCCTTCCCAGGCTCAAGAAATGTGACATACATTAGCTCATCAAGCAACCCAGAACTTGTAACATGGGCAGGAGAAGCATGCGAGTTCGCATTAAGCAACATCAGTGAGGACAACAAAATTATATCCTTTAAAGTTGTCAACGATGTGCCACCACTGACACTAGTTGAAGATTTTGAACAAATTCAAACTGGGCTTCCAGCCAATGCTGTGAACGTAATGGGCTACTTCGCTACCTGGAACTTCCCTAAAGCAGATGTTGTGGATTATAATGGTCAACACGCTGCCTCGTTGCAAATGCCTGGAGGAATTGCCATGAACAGTGACATCGATGTGCAAGCAATCAAAGTCTCACTCAATGCCATCAACACATCTACAACAGCCTCAAAACTCCAACTATACTACTCTACCGATGAGGGTACCACATGGACTTCGATAGGCACTGAGACAGTTGGAGCAAATTCTGATGGAGTTATCACCTGGCGTCTGAATATTGACAAACAGCCTATGCGCTTTAAAATCAACCGCACATCGGGAGCTAAGAACGTGAATCTCATCATCGATAACTTTACAATATATTATATCAACTCAGGCACGTCAGCATTAGTTGGCGATGTTGACGGCGATGGCGTTGTGACTTCGACCGACATAACCATCTTATATAACTATCTGCTCAACAATGACGGCACTGCAATAGTAAACGGGGACCAAGACGGCGACGGAACAATCACCGCTGGAGACATCACTATCATCTATAACATCCTTTTGGGAAATTAATCAATGTATAACACCAACGAGTAGGTCAGGAAACGTAGTTTTCTGACCTATTTTGACGTAATGTGACAAAATTCGATTAAAACGACAGCTGTGCCTAATATAATGCATAATTAGGGCTGCGACATTTACTTTGTATTGATAAACAAGAGATTTACCAGAGTTGCTGTTCTCGTTTTTCTTAAAGAATCTTATTTTTCATGTCTATTTTTAGCATTTTTAGCAAGGTTGAATTGATTTACCTTGTTTTTATTGTGGATTTTTGGAGACAAATCGTTAACTTTGCAAATTTAGAGAATAATTATTTGTACTATTTTTAATATGCAAGCGATAATATTAGCAGCTGGAATGGGACGCCGACTGGGCGAGCTGACCCAAGGAAATACCAAGTGCATGATAACGGTTAATGGAGTACGGCTTATCGACCGTATGCTCAATCAACTCTCAGCCCTTAACCTCAAGCGTGTTGTTATTGTAGTGGGTTATAAGGGAAAAGAACTTGTGGACTACATTGGCAATCGTTATGATGACCGTTTGAAAATAGAGTATGCCGAGAATCCTGTCTATGACAAGACCAACAACATCTACTCTCTATCAATTGTCAAGAAACAGTTACAAGAAGACGACACGTTGCTCATTGAAAGCGACTTGATTTTTGAGGACAAGATGTTCGACATGATTCTGAGTGACCACTATCCCAACATCGCACTAGTAGCCAAATACGAAACCTGGATGGACGGCACTATGGTGCGAATTGACAATGACAACAATATTGTTAACTTTGTCCCAAAGAAGGCGTTCAAATATGGTGAGGTCGACAGCTACTACAAGACCGTGAACATCTACAAATTCAGCCGTGAATTTAGCGAGATGGTTTATGTGCCATTCCTTGATGCCTACTGCAAAGTGATGGGCAACAACGAATACTACGAACAAGTGTTGCGAGTTATCACATTGCTCGACAAGGCTGAACTGAAAGCACTCCCTATTGGCAACGTACGCTGGTATGAGATTGATGATGTCCAAGATCTCGACATCGCCGAAAACTTGTTTGCCGACGAGCATGAACGGCTGGGTAAGTACACAAAACGCTATGGCGGATACTGGCGGTTCCCCAAAATGCTTGATTTCTGCTATCTCGTGAATCCTTATTTCCCTCCTGAGCGCATGAAAGAAGAGATAAGGGCCAATTTCGACGTGCTGCTGACCGATTATCCATCGGGTATGCAGGTTAACTCATTGCTTGCCGGCAAATACTTCGGTATCAGGCAGGAATTTGTTGTTGTGGGCAATGGAGCTGCAGAACTGATTAAAAGCCTGATGGCTGCAATAGATGGCAAGATTGGCGTTGTGTTCCCCACATTTGAAGAATATCCCAACCGTCTTGACCGTTCCCGCCTTGTCACGTTCACTCCTGAGAACAATGACTTGCGCTATAATGCCGATGAGTTGAAACAATTCTTTGAAGGAAAGGATATTAAGACACTGCTTCTAATCAATCCTGACAATCCGTCAGGAAACTTCTTGGGCAAGACTGATGTCCTTAGCCTTGCGTCATGGTGCCAAAGTCATGGAATTTTGCTAATAGTTGATGAGTCTTTTGTGGATTTCACCGAAGAATTTGCTACTAGTTCCTTGCTGAAGAACGAAATTCTGCTCAACAATCCTAACCTGGTTGTGATGAAAAGTATAAGCAAGAGCTATGGCGTGCCTGGACTGAGACTTGGCATCATGGCAAGCAGCGACACTAAACTGATAGATGCTATGAAAAAAGACGTCGCTATTTGGAACATCAATTCGTTTGCCGAGTTCTATATGCAAATATTCAACAAATATGAGCATATTTACAAGGTTGCCTGCGCAAAGTTCCTTGATGAGCGCAGGCGATTTACTGAAGAGTTGTCTCAGATTCCATTCTTGCGTGTAATCCCTTCGCAAGCAAATTATTTCCTGTGCGAGGTGACCAGCCAATTCACTGCCAACGAGCTTACCGAGATACTTCTTAACCGATTCAATATTCTTATAAAGGACTGCAACAACAAAACTGGCCTTCAAGGCAAGAACTACATTCGCATCGCCATACGCAACAGTGAAGATAATGATCGATTAATCAACGCCCTTAATACACTATAAAAATATGAACGGTAACAAGGTACTTATACTCCAGCATAACGACATAGTCAATGCTGGCATAACTCCCAAACAGTGTGTGGAGTGGATAGAAGATTCGTTCAGAATGAAATATGAATCAACCCTGCCACCCAAGACTAGCATCCATCCACAGGGAGACGATTTCTTCAACACTATGCCTTGCCTGCTACCACCATTATACGGAAGATTTGCGATGAAAGAGGTGCATCGCATCGCTGGTCAAGAGCCGTCATTGGGCAGTGAGATACTGCTCTATGACTCAACAAAAGGCAACCTGCTGGCAATACTCGATGGTGACTGGATTACCACGATGCGCACTGGGGCTGTGGCAGCCCTTTCGGCCCGCATGTTCAAGAAAACTGGTGTGAACACCTATTCATTCATTGGACTCGGGAATACAGCACGTGCTGCAGCGATGTGCATAATCGAAGACAATGAGGGTGAGACTATTAAGTTCAGACTCATGAAATACAAAGACCAAGCTGACACATTAATTGAGCGCTTCAAAGGCTACGGCAATGTCTCTTTTGAGGTTATCGACGATGTTGATGAGTTTGTAGCTGGAGCCGAAGTGCTGATATCGTGCATCACAGCCGCACAAGGCCTAATTTGCGAGCACGACGAGCTATACAAACCGGGCATACTGCTAATTCCAGTCCACACACGTGGTTTCCAAAACTGCGACCTATTTTTCGACAAGATATATGGCGATGATACTGGTCACGTGAAGGGTTTCAAGTATTTCTCCCAGTTCAAGAATTATGACGAGCTGAGCCGAGTATTGCTTGGTGAGAATCCAGGTCGAAAGAGTAATGACGAACGAATTATTTGCTACAACATCGGACTTGGCCTGCACGACGCAGTTTTCTCAAGCCGCATCTATGACATGCTTTGTGGTCAAAACGACATTCCATTCTTTACCCAAGACAAAGAAAGCACAAAGTTCTGGATTTAAAAATATACTTTTGAGAAATCAATAAAAAGCAGTACCTTTGCATGATTTTTCAAAAAAGAGACATGGCAGAAGCAAAAAAAAATAGCCGCAGCACCAAGTTCATCAAGGACTTCGGCATCTACGCAATTGGAAACTTGGGCTCAAAGATCATCACAATATTGATGATTCCGCTCTATACCTATTTTGTAGAAAGACCCAGCGATTATGGCTATTTTGATCTGTGTTTGCAAGTTTGCCTACTACTCACCCCTCTTGTGACATTACAATTGCGTGACGGTGCATTCAGGTTTCTCCTTGAGACTCAAGACAAAGAGCCTCGTACACAAATTGTATCATCAGTTTACCGAGCCATATTCTTTACCACCATTTCGACAGCAGTAATAGCAGTTGGCATCTCGCAATTCTACACCATCAAGTATCTGTGGTGCACTGTTTTGCTACTTGTTGTGATGGCATTCTATGAAGTGCTAGCGCAGGTGACTCGAGGCTTAGGCAACAACAAGGCATTTATCGCAGCTGGACTTATTGCCTCGTTCGGTATAGGACTCTTCAGCCTTATCTTTGTGGCATGGTTCAAGATGGGAATCTTGGGAATATTCTTAGCCAACATCTTCGCAAGATTGTTGTCATTGGCACTTGTGGAATTAAAGATGAAAACCTTGGTTCGCTTCTTCAGCGTCAAGGTAGACATTAGAACTATCACCCGCGACCTGCTGTTTTATAGCATACCTCTCATTCCCGCCACCTTGTGTGGATTGCTCCCACATTTAACAGACCGATTGTTTTTGTGGAAATTACATAGCTTAGAACAGTCAGGCATCTATGCAATAGCCGTGAGAACATCTGGAATTATTAACAACTTAGCAATCATCTTCTACCAGACCTGGCAAGAAAATGCCATTCAACAATATAACAGCAAAGACCGAGACAAGTTTTTCTCTAAAGTGTTCAACAGCTATGTGTTCATACTTGCCATTGCACTTATAGGCTTTATCTTTGTATTAAAAGCATGTCCGTGGATCGTCTCGGTTAACTATCGTCCTGCTTTCATATATCTATATCCACTCGCATTATCGTTGGTTATTGCTGCTGTAGGCAACTATTTCTACCTCCCATACCAATGCGCTAAAGACACAGTGTGGACGCTTCCTTCGGTGGTGATTGTTGTGGTACTGAATATTGTTTTCAACTTCTTGCTGGTGCCCAAATATGGCATTTTTGGAGTAACTGTGACAGCAATTTTAGCCTATTCGGCAATGACGATTTTCCTGTGGTTCAACACACGCAAGTATTTCACCTTACATTTCGAATACCGTACAATTGTCCCAATTGCTGTGATGATAGTAAGCATAATTCCATACTATTATCTTTCAACTCCATTTTTTGCTCTAATCTACATGTTAATAGCCGAATCGTGTATAATCATGACATTACCACAAGAATTGAAGAACGACATCACCAAAATGATAAAAATGGTGTTCAGCAAGTCAAAAAATAAAAAATCTGACTGATTAATCAGCCAGATTACTTTTTTCTTAAGCAGTTTCAAAGACTATATCTTATGAAACAAGAGTTTCAAAGCAAGCTTGATGATAGGAATTTGACGCTTTATGCGCTTGGGGTTCTGGAAGAATCGATAGGCAAACTCCAAATTGTGGTCTAGCCACCACTTGGGCGCACGGTCAGAAGTGCCAGTATAGACATCAAAACTGCCACCCAAACCTTGATAAATTGCCTTGTGACGTTGCTGCATTTCCCCCATTAACAATTCCTGCTTGGGACTTCCCATAGCCACAAAAACCACATCGGGTTTCTTATTCACAATGTCATCAATTAAGGCATTACGATCCATATCACTCTTCAAATAACCATTGCGATAGCCTAGGATATTTATATTAGGGAATTCTTCTTTGAGTTTAGCAACCGTAGAATCAATTACTTCCTGCTTGCCACCGATGAGATAGAACGATTTGCTATCCTGATATCGGTTTACGATGTTGAGCCATAACTCGCAACCAGGAATCTTAACAACATTCTTGGCTCCCTTCTGTTTTAGCGCCCATACAGCACCCACACCGTCACAATAGCCAGTGTTGCCGTTGATTATGGCACGTGTTTGATCAGTGGCGTTCATTACCTTCTCGGCATTGATAGCCACAAGAATAGACTTGTTCTCGTCAACATAGTCCATCAATTCTTCTCGTGAAGTGAAAGGACAAATGTCAACTCCATTTATTGTTATCTTATTCATTTAATAAATAATAGGTTAATGCACAGAACATAAAGGCATTACTCCATCGCATATAGCTGATGCGTGAGTTTATGCCTTGTTTTAATTGATAATAGAAATATCCCTTTGGCGATTGCATGTTCTTTACTGTCCAATCCAGTACTTTTTGAGCAGTTTCTCTATGACAATCAAACTCATTAAGTCGAGCCAAGGTAACAAACAATTGTGCTGGGCAATGAATATCGATTGGATATTTCTTGTTATCATAATATTTTGGACAACCATCATCCTCAAAGAAATTCTTAATGTAGTAGTCAAAACCTTTCTCTAAGCTGTTATGGAAAGATGTGTCACCTGTGAGTTGTTCAAAATCATTAAGTGCATCAAGGTTGTAACCAGTATGAAAACTGTCAACCCACTGTTGCACTGGCAACATGCCATAGGTCCAAGCACCACTCTCCTTCTGACCAGCACAACATGCCAAAACCGATTCTCTAGCAAGTGTCTTGTATTCCTCGTTGCCAGTATATTTAAAGCAAGAACTCAACAATTTGCTGCCAAGCAGTGATGCATTATAAACAGTCTCATGGCCCTTAAGCGGACTGTAAGAGAAAAGAAAACCACCGTTACAATCAGTGCGATGAAGGTCTTCTACTACAAAACGAGCAGAGCTCAACGCCACATTAAGATATTCCTGATTCTTAGTTATCTCATAGGCATTTAATAATGCCGTGGCACAGAAACATGTGGCAACTACGGTAGGAGTGTATTTTGGGAAGTTGAATCCAGTGCGATTCTGCCAATCGAAATTATACCCCCAGCAAGCACCTTTATAATTGCCTTGAGAGCGTAATGAGATGAGCAAAGCAGCCAATTTGTCAATTTGAGCCTTGATATCTTGTAAAGAACCGAATGTTTCTGATAGATTTGATTTATCAGCAACAGCCTGATATAAATTACAATAGCCCTGCAAAAAAAGCCCTATGCCCTTAGCATTATACTCCTTTGGAACAAGAGAAATCCTACGGAGGTTAATGGGATTTCGCTTAAAGAGCTGAATCACAGCAAGCCTATAGTAGCCATTGTTTTTCAATCCAGGAATTGACATGAACAATTTGGAATTCAACCCATCATAAGGGTCCCATCCCTTAAACTGTTCTTGCTCGCAGTAGTCCTTTAGAAGTAGCAATATTTTTGACAAAAACGGCATTTAATCGACACAGTCTTCAATACTATTTAAACCATATACACAAGGGATTCCGCACTTAAATGGTGAAGCCAAATCATCACTATCAACTATTAAGTGATTGTTTTTGTCGATAAAATTCTCCCCCCTAACTCTTTGAGCCCATTGAAGAATCTCATCAATTGTAGGTGTTGACAACTCAAGCATTTCAGCCATCCACTTAGCTATCATGTTACCATAATAAATATCATCAAGGAAAAAACGATGATTGCGATCCACTTCCCAAAGACCATTTTCATTTTCAACAACAGGAGTAGCGATTGAAACAAGAGTTTGAGAATTAATAAACGATTCTTTAATGTCGGTGTTTTGTGATTGATAAGAGAAACGCTCTAAAGCCAAATAATCAAGCATATAGCGGAAGTCTTTCTCTGGATGACGATTTTTTATTGCCATTCTAATCTTTTCGTAATCAGCATCAAGATTGGCTAATAAATGGGCCGATAAATCATCATAGTCACGGTAGAACCATGGCACATCCTCCTTATGCTCCCACATAGGTCCGTATACTTTATATAGTCCTAAACAGCGTGAAGTGTGAATTATTTGATTGTCAACCGATAGTGTAAGAGACAAGAAATTATCACTCTGCTTCACCTGACCTTTTCCAAACCATCTATAGCAGATGGGTTCCAACAAATCTTCTTTGATTTGGTCAAAATAATGATTGGGGTATACTGCCGCATAATTAATAGCTTTACACCCATAAGTCACACCTTTGTGACCATATTTAATTATTCGACAAATCCATGGAATCAAGCCAAAAGCAAATGGTACCAAGTTGTCTTTTCCAAATTTACTCTTAACCTCATCAACCATCCAATTCCATCCACCTTGGCCATATACGGTACCCACAAAAACAGGCTTATCTGCACTTAAAAAAGGTGCTATGTCATGAAGAGCAACACGATAACGATGTACAGGCATGCAAAAAACTATATAGTCAGCATCAGGAAACAAATCATCAGGATTACTTGATATGTTCTTTAACTCACCACTATAATTCCCAAGCACATTACCAGATGGGTCGTGCCACTCAAGCTCTACATTATGACTCCATTGTTCTGGTCGTGACGTATAGAGCGAAACCTCAAAAATTGAATCTTTCAAAAGAGGAATTATTGTATGAGCACTACTACCTCCACCACAAATTACTAATTTTTTCATACTACATTAATTATTGATTATCTTTCACTAGTCGCAACAGTTTGCCTTGTTGCGTTTTCTTTAACTCTTTTTTAACCACAACTTTGCTGTCCATTAATCGATGTGGAAATGTTTCCTCAACATCCTGAGAAAGATTGTCAAAATCCTCTTGCCCAAAATTTTCATTCACCATTACATGAAATTCAAGTACTCCATCCTTTGGCTGATAATACTGAAATGCAACAACGTTTTCAAAAGAACAATCTCGTGGCGTAATAATGCAAGGCATTAGGTCGTTGTTTTTATTTATTATGAAGTCGGACGTGCGACCAATAATCGAAACTACATTTCCATCATCATCAATCTCAGCCAAGTCGCCAGTGTCAAACCTGATTAAAGGCATCGTGGTATTCATTATACTTGTAGCGATAATCTTTGAGATAGTATTTCCTGAATCGGTTTTTTTGTTTGTGTCAACAAATTCAGCATAGCCATAATTATCACAAAAAACATAGTTGCCTAAACCTACACTATGAGCTGCTGTGGCAAACTCTGACATACAATAAAAATCAATAACTGTAACACCCTCAAATACCTGCATTACCATCTTTTTTGCATCATGCGAAAAAATCTCACTGCTGGCTAAAATTGCTTTTAATTTTGGTATTCTAACTGTTCCATATTTTGATTGAATCAATTTTGCTAAAACCGTTAACGAAGAAGGATAAGCAAGAAGACAAGTAATACCCTCGTCAATAATGGCTTTTATGAAGAAATCCACATTTTCAGGATACAGCTGATAAGAAGATAGAAGCACTCGGTGAGCCCCAACTCGTTCAACCAGTTTACCATTTGACGGTTTTGTCCCCCTCAATAATGCCAATTGAAGAGGTTTTCCAACATACTCTTGATAAAGCAAATCGGGATATACAGTTCGAGCAAAAGACAAAGTGGGTGAATAATATAATTTCAACGGCTTTCCTGTCGTTCCACCAGTATTCTCTTGACGCAACAAACATTTATAAAACTTATCTGAAACGAACTCTTTTTCCTTGCCTGAAAGATCGTCTTTCTTAAGAATTGGGAATACCGAAAGATCAATTAATTCAGAATCAGAAGGCAACAATTCTTTGTAATGATTATTACGATAATAAGGGACATCGAGTATGGCCGTTTCTACACTTTTTCTTAATTTTGACATAGTGAATTGCTCAGTCAACCCTTTATATGTTAAATGATATTGAGGGGTGTACTTCGCTAAGTCTCGAACAAATTCCTTAATTCTAATGTTCATATCAAATCACTTAAGGAAACAAATTTCATTTTTTCGTTAGCCTTTTTGAGCATGAATTCAAGGCTTTTAGTTGAGACTAAACTCTTGGGGTGTCCTATCACAACAAAGATGTCGCGAGATTTCTGTGTAGCAATTTTATGAAAGTAACGACGATGCATCCAACAAGGGAAGAGGCAGTAGTCCCATGTTTGAAACTCTTTCTTGAAAAAGAAAGATAATTTTCTCAACATTCCACCATTTGTTCCTCCTGAAGATGTTTTCGCCTCAAAGGAAGCTTGAGCCGATTTGCGATTAAGCAGTATAGACTTTATTCTCGTATGGGACATGAATTTGAATATTCTAAGAATGGGGAATGAAACTATTGGCAATTCAATAATATCAGTTTTTTCTTTACTAGGCTCTTCAAGTTTTTTTCCAACATACCATAGTCCCTCACAATCTGGTGCACTAGTGTAATCATATATAGAAAGCGAGCCATCTTCCTTCGCGCCAGGCACTATTGATGAGTCAACCATCATGCCACACTCACGCATCGCTTCTACTATCGTCTCCGATGGCTGGGCATTATAACCACCAGCTCGTAAGGCATAACACTTATAGTTAGGAAAATGTGGTTGAATAATATCCTCCAAGGTATGCTTGCCCTCACTTATCAGCTGCTTGAGCGTCATTGTGGGTGAATTGAAGTCTCCCAGTCGCCAATTCTTGTAGTCAACTTCCCAGTGATTGTCTAGCCATTTTGCATCTACCCATTGAGGATGTAAGTGCAGCTGTACATCATGACCATGTCTTATCATGTCAACAACCTGCTTTTCCATCATTTCTGCAGGATTGCAATTATACCCCATGTGATTACCACTCTCCCACTCATGTTTCAGACGCCAGTATTCCACCACCTCAAAAAATGCAGTAATCTTTGCACCATAGCGTTCTGCCACTTCTAAGATTAAATTAGTGGGCTCAACAATGTGCTTGAACACATCGCCCGAACCATCACCAAAGAGCTCATAATCGAGAGTAAGAAGTATTTTTTTCAAGGCTTATACCTTAAATTACCTATTTCAAATTGTTTTTCCTTGCAAACCTCAAATAGGTCATCATTGTCGATGACATACATGAATTTATAATCAAGCGGAACACGCCTGTAAGACTTGCACTTGAGGTCACGCACATAATCACCTGCAGCCATACAATGATTAAGTACACTATCGTCGTGAACATAAGTTTCCACAACATTGTGGTTACCATCCTTGTCAATCAACTCAAGTTTATATTTATCCTTTTGGTAATAAAAATCAATTGGATCGGTAAGAATATCTTCAAAGGAATGAAAAATAGGAATGTTCTTCAGGCCAATTCCAAGCGACTTGCTATGCATTTTTAATAAGCGTCCATAAGGCGAATCCCAATAGAATGGTGTAGTGGCACTGTCGTGACCCTCAACTATTTCTTTTGCACATTTACCCCAAGCACAGACGGCTTTGGTTGGATGCTTGCTCATGTAAACGCCAGAAGCCTTAGCAAAAACATTAGTTAAAACTCCCATTCCAGACTTTGTAGAGTTCATGTCAAACACTTGATGCTTAGCAGCCCATTCAGTAGAATTTACAGGAGGATAGTATGGCATCATGATTAATCCATCTTCAGTTATAATCTCTTGTAAAAGATCAAGTAACTCTTGTGGAGAAAAGTCAGCATTAAGGCTGCCAAATCCCGATGAAACAATCACATTGTCGCCTTTTCTTAGTCCCAATTCTTCTACCAGAATCTTTCGCATTTTATTAAGAGTTAATTTCTCTTCATGCTTCATGTTAAGAACAGCATGTCGCTTAATGCGCCTTATTTTGTTTCGCTTAGAAGATGGAACTACTTTTTTTATTATTTTTTTTAAAAATGGATTCATTAAAAAACTATAACAATGATTGATAGATATGGGTCAATTTCTTAGCCACATTGTGAGGATAATAATTCTCAACCACTATATTATTGTTAGTATTCAACTTAATTCCTTTAAGAACAACATTTTTGATTACATTATAGAGTTGTTCTTTGTCACCTGGAGTGAAGAGGATACCATTTTCTTTGTCTTTGACCAATGAAGGAATTCCACCTACAGGCGTTGCAATGACCAACATATTATAGGACATGGCTTCTAAAATAGACAAGGGTAAGCCCTCAACATAAGAAGGTAGCACAAACACATCGCATTTATTTAGCAACTCAACCTTCTTGTCTTTGTCAACCCAACCTTCATACTTTACAATTCCTTCAAGATCTTGCGACTTTATTCTGCTTTTCAATTCTTCAACCTCGCCATTGCCACCAATGTGCAACAAAATTTTTCCCTCAAACTCCTGTTTGTGGTCGACCAAAACATCAAGCAAGTCATAAATACCTTTACGTTCAACAATAAGCCCTAAATAGAGCATGTGAAGTAGTCCGTCACTGTTAGTTGCTGTGTAAATTTCAGGCTCTGGAATAACATTTTCAACACATGAGCATTCAAAACCAATTGATGAGTAGAAATCAACCCAGTCTTGAGACAGAGTAATAATCTTATCACATTTCTTCAAGTTTTTTTCGACAAAAATCTTATGATTGTTGTAATAATTTTTGAAGGCTCCTCCATGAATATGCATTACTACATTCTTGCCAAATAATTTGGAAACACGAAGAAAAAATGTGGATCGATAAAAGCTTATTTCCGAAGCAGTGTGAATGTGAATAATCTTTACCTTCTTATCAACAAGCAATTTATAAAACAACTTCAAAATTGCCAAAATAGCAATAAATAGATTAGTAATTGCATTACTCTTGCGAGAATTCTCAATAAATTTGAATTCCTCGAAGATGTATTTGTCATAATTCCACAACACTTGAGCTATCCCACCAGCAGGTGGGATATACTTGCAACCAATAGTTAGCACCTTTGATGCTAACTCTTTATTAATCCATATACCACTTGCCATATTTATCAGACATACCACCACTCCAGTCCATAAAGAAGTTACCAAACCATAACTCTATAAATGACAAATGATTTCGCATTTCAATTACCTGTGTGAGTACAGCATAAAACATAGGAACAAACGATAGTATCATCACAATAAGACTTACTCCTTTAAATTTCTCATAATTCTGGCATGCAGTAACAAACAAGAAAGAATAGAACATAAGCACACCTATTTTTATAAAACGGTCATAAAAGATAAGCTCAATGTATGCAAAATTCACAACAGTATATATAGTCATCGCAAAGAAGAAAATCTGCAAATATTTTGTTGAGAATTTTACTCTCCTACTCCATAAAACCATCAAAATTAATACGCCAAAAAAGACCATTAATTCAGACCTATAACCATAGAAAATATTGGATTCAGCTCTAAGTTTCTCAACACGTTTAAGCATATCATCATGAATATAGGACACTGTTCGTTTTCCTAAATCTAAACCAGGAATATTCTTGATCACCCATCCCATAAAATCGACACTTATAATTCGATAAATGAATGAGATTCCAAGCAAGATAACCCTAAACCAAACCCAAATCTTACTCAACAACCAGTTTGCTATTAGGATAGCAAGTAGATTCACAAGTGTATAATGAAAGAAAACACACCCAACTGTAAATAAAAGATATCTTTTTTTCTCGGTATTGACGTAACGAAGGTAAAAACCAGCAAAATAGAACACACCTATCCAGAACCTCACACCCTGATACCAATAAAACTCTACAGTGAACACTACACAAAGAAGTAGAATTCCACAACTCACTGGCATGAATTTTTTATAAAACTCCTTAAACTGAGTGAAGAAGAATAGGAACATAGCACTATACAAAGCGCAATTTATTGCAGCAAAAGCCTCTCTTGACTCAGTGACCCTTGAGATCAAATACTTAAGGACTATATGATAGTAATCCAATCCACTACCAAGTGCATCAGGATTACTCAAAATTTGGGCAAACGACTTGCCGCAATAATACATTCGCATGCGAATGTAATGGTTTGTAATATCATTGGCAAGATAGAAATGCATGCCAAAGTAGAATGCAAAAATTACTAAGAAAATTTGCGATATACCTCGTTTATAAAAACGAATAGCCACTAACGCACTTGCCAGTGGAGACACCAGCATAAGAAGCGTTTGTAATATAATGTGCTTGCCTTTACTGAACATTTCTGTTTTTCTTAAACCTTATCAGTCGACGCAACAGTTTCACGCCAGGCATGAAATTCTTAAGATAAAAAAAAGCCACAAGTTTATAATGAAGTGGTAATCGTTTATGAGCAAATACCTGACTTGGCTTACTAACATCATAAACATCACGATTTCTATTCACCTCGTCTAAGTCATTGAACAACAGATTGCGGCTTAAACGACCAATCTTAAATAAACCGAAAGCATGGTCTACCTCTTTCTCTTGAATATTATTCTTTTCAAAAAACTCAGAGAAAAGGTTAATCAGTCTAATGTCATTAACCATCGGATAAATGCTTCGTGACAAACGTTCATTACCACTAATATTATAGTAATAAAAAGCATCATCAACATAGCTTATCTTGTCCATAAAAAATAATGCCTGCATCAATATTGTCATATCGTCACCCATGTTAATGCCTGCTACTGGATATATATTATGCTCTTTAAGAATTGAGCGACGCATCATCTTGTTCCAGGCGCCTGCATGAATATATCCTTGAAGAACTTTAGATGCGAACTCTATATTGTCGCTGGGCACATTCACTTCAACCAAGGAGCGACGGTCATTTGTTGTATAATAGTAATTGCAAACAACCATATCGGCATCATCCTCTTGTGCTTTTGCCACCATTTTCTCTACCATGGTTGGAGCGACATAATCATCACTATCAACCTGCAAGATGTATTTACCTGTTGCCTCTTTCATACCATCACGACGAGCTGCGGCACAGCCCTTGTTGAACTCATGATAAATAAAACGGACCTTTGCAGCCATGTCGGGATACTCGATTAGCACACGCTTAATCACATCGATGCTTCCATCTTTTCCGCAATCATCAACAATTATTATCTCAAGGTTTTTATATGTTTGGTCCAAAAGCGACCTGACACATTTCTCGATATATTTTCTGCTGCGATAAACAGGTATAATTATTGAAACTAACATTAAATTAAATTGTAGGTATTAAGAATGTGTGGTAAAGAAAGGGCAGATTTGTGGCAGAGGGCATATATACTGCTTTATATACATTTACTAAGAAATGGGAATATAACAATAAAGACAATACAATTACTAATGGGTATTTTTTGTTTCTAATAAAATAAACCATTAAATAAGCACCTATTACCAGATAGAAAACAGTAAAATAATCCAAAGGACGGAGAATGAAATGTGAGGTGTTGATCAACAAGTTGCTTAAGCACATGCCAATGAACGCCAGCAAGAAAAAGTAAGGCAACAGCTTGTCGTCCTTGAAATAAGATTTCATGTCGGCATAGAACAAAATAACAAGAACATTGGCAAGCAGAATCGACACGCGACTTGGTCCCCAATTAAGAGTTCTAAACTGGCCTGCGACATTAGGGTCGTTAAGATTACCATAATTTTGATAACCTGTCAAGTCCAAAAACCACTGATAATTAGAGAAATAATCCACCCAGAATGGTTTCAGGCCCAACAAGACAAAAACAGCAAGCACAACAAGAAGCCACCACTTGTTTGGTATCTTATTGTCAAACTTAACAAACGATATAAGAAATACCGGCAAGAGCAAAAGAGCCGATTTGTGAATAAATGACGCAATAATCACAATCAAGAAATAAGGAATGATTTTCCTCTCCTTGATAAGTGGCACAAGCGCAACAAACATACACACAACAACACTCTGACGCACCGAGTTCATCCATGACAAGAAATAGGATCCACACATGATAGCCAACCCAACCCAGCACAACAAGTGCTTGTGGTGTCTAAGGCCAAAATACAAGAATCCAATCTGCAATAGAGCCCAGAATGCAAAATAGAAAAAATAATGAATA
Organism: uncultured Muribaculaceae bacterium; assembly: GCA_905233845.1. GTDB lineage: Bacteria > Bacteroidota > Bacteroidia > Bacteroidales > Muribaculaceae > Sodaliphilus. The sequence goes on along the minus strand of CAJOFH010000001.1, from coordinate 128,617 downwards.
TGGCACCAAGCAAAGATTTTAGAAATCCACTCAAAGCCATATTCAAAATTGTGGCGGCTGAAGTCGCCAGTCTGCTGCAAATGTTGATACTGGTCGAGGTACATAGCATGGTCATAACCCGTGTGATAACGAGCTCCTGCCACAATGGAAAAAATCAACAATGATAACACAATCTCCCAGCTGTAGAATGGCAGTTCAGTGCCACCTCCTAACCTAAGAAGTTGTTCTCGCTTGTTGACATGCCATCCCAAGAAAAACAGGATTGCACCGGTCAAGCTATATACCAAAAGGCTCAGTAACATCTATTTCTTAAAGATGCCACAAAAGTCTAGAATCACCTTGTCATCGCGCCACTCAAGAGACTTAAACTCATTGTGAGCTGTAAGGAACACTACAATGTCGGCGTTCTCATAAGCCTCCTTATATGGAGTGAGCTTGAAAACATTGTGTTCCTTGATATTGGGTTCTACAACAAGTATGTCGGCATTATTCTTGCTCTGAAGCACCTCGGTAGTGATGCGCTTAGAAGGAGACTCTCGCAGATCATCAATATTGGGTTTGAATGCAAGTCCCATCATCGCAACAACTGGCTTGCGACTATTCTTAAGTTCAAACTCCAACATAGCATTCTTTACTCGTTCGGCACACCACTGAGCCTTATAATTGTTTATCTCACGAGCCGAAGCAATAATTTTTGCCTCCTTGGGATAAGCCGAAGTAATGAAATATGGGTCAACGGCAATACAGTGCCCGCCAACACCACATCCAGGTTGCAGGATGTTTACTCTTGGATGCTTGTTAGCAAGTTCTATAAGGTTCCACACGTTAATGCCTGCTTGTTCACAAATCATCGATAGCTCATTGGCAAATGCAATCTGAACATCACGGCTAGAGTTCTCCGTGAGCTTGCATAGCTCGGCAGTGCGAGCATTAGTACGATGCAGCTGTCCTTTAACAAAATGAGAATAGAACTCTATGGCATGAGTACTCGATTCTTCGTCAATTCCACCAATTACACGGTCATTATTCATCAACTCATAAATCACGTTGCCAGGTAACACTCGTTCCGGGCAGTAAGCAATATGAATTGCGCCTTTTAATTCAGGGCGATTTGCAAAAATCAGTTCTGCCATCTTTTCGGTAGTGCCCACTGGTGATGTTGACTCAATTACATACAAATCACCAGGTTTAAGATATGGCATCACCATTCGAGTAGCATTCTCAACATAAGATATGTCGGGTTGATGATTGCCTTTAAACGGCGTGGGGACAACAATGAAATAAGCGTCACTCTCCACTGGATGGGAAGTAGCTCTAAAAGTTCCTGCGTTAAGCACTTCCTGAAGTAGTTTTTCCAATCCAGGTTCCACAATATGAAGTTGGCCGCTATTGGTTTGAGCAACAACTTTTGAATTAATATCAACACCTGTCACATCAACACCATTCTTTGCTGCGATGATTGCTGTAGGAAGGCCAATATAGCCTAAACCCATAAAACATGCTTTCATAAATATACTTAGATAGAATAATGTTTATTATTATTTCTATTTCTTATTTTCTTTTTTTCTTATTATTTCCATAGCCACCATAGCCATAACCATATCCATAGCGACGATAGCCATAACCATTCGATTCCTCGGTAGTACCGTTAAGCAACAACACCATGTTGTTGAAACGCTTCTCGGTATAGAATTTCTCCACCTCTGGAAGCATCTGGCGATCCATAAGCCCCGAACGAAGGACATATACAGTCACATCGACCAAATCATTGACAATAGACGCATCAGCAACAATATCAATTGGAGGACAGTCGACAATTATCAAGTCATACTTCTCTCTCATCACCTTCAGCAACGAAGACAAGCGCTCGCTAAAGAGTAACTCTGTGGGGTTGGGAGGTATCGTACCAACAGGCAACACATCAAGATTCTTATGTATGCGCTGCTTAACCATCACATCATCAATATTAGTATATTGCCCATTGAGATAGTCAGAAATACCACGTTGTGGAGAGTCTACAAATGTAGACATCGAAGCTTTACGCAAGTCAAGGTCAACAAGCAACGTCTTCTTGCCTTTGATAGCAAAACTAGTAGCCAAGTTTGTAGAAATAAATGTTTTACCAGAGCCCACATTCGAAGATGTGAACATTGCTACCTTGTGGTCTTTACCAAGCACAAACTCAAGGTTTGTACGAACAACGCGGAACGCCTCATTAATATTGTTGCTATTCTTCTCCTGAACAACAATTTCTCGAACCTCTTTCTTAAAACGGTTGAATATCGACAACAAACCTTTACGCTTGCGATAAGACAATGGAATCTCTCCGATGAATGGCAGGCTGAGTTCCTCAATATCTTTACGTCCTTTAACCTTAGTATTCATATTGTTGACAATGAACAATAGCAACATAGGAATGAGAATACCCAGGACCATTGCAATAATCATCACATTAAGCTTCACTGGCGAAGTCGGAGTACGTGAGCCTGATGGTGGATTAAGCATCTTGGTGTTGTAGGCAGTATAAGCCTTCGAAAGTTGGTTCTCCTCTCGTTTTTGTAGCAAGAAAAGGTAAAGTTGTTCTTTCACCTTTTGTTGACGCTCATCAGTCAACAACTCCTTAGCTTGAACAGGACTTGCCTCAATCTTATTCACTGTCTCAGTCTTTGTTGCCTCTAAACTTTTCTTCTTATCACCAAGAGTAGAGATAACCGTGTTCAGTGAGGTTATAATCGCATCTCTTGTAGCCCTCAGTTGTTCGTCAAGGTCTTGTACAAGAGGGTTATTAATGCCACTGTTCTCAAGCAAGTTGTTTCGTTGCATCACCCTATCGTTATAGTCTTTTATCTGTGACGCAACCGCCGAATTCTCAATACCAGAATTGGCTGGCAACACTTCAAAGTCGGAAGAAGACAACTGGTCCTTAATCATTTTAGCCATGTATATTTGGTTGTCAATTTCCAAGAGCTGAGCACTTGCGTTCTCCACCTTATTGAGGTTGATCTGTGTAGCAACACCCAAATCTGGTGCTCCATTCTCTTGTTTCTGCTGAGCGATATTTTGATCTACATGGCCAAGCTGACTTTCAATTGTTCTTAATTCCTCATCAATAAACTTGCTAGTGCTAATAGCCTGCTTATTGATATCCTCAACCCATTTGTTGTTATATACTTCAAACAATTTGTTCAATATATTTTCAGCACGTTCGATGCTCACATCACTCAAAGCCACATCAACGACCGAAGCACGCTCTTGATTCAAGTCAATCACAAGTCGACTTGCATAATTGTTTGCGACATCCGAAATACGGTTTTTAGACACTCTAATTGGTGTATCAAATTTCCCAACATAATGCTGAGTAGGAGTGACAAGAATTGTTCCAATGGGGGTTTTCACAGCTTTTCCAATCTCACCCTTAACCACTTTTGTGAGAGCAGTTTCATGATCTTTATCATGAAAATCAGTCATTTCAATCACATTGTTTGGTTTTAGGAAAAGAGTGAAAGACGCATAATCATCAGGCTCAATTTCAGGCAATGACACAACCACAGGCTGGTTTTTGCCATAAAGAGTGAGCTCATGGAAACGACCATCAGTCTTATAGTTGAAGTCGAGATGCAAATCTTGAACCACATCGAGCATATAGGAAGGTGACGCCAAGGTTATCATCTCGTTGTAGAGATTTGTTTTGCCTGCTACCAAACCCATATCAGAGAATTGGCTGAACTCACTAGACAAAGAGCGATTCTTATCTTCGTCCTTAATTAATATCGACATCTTTCGAGTATAGGACGGTGTTGTGACAAGCAGGTAAAGCAACGCCAATCCAAAAGCAATGATCAGCGACAGTGCGAACCAATACCAGCGCGATAAGCACAGATATAGCCACTCGCGAATTTTCTCAAAATCCTCGTTTTTTGTGGCTGCTGGATATTGTTTGTTTACTTCTTCGGCCATTTCTTAAAATTATTTAAATATTAATACCGATACCGATGTCACTAACGACGCTAACGAGATCCATAAAGTGGGTTGCATGAAAGCGTTTCCAGTACCTGTTGACTCTCGAGCTTTCTTTTCATTTGGCTCAACATATATCATATCGCCTTGCTTCAAGTAATAGACAGGAGAATTGTAAAGACTTTGAACATTGGTCAAATCAATTCTAAAGGCCAACTCTTTATCACCTTCTTCGCGCATTACGAGCACATTGTCACGACGACCATTGATAGTCAGATCACCGGCACGACTCAAAGCATCAATCAAGGTGGTTTTGTCATGATCCATCAGGAAACGACCAGGAGCGTTCACCTCACCCATCACCGAGAAATACAAGTCAAGGAAATCAACAGTGACAACAGGATCTTTAAGCATCTGACGACTTATCAACTCTTTCTTTACAAAAGCAGCCACCTCACTACGAGTCTTTCCTTTTAAGAAAAGCTTGCCCAAAACAGGGAAGTCGATATAACCTTTCTCGTCAACAGTGTAACTCGCCACCTGACTTGTGGACAGACTCGCGTCGGATTGTGAAGTCTTGTACCTACCCACAATCTGCAAATTAAACAGATAGGCAAGCGCAGGATCTTTACTACCCACAAGAATTGACAATTTGTCACCAGGCTCCACAGTGACAAGTTTTGGCTCCTGTAATTGGTGTGTCTGTCCTGACTGTACATCCTGGAAATATCCTAACTTTGGAGCTTCACAAGATGTAACGGCGATCACCAAGAACATCGAAATGATTAAATTTTTAAATTTCATATAGGTAAATTTTTAAATAATTAATTTCTTGATTTATATTTCTAATATTATATTTTTTTTATTACGATAGCATGAATAAAAAATGGACACCCTTTTTCTTAATTGTATATAAATCTAGGACATCAAATGCATGTTAAAAAACTAGCATTCAACGAATTATTTGTTATTCTAAATATTTACTTTTCATTTTCAATCATCAAATATTGAGACCGAAAACTCTAAAAGCCCACAAAAGTACAAAGAATTATCAAAGTATGCAATTTTTTCCCTAAAATAATCAAATCACTATTCTAGATGAATTGAAAAAAAAGACTGGAGACTCACCAATTTATGTGAATCTCCAGTCTCAAATATTGTGACTTCAATATCGTCTACATCATTCCTCCCATGCCACCCATGCCTGGATTTCCTGCAGGCATTGGAGCTTCCTCCTTCTTCTCGGCAATCACGCACTCGGTGGTGAGAAACATACCAGCAATTGAAGCAGCATTCTGAAGAGCAACACGCGCAACCTTTGCTGGATCTATGACACCAGTCTCAAACAGGTTCTCATACTTGTCGGTGTATGCATTATAGCCAAAATCAGCCTTGCCTTCACGCACCTTTTGTACAACTACAGCCCCCTCTAGTCCTGCATTGTCAACGATTTGACGAAGAGGCTCTTCTATTGCACGACGTATGATGTGAATACCAGTTGTTTCGTCGGCATTATCACCTTCCATCTTATCGAGCACGTCGAGGCTTCGAATGTAGGCAACACCTCCGCCTGGTACTATTCCCTCAGCAACAGCTGCACGAGTAGCACTCAAGGCGTCGTCTACACGGTCTTTCTTCTCCTTCATCTCTACTTCGCTTGGAGCACCGATATAGAGCACAGCAACCCCACCAGCAAGCTTGGCTAAACGTTCTTGCAGTTTTTCTTTGTCATAGGAAGACTTGGTTGTCTCAATCTGAGCTTTGATTTGAGCTACACGGTCGGCAATGGCCTGTTTGTCGCCTGCACCATTGACAATCACAGTATTCTCCTTGTTTACAGTTACTTTCTCGGCTGTGCCAAGCATGTCAATAGTAGCACCTTCGAGCTTAAATCCTTTTTCTTCACTAATAACCACGCCACCAGTAAGTGTGGCAATGTCCTCCAGCATCTCTTTGCGACGGTCGCCAAAACCAGGAGCCTTAACGGCACAAACCTTCAATGAACCACGAAGACGATTAACAACAAGTGCCGCAAGGGCCTCACTATCAACATCCTCACTAATGATAAGCAATGGACGTCCACTCTGGGCAGTAGCCTCAAGTACTGGTAGCATATCCTTCAGAACCGAGATTTTCTTGTCGAAAATCAGAATGTAAGGACGCTCCATTTCACATTCCATCTTTTCGGTGTTTGTAACGAAATAAGGTGAAATATAGCCGCGGTCAAACTGCATACCTTCAACTACATCAACGTGAGTATCGGTACCCTTAGCCTCCTCAACGGTAATAACACCATCCTTGTTGACTTTCTTCATGGCCTCAGCAATGAGTTCACCAATTTCCTGATCATTGTTTGCCGAAACACGAGCAACGTTCTCGATTTTGCCAAAGTCATCTCCTACTTCCTGCGACTGAGCTTTGATTTGCTCAACAACAGCAGTAACAGCCTTATCAATGCCTCGTTTAACTGCCATCGGATTTGCCCCAGCAGCAACGTTCTTCAACCCCTCATTGATAATTGCTTGTGCCAGAATAGTGGCAGTTGTAGTACCATCGCCAGCGTCATCTCCAGTTTTCTGAGCAACTTCTTTAACGAGTTGTGCACCAATATTCTGGAACTCATCCTCAAGCTCCACTTCACGTGCAACGCTCACACCATCTTTAGTGATATGGGGCGCACCAAACTTCTTATCAAGAATCACATTACGACCCTTTGGTCCAAGTGTTACTTTTACGGCATCGCTCAACTGGTCAACGCCTTTCTTTAATTCTTCACGAGCTTTAATGTCAAATTTAATTATCTTAGCCATGATCTTATCATATAATTTAATTAATCTTCAACAATTGCCAAAATGTCACTCTGACGCATCATCAAAAGTTTTGCGCCATCAACCTCAATCTCAGTACCGGCATACTTGCCATAAAGAACGGTGTCGCCAGCTTTTACAATCATTTCCTCGTCTTTGGTTCCTTGACCAACGGCTTTAACTACACCCTTCAAGGGTTTTTCCTTCGCACTGTCAGGAATTATAATACCCCCAGCAGTAACTTCTTCAGCTTTAGCAGGTTCGATAAGAACCCTGTCACTTAATGGTTTAATTGTCATATTGTTATGTTTTTAAATAAATTATAATTTGCAATAAAAGGACATTTATAACGTCATTCACCTATAATGCACTTTATGTGCCAAATAACAACTTTTTTACTTGGGCGACATTTTGTCACTATTTTTATTCTTCAATTTAAATAAAATAATGTATCTTTGCACTCATATTTCTGAAATCAATCAAACATAAACATATTAAAACTAATTACAATCAGTATGACACAAACAATCAAAAAAGCCCTACGCGATTCAGCTGGAATGCGCTGGACCGCTCTGTTGCTGCTGGCTCTAGCCATGTTCTGCAGCTACGTGTTCATGGACATCCTCTCACCCATCAAGGATTTAATGCAAGAGACCCGTGGTTGGGATAGTGCAGCCTTTGGCCGCATGCAAGGTGCTGAGGTATTCCTTAACGTCTATGTATTCTTCTTAATCATTGCCGGTATCATTCTCGATAAGATGGGAGTACGCTTCACAGCCGTACTTTCGGGAGCGGTGATGCTCATCGGTGGTATCATCAAGTTCTATGCTGTAACCGACGGATTTGATGCCACACCACTAGGACAATGGTTCACCAATAACCTGAACTGGAACGGCGAACTCCCAGTTATTGGCGCTATTCTGCCTTTTGCAGAAGGCATGCCTGGCTCTGCAAAGTTGGCCGCCATAGGCTTTATGCTGTTTGGTAGCGGTTGCGAGATGGCTGGTATCACAGTGTCTCGCGGTATCGTTAAATGGTTCAAAGGCCGTGAGACAGCCTTGGCAATGGGCTCAGAGATGGCTCTTGCGCGCCTTGGTGTTGCCACTTGCATGATTTTCGCACCATTCTTCGCTAAACTGGGTGGTGAAGTTCATGTCGACAATGCCGTAAAATTTGGTGTTGTTCTGCTCTGCATCGCACTCATGATGTTCATCGTATACTTCTTTATGGACAAGAAACTTGACTCGCAAACTGGCGAGGCCGAGGAGAAAGATGATCCATTCAAGCTGAGCGACCTGGGCAAGATTTTCACCAGCCTCGGATTCTGGCTTGTTGCTCTTTTGTGTGTTCTTTATTACAGTGCAATTTTCCCATTCCAAAAGTATGCTGTGAACATGCTCCAATGTAACTTGACTCTAAACCCTGCCGATACCAGCACCTACTGGGGCGGAAGCACTGAGGCTTTCCCCATCTCGGTAACTGTAGTTCAGTACATTATCATGCTTATTGTTGCAATTTGTTCATTCTCGAGCAACTTCTCTAAGAAAAAAGTCATGAAGTATAGCCTGATGGGCATTGCCATCATTGCTCTGGTAATATATTGCTTCATGGGCTATATGCGTGGCACTGCCGAGACTATATTTGCAGTGTTCCCACTGCTGGCAGTAGCTATCACACCAATACTTGGCAACTATGTTGACCATAAGGGTAAAGCTGCATCTATGCTTATGCTCGGTTCTATTCTCCTTGTTATTTGCCACTTGACATTCGCTTTCATTCTTCCTGCATTCAAAGGCAACACCGCCGGAGGTACCGTAGTAGCTTATATCACAATCCTGGTACTTGGAGCTTCTTTCTCTCTCGTACCTGCTGCTTTGTGGCCTTCGGTTCCTAAGCTGGTTGATGAGAAAATCATTGGTTCGGCTTATGCAGCCATCTTCTGGATTCAAAACATTGGTCTTGGACTATTCCCAACACTAATCGGTATTGTTCTTCAGAAAACAAATGCCGAGGGCACTGCCGCCCACGAGCTTGACTACACCTGGGCACTGGTAATGCTAGCTGTTCTTGGTATTGCTGCCCTGCTTATCTCTATCTATCTTAAGGCGGTTGACAAGAAGAAGGGCTATGGTCTTGAGGAGCCCAACATCAAGCCCGTGGAGAAACATGCTGAAGCATAATCTTTTCCTTTGACAACATATAGGGCGTGTGTTGCTCACGAAGCTTACACGCCCTGTTTTTTTGAATATATGACAAAAATATCACAAAAAATCAATAATTCACCTACACTGCGGTGGGCAGTGCTTGGCTTGGTATCAGTAACCATGATGATGGGCTACATCGTAGCCAAGCAGATGTCGCCATTGCAGTATTTCCTTGAGTTACCCACTGGTGAAGGAGGACTTGGATGGACAAGTGGTGAATTTGGTGTTCTAGCAGGCTCACGTGGCTTTTTCAACGTGTTCCTACTAATGCTCTTTGTAGGAGGTATCATTCTTGATAAAACTGGTGTTCGTTTTGCAGGTGTTCTCTCATGTGTGCTCATGCTTGGGGGCACCGCCATCGATTACTATGCCATCGCATTCATGGACCCATCCCAAATTCTCAACATAAACCTACAATGGCTCGGCTATGCCGACCCCTCCATTAAGTTCCAAGTGCTTGTGGCCGCTTTGGGATTCGCCACTTTCGGCATTGGCTATGAGCTATGTGGTATTACAGTGTCGAAAGTCGTCGTCAAGTGGTTCTCTGGCAAGGAGATGGCCTTGGCAATGGGTATCCAAGTGGCACTTGCTCGACTGGGTACTGGTTTGGCACTGTCGGGCGCACCACCATTGGCCAAGAATTTCTCACTTAGTACACCTATTCTTATAGGTCTCTTTGCTGTGGGGATAGGTCTTATTGTCTACCTTGTATATTGTTCCATGGACCGTAAGGCCGATGTAGAAACCAATATTACAGAAACTGAAGACGACGGAAAATTCCACTTCAGCGACTTGGGGGCTACTATGAAAAACCCAGGTTTTTGGCTCATCACCCTTCTATGTCTACTCTACTATTCAGCACTATACCCATTTCTCGATTTTGCTACAAAAATGATGATTGCAAAATATGGTGTTGAGCCATCGATTGCCGGTAATATACCCGCTATCCTGCCTTACACATCTATAGTGCTGACACCACTTTTTGGAGGCATGTACGACAAAATGGGAAAGGGTGCTACAATCATGATAATTGGAACAGCGATGCTTACTTTGGTGCTTATGGTTTTTGCTCTTCCTTTCAACTCAAGTATTCTGGCAATATGTCTCATGTTAATACTTGGCATCGCATTCTCGCTGTTACCCAGCGTGCTGTGGCCTGCCGTTCCCAAGATTGTGCCCATGAAACAGCTTGGAACTGCTTACTCCATAATCTACTACATTCAAAACATAGGACTGATGCTCATTCCCATCGTCATTGGTAGCGTGTTGCAACGCAACACTGTGGGAGAAAATGTTGATTATACCGAGGCCATGTGGATATTCACTGGAATTGGTATTGCAGCAATATTTGTTTCAGTGATGCTACTGATTATTGACCGACGCAAGAATTACGGTTTGCAAGACGCCAACATCAGCAAACAGTAACCATCTCTCCTACAGATATAGTAGCTAAAGGAGCTTGACAAATTCTTAGTCAAGCTCCTTTAGCTTTTATTGAATCAATTAGAACTACAGTATACTATTGATCAAAACATCTTGCCAAGTTGTTCTATAGTCAAAACTGTGCCAATAAGTTTACCCGTGGGAGTGTACTTGTTATTCTTGAGCGATCGCCAATCGGCAATAAGACCTTTCTTTTCATCATCATTTAGCACACGACCATAAGGGATGGCAGCCCTTGAAGCAATCGTCAAAGCAATCCTTTCAAAAACCTTGTCTTTCAAACTGTTGCCACCAATGCTCACAGTGCTAATCACCTCATTAAGCAACTCTTTCACGTCAACATTGTCAAGACCTGGAGGCACCGAGTTCACCGACCAATCGCCACCGCTAAGTCGTGAGACACCAAAGCCAACCTTCTCCAGTTCAGGCTCTATTTCCTCAAACACCACATTCTGCGACTCGGTAAGGTGGATAACCTCAGGAAACAACACTCGCTGCGACACAACATTCATGCCATCAATCTGTTGCATTAAACGATTGTAGATAACCGACAAATGTGCACGTCGTTGGTCAAGAATTAACACACCATCATGAATAAGCGTAAGCAGATAACGACCACCAACTTGAAGCACCACTTGCAAGACATCTTCCGTCTTTAAAATTGGTACTTCACCAAGCGACACCTCGGCAGTAAAACTATTATCTTCAATGTTATCAAAACTCTCCTGTTTACTTTTCTTGAAGTTCTTGTAAAGTTCCTCCCAATTGGGCATAGCTGTCGAACTATGAGATTGATAATGTCCACTCTTTGTCACACTGTCACCTTGCTCTTGAGAGTCATTACCTTCCTGCTGCTTAAAAGGGTTATAACCTTTATCAACACTTATTGATGGCGGTGTTGTTGCATGTGGAAGTGTGAATGCAGGAATCTCGGGGGCATCTTCCTTGTCAAAGTCAATCGAAGGAACAACACTGAAGCGTCCCAGTGTTTCTTTCACAGCAGCCGCAATAATCTGCCATATTGGCATCTCGTTTTCAAACTTTATTTCAGTCTTCGTTGGATGGATATTGACATCAATGGACTCAGGATCAACGTCAAAAATCAAGAAATAGTTGGGCTGTGAGTCATCAGGAATCAACTCATTGTAGCAAGTATTAACTGCCTTGTGAAAATAAGGATGACGCATATATCTGCCATTGACAAAGAAGAACTGCATAGCACCACGCTTGCGGCAATTCTCGGGTTTACCAATGAATCCAGTAATTTTCACTAACGAGGTCTCAATAGTAAGTGGAATAAGTTGCTGGTCAAGGTTGGTGCCAAAAATAGACACAATTCGTTGCTTGAACGAGCCCTTATTCAATTTATATAGCACATTGCCATTGTGAGTTAGAGAGAAATCAATGTTATAGTTCACCAATGCCAATTTCTCAAACTCTTTAATTATGTTACTAAGCTCCACCTGATTACTCTTGAGGAACTTGCGACGTGCTGGGACGTTGAAAAACAAGTCTTTTACCATGAAATTACATCCCACAGGACACACGTCAGGCTCCTGAGACTCACAATGCGATGCATTTATTATCAATTTGGTTCCAAGTTGGCTGCCACGAGCACAAGTTCGAAGCTCAATGTGAGAGATAGCTGCAATCGAAGCCAATGCTTCGCCACGAAATCCCATAGTTTGGAGCGAGAATAAGTCCTCAGCATTTCTAATCTTAGATGTGCTGTGACGCTCAAAAGCCAGACGAGCATCAGTGTCACTCATTCCCAAACCGTTATCTATAACTTGTATCAAAGTTCGCCCAGCATCCTTTAGAACAATTTGAATGTTTGTAGCTTCAGCATCTACAGCATTTTCCACCAGCTCCTTAATCACCGAAGCAGGACGTTGTATCACCTCACCAGCGGCAATCTGGTTGGCAACAGAATCGGGAAGAAGTTTTATAACATCGCTCATGACGCGTAACAATTTATAAACAAATCAAATTATATCACCTTACAACAGTTCGACGTTTAGCCACAGCCTCGCCAAAGATTTGTTTCATCTCGTCGCTCACCACCAGCACATCATAGGGGTCCTTAGGACGAATAGAATCATACCACCTGAACTTATCAATACGCAATTGACTTTTCTTTGCCAGGAATAACGGGACAACTGTGCCATTTACATCGGGCCACATCTTCACCCTGTCAACCTTCTGTTTAGGCTTAAGATCTATTGTCAAATAGGCACTATTGGCATTAACAAGTTTGTTGTATGTAGAATCATTTTCCATTGGGTAGAACAACGCCTCCACATCGCCATTGACATCAAGACGCCTAAGTTCCTGCTCCGCAAAGATGGCCTTCATCGATCGTCCACATAGTTGATTATAGTAATCCTCGCCCAAGTGTTCTACCAGCAAACCATTGTTTGGTAACGTAGCCCAATCGACAGTAGAATCCTTAACATGAACATTTATCTCCTCACCGCTAATTTGGCGTCCTTCACTCCATATCACCGCATGGCGATACATATTTAAAATTGAGTCGCGCTCACTTACGGCAGCCGAGTCACACACACCTTGAATGTCCTTACGATAGAAACGCACATACTTGTTTGCAAGCAACATACGTTCCTTGCTTTCGTTTGTCAACATTCTAAGTGTATCGGCACGAACATATATAGTGTCTTTTTGCGAGAATTCGCGAGCAAAGGCGTTCTCGGTAACATAGGATTCATTGGTTTTCTCATTATGGTAGCCCACGCCGCCAACAAGGATCATCTTGTTTTTTGCATCGGTCAAGACAACATTACCTCGAGCCCTTCCAATGCCATTCTTGCGGTCATACTCTACATGGTCACCCTTGAGAACTCGCTCAGTCTTCTTGTCCGTGAGAACCACATTGCCTTTAGCGTTACCTATTTCATTAGTGCGATCATAAATCACCTCGTCTCCATACAAAGTTTGCTGATTTTTCTCATCGGTAACAATCACATTTCCTTGTGCACGGCTCTGACCTGTTTGCCTGTTGTAAAAAACTTTATCTCCACGTAAAGTCTGGTCATTTTTCTCATCCACAACAACAACATTGCCCTCGGCTCTACCTTCATCATTACTCTTGTCAAAGTAAGCATCGTCACTCGTCAGCCTCTGCTTGTTTTTTTCGTCAACAAGCACCACATTTCCTTGAACATGACTTTGCCCGTTATTTCTGTTATAATACACATTATCACCATGTACAGTTTGCTGGTTTTTCTCGTCGACAAGCACTACATTTCCCTGCACATGACTTTTACCGGTATTCCTGTTATAGAACAAATTATCGCCATGAACCGACTGTTTGTTCTTCTCGTCAACAAGAACCACATTTCCCTGGACATGGCTTTGTCCGTTAATTTTATTATGGTATAGTTCATTACCACGCAAAGTTTGTCGGTTTTTCTCATCAACAAGTACCACATTCCCCTGAACATGACTTTGGCCACTACGGCGATCATAAGTAACATAATCACCTTTAAGAGTCTGCTTATTCTTAGAATCAATCATCACCACATTCCCTTGAGCATTACCGCTGTCGCTGCGACGATCATAGTACATCTCATCACCAACGATTGTACTACCATCTTTACTCTTTATTGTCGAACGCTTATAAAGATTTCCTTGACCAGTCGATGTGTTATATGTTCCACTTGTGGTGTAGATAGTACTACCATCTTCCAGAGAATAAATCTCGGTTTTATCTTCTATCGACGCAATACGAGTGTTCATGTCATAGTCAAGCACATCGGTATGAAGCTTTATTTGATCGTTCGTAAGGTTCACATTTGAAGTGAACTGAACCTTCTTAGTGTCTTGCTCATATTTACCTACTGATGACGATACTTTTGTTCCCGACTTGTCAACGACAGTTCCTCCACCAAAATACCTCGCCACATCGTTGAGCATATCATAGTCCAAACTGTCGGTTGTCACTGTCATAGAGCTATTAATCACCTTGACGTTGCGGCGAAGCTTAGCTACTTCCACGTCACCGTAATAATGCATTCTATCGCAATATACCTTCATAGTGTCACCTTGAGTCATCACTACATGTCCAAAGGCATCAAGAGAACTCGACGTCTCATAAAAATAGGAACTGTCACAAGTGAGTGTCATGTTGCCACGACGAAACCTCACATTTCCTCGCAGCACTCTATATTCAGTGCTTCGTTTTTCGTTTGCGACTAACTTGTCGGCATTTTCCAGAAACACCTTCCCAGGGTCAAAACGGTTTGCATCAGGAATTTGCGGAGTAATTCTCCTAATGTGAGACGTTGTCGATCCTGGTTTTGCTGCGACGGCTGGCTGAGATGACTGCTGAATAGGCTTTACTGTAGTATTTTTTTGTTTTTGGGCATTAGCATTAGCACTACCCATAAACATTAACACGAGGACACAAAGTTTAAACCAAGTGAGACAATTGTCCCAAACTTGATTGCCCTTTGTGTTATTCCTCAACCTAATACCCACTACAAATTATTACTTGTCGTTATTGCTATAATTTAACCACTTGTACTTAAACTCACAATTTCTCCACCCTTCTTCGATATAGACATAGGTAGACTTTTGTTTTTCTTCAACCCATTTAAGGAGAATCTCCTCTCGCTTGTGATTTTCATACATATCTTTAAGGACTTGATAATCATCGGCAAAATCAGCGCGATGGCTATCTATTCGTTTGGATAGTTTCACAATAGCTACTTGTTGACGGTTAGTTGCTTTATTAATCATCACAAAAGGAGAAGATATTTCACCAACCTGCATTGTCGACACAACCTTTGCCACCTCCGAAGGCAGTTCCTCCATCTCAAAAAGGTTGCTGTGGGTTTTGGCATTTAGCATCACGCCATTATTATTTTTTGAGTCTTTATCCTGTGAAACATACATAGCGGCTTGCTCAAAAGTGACTCCCTTCTCTTTGTTCAAAATGTTGACTCTTAATGAATCAAGTTTGAATTGAGCGTCGTCCAAATCTTTTTGCGCCACCTTGGGACGCAACAGTATATGACGTGTGTTAATACGATCTCCACGTTTCTCAATCAATTGGATAATGTGATAACCGGCCTCGGTCTCAACAATTTTCGATACTCGTTTAGTATCACTTAGGTTGAAAGCAGCTGTAGCATATTCAGGCAGCAATTCAGCACGACCTCTGAATCCCACTTCTCCACCATGGGTTGATGAACCATCCTCGCTATAAAGAATTGCCAAAGTAGAGAACTCGCTCTCACCATTGTTGACCTTCTCGCTATACTCTCTCAATCGTGCCTTTACATTGTCAATCTCTTGCTGAGGAATAACGGGATTAATGGTTATTATTTTTACCTCAACCTGTAATGGTATCACGGGTAAAGAATCTTTTGGGATCGAGTTGAAATACTTTCTAACATCAGATGGAGTTGCCTTTATGTTCTTAGTAAGATTGCGTTGTACTTCTTGTACAGTGTACTGGTCTCTCACAACATCCATCAACTGGCTTCTAAGCTCTGGCATTGGTTTTCGGAAATATTCTTCCACCTTCTCGCGAGAACCCAGATTTACGATTAAATAGTTGATTCGAGAGTCAACGCTTTGCGCAACTGTAGAATTAGGGATTTCAACTGTGTCAATTTTTGCTTGATGAAGGAAGAGTTTTTCAACTGCCATACGCTCAGGAATGACACAATAAGGGTTGCCATCAATATTAATGCGCTCATAAAGAGCCTGCTGATACTGTTCCTCGATATCCGACTTGAAAATTGGCTCGTCACCAACAACCCAAGCAACCTCTTCGGCAACATTGTTCTGTGCATTCATGCCTAACGACATTATAGCCATCAAGCAGAAAAGAATAGTTTTAATTCTCATATCGTTATATTGTTTTTTCTCCGTTATTTCAACGATGAATAAATTATTAACAACTTAATTTGTAAATAAAGTGCAAATTTCTTGATTTTTTGTGAGTTCTCAAAATCTATTTCAATTAATTATATTTAATTATTTTGTATATCTACAAAAAAAGCCTTGATGCCCGCAAGAAGAAGGCAACAAGGCTATATGTGTGATTGATTTTGTTATTTATATTTCGCCTTTAATTGCTTAAGCACTTTTTTGTCAATCTTCACTTTATAGCGCTTGTGAAGGTCCTCAACCCATTGCTGTTCCAACGCATCTTGATAATCAGACGAAACTAAGCCTCTCACATCCGACAACTCTTCGGGCTGAGAAATAATCCTACCCATCAGAGTGCGATAGACGGGATAACCAGCATAAGTCGATGGCACATTCTTGCCACCAAAAGCAATGTAGTCGACCATCTCGTTCTCTCCTTGCTTGGAAACAACACGCACCATCTTGATATTACGACCAAATTTCTTATTGAGCGCTGTAGTAATAGTGTCTTCGGGAGATGAATTAATGGTATAATAATAATTCATGGCCTCATCAAGCACTGAGTCGTTCTTGGCACAAATCATAATTCCCTTAAAGTGAGGAGCATCCCAGCGATACTTAGTAGGATTCTCATTAAAGCGTTGAGCTAAAGCCTTATCATCACTTTTAGCTTTGTTCCACACCTCGGTGTTCATAACCTCAAAGAGAAGAGTGCCATCACGATACTCATTCATTAGATTACGATAGTCCGAGTTAAGGTCGAAAAGATTGTCAGCATAGTATTTCACTATTTTTTGTTTTGCAAGACGGTCAACGTTACCCACAATCTCGGCAGCAGCTATCTCGTTATTAGCATATTTTGCCTTTGTGTTAAGCATCTTTGTCATCTCCGACAATGTAGCTTTTTGGTTCTTGTCAAAGGTAAACAAAGTGAAATCCGATTTTGCAACTACATCAGTAACGAAAGTGGAGTCATATCGGCCATGAGTATTAAGCTCATTAATCAAGTAGTCATTCAGATTTTCATTCTTCTGAAAATTCTGCTCCTTCATTATCTGCTTTACCTTGCTCTCCATGGGCATTAAGGAACGCTCATCGTTTTTCATTTGTTGCTCAATTTCGGCACGACAATCGCCCAAGCTTCCCAATGGTTTGTGACAATACTTCTTCACAATGTGATAACCAAATTGGGTCTCAAAGGGTTCAGAAATCTCACCATCGGCAAGGCTGAAAGCAATGTCGTCAAAGGGTTTCACCATACGACCACGAGCAAATAATGGTAATTTGCCGCCATTTTTAGCCGAGCCTCGATCTTGTGAAAACTTCTTGGCAAGCTCCTCAAAATTCTCGCCATTTAATATGCAACCATAAATTGAGTCTATTTGAGCCTTTATGACTATTTTCATGCTATCTGTCACATTGCCACGAGGGAAGCCTCTCATAATATGAGCTACTTCGACTTGGCCATCGTTTTCCCTCACATCATTCACCCTTACCATATGTACTCCATAATCGGTCAAGAAGGGCTTAGACAATTCACCCACTGGTGTGTTGTAAACAGCATACTCAAAAGCGTAAGGGAACATGCCACTTCCAATGAAACCATATTCACCTTTATTCTTTAATTTTGATTGGTCGATGGAATATTTCATCACCAAGTCGTTAAAGTTCTCTCCATTAAGAATACAATTGCGAATGCTGTCCATCATAGCAATTTGTTTGACCTCTTCGGCTTTAGTTTTGCCACGAGAGATCATAATATGGCTCACATTCAAGTCCTTAGTCTTTCGTTGGTAAGCCTCATTCACAAGTTGTTCTTGCAGTTCAGAGTCGGTTAGGAAAGGAGACAGCATGTCGTTCTTATATCCATCAAGCTCTGTGATAATGCGTGGCAAGGTATCATATCCAAGCCTCTCGGCTTCGGCAACCTTGAGCTTATAATTTACAAACCTGTCAACATACTCATCAATACTCTCTTTGTTAACTTGCTGCTCCAGATTCTTCTTATAAAGATACTCAAACTCCGACACCTTAATATCTTTATTGTTGATTTTCATCAACACTGGGTCAATAGCAGCATAAGTAACAGCAGCGATTCCTGCAAATACTAAACCGCAAAATAAAACTTTAAGTTTCATAGATATAATAAAATTTGTTATTTCTTTTTATTACAATACAAATTTTATAACGTAAAAATAAAAATGAAAGTATAAACAATTAATTAAAATTCGTTAAATCAAAGAGTCAATCGGTGATAACGAACGAGCCATACGACTAATTGGCCAATTCACTCAAGAACTTGATTCTCACAAGCCGTATCTCTTCCTCAGTATACTCATCGCCGAGTTCCTCCATAGCTATGCTCAGTCGGTCGGTGTCACTTTCCTTGAAATATTCATAGATGTCCTCCAAATGCTCTTCATCCATTATATCTCTAATGTAATAATCGATATTAATGCGAGTCCCAGAATAGACTATTGCCTCAATCTCATCAAGCATCTTGTTAAACTCTAACCCGCGAGATGCTGCTAAGTCATCAAGTGGCACCTTGCGGTCTATACTTTGAATAAGAGATATTTTAAGCTTGCTCTTGTTTGCCACAGTCCTCACCCTCATGTCTTCGGGACGAATAATCTCGTTCTCCTCTACATGCTTTTTAATAATATCCAGGAATTCAGCACCATAACGTTTCGCCTTCCCTGCACCTACGCCTGGTATGTTCTGCAACTCCTCCATAGTGATTGGATATGTTGTAGCCATAGCTTCAAGTGATGGGTCTTGGAAGATAACGTAAGGAGGCAACTGAAGTTTTGACGCAGTCTTCTTTCGCAGGCTTTTTAAGATACTGAACAACTCGCCATCAAGAGCACCCGAACCGCTGCGCATCTCATCATCCTCAGCATTGTTAAAATCTCGATCCTCGACAACCATAAACGAAACTGGATTCTCAAGGAATTCCTTTCCTCGCTTGGTTACCTTAAGCAACCCATAATTCTCTATGTCACGATCAATATAGCCTGCAATTATTCCCTGAGAAATGACGGCGTTCAAGAACTTGGGAGACTTCTCCTTTTGGCATCCAAACATTTCGAGTTTGTGGTGCAAATAAGATTTTACCTCGGTAGTGCCCTCTCCTACCATAACAGCCACCACATGGTCGGCCTTGAACTTCTCTTTGAGCATCAAGATAGTCTCAATCGCATCACACAGTTCATTACGAGCCTCTATACGCTTGCGAGGATGCAAGCAGTTGTCGCAGTTGTGGCAGTTGTCCTCGGGATATTCTTCTCCAAAGTAGTGAAGCAACGTTTTGCGGCGACAAACCGATGTCTCGGCATAGGAGGCAGTCTCAGCAAGCAGTTGCTTGCCAATTTCTTGCTCAGCAACAGGTTTTCCTTGCATGAACTTACGTAGCTTGTCAAGATCTTTCTGTGCATAGAAAGTAATGCACTGCCCCTCACCACCATCACGTCCGGCGCGTCCAGTTTCCTGGTAATACCCCTCCAGACTCTTGGGAATATCATAGTGAATCACAAACCTCACATCGGGCTTATCAATACCCATACCAAAAGCTATTGTTGCCACAATAACATCAACATCTTCAAGTAGGAAAGCATCTTGGTTGGCCGAGCGAGTAGCACTGTCCATTCCAGCATGATAAGCAAGAGCCTTGATATCGTTAACCCTTAATGTAGTAGCCAACTCCTCTACTTTCTTTCGGCTTAGGCAATAGATAATTCCTGACTTCCCAGGCATTGACTTGACATACTTTATGATATCTTTATCTACGTCCTTAGTCTTCGGTCTCACCTCATAATAAAGATTGGTGCGGTTGAATGACGACTTGAAAACATTGGCGTCCATGATTCCAAGGTTCTTTTGGATATCGTGCTGTACCTTAGAAGTGGCTGTGGCGGTCAAAGCTATTATTGGGCGAACACCTATCTCATTGATGAAATGCCTAATGCGACGGTATTCAGGCCTAAAATCGTGCCCCCATTCCGATATGCAATGAGCTTCATCGATAGCATAGAACGAAATCTTCACGCTCTTGAAAAACTCAAGATTCTCTTCTTTGGTCAACGACTCAGGTGCGACATAAAGGAGCTTTGTTTTCCCTGCCAATATATCCTCTTTTACTTGATCGATAGCTTGCTTATTAAGCGAAGAATTAAGGAAATGGGCAATACCATCTTCGTCGCTGAAATTTCTCATGGCATCAACCTGATTCTTCATCAACGAGATAAGTGGAGAAATGACTATAGCAGTGCCATCCATCAGCAGCGACGGAAGCTGATAACACAATGATTTCCCGCCACCCGTGGGCATTAACACAAATGTGTCATGCTCTTCAATAAGGCTCAACATGATTCTCTCTTGTTGGCCTTTAAAGGTGTCAAAACCAAAATATTTTTTCAGTGTCGACACCAGTCGTTCTTTGTCTGCCATAGTCTTAAGGTTTTGTTGTTACAAATTGATTGACAAATATAAGAAAAAAATATTAATTGGTAAAACTTATTGTAGTTTTTTTACATTGCAGCTGATATTGCAGCAAAATTTGAACTCTCAAGCTGCTGTTGAGCATATTCGAGAGTGAGCTCAAATTTTTTCTTCTTTAACGAAGGCAAGCTGTACATAGCTTCCATCATTATCGTCTCAAAAATAGAGCGTAGACCACGAGCACCAAGTTTGTATTCTATCGCCTTGTCTACAATGTAGTCGAGCGCATCGTCATGGATGGAGAATTTAATCTCATCCATTGACATTAGCTTCTCATATTGTTTCACTATTGCATTCTTGGGCTCAACAAGAATTCGCCTCAATGCATCACGATCAAGTGGTTCCAAATTTGTGACTACAGGCAAACGGCCAATAATCTCAGGGATGAGTCCATAGGAACGAAGGTCTTGTGGCGCAACAAAATGAAGCAATTTCTCACGATCGGCCTTGCTCACATGGTTGCTGGCACCATAACCCACAACCTGTGTGTTGAGACGCATGGCAATTTTGCGTTCTATTCCCTCAAAAGCTCCACCACAAATGAATAATATGTTCTTTGTGTCGACTGGAATCATCTTCTGTTCAGGATGCTTGCGTCCACCTTGAGGTGGCACATTTACTATCGAACCTTCTAGAAGCTTGAGAAGTCCTTGCTGCACACCTTCACCACTCACGTCACGAGTAATTGACGGATTATCGCTCTTGCGTGCAATCTTGTCTATCTCGTCAATGAAGACTATGCCTCGCTCAGCCTCCTTAACATTGTAGTCGCACGCCTGCAGAAGGCGCACCAACAGACTCTCAATGTCTTCACCTACATATCCCGCCTCGGTCAAGACAGTAGCATCGACTATTGCAAATGGCACTTTGAGCAATTTAGCTATAGTTTTAGCCAGCAATGTCTTGCCTGTGCCAGTGGGACCAACAATTATGATATTTGACTTCTCAATATCAATATCGTCCTTATTTTGCGAGAGACGTTTGTAATGGTTGTAGACTGCAACCGAGAGATACTTCTTTGCGTTCTCCTGACCTATCACATACTGGTCAAGATACTCTTTTATCTCTACAGGTTTAGGCAATTCCTTAAAATCCAGATCGCTTAGCAAAGTGTCATTAACCTTGCCCAAATATTCATGGACTAATTGGCTGGCCTTCTCGGCACACTCGTCACAAATGTAGCCATTAATTCCAGGAATGAGCAAGTTCACCTCCCTTTGGCTGCGACCGCAGAAGTCGCATCTCGTTGTTCCTCGATTAGCCATAAAAATTATTTTGCCTTCTCGAGAACTTTGTCAATCATACCATATTCCAAAGCCTCATTCGAGGTCATCCAGTAGTCGCGGTCACTGTCGGTATACACCTTGTCATAGGGTTGGCCAGAATGAGTAGAGATAATTTTATAAAGCTCCTCCTTGAGTTTCTGAATCTCGCGAGCAGTAATCTCAATATCCGATGCTTGACCTTGTATGCCACCCATGGGCTGATGGATCATTACGCGGCTATGCTTGAGAGCGTAGCGCTTGCCTTTCTCACCAGCCACAAGAAGGATAGCAGCCATAGAAGCGGCCATTCCTGTACAAATGGTGGTCACATCGCTTTGTATATACTGCATGGTATCATAAATTCCAAGCCCAGCATACACTGAGCCACCAGGGGAATTAATATAAATCGAGACATCTTTTCCTGGGTCGGCACTGTCAAGGTAAAGCAACTGCGCTTGTATAACATTAGCAGTATAATCATCGATTTGTGTGCCCAGGAAGATAATGCGATCCATCATCAAGCGAGAGAAAACGTCCATCTGAGCAACGTTAAGCTTGCGCTCCTCAATAATGGTTGGTGAGATATAACTGCTCTCAATCATTGATTGAGCTGTTTGGTCAAAAGTTAAACCATTCATACCCAAATGGTTCACTGCAAAATTTCGAAAATCTTTGTTCATATCATAAAGTGTTTTTGATGTTTTTATTTTCAAAGATAGTAATTTTTTCTCGTTTACACTAATTTTTTGCTACTTTTTAAACGATATTTCACAAAAAAATTCAGCATCACGTCTTTTGTAAGACATGATGCCGTTTTCAGGTTATTACACTTGTAGTGAATTAGCCTTCGCTAATTGCCTCGTTGGGGCAAGCCTCAGCGCAAGAACCGCAGCTGATGCAAGTGTCGGGGTCAATTACATAGATGTCACCCTCGCTGATAGCGCCAGTTGGACACATATCCATGCAAGTTCCGCATGCTACACAATCGTCACTAATTACGTATGCCATAGTCTGAATAAATTAAAATAGTTAAGTAAAAATTTAATTAGTCTTATAAACAGCTGCAAATTTACATCATTTATTTTGATAAGACCAAATTTTTTGCAACTATTTTCAATCATATTTGCAAATTTCGTGCCATTTCAATCCAAAGGCAAAATCACTCATTGTGACAAGACTCATTTTCAAGAACATGGTTCTCAGCAATAACATCAGAGTCGTGTTTCTTGATGTTGACCTTCACATGGTCAAACCCTTCGCCATACACACCCTTAACCTTAGCTTGTGACACAAAAGCATCCTCATCAATAGCCTTAATAATACGGAACATGTGCATACTCTCGTAGTTGCGGCACATCACCAACAATATTGTGGCTTCACTATGTGTATACCATCCTGTGCCATGAAGAACTGTGCAACCTCGATGTGTTTCTTGGGTTATAGCATCAGCAATCTCTTTCCATTTCTTGGAAAAAATCATGAATTGAACACTCTGGCGGTTGCTGTCGATTACCATGTCGGCTGCTATTGAGCAAATGAACATGAAGATAAGACCATAAACAATCTTGTCAAGTGTGTGAAAAATGAGATAGCTCGATCCGATGATGAGTAGGTCAACATAAATCATGGTGCGACCAAAGGAGACATTGCTGTGTTTGCTTACCATAGCAGCTATAATGTCGGTTCCTGCCGAACTGCCGTTGTGGGTAAACACAACACCCAGTCCAATGCCACACAACACAGCTCCAATTATCACATTCATGAATGGCTGCTGAGCAACTATTGGCTCCTTGAATAACGGCACCATTATCCCCAATAATAATGTCGCAATTGTTGCACCGATAATAGTGCGTATCACAAACTGCTTCCCCACTGTCCTGAATGCTATTGCAAGCAATATGGCATTAATGACATAATAAGTTATAGCAACATTCCACCCAAAACCAAAGAAGAGCAGTGAGGCAAGACCTGTAACTCCACCAGTAACCACCTTCTCGGGCAACACAAATGCCGAGTAGCCAAAGCAGTAGCACACCAGTCCCAGGGTAATCATGATGTAATCCTTAACGTGAACCATCACGTCTTTATTAATCTTTCCCATAATACAAATATATGATAATAGATTGTTTTGTCTGCAAAATTACAACAAAAACAAATATTGCAAAATAACGCCACACCAAATAAATAAAAGAGTGAAGATGCAACCCATTACACGCCTCAAGTAAAAAAGTCCAATCAGTCAATAAACGACCAGTTGGACATATTTGAAATTTTGATTAAAAGCACTGATTAAAGGCGACGCAATTTAACGGTGAAGTGGCGCATCAACGGTGCCTCCCACTCAATAGCAACGCCACGAGTAATCTCATTGCGGCGTTCGTACACGTTCTTCAACGCTGCGGCAATCACGTTCATGTGATTGTCGGTATATACGCGGCGAGCGATACACAGACGCAGCAGGTCAAGACCACCAAAGCGGTTCTCGCGTGTCACTGGGTCGCGGTCAGCGAGGATATAACCAATCTCGCAGCCACGGATTCCTGCCTCAAGATAAAGCTCACAAGTGAGTGTTTGAGCGGGGAACTCCTCCTTAGGAACGTTGCACAACACCTTATCGGCATCGATAAACAAAGCGTGACCACCCACTGGACGTTGGTAAGGAATGCCATACTCATCGAGTTTGCTTGCGAGATACTGCACCTGATGAATGCGAGTCTCAAGCATCTCAAACTCGGTGTTCTCGTCAAGCCCTACAGCCAAAGCGTTAAGGTCACGACCATTCATACCGCCATAGGTAATGAACCCCTCGAATGGTATGCAGTAGAGTTTTGCGCCCTCATACCAATCCTCATTGTTGGTGGCAATGAAACCACCCATATTAACCACACCATCTTTCTTGGCGCTCATGGTCATAGCGTCAACGTAGCTGTACATCTCATGAGCAATCTCCTTGATGGTCTTGTCGGCATAGCCTTCCTCACGTGTCTTGATGAAATAAGAGTTCTCGGCAAAGCGAGCGCTATCCATTATAACTGGCACGCCATATTTGTGGCAAAGTTCACAAGTTTCCTTGATATTCTTCATAGAAACAGGCTGACCACCAACAGTGTTGTTAGTAACCGTGAGCACCATGAATGGCACGTTGCCTTTGTTCTCAACAAGAACCTTCTCGAGCTTTTCGAGCGAAACGTTGCCCTTGAAAGGAACCTCAAGCTGAGTATCCTTAGCCTCATCGACGGTGACATCGATAGCAGTTGCATGACGACTTTCGATGTGGCCCTTAGTGGTATCGAAATGAGCGTTACCCGGCACAACATTGCCTTCCTTAACGAGATAAGAGAAAAGCACATTCTCGGCAGCGCGACCCTGATGAGTGGGAATAACATATTTAAAACCAAAAATGCGTTGAACCACTTCCTGGAACTTATAGAAAGAGGTAGCACCTGCATAACTCTCGTCACCAAGCATCATAGCTGACCACTGACGGTCGCTCATCGCACCTGTTCCCGAGTCGGTAAGACAGTCAATATAAACTTGCTCAGCCTTGAGCATAAACACGTTGTTGTGAGCTTCCTTGAGCCACTGCTCGCGCTGTTCGCGAGTACTCTTTTTCAGAGGCTCAATCATTTTAATCTTCCAAGATTCTGCAAATGGGAGTTCCATAATTATATTTTTGTGTAATGTTTTTAAAATGAGTTGTTATTTTGCTTAAAACACATGACACCATCAAGTTTGTTCTAATCCACAAGGTAATAATCGCCACAAAGCAGCGTTTCATATAACGTGAAAAGCAAAGCAACATGGAATCATGGTTGCTAAATCCATAGGGAATCAGCAACAAGCGAAATGATCTATCTCTTTGATGTTAAGGAACCTACAAGATAGAATAGGTGTTGTTTCTGGTTTATTAAATAACATAACCTTACTAATGTTGCGCAAAATTACAAAAACACCACAAAATAAAAAAATTTATTACCTTTATTAATTTTTATTAAGAAACTCTTGTTTTCTCATGACTGGATTTCCTATAGCAAATAATGCTCTATTGAGTAAAACGATTGCAGGCAAGTTAGCAAAATAATTAGACCACATATTTTGTCAATATGTTGTAAAACATATAATTTTGCATCGTTTTTTAATAAACACGAAGTTTTACATATAAAATTTTTATTATGAACGTTGAAACAATTGGTCTGTGGGCTGGCGCAGTTTGGAACTCTCTGAACGAGGCTAATGGCACTCAGGACATGAAAGGTTTGAAAAAAGTGACTAAACTTAAAGAGAAAGAGATTTTTGCTGCTATTGGTTGGCTCGCCCGTGAAGGTAAGGTCAACGTTGCTTCTGATGAGGAAGGCAAGCAGATCGAAGTTACTTTGCTTTGAGGTTTTATCAAAGATTACTAAGCTGGAGAGTGACAACAAGTCATTCTCCAGTTTTTTGTCCCCAAGAAAGCAAGAATTAATTCTCACTTGAGTGGCTCGGGATTGATATAGGTGTCATCGTCCTTATGAAGAAGAAATCCTTCATCTACTAATATCGACACCACTTTTATAATATCATCTTTAGGGAACGAAAGAGTCTGGACAAAATCGCTTAGGGTTCGCGGCTTTACCTGTGCCATATACAATATACCCTCTTGTACATCTTGAGGTGTATAGTTGTCACGCTTGCGTGTCTCGATGCAGGTGTCGCAATGTCCGCAACATTGAGGTTCCTTCTCGCCAAAGTATTTCACCAAGTATTGCTCGCGACAAATGTCATCGCTGTAACAATAAGTTATCACCGCATCAATACGTTTTTCCATCCTATCACGCAAATCTTCATAAACAGCCTTTGGTATAAGCACATGCTTTGGCTCCTCACGCGAGGTGGTGTAGTAGATATAAGGAGTGCGCTTGCGGGGGACATAATGCAAAATGTGCATACGATTCAGCTCCAACAGCGATTCGTAGATGGTTTGAGACGGCAAATTATACCTATAGCTAATTACGTCCTCATTTATGAAAACATAGTCGGCAAAGAGTCCAGTGTAGGTCCTAAGAAGAGCCTGTAAGACCTCATCGGCGCGTGGTGTAGTTGTGGGTATATTGTAAAGCTGATCCTTGTTGGCGAGAATCATAACTCTCGATTGAGTCTCTATTTCCTCCACAAACTGAATATACCCTGATTGTGTGAGAATTCTGAGCGCATTATGAGTGGGCAACACCGGCATATTGAAAGTACGACAAAATAGGTTAAAGTTGAAGTCCAACATCTGGCCGTAGCCCTCCCCTATCGCCACTTCGAGGAAATTGCCTACCCGTTCATAGACTTTTCTAATGAACTCCTTCTCAGGGAATGCTTCACTAAGGTGACGGTGCAACAAGCCTTTATCAGTCGCCTTCACGAGCATCACGGCAAAAGAGCGATTGCCGTCACGTCCTGCTCTACCTGCCTCCTGAAAGTATTCCTCAAGGGTGTTAGGCATGTCGACATGAACCACAAGCCTCACATCGGGCTTATCGATACCCATACCGAAAGCGTTGGTGGCAACAATTACCCTTATCTCGTCGTTTTTCCACTTGTTCTGCTTGTCTTCTTTCTCTTCGATGCTCAGGCCCGCGTGATAATGGTCGGCACTCAAGCCGTTGCGTCGCAGCTCATCAGCGATGAGTTTAGTGCGCTTGCGACTTCGCACATAGACAATCGCTGAGCCTGGCACCGATTTCATGATGTGCACCAACTCACGCATCTTCTCAGTGGTGTGTCGTACCACGTAAGAGAGGTTATTACGCACAAAGCTCGTCTTAAACACATTTGGAACTGCGAAATGTAGTTTTTCTTGGATGTCTTCCACCACTAATGGCGTTGCAGTGGCAGTCAACGCGAGAACAGGAACCATCGGGAAGACTTTGCGCAGTGAAGCAATGTTGAGGAACGATGGTCTGAAGTCATAGCCCCATTGAGAGATACAATGAGCCTCATCTACGACTATTAGACACACGTCAAAATGCTTGATGCGTTCAAGGAATGACTGACTTTCGAGTCGCTCGGGAGAAATATAAAGGAATTTGTAATTGCCATTTTGGCACTTCTCCATCACACGGCGATGTTCAGCCATCGACAGTCCCGCATGCATATAGGTCGCCTTGATGCCACGTGCCACCAGGTTGTCAACCTGGTCTTTCATGAGCGATATGATGGGAGTTACCACGATGGCAAGACCATCCATAGCAAGAGTGGGTATTTGGAATGTGAGAGACTTACCGCCGCCAGTGGGCATCAATCCAAGAGTATCGCGCCCCTCAAGAACCGACATTATAATGTCTTCCTGAAGCGCGCGAAACTGCTTATATCCCCAGTATTTTTCTAGTATGCTATAGATGTCAGGGGCATTAGTTGGCATCGTCACTCATTCTAATGCCTTTGACCAGCAACTGTATCGACACCGAGTTGCGATGCTTGTTCTCCTCAACGGTATAAATGATGTCGAAAGGTTCACCCTTCTTAATGCGCTCAAAGTACTCGCCCATTCCGAATGCGATAGCATTCATCATCTTGCCGCTCTTTGAGTCAACTACATCGAGCTTGATGTGCTCCATCTTCTTGCCCACAAGTTTGCTGGTGCCAGCATCATGACAACGGCAAGTCATGAACACAGGTTTCTGATTCTCGGGACCGAATGGGTTGAAGAGCTTCATATAGCGCACAAAAATGTCGTTAATCTCTTCGAAGATCAGTTCGCAATCCACATCAATTGATGGAGTGACTTGCTCGTCCTCAATGTGTGCCTCGACATATTCCTCAAGACGTTTCTTGAACTCGGGGATGTTCTCTTCCTTAAGAGTGAGACCCACAGCATTGGTGTGTCCGCCAAAGTTCTCAAGCAGGTCGCGGTTGCTCTTAATGGCGGCATAGATGTCAAATCCACGCACTGAACGCGATGAGCCTGTGGCAAAGCCGTCGTTGCTATAAGTTAGCACCACCGATGGCCTGAAGTAAAGCTCCGCAAGCCTTGATGCCACAATGCCTATGATGCCCTTGTGCCAGTCGCGGTTGTAGAGCACAATGGGTTTCTTCGACCCCATTTGTTCCTTGTGGTTCTCGATGATGGCGTTTGCCTCCTCGGTTATATTGCGGTCCAGCTCCTTTCGGCTCTGGTTATAACGGTCAATCTTCTTGATAATCTCGTAGGCCGCCGAGTTGTTGCGAGTGACGAGCAGCTCCACCGACTCCTGACCACTCTGCATGCGACCCGAGGCGTTAATCAGCGGACCAATCTTGAAGATGATGTCGCTGATGGTGAGCTCACGTTTCTGCAGACGGCACAGGCGCAGTATGCTGCGCAGTCCCACGCATGGGTTATTATTCAGCCTCTTGATGCCATAGTGCGCCAAGATGCGGTTCTCACCGGTAAGTGGCACGAGGTCGGCGGCGATGCTCACTGCGAGCAAGTCGAGCGAGTTCTCGAGGTCGTACATGTTGTCAATGCCGTTGCTCTTGGCAAATCCTTGCATGAACTTGTAGCCCACACCGCAGCCCGACAAGTCCTTGTAAGGATACTTGTCGTCAACGAGTTTGGGGTTCAGGATTGCCGCAGCATCGGGAAGCACATCATCGGGCACATGATGGTCGCATATGATGAAGTCGATTCCCTTGCTCTTGGCATAGGCAATCTCCTCAACTGCCTTAATGCCGCAGTCAAGCACTATGATTAGTTTCACACCGATGCTCTCGGCATAGTCTATGCCTTGCATCGAGATTCCGTAGCCTTCATCATCTCGCGTAGGGATATAGTACTCCACGTTAGAATAGAAGCGCTGAAGGTAGCGGTAGACCAGTGCCACCGCAGTTGTTCCGTCTACGTCATAGTCGCCATAGACTAATACTTTTTCTTTTGCCCCAAGGGCTTGGTTGAGCCTCTCTACAGCCTTTTTCATATCCCTCATAAGAAACGGGTCGGGCAGCTGGCTGAGCGAGGGATAGAAGAAGTCGCGCACCTCCTCCGGTGTCTTCACACCACGCAGCACCAAAAGCCGAGCAATAGAAGGGCACTCGGGGAACTGAACCGCAAGTTGCTCCTCTATTTTCTTTTCTTCGGATGTAAGGGGCAAATAAATCCATTTACTTGTCATTTATGTTGTTCTTTAATTGGCAAATGGAAACCCATGGCGCGCTCTCCAGCGACTGTCAACACAGGCGAAAACAATAATCGGAGGGCCCAAAAAAGGATTTATGAGATGGAAGGATAAAAATTTAACATGTCTTCACAAATATATATGAAGACTCATGCCTTATCATGAGTGCAGAGCAAAAACTCACAAATGGTTCTTCAATGGCTCCGCCTCAAATGGCTTATCCTCTCAATACCAAAGAGTTTGCACTGTATGCATGAAGAAAAACTTCAGTATCGGCATAAGCAAATGTGCAAACTATCGGCCCTTCTTTATATTTTCGTCACAAATTTAATCAAAATACCCGCTAAAACAAAATTATCAACAATCTTTTTCAGTAGCGACTGTGAAAAAACATTAAATTTTGAGTACCATGACAACATTTAAAAAACACCGCCATTGTTGACGGTGTTTCTTAAAAATATTAGGTTAGTGAACTTTACTAACTATTTATTATCAATTCCTAGTGGCACCAACATGAGGATCAACGTCGTCTTCATCGCCTTCGTCATCTTCCAAGATTTTATTGTAGAGTGTAGAGATTTTATCTGTTGTGATTAATTCATTGCCGGTATCAATACAATATTTCTTGCCAATATCTCCTAAAATGATATTATAGATGGCTGTGATGTCAGCTGCTGTAATTGTGCCATCGCCATCAACATCGCTTGTCGAGAGGTATGTCTCGTTACCATTTAACAGATAGTTATATAGCGCCGTAATATCCGCTGCTGTTACTGTTCCATCACAATCCACATCGCCAGAAATTGCATTAACAGTTATAGTGAAAGAAGCGTTTGACAGTTGTGTCAACTCGTGATTGCTGTTCACAAGTTCTATTCCTTTCACTTTGCACTGATAAGTTCCGGCTGCCATGTTGTAAGCTTTAAAACCTACTTTAAGCAGAGTGCTGTTGTTCTCGCTGTTACCACCAACGAAATGTGAGTTGGTTGTAGAGTAGATTGCAACTTTCAAGTTCTTGTTGTTCAAGAGATTTGGTACTGCGACATGGTCGGCGACAAAGTTCTTGTCAAGATTCGTTGTAAAGTCTATTTCACTGCTGTTCACCTGAAAAAGACCTGTAGGTAGTTCCAAAGTAAATCCAGCAGCTATACAATCTGTAGCGCCTGTAAGTTTGACGATTATTATAGACTGAGTCCCTGGTTGAACTGTGACACTGTTCACTGTCACGTTTTGCGCAGCAGTCGCAAGGTTCATAATCAAACAAATTGCTAATAGTATATTCTTTATTTTCATTGTTCTACAGAGTTTTTTCATTTAACAATAGAGTCATAAGACACTACGGGACGGATGGATAAGCCATATTCAGCCATCTCCTCAAAAGTAGTTAATTGATTAGAAGGACTGCTATTATATAAATATCCTACATTATTTACAACATTTTGCCCTGAATAAAGTTCAGAAGTCCAATAAGCTAATGATTCTCCAACATATCTGAGTGTAGGACAATAATAACCAGCAGCAGGCAAGAATATACTATTTCCCTCAAAACCCTTGACAATACTTGTAATGCGGAATCCGTTAATCCCATTCTCAGTTGTCCATTCGCAAATAGTATATCTGCTGTTTTTCAATTGATTAGCTTCACTTAAAGTTGGCATACGCCACTCTCCACCCCAATTCATAGACGCGGCATCTTGGCTAAGCATTAGCTTGTCACCAGCATTTTGATATGCAGTTGTGTCGGCCGAATAAGAATCTCTATCAAAATATGTTTTACCATCACAACTCCCCGTAATCTCAGCCCAAGCGTAGTAACAGCCATAATCTTCAGGAGAAGAACCACCAATATTACACTTGGCAAATAAAACACCACTAGGCAATCCTAAGTCAACCAATTCGTGTCCTTGATAACTTGAAGGTGCATCATAAATCGAGTGTGTAACAGAAGTGTATTGCGATAATACAGGTCTAACAACATAGCCATAATAACGTATAACGCCCAACACTTCAGCCTCTGTTTGACTATTGTATTCAAACAAATAACTATGTCTTGATCCTGTAGTAACATTAATATCCAATAATGTAGAAGACCAATATCCAAACTGACTTGCACTAAAGTTTTCACCACTGTATCTACCTGCTCGTGGCAAAATTATACTATTACCATTAGAACCAGAAATCCTATAGGCTTTCTTTCCATCGTCAAGAGTAATCCACTCAAAAGTGCAGTTGTCAATCAATTCTTGGAATTCCTCACGAGTTGGCATATGCCAATCACCACCCCAACTTGAATGGGCAACATCATCTTCAAGTTCAAGAGAAAGTTTGCCATCAGGGAGACCAAAACCACCACGATCGCAATACTTAGTTATAGACGAATTGGTTGAAGATGGTTTTGTTCCATCACACCATTTATAAGTCTCCCATGAGAAATTGGTCTTTGTCTCTGTCTCGCCCCAAGCGAAGAAGTCTCCTGATTCCTCGGGGGTTGTCGCGCCCACGTTGCAGGTTGCCCATAGGGTACCACTTGGCAGTCCAAGATCCACAAACTCATGCCCATTAGCATCAAAATCAATTTTGTTATCATTAATAATTTTAATTAGCTGGGTGATGTCGGCCATTGTGAGTGAGCCATCACTATCAATATCGGTGACAGTTGTGGCGTTAGAGTTGCTAATATAAGCCTGGACAAGAGCATTAAGGTCTTGCTGGTTCACCTTGCCATCTACCACGATATCGCCTACGATACTTGGCGTAGAGGAATCCTCAACAAACTTTGCCGTGTAAGTAATATTTTGGGTCACGGTAATGGTTCGAGGGTTGTCAGTAACGCCATCGGTCCATTTATCAAACTGGTAGCCAGCATTAGATATAGCATTAAGTTCAATTGTAGCGCCACTGCTATAAGAGCCAGCGCCAGTAACAGAGCCGCTGCCTTGAGGAGTGACAGCCACACTAATTGTAAAGGAAGACTCCGTAGCTCCTGTCACCTTCTTGGAGGTGCGATTACCCAAGGCGTCATATCCGTAGGTCACGGTAACGCCGTTGCCATAAACCACCTTCGTCAATCGATTCAAATTATCGTAGGTGTAGGTCTGGCTAAATGCTTGCAATGCAACCATTACAAGCGCCAAAGTGTATATTATTCGTTGTTTCATTTTTTATATGTTTAAATTTGTAATAAATATCGGTTAGTGCCGAACATTACGTTAAGGGATATAATCTTTACCATACTTATGTCTATATATCATCTCTGATATCGATTTTATCAATAAGGCGTAATGTTGGCAATTATTCAAAAACAAATTATAATGCCCAAAATTGGTAGGTTTATTCATCTCCACAGCTTGTACCGTTTCTTCTTCTGGGAGTTCATATAAAACATCGAAATATAAAAATGCCGGCTCATTTATTAAATCATTTCTTTTAAATGTTTTCTCATCCTCATATCCAATATTATATATCGGCTCATTATTATTCAAGCCTTCTATTTTATGACCTTTAGGATCATCGAAGAAGATTTGATAATGTACATAAACCCATTTATGCTTTTCAAACCATCCTTTACATTCCTCATTAAGCTTAATTGAAGTACAACCAAGTGTAGCATTAATTACGTAATCTGGCCAAAATTTATGAATCAATTCTGCTTGTAAAAAGCGTATTGCGATTCTAGCTTTACCAATAGGATCAATACCCATGATTGGGTTGTTGTCGGCGTATGGATAAAGGTTAGTGTTCCAAATTGGGTCTTCGCTTAGGAAGCGTCCAATTGTTGGGTCGTAATGGCGGGCTCGCATATAGTATTGATGGTCGTTAAGATACATCACGCCATACTTGCCCACATACTGGAACGGATTGTAGTCGGCTTCCTGCTTTTGGGTCACACGTCCAAAGTCATCGTACTGATACTTGTGCGTCACGTTGCCATTATTATCAACGATGGCGACAACCGAGCCTCGCATGTCGGTAACATAGTAGCTAACCACGCCGTTCTTAACACGCGCCTCAAGACCATTGCCATAGATATATTCAGCACCACTTTTAGAGTCAGAAAGCACATTGCCCATACCAAGTGGGTCGGTAGTGAAAGTGATGTTGCCATATTTTTCTATCAGCCCTAGTGGGTCATACTCAATTGCTGTAGAACCAGCACGAGTCAATCGGTCATAGTCATCCCAAACATAGGCCTCAGTGCCACGTTTGGTGGTGTTACCATTGGCATCAAAGGTAAAGTTGATATCACCCGCCTTTGTGATGCGGTTGCCACTGTTGTAGGTGTAACTGGTATTTTCATTTGCCAATACCATGTTACTGTAAGGCTCTTGAGTAGTCTGGCTTGTAATATTACCCACGTTATCAAGGGTATAGTTATATCCAGCTATAACAGTGCCGTTGCTCAGCTTAGTGGTCTTGCTGGTGAGCCTGCCCACTGCATCATATCCATACACAGTAGTCATTCCATTGGGATAAGTAACCTTCTGCAGCTGGCTATCCTTGCGATAAGTGTAATTAATAGTATTTCCACTGAATTTCACTGAGGAAAGGCGATTGAGGGCATCATAGTTATATGTGGTTCCATTAATACTTGTACAATTACTGTTCTCGTCGTAGCCATAACTATTGCTATGCCCATTATAGCTTGTACCTATAACACGGTTGAAGCCATCATAAGTGTAGTTAATAGTTTTACCATTTCCAGATATAGACGACAAGCGCATCTTGCTATCGTAATTGTAGCTATTAACGCCATCGCTAGTGATTCGACCCAGTTCGTCGTAACTATAACTTAACGTGTTGCCGTCGGGTTTGGTGTAAGAGTCAAGAGTTCCATCATTGTTGTACGAATAACTCTTAGTCGAACCAGCAAATGAAATTGATGTAAGCCAGTCGGTCGCATTATCATAAGTCATCGACGTCACACCACCCTTAGCGTTGGTGATATCGGTTAAGTTGTCATTCTCATCATAGCTGTAGGTTGTGTAGTTATTTGCCGGGTCGGTACAACGAAGGAGATTGTCGTTCTTGTCATAGGTGAAAGAGCTTGTCCGGTTAAGAGCGTCAGTAATGCTCTTAAGACGACTTGCTGCATCGTATATTGAAGTTGACGACAGGCTTAGGGCTGGCAAAATCACCTTGTTAACATTGCCATAACTGTCATACTGATACTCTGTCCTCACACTCATTGCATTGGTAACCGCTGTGGGGCGCCCTTTGGAGTCAACAGTAATGCTTGTTGTCACATTCTCAGGAGCCGAGATGCCAATAAGGTTGCCTTTAGAATCATAATTATAGGTGGTTTTATTGTTCATAGGATCAGTAACACTGGTGAGGTTGTTCATCTCATCATAGGTCATTGTTGTTGATAATGTGCCATCACCAGTAACCACCACCTTTGTTACATTGCCCTTTGAATCATATGTCACATTACTAACGTTTGTGCTGTTACTGCTTATAGCTGTTGGCAACTCTGGATGAGAACTGTTTCCATAGGTACTATTTACAAATAGACCTTGATTGCCGGTCAGACCAGTAACAACATTGTTCTCATTATAGGTATAATTATATGTTGAAGAGGAACCTCCACGAGAAACACTAACACTTGAATTGGTCGACATAGAACTGCCATAATGTGGTTGAATGAGCACATCAGTGCGCGATTCACCGTTCTCGGTACGAGTGAGACGGCGATTTGCATCATACTCGTTCTCGATATAATTACCCTTAGGCAATTGTATCTTTGTGAGCAACTTTGATGTGCTTAGTTTAGAATCGTCACCGTATTCATAATATGTTTCTTGATTCTTCGCATCGGTGAACTTGTATAAGCGATAACGACCTGTATTGTCGATATACTCATAATCAAACTTTATGCTACGACCAAGCGGGTCGGTTACTTTCTCAAGCAGGTTAGTGCCGGACTTATAGCTGAAGGTTAGCGAACGGTTGCCAACTCCGTCAGTAACTCTTGTTATGCGCTTTGAGTTGTTGACTCCCGTCTCATAATTCAGCGTCATAGTGTTGCCGTTACGGTCTTTTACACTGGAAAGGTAAATGACACTAGCTCCACCGCCACTCAAAGTAGCAAAGGTATAAGTAATCTGATCTTTGGTCTTGATGACGATACTGCCTCCCTGTATGCTGAAATCATCATACACGCCCAATGATAGAGGTTCAAAACCTGAACTTGTTGGCTTCCACACATCAATTCTTCCTCCACCCCAGTGAACAAGAACACGCTGGGTGTTATCAGCTTTTTTACCAACAATCCTGACAAAAGTATGGAAATTATGGCTCCATCCATCACCAAGGGGCTGATAGGTCTCAATAGCACCGTTCACTTCTTTTGCTCCATAGAACACTTCGGGATAGGTGGTACTGTAAGAATTATAGGTATGAGCAAAAACCAACGGAACAGTACCATTAATGGCAAAACTTGACTTGGTATAGTGGTTGAAATTACCAAGTGGAAGTCCAAGTCCCAAAGCAATGGTCTGCAATGTGGTGTTTAATGGATGAAAATAGTCACCGGGATTGGGATCAGGATCGGTGACACCATCATCAACCTTCTGCATAATGCGAGCCAACATAGCGAACGCCTCGCCACGCTTACATAGAGCATTAGGATTACCTTTAGTAATAATACCTAAATTAGCCGCCGTACGAATATAGCCCATCATCACAGGGTTTTTACTTGCCAACGACACCACATCGGCATCATTCGGGAAGGGATTGTAAGTGCCAGTAACATCAGGCTGGATGTTGAATGTTTCTAACAACACCTTCAACGTGTGAAGGCGTGAGATAGTGTTAGATGGGTAAAAACATACACTATCGCGATTGAAAGGAGAAATACCATCACCATATTCTAGATATAGCAAAGCGCGAGCCGCGCGACTATAATCTTGGTTTGTATTTATCAAATCTTCATATATAATTGGGAAATAGTCAGAAGGAATATTAGCATTATCCACATCACGCCCTTTGATGGAATAGACTCCACGGAAGGCAGCTTTTGCCAATTGCCCACGAGTAATATTATTTTCAACTTGCATAGTGCCGTTTTGATCGGAACCACTGATCACACCCAGGTCGTATAAATAGCAAGTTTCTTCATAAAAGTCTTCTCCTGGCTCCAAATCAGGGAAGTCGCAGTCTCCACCACCGCTCGACGACTCAAGGGTTGTAAATGATCTTGTTGCGCCCCAACTTGAATTCACAACGTTTACAGCCGACAAGTTATAATAATATGTAGTATTTGGTGACAAACCAGTAAGATTATACTCTACATCCACATAAGAAGTTCCTTCCGGAAGACTGACTAAGTCATGGTGATTTGTTAAAGAATTTGGGTCTGTACCCCACCAGAAAGTATATGCCGCAGAAGTCCCATTAGGATTAATAGAACCACTTAATGTCGCAGAATTAGACGTTACATTTGTTGCGTTATATGTCATTACGCTCGGCTTCGAAACTTGCGTTGTAGTAAATGACTTTGTTATGCTCCAAGTGGCATCTACACTATTAGAGGCAACTATTCTAAAATAATAAGTGGTATTCTGTGACAACCCCGTAATGTCATACTCAACATGTACATTTGTTGTCCCAGCAGATAATTGAAAATAACCACTAGAATTAGATAAATTATTTTCACTTGTACCCCACAAAAAACGATAACTCGTTGCATCTCCGTTAGGATTGATATAAGCACTTATTGTTGCAGAACTTGAAGTGATATTATGTGTCGTAATTGTTGATATACTAGGGGCAGAAATACTAGTGGCCTGTAGTGTTATTTGCGCAGTGCAGAAATAAATGCCATTAGAAACTAACAAAGCAGTATATTTGTAGCTACCACTAGTGAAATCAGGCGTGAATGATGAAAGAGTCCCTTGAGAACTTCCTGCCGAAACCGAGCCCGATGCGACTAATTTTTGATTTGAACCATTCAGGTCTTTGTACAAAACTACATTTGCTTTATTCTGAAATGTGCCACTACTTTTCTTGACATAGAAAGTAACACTATTGTCAGAACTTACCTCAGCCTTTATGCTTATATAAATACCTTGAGTTGTAGAGGCAATGTAAGTAGTACCATTAATTGTAATACTACTTGAGGGCATAGATGTCCAACCAGAAGGTGATACTGAATAGGTAACAGCCATAGCCTGACCAACCGTTATCAGAACAATCAAACTCATAAGAGTTCGCAAGAGGCATTGTCGTGAAATCGACAATAGCCGCAACAGAAACTTGGGTTTACGTTGATAGTATAGATTCATATTACAAAAACGCCTTATTAGAATCCACAGATTTCAGGCTTGCTATTAATTAGGAATAAGACGTGGGACTCTGTACTTCTTGTTAAATCTCTAATTTGAAATATTCTACAAAAAAAGATAATGGCAATAGTATACGTCCTAAAAAAGTCAATTAGTCAATCTATTGGCACATATGATAGCCACAGTTGACTGCAAATATACTACTATTTTTTATTAATCAAAAATATTAATGGCGTTTTTTTAGAAAAACTTATTAACAAGAAGCATTAATTCAAGAACGAAAGATAAAGGAAAAAGAACAAAGCAGAAAGGAGGACATAAAAAACTGAGATAACGATTTGGGAGGTTGTTATCTCAGTTTGTTAGTTCGTTTTCGATCATTTCGACTTCGTGTCGGAATTTTTTCTCGATGGAAAGTCGCTGCTCAATTTGTTTGCAGGCGTGTAGCACTGTTGCGTGGTCACGTGAGAGCTTCTGTCCAATGTTTGTCGACGACATCTGTATTGATTTCTTTGCGAGGTACATTACAAGCTGTCGTGCGTCGCTGATTTCTCGTTTCCTCGACTTGCCATATAGCAGCTGTACGTCAAGGTTATAGAACCGCGACACCGTCTCGGCAATTAGCTCGAACGACATCTGTTTTTTGTTGACCTTCACGGTGTTACCAACTACTGACTTAGCTAACTCGATGTCGATTTCCTGATTGAGGATGGTGGCGTGTGCCAGCAGTGCTACTACGATTCCCTCGAGGTCGCGCACGCTCTCCACAACATTCTGGGCAATAAACTCAATAACTTCATCACTCAACGCGAGACCATCTTGAGCCGCTTTCATCTTCAACACACTGCGCCGCAACTCATAGTCGGGCTTGTAAAGCTCCACCGTCATACCC
Source organism: uncultured Muribaculaceae bacterium (assembly GCA_905233845.1). Lineage (GTDB taxonomy): Bacteria > Bacteroidota > Bacteroidia > Bacteroidales > Muribaculaceae > Sodaliphilus. The sequence goes on along the minus strand of CAJOFH010000001.1, from coordinate 89,252 downwards.
CACTTGAAACGCGAGATGAGACGTGGCACCATACCGTCCATGTCAGATGGCCTGCGGTCGCTCGACATGATAAGCTGCTTCTGGTTCTGATGCAAGTGGTTGAAGATGTGGAAGAAGGCATTTTGGGTCTTTTGCTTACCAGCCAGCTCTTGGATATCATCAAGGATTAGCACGTCGATGCTCTGGTAGAAGCTGATGAAGTCGTTCACCTTATTCTTGCTCACAGCAGTGGTGTATTGCATCTCAAAGATGCGTGCAGTGGTGTAAAGCACACGAGTGCGAGGCCGCAGCTCCTTAATCTTGATGCCTATTGCCTGGATGAGATGAGTCTTACCCACACCAGTGAGGCCAAAAACGAACATCGGGTTGAATGTCTTGCAATTGGGATCCTCGGCGATTGCTTTTCCCACACTCACAGCGAGCTTGTTGCTCATACTGGCACAATAGTTCTCGAAGGTGTAACGTGGGTTGAGCTGTGGGTCGATGTCATCAAGTTCGACTGGTGCAAATGGATTGGGCACCTGCTGAGCTTGACGAGCCACCTGACTTGCCAGCTTCACGCTCGAGTTGTCGTGAGCCATGGTGACCGATGAACTTGGAGTGTCTTCTATAATATTATAGGTGTAGAATAGCTTCACATCGTTGCCATAGACACGTCGCAAGGTTGCGCTAAACAGGTCAAAGAAGTTCTGCTCGATTTGCTGAACGAAGAACTGCGAAGGGAGCTTAAGCGTGAGCTTGTTGTCCTCGAAACTCGACGCAACAATAGGCTCGAACCAAGCATTGAACTGCTCAGCTGAGAGATTGTCGCGAAGGATCTCGAGACACTTACTCCACATTATTCTATTGTTGTCTTCGTTCATTGTCTAAGTTTAACTTCATTTACCCATGTTTAGGGGCTTGTTTTAGCAGTACAAATTTCGGTGTATATTTTCTAAAAAAAAACCGAAAAAAAATTTGTTTTTCTAATTTTTTCTATAAGATATTTGATAATCAATCCCTTAAGTTCAGCACAACAAAAAGCCCATGGCATCAAAACGCACACATCTATAATTCAACCTTTTAGACATCTAACAATTATAATTGCAATAGTGTTAACAAGTCTTTTGTGAGGTGTTAGATGTTTTAGTTGCTGATATTAGGTTGTCGCAAATAAAAATCAAAATAAAATTTATTTGGAATTATTCCAAATAAGCTTTTTTTTGAGCACCAACAAATCGTAATAATCAATATGGGTAGGAATATGGATTTTAGAGCTCAAAAATAGACCAGGTCAAATAACATCAGAAGACTTTAATTGTGACGTATCGCTTGGGATTTGCCTTCAAATCGTTTATCAGTGAGTCCAAACTCATAACAGCACCGTTGGCGTTATCATAAAGTTGGCGGTCGTTTAGCAACAAACCCAATGAAGAATTATTGTTGTTGAGTTTTCCTTTGAGCTCGGCAGTGAGTTCACGCAACTCGGTGAGAGTAGCGTTAAGCTCATCAATGGTTTTGTCGAGCTTCTGAGTAGGCAACTCACTGATCTTGTTATTGAGAGTTCCCGACACAGTATTAAGGTTGCCTGCAACTGTATTGATCGAGTTTGTCACCGAAGGAAGAGTGCCAGTGAAGCCCTTAACATTGCCAACTACCTCGTTGATATTGCCAGTCAAAGCGTTGAGGTTAGTGTGCAAATCGTTGATTGTTCCATCCACATTCTTCTCAATGCCCGTGATGCCGTCGACCACACCAGGCACACTACCGTTAAGGCCCTGCGAGAGATTGGATAGGTTGGCCAACATCACATTGAGATCCTTAGCGCTGTTGTTGATTTTCGAAACAATGTCGTCGAACTGCGACACTGAATTCTGCAGCGATGGATTAGACAACAAGGCATTCACATTATTCAAAATATCATTGACATGAGGCATTATTTCATTGACTTGCGGCATGATTTCGGTCCCCACTTTGTCGAGCAGTCCAGCCTTTGTGGCACTGGGAATTTCATCGCCCACCTTGTAGTAAGCAGTAGCATTCGACAGGTTGATTGACAGGGACGAAGCACTAAGCAACTCGTTAGAAAGCTGTACTGAAGAACCTACTGGTATTTTCAGTTCCTCGTCCAGTCTCATTTTCACTGTGATTTTATTGGTATTGTAGTCATAATCCAATTCCTTAACCAATCCCACTTGGAAACCGTTAACGGTTACAGGTGTAGATACATTCAGCCCACTTACATTATCGAATTTTGTGATATAGTAATTGACAGGCTCAAAGAGATTGGCGCCCTTGAGAAACTCAATTCCCCAATAGAGCAATCCTAATCCCAGAACCATGACCAATGCTATTATGACGTTTTTATTGAATATCGATTTCATCAAAAAAGGTTTTATATAAATTTCAACTTGCAAAGTTATAAAAAATATTCAAGTATTTTATATTCAATTTTAGTTAAAAAGCTGTATAATTTGAGTTTTGAATAAGTTTTTGGTAAAAAAAGAACAGTATCGTTTCAATGAATAATGAAAACACACAAAAGCAACAGGCCAATAGCACGTTGACTATCAGCCTGAAGCAGTCCTGCCTATGAGGCATTTTACTCTAATCCACCCACAATGTCGTCAATCGTGGCAACAGTGTGTCCATCGCGATGCCTGAAAAGGTTGAGAATGTCGCGAACCGACTTTTCCTCCTCGACTTGCTCGTCGATGTACTTTCCAATAAAGTTAGCCGAGGCACGGTCGTTGAGTTCATCGGCCACATCGGCCAGTTCATTGATTCTCTCAGTCACCCATTGCTCATGAGCTAACGTCTGCTCAAAAACATCTTTTGGGTCCTTGAAACCACCTTTTGGTTTGTCGATAGTGTCGACAACTACTTCTCCCCCACGGTCAATTACAAAATTAGCCATGTCGAGCGCATGCTCTTTCTCTTCATTGCTTTGCTTAAACATCCAATCGGCGAAACCTTTCCATCCCTCTTTACGCAGCCAGAATGCCATGTTAAGATAGATATTAGACGAATAAAGCTCAGCTGTAATTTGCGCGTTAAACGCGTCTTGCATTTTTTTACTGATGTTCATTGTTTTTAGAATTATATGTGTTATTAATAGTATACTATTCCCAGGCATCAAGGTCCTTCTCAATTGCCGGCATCGATGAGCGTTTGAACTCCGGGCTCTTTATGCCTTGTCGTTTTTGGCTTCGGTAGTCCTTGAGCAGAACGAACGCGTGCTTGCCCAACAATATGATAGCCACCAAGTTGCACAATGTGATTAATGCCATGAAGACCTCTCCTAAATTCCATACTATTTTCAGACTGGCCAAAGCGCCCAACATCACCATAAACCCACCTGAAAGAAGCCGGTAAATGGTTAACACCCACTTCTTACGGGTAAGGAACAGGATGTTGGCCTCGCCATAGTAGTAATTACCAATAATGCTGCTGAAAGCGAAAAAGAAGATGGCAATGGCGATAAAGAGTTTTCCTGAAGAGCCAACCTGAGCCTCCATTGCTGACTGAGTGAGAGTGATACCCTCCATGGTTCCATTGTCGTAAAGCCCACTAATCAATATGATAAATGCGGTGCATGAGCACACAAGCAAAGTGTCGGTGAACACACCTAGAGACTGTATCAATCCTTGCTTCACAGGATGTGAGACCATTGCTGTGGCGGCGACATTAGGAGCAGAGCCCTCGCCAGCCTCATTGCTGAAGAGCCCTCGCCTAATACCTTCGCGCATTGCTACGCCCACCATTCCTCCGGCCATTGGCCCAATGCCGAACGCATTGTCGACTATCAACTTGAAAACTTCGGGTATAAGATTCAAATTCATGAAGATAATCACCAGCGCCAGAACAAAGTAGCCAATTGCCATAAGAGGCACTACAACGCTGCTGACCAGTGCAATGCGGTGAATACCGCCAAAGACTATCACCAGCGATAGCACTGTTAGGGCAATGCCAACTATGGTTGTATCAAAGCCAAACGCGCTATTCATTGCCTCGGCGATTGTGTTGCTTTGTATGGAGTTGTAAGAGAGACCGAATGTGAGAATCATTAGCACTGCAAAGAGTGCAGCCATCCACCTCCAATGTATACCGTGAAGGATGTAGTAGGCAGGGCCACCAATGAATGATTCACCATGACGACGCTTGTAGAGCTGAGCCAGTGTCGACTCCACGAAAGCCGTTGCTGCCCCTATCAAAGCAATCATCCACATCCAGAACACTGCCCCAGGTCCTCCAACAGCTATAGCACCCGCTACCCCCGCAAGATTTCCGGTTCCCACACGTGTAGCCACCGACACGGCAAATGCCTGAAACGATGACACTTGTTTCTTGGCGTTCTTCTTAGGTAACGATTCACCCAAGAGTCGAAACATCTCGGGAACCATTCTGAACTGCACAAAGCGCGTGCGAATAGTGAAATATATGCCACACAGAACCAACACCCCAATGATGCTGTGCCAATGCCAGCCCCAAAGGAACTCATTGATTTCAGAGAGCGACTGGTTGAGCCATCCCTCAGAAGACAACATTTCAGATATCGACAACAGAAGCATGAAGATTGTTTTTTCTATTGAGAAAAATACTTCTGCAACAGTTCCTTATAACGAGGATCCTTCTTAACTTTGAGAATACCTTCGTTAAGCTTATTACACAGTTTTGTGTTGCTTTTTTCCAAAGTGAGTGACTGAAACTGAGTAAAGCTAATGGCCTGCGACACATCTACATTAGGATGAGTTGCCGCCATTTTCTTGGCAATTGATTCATTGATCACGGCTAGCTTGATGTCTCCAGTGGCCACCATCATGAACAATTGCTCTGGACCATAAACTGAATCCTGCACCACGTAAATAGTGTCACCTATCTCTCTCGAGAGGCTAATGATTCTATCTCGCATTGGTGAGCCCTTAACTATGTTTACAGTGTCGCCTGCAAGGTCAAGCTGACTATTAATTGGCAACACACTATCATTGCGTTGCACAAGCACCTGGTTGTCAAGATATAGTGCTGATGTAAACAAGTAACGTTCCTTATTCTCTCGAGTGACAGGAAATTGTGCCGCCATCACATCATACATGCCATTCTTCAATCCATCGAGGGCACTCTGCAGACTCACAATGGGATGATACTTAAATATCATTCCAGTAGTCTCGCTGAGCAGACGCAAGAAATCATAGTTAAATCCGCCTGTTGTGTCTTTATAGGTGTAGAAAGAGAGTGGTGAATACTCGATGGCGACATCGATTGTATCACCTCCACTTGACTTGTCGGCTCGAGAATGTGCACCCAAAAGCCCATCCTTGCCGTCGCAATTGCGCAACATGAACATGATCGCGATCACAGCAATAAGCAGCACAGCATAAAGCACTAATTGCCATTTCTTGGTTTGAGATATCTTCTTAAACATTTCGTTGAGAAATTTTTATATTTTTATTGTCATTCTGTCAGTTGACGAAGTCGACCGATACTCCAAACTGGAATCGCCCGGGATTCAAAGGATAATGAGGCATCGAGAAATAGTTGTTGCCTCCTATCAAACCTTTGTTAGCATGACTGTACATAACATAGAAACGGGCTTTCTTGAGCTTGAAGTTGGCATAGACATCGGCAAAAGCAAAGTTTCCGCACTCCACTTCACGCTGATTGTAGAACACCATGGTGGCAGGACTGTAGCTTGGCGCAAAGTATCTAGTATAGTAGTTGCAGTCAACACCAACTTGCACATCGAGCACTCGAGCCACCTTGAATTTCAGGTACATATTACTGTAAATAGCAAACTTGGGTAATGGCAACACTTCATCGCTTGATGATGTTTGATAGTTCAACTCGTTGTCCCAGTTGAAAATTCCAAACCCCAGATGGTTGGTCAGTGAAGCATGAAGTACGTGTACCGCACTACCAGCCTGTTCGGGAAGAGCATTAGAATTGAAGTAAACATAGTTATTTAAAGTCTCATATCCCACATTCACACGAGTGTGAATCCATGGAAGGTCTAATATACCTCCCAGTCTGAAACGCTGCACCTTAGAAAAGTCATTGTCCCATGCATAATGGTTGGAAATGAATTTCTTGAGCAGATAGGGAGGAGCAAGATTCTTGAAATAACCATAAGCCGTGAGCGAAACGGTGTCACCAAGAAGCTTGAAGCGTGTGCGCAGATTTCCTTCCACATCGATGTCGCCAGCGACATCGCCCAGCACACCAAATTGTGCCGTTGCACTATAAGTCAATATCGAGCCTCGCTGCTTAGTGAGCTGACCACCAAGCCAGAAGAGCTGTTGCGACTCACTGGCATCGACCTGCACTGGCAGTTGCTGCAACCCATCGGGAAGCATCATACCCGAGACAGTATCGGCCACCTGCTTGTAGTAACGCATCTCGTGAGTGCCATAGGCAGCAAAGCCAAACTTGGCATACTTGTTAAAGCCCTCGAGCAATGATATGCCAATGGTGTTGCGCAGTCGCCAAAAACGCGTTGACTCATCGGTGCCACCCAGCGACAGATAGGTGTTTGGAAACTGTAGAGTATCCTGCACAGCATTCTGGTTCAAGAAGTTGTGCTTAACATTCTTGAAGTCGAAAGTCCATATGAATCGTGTTACCGGGATATAGGTACGTCCTATTATCGTGTCGGTCACCGAGTCACGCTGATAACGATAATGCCCCACATTATAGCTATGGTTCATATAGAACTCTTGGCCCATGAGTTTGCTTTGCGCGGCAATGAGATTGGTTGGGATGCTCTTGTTGTCGACCTTGCTCTCACCACCCTGAACGCTGGCTGGGTCGGTGATATACAGGTCATCAGTTATGCCGCCATTTTCCTTGCCCATGTAGTTGTAGCTATTGAAGAACGTCTGCATCTCGTAGCGGTCACCAATGTAGCTCCCAAAGAGACTCCAACGAAAGTTTTTGTCGGCCTGATAGTTATATGATCCTTTCGAGTAGATATAGTCCATAGCAGCACCCACCTGAATGGGCTTACCCACATTTCCTGAGAATGTCACCTTGGTGCGGTCTTGATTGCTATATTTGTTGCCACCGGTAGTATGGGAAATCAAAGTCATGGGGATGCGCGTGTTGTAATATCTCTGTGTCGAGACACTTGGCAGCCAACTCTCGATAGCATCTTCAAAAAAGAAATCGCTGATTGGTTTACGCTCAAAGAAGATTTGGTTTTGTCCTGATGCGCCAAAGTTGCCAGTAGTTGCCCATGCATTGCTCTGATGCGATGGTATCGATTCCTTGTGATAGTTCAGGAACAACGTGTCGATGGTTGACTCATAATGCAGCCCCAATGGCTCACTTATGGACCATGCGTAGCTGGGCTCCACCTGAACTTTCTTGGACTTTAATGCTGAACTATTGTCAATCGAAGCGGTTTGTGCCTCCATCGTCAGCGCCATCAACATCACAATAGCGGTTATAATATATTTAATGTGTAGATTTTTCATTATTAACTTGCAAATATAGCAACTTTAATTAAATCAACCGGCATGAGAGGAAAATATTTATCACTTTTTAATTATAAATAGGTGTACACTGAGTAAGGATATCGACACTCACGTCAACTTGACAGACGAAGAAAAGTAAGGAAATGACAAAAAGTGACTTTTTCATTATGCATTATTAAAGAAATAAAAAACTAGTGCTAGTGGTCTTAATTTAGTTTAAAATCAAGGGCTACGGCATTGTTTTTGTAATAAAAGGATGTACTTTTACGTTCGAATTTCAAAAGTTAATTTTAACTATTGCAGTTTTAAATTTGACCACAATTTTAACATATAAAGATTATGACAAACACTAAAAAATTAGCATTATTGATGGTAGCAGCCTCGGTTATGGGTTCTGCCACCACCCTACTCGCCACCTCGGGAGTAGAGAAAATCCGCGACATTTACATCCAGTCGTCATCCGACACTGCACAAGTCAAGGATGATGGTTTAGTGAAGACATCAACACGCTCCGCCTCATCATCAGGACGATATGGCAATGCTCTCGACTTCACAAAGGCAGCCGAGAGCACCATCAATTCAGTAGTAAGCATCAAGTCATTTGCCACTCCACGCCAGCAGCAATACTACGGCGGAGACTTTGACCCGTTTGAGTTCTTCTTTGGCCCTGGCTTTGGCGGTCAAGGAGGCTTGCGCCGTCAGCAGCCACAACAGCAACAGCCACAGCAGAAGCAGAAGCAGGAGCCCCAAGCCAAAGGACAGGGTTCGGGCGTGATTATTAGCGAAGATGGTTACATTGTCACCAACAACCACGTGATTGATGGTGCCGAGAAGCTTGAGGTGACCCTCAACGACAACCGCAAGTTTAACGCAAGAGTAATAGGCACCGACCCCAACACCGATATTGCCCTACTCAAGATACCAGCCACCAAGCTCAGCCCCATCATTTTCGGCAACAGCGACAACGTGAAGGTTGGCGAGTGGGTTCTTGCCGTGGGCAATCCATTTGGACTCAACTCATCGGTTACAGCAGGTATCGTTAGTGCCAAGGCTCGTGGCATCAACAAGGGCAACAACCTTGGCATCGAGTCGTTCATCCAGCACGATGCTGCAGTTAACCCTGGCAACAGCGGTGGCGCGCTCGTAAATGTTGACGGAGAGCTCATTGGAATCAATACAATGATTTACTCGCAGACTGGCTATTATGCCGGACACTCGTTTGCCATCCCATCATCGGTAGTGAAAAAGATTATCACCGACATCAAGCAATATGGCAGCGTTCAACGCGCAGTGCTTGGCATCCAGTTCACCGAGCTCGATGCTGAAAAAGCCAAGGAGAACAATATCAGCGCCACTACCGAGGGCGTATATATTAATAAGGTGAATGACCTCAGCGCTGCCAAGGAAGCCGGCATCCGCGAGGGCGACGTGATTGTTGGCCTGAATGGTGTCACCGTCAAGAATGGCGCACAGATGCTGGAAGAGATGAGCAAACTGCGCCCTGGCGACAAAGCAACCATCAAGTACTACCGCGACAACAAACTCAAGACTGCCGATGTTATCTTCAAGAACGACCAAGGCACCACACGCATCACCAAGAACAGCGACTTCACCTCACTGGGGTGCGCCTTCACACCACTCACCGCTGAGGAGAAGGAAGAGCTTAGAATTAGCAATGGTGTGAAAGTGAGCGGCATCAGGGAAGGCAAGTTCAAAAGCGCTGGCATCACCAACGGATTCATCATCACCGACATCAACAACATCCGCGTCAACAACCAAGATGAAGTAGAGGACATCTACAATGCCATCATGCGTGACAAGGAGAGTGACAAGGTGATGTTCATCACTGGCATCACCACAACCGGGAAGAAGGTATATCGTGCCGTTGACCTCGCCGATCCCGAAGAAGAATAATCCCCGAAACTCATAAGCACAAGTTTTTAATAAATCTCAAAGCGAGTGGCCGTCATGGCCGCTCGCTTTTTAACCCATGAATTTTACATTAATCCTGCGAAAGCAGTTTTTATGACCAAGGCAAACACTACTTTTTGCGGCATTTTTAGTTAACAACCCTTAAATCAAGCCCCAAATCGATTAAACAAAGTTAATAGATTAAACTTTTGGACACTAAGTTACATCTTATATGCGTGAATTTTTGTAATTTTGCAAGCTTAAACTCTACATTTCAGTATGAGACAACTAAAAATCACAAAATCGATCACCAATCGTGAGAGCGCATCACTCGACAAGTACTTGCAGGAGATAGGCCGCAAGGACCTTATCACCGTTGACGAGGAAGTAGAGTTGGCTCAAAAGATTAAACAAGGTGATCAAGCAGCACTCGACAAACTTGTAAGCGCAAACTTGCGTTTCGTGGTTTCTGTAGCAAAGCAGTACCAAAACCAGGGATTGAGTCTTCCTGACTTGATCGATGAAGGTAATTTAGGCCTGATTAAGGCAGCTCAGAAATTTGACGAGACTCGTGGCTTCAAGTTTATCTCCTACGCCGTTTGGTGGATTCGCCAATCGATTCTTCAAGCTCTCGCCGAGCAGTCGAGAATCGTAAGGCTTCCTCTGAACCAGGTGGGGTCTATCAACAAGATTAGCAAGGCTCAGTCTCGTTTCGAGCAGGAGCACGAGCGCCGTCCATCGGCAGCCGAGCTCGCTGAGCAACTTGATGTTCCTGTTGATAAGATTTCGGATGCGATGAAGGTTAGTGGCCGTCACGTGTCAGTCGACGCTCCATTTGTCGACGGCGAGGACAACAGCCTTCTTGACGTTCTCCCTAACGAGGATTCTCCAATGGCCGACCAGTCGTTGAACCAGGAGTCGTTGTCGAAAGAGGTGAACCGAGCTCTTGACCAGCTCAACCCTCGTGAGCGCGACATTCTTAAGATGTTCTTCGGCATTGGTTGCCAAGAGATGACCCTCGAAGAGATTGGTGCAAAGTTCGACCTCACTCGTGAGCGCGTGCGCCAGATCAAGGAGAAAGCTATCCGCCGCCTCAAGGGCCAAAAGAGCAAGCTGCTGAAATCTTATCTGGGCTAACCCAGATTCTTAACGGCTCTCAGCCGAGCCGTATTTATTCTAAGAGAAACGATCTGATTACAAAAAACTCAACCCGCCTTGTGCCGGTTGAGTTTTTTATCCCGAATCGGTAATTAGGATTTATTACAATAAGGTGATTAGTACAGGAATGGGAATGTGTCCCTTGATGGTGTAAATGATGTCGCTGGTGTAGGTGCTGCGCCCACGGTAGACATGCTTTCCTGTGACAGTGTTCATGATGTCACTATTATAGGTGCTTCGGCCCTCATAAAGATATTGACCATCCCAAGTGACGATGATGTCGCTGGAGTAGCTGCTGCGACCTTGAAAGAGGTAACGTCCGTCCCATGTGCCCATGATGTCGCTGCTGTAGGTGCTGCGACCGGCATATAGGTATTTGCCATCGAAGGTGAGCAGGATGTCCACCGAATAGGTGCTGTTTCCGCGATAGAGGTAACGTCCGTCCCATGTGGCGATAATGTCGCTCGTATAGGTACTGTTGCCGCGGTAAATGTGCGACACAGCATGTGATTGAATCGTCATGGCAACAATTGCCACCAACATAATTAATGCTTTTTTCATAATTTGGAAAGTATTAGTTTGTTTCTGTTGTTTCTTGAGTTTCTTCTTTCACCTTGAAAGTAACTGTGCGGTTATAGATATAGTTGGCAATAGTATAGACAACCATCGATATTATCATTACGATGTTCTGTCCAGCTTTCTCCATGGGGAGGAAAGGAATAGTGTCGACTGGCAAATTCTTCCATCCAAGGCCCTCGAGCAGCAAGAGACTCACTCCACCTTGCAGCAGCCAGCAGATGAAGAAACCACAGCCAAAAAGCAAAGCTTGCCGCTTTAGATTCTTCTTGTTTTTAAATACCCAATTTCGGTTCCAAATGAAACTGTTAATCACACCAAGCACATATCCAATGATGTTAGCAGGGCCGTAAGGCACCCCCAGCCAAGTATTAAGCAGATAGAACGAAATGGCAGTAATGAGAGTGTTCATCACGCCTATTACTCCATATTTAAATAGCTGGACTATCGTATTCTTAGCATTACTTTTGGTTATCATCACACAAGGTTTTTACTATTGTAAGGTTTTGGTATTCAAAAAGTTCATGGTCATTTCTTCGATTGTGTTGAACTTCCACTCGGCGTTATCGCAATGTCCAAATCCCCAAGCGGCATAAGTGAATGGCATGCCAGCTGCGTGACATTGGTTGCAGTCGCCCTGTGTATCTCCCACATAGGTAGGGTTCTTGAGCGAGAACTTGCTCGCCAAGTATTGCAAGTTCTCACACTTCTCGACAGGCCGCTCTCCCTGCGTGAGCAACCCCTCAAAGAGATGAGCGGTGCCAGTGTAGTTCACAAAGTTTTTGAGTCCTCTTGCCGAGCAATTGCTGAGCATAAAGAGCCTAAAATCAACGCTTAGTTTCTCGAGTGATTCCTTTACACCCGAGAACATCACACCGCCCAGTTGCGGCATCAAGGCATCCTCGTTCTCCATCAGTCGTTTAAGAAAAACAGCCTTGTCGACAGTCATATTCCTGCCCAACAGATGCTCAATGATGCTCTCGATGCTCATACCCATAAACTGCACCAAGTCCTTGCCCATGAAACCGGCCTCCATGCCAAAGTCGTGGCACGTGACATTCCAAATCTTGGCATAGCTATCGGTGGCGTTCCAAAGAGTGCCGTCCATGTCAAAGATTATCGAGTCGATATTAGCGAGGCTGCAGTCCATAAGTTTATTATTTGCTTGGGGTAACAATCACTCCAATGTCGGTAACATTTTTCACCACGTCGCAATTGTTCATCGCTTGCCACACAACTATCGCCCCCACCTGCGAGGGAGTGACACCTTGAGCGATCACTACGCTCGCTTGGTAAATGGCCCCAAATCCCGAGCCCTTCCAGTTGCCATAGCCGTCGCTGAGCTCAAAGTCGATGTTGTTGCGGTTCACATTCTTCACGCTGTCGATAAGGTCGACCACGAGGCTCAAGTTGCTGAACTGATAGTCGTTGTTGTGCCTCACAGCCAGCTCGATGTCGTAGGTAAGCGACGAGTCGGCATACTCGGGCGTGAACTTAATAGACATGCCCTTGTTCCAACCCTCGTCGGGGAGGGTTTTGAAATGTGCCGATTTGTCTTGCCCAAACGAGCAAGCGTTCAAGCAAGACAAAGCACATAGTATCAACGTCGCCATAATGACAAAGTGCTGAGATAATATTTTGTTTATACTACTTGTCACTGTTGTCATTCGTACGATTTGAGCGATCGGTGCGATTGCTCGGATTATTCTTTGGCCGCTTGTCGGGGTTACGTGGTCGGAACTCTTTCAATCCAGTGGGTTGAGCAACTGGAGCGCCTGTAAATCGGCGGCTATCACGCCCCTTGCGCTGACGTTCCTGATTAAATCCCCCTTTCTTGTTTTGTTCCTTCACAGCTTGCTGCTTCTCCTTATTGGCAGCAGGTTGTTGTCCACCTTTGTTGCGGTTTTTCTTTTTCTTCTTTTTCTTGGCGTTGTCAAAGCGGTTAATACTATCCTGCCCCACGAGGTCGCCATAAGCGCTGCGCTCATTTTTCGCTTCATATTCCGACCCTTCCAAACGTTCAGGCTTAACACCCTCATTATTGAGTGCTATAACCTCTCTAACACGTTCAGGTGTGATAGTCACCAAATCGACGGGCACTCCCTTCTCAGTTGAGTAGCTCATCTCCTGCTTTAGAATATCGGTCTTAAAGTGATAATAAGTATTATCTTCGGTTTCGAGAACAATGTCTCGTTTAGGCAACGACTTTGCCGCCTCAACATAAGTATCAACCTCAAAGTTAATGCAGCACTTGAGCTTTGCGCACTGACCTGCCAGCTTCTGTGGATTGAGCGACACCTCTTGATATCGTGCCGCTCCAGTAGCCACCGAGACAAACGTGCTCATCCAGCTGGCGCAGCACAGCGGTCGCCCACAGGGGCCTATTCCACCGATTCGCCCAGCTTCCTGACGAGCACCAATCTGCTTCATCTCCACTCGAATCTTGAACACATCGGCGAGCACCTTGATGAGTTGACGGAAGTCAACGCGTCCATCGGCGATATAGTAGAAAATAGCCTTGTTGCCGTCGCCCTGATACTCCACATCGCCAATTTTCATCTCCAAACCCAAATCCTTGGCAATCTGTCGCGAGCGAATCATGGTGTCAACCTCCTTAGCCTTAGCCTGCTCAAATCGTTCGATGTCGGCAGGTTTAGCTTTACGGAAGACACGCAGTATCTCGGCATCGGGTCTGAGACGCGTACGCTTCATCTGCAGCTTCACCAGGTTGCCAGTGAGCGCCACCGTGCCAATATCATGGCCAGGATTGGCTTCCACTGCCACCACATCACCTTGCTTGAGGTCAAGCTTCGCCGAGTTGCGATAGAATCCACGCCTGGTGTTCTTGAAATGGACTTCAACGATGTCAAAGTCATTCTTTCCACCGGGCACGTCATCAAGCCAGTTGTAACTGTCGAGGTTGCAACGGCCAGCGCAACAGTTTTCACACGACTTCTTGCAAGATTCAGGCTTGCTGGTGCTGAGCTGTTCGGGTGAAGTTAATGGGTTATTAATCTCATCCATTTCTCACATCTTTATTTTGCGAAGCTCACGGCACGTGTCTCACGGATCACGGTGATGCGCACCTGTCCTGGATAGGTCATCTCGTCTTGAATCTTCTGAGCTATCTCGGTCGAGAGTTTCTCGGTCTCCTGGTCGCTAATCTTGTCGGCGCCAACTATAACACGTAGCTCACGACCAGCCTGTATCGCATAGGTCTTGACAACACCAGGATAAGACATCGCCAGCTTCTCAAGGTCGTTAAGACGCTTGATATAGGCTTCCACCACCTCGCGGCGAGCACCTGGGCGAGCACCCGAGATAGCGTCGCACACTTGTACGATAGGAGCATAAAGGCTTGTAGCCTCTTCCTCGTCGTGGTGAGCACCAATGGCGTTGCAGATGTCGGCTTTCTCCTTGTATTTCTCGGCGAGCTTCATACCCAACTGAGCGTGTGGCAATTCGGGCTCATCATCGGGCACCTTGCCAATGTCGTGCAGCAGACCCGCGCGGCGCGCCTTTTTGGGATTCAAACCAAGCTCACTTGCCATCACAGCACACAGGTTGGCTGTTTCGCGTGAGTGCTGAAGCAAGTTCTGACCGTAGCTTGAACGATATTTCATCTTACCAATGAGACGAATGAGCTCAGGATGCAAGCCATGGATACCCAAGTCGATAGCAGTGCGCTTACCAGTCTCGATAATCTCGTCCTCAACTTGACGGCGAACTTTAGCTACCACCTCCTCGATACGTGCGGGATGGATGCGACCGTCGGCAACCAGCTGATGCAGAGCTAAGCGGGCAATCTCACGGCGCACAGGGTCGAAACTTGAGAGCACGATAGCCTCGGGTGTGTCGTCAACGATAATCTCGATACCAGTAGCCGACTCCAGAGCGCGGATATTGCGACCCTCGCGCCCAATGATGCGTCCCTTCATCTCGTCGTTGTCGATGTGGAACACAGTCACAGCATTCTCGATAGCGGTCTCAGTGGCAACTCGCTGAATGGTAGCCACAATGATGCGCTTGGCCTCCTTATTGGCGGTTAGCTTAGCATCGTCCATAATATCATTGATATAGCTTGCGGCAGCAGTCTTGGCCTCGTCCTTGAGCGACTCAACGAGTTTCTCCTTGGCTTCCTCGGCCGAAAGTCCGCTCACGTGCTCGAGAGTGTCACGCACCTTCATCTCCATCTTATCAACTTCTTTCTTGCGATCTTCAAGTACTGAAAGTTGGTTGTCGAGATTAACCTTCAGGTTGTCGGTCTCGGTCTTCTTGCGCTGCAACTCTTGTTGCTGTTGGTTGAGCTGTATCTCACGCTGTTTCAGTTTTGCCTCACTCGACTGCACCTTAGCCAGGCGTGCGTTGGCCTGCTTTTCGCTCTCGCTCTTAATGGCAAGACCTTCTTCCTTGCCTTTGAGCACCTCGTTATTCTTGAGCACCTCTGCTTCGAGTTTAGCTTTCTCCACAATCGTATTGGCATGCGATTTAGCGCTGCGCTTTGAAATAATGCTTGCGATAACGGCGCCTATAATCAACGCCACGATTGCGATTACGATATAAATTACTATGTCCATTATAAAAATTTTAATTATAAATAAAAAAGCACTGCTCACCGCAAGTCATTCCGCTATCATAGCGGTCCTTGCTAAAGAGTAGTGCAGGAACCTATAAATTCAATATTATAGCGCCTTGTCGGGACGTAATACCCCATGCAAAGCGTCATGTCATATCTTCACCACAACATCGTTGAGCTGCTGCTCAAAAGCGGTGAGGAATTTGTTCACAGCGACATTTTGATTATAAGACTTAGAATAAAGTCTTGCAAACTGAAACGCAACCATTGCCATGACTCGCTGTGAGGAGTTGTCGCCCTCAAACTTGTCGATCCACTTGTTCCACAAGGTGTTGACAAGCTTCTCGGCCTCGCGGTAGCTTGCTTCCTCGTCGCGTGGGATGGTGAGCGCAATGGGCTCAACATCGGCAATTCTTATCTTTATATTTAAATTTTTATCGTCAGTTGCCATAATCGTGCATCATTCATTAAGTTGAGCGATGCATTTGTCAATGTCCCGCACTAATGTGGAGATTGTGGTTCTGGCTTTTTCCACATCGTCGAGATTAGGAGTGACAACACGTGCCATCTTCAAATACTCAATTTCTTGAGTTAACCTCTCATTGTCTCTCTTTATTTGCTCTATCTCTTTTTCGAGTTGCTCCTTCTCGCTGGCGAGCTGGCTGTTAACGTCCTCCAGCGCATGATATTTCTCAACCAAGATATTGCTCTTGTTGATGATTCTTGCCAGCGTTTGTTGCAACTCATTTGCCATAGTTCTCCAAAATTTTACAAAGGTACAAATAATTTCTCGACTGCAATACAAAATAAATATTATTTTTATAAAAATCGACTCTTTTTCCACTTTTTCGCCGAAATTCCACTATTTTTGCAGCAAAAATCTAAGAGAAGACAATGTTACAATACTTGATAAGTGGCAACAGCGCAAGCGAGATAGTAAGCATCACCAACCAAGCACTCGACAAAGGTTGCCGATGGATAAGAGTGGACCTGAGTGAAGTGCCTAAAAATGACATTGAACCTTTAGTAAAGGCTTTGCAGGAGAAATGCAGTGATTGTGAGGCGTTTCTATCGGTTGAGAACGACGTGGATATGGTCATACGGCTCAAGCTGGCAGGGATTCATTTGACAGCAAGCTATTTGCCCACTCTTATCGAAACGCGCAAAGCGCTGGGAGAGGAGCCTATTATGGGGGTTACGATAGAGGACTCAGCGCAAGTGCCATTCCTTCCACGAACGGCTATTGACTACATCGCTGTAAAAGGCTCAGATTTAGACAACTGCCAAAGAATAGTGCAACAAATGCGTGACAGCAACCTCGATGAGCCTGTGGTAGCGACCTTCGCACCTGATATGAGTCTCGAAAAACTTATGTCAACGGGCATTGACGGCATAGCAGTGTATCACAGCACTACCCTGCCATCAGATTTGCCACAACTACTTGCTGCTCTCACGACATTCCTTGAGCGCAGATTGACGGACAACTAATTGAGATTGCCCAGAAACTCCAGACAGTTGTTCCACGAGACAGGAGGTGCCTCACGACCTGCAGACTGATTGCATCAATTCATTAAAGGACAATCAGTTGATAGGTCGCAAGGCGCCACCTTGCAAGTTCAGCTCCCGCTTCACTCTTGAATGCTGCTACCCGCAGCGGGAGGTGCCGCAGTTGGTGCAGATTAGGCAACCTTCTTGGTAGACGAGGGTTTCTTGGCCACAGTTGGGGCAAGTTTGTCCGCTCAGTTTGGTACCGTTAGGAAGATACTTCTTGAGAGCACGTTCCACGCCCATCTTCCAAGTGTTGATGCTCTTGTTGTCGAGCTCCAGACTTGCGACGAGTTTGAGCACCTGCTCGATAGGCATACCGTAGCGGAGCACTCCCGAGATAAGCTTGGCATAGTTCCAGAACTCGGGGTTGAACTTCTCGCTCAAACCCTCAATTGTGGTCTTGAAACCACGCTTGTTTATAAACTGGAAGTCATAACGCTTCTCGCCATTCTCCTTCACCTTGATAATCTTACCCTTAGTCACCGACTTGGGGCAGAAGATGCCCTCCTCATCGTCGGCAATACCAGTGAATATCTCATATGGGCGGTTGTCGATAAGTCCGATGAAAGCAATCCACTTCTCCTTGTTGTTCTGGAAGCGCACCACATCGGCCTCCAGCTCCATTGGACGTTTGAGAATGTGCTCCTCCTCGGCCATGTAGTGACCAGCTTTTTCGCCCTTCTTTTTCTTGTTCTTACCGTCGCCTGAGAGTGAGATGAGCACACCACTACGTGAGCCGTCACGATAAACTGTACATCCCTTGCATCCTGAGCGCCAAGCCTCTACATAGAGTTTGCCTACCATCTCCTCACTGATGTCATTAGGCAAGTTGATTGTCACACTGATACTGTGGTCCACCCATTTTTGCACCGCACCCTGCATTCGCACCTTGTTGAGCCAGTCCACATCATTGCTTGTAGCCTTGTAATAAGGCGAGCGAGCCACCAGTTCCTCGATTTGTTCCTGGCTGTAGTCGCTGCGTACCTCCAATCCATTGGCCTCCATCCAAGTGATGAACTTGTGGTGATAAACGATATACTCCTCGAACGAATCGCCCGACTCATCAACATAGTCGACACGCACATCCTTGTCGCTGGGGTTCACCTTGCGACGACGCTTGTAAACAGGCAGGAACACGGGTTCGATACCCGAAGTGGTTTGTGTCAAAATACTCGTTGTACCTGTTGGTGCAATAGTAAGGCATGCTATGTTACGGCGTCCATATTTCACCATCAAGTCATAAAGCTCTGGGTCGGCCTCCCTGATGCGCTGAATGAATGGGTTGTTCTCCTCACGCTTAGCATCATAAATCTCGAAAGCGCCACGTTCGCGCGCCATATTAACCGATGAACGGTAGGCTGCAAGTGCAAGAGCCTTGTGAACCGACACCGAGAACTCAGTAGCCTCTTCAGTACCATAAGTGAGTCCCATAGCAGCTACCATATCACCCTCGGCAGTAGTACCCACACCAGTGCGACGTCCCTTGAGAGTCTTGTTTCTAATCTTCTTCCAAAGGTTTAACTCCGTTTGTTTAACCTCTTCGGTCTCAGGGTCTTGCTTAATCTTAGCAAGGATGGCCTCAATCTTCTCCATCTCCAGGTCGATGATATCGTCCATCATGCGCTGAGCATAGCCAATGTGCTTGGCAAACTTCTCAAAATCGAAGTAAGCATCCTTAGTGAACGGATTCACAACATAGCTGTATAGATTCACAGCAATCAATCGGCAACTGTCGTAAGGACACAAAGGAATCTCGCCGCATGGGTTAGTCGAGATGGTGCGGAATCCCAGGTCGGCATAGCAATCGGGCACAGCCTCACGGGTTATTGTGTCCCAGAACAGCACGCCAGGCTCGGCGCTCTTCCAAGCGTTGTGCACAATCTTGTTCCAGAGCTTGGTGGCGTCAATCTTCTTGGTGTAGGTAGGCTCCTCGGCATCAATCGGATACTGCTGAGTATACTCTGTACCTTCGACAGCAGCCTGCATGAATGCATCATCGATGCGCACCGACACATTGGCACCAGTCACCTTACCCTCGGTCATCTTAGCATCGATAAACGACTCGCTGTCAGGGTGCTTAATGCTCACTGTGAGCATCAAGGCTCCACGGCGTCCATCTTGTGCAACCTCGCGTGTGGAGTTGCTGTAACGCTCCATAAATGGCACAAGGCCAGTAGAGGTCAGAGCTGAATTCTTAACTGGCGAACCCATAGGACGGATGTGTGACAGGTCGTGCCCCACTCCACCACGGCGCTTCATGAGCTGAACCTGCTCCTCGTCAATCTTGATGATTCCTCCGTAGGAGTCAGGTTGGCCGTCAAGACCAATCACAAAGCAGTTGCTGAGAGAGCCAATCTGGAAATTGTTACCAATGCCAGCCATAGGACTACCCTGTGGCACAATGTAACGGAAGTTCTTGAGCAAGTCAAAAACTTGCTGCTCACTCATCGGGTTAGGATATTTTTTCTCAATGCGGGATATCTCGCTGGCGATGCGGTGGTGCATGTCGTCAGGAGTCTGCTCATAAAGGTGCCCAAAAGAGTCCTTGAGAGCATACTTCGTTGCCCACACACGCGCAGCAAGCTCGTCGCCCTTAAAGTACTTTAAAGAAGCGTGATAAGCCTCGTCGTAGGTATAAGTTTTCTTTTCCACTGTATTTTTGTATTAGTTTCTTTTTTATTTGCGAATAACGTGCAAAATTACGCACAATAAAAATACCAAAAAACAATTGTTAATAACTTTACGGCAAAAGTTATCAACAACCCCGAGAGGCAGGTTTTTACCACTTCTCGGTAAAGCTTGTGCGTCCTTGATAGTCAACAGATTTCACCTTCTCGAGCCAACGGATGATAAGGTCGCTGGTAGTCTCGTCGCCTCGTTCGCCCTGATCCTGTCGTGGCGAGTCACAAATCGACGCCACATAGTTGTTGGTCATCACACGATATTTCTTCTTCATGTCGAGTTTCTTACCGTCGGGAGCAAAAAGCTCAAGCTTCTTGATGTCGGTCTTGTTTGGGTCGGAATAAGTGACGATTGCCGTGCATCCGCTGGTGATGGGGAAGCGGTTTCGGTCGGCCTTGAAACATGCTACAAGCATGTCGCTTAGTTCTTTACCTGTGAGCGTCATCACCACAGCTGTGTTCATAAATGGATCGAGATTAAGAATGTCTTTAACGGTGATGGGACCAGCATGGAAGACATCATAGCGCACTCCTCCATAGTTCTCAAAGGCAATGTCGCAACCAAGCTCTGCTCTCCACGCGTCGCACATCATCACGCCGAGGGCGTCGTAGGTCGAGATATCAGTGGTAAAAGTACCAATCTGTCGTTCCATCTCGGGGCTGCTCTTGAAATGCTTGAGCAACGCTTCGGCAGCATCAGCACGTGGAATAGTTTTGTCAATTAAAATGTTCTTGGCGCTCTTACTTACCACTTTGCCGTTCTCCACCTCAATAGTAGTGAGCGTGACACGTGGCAATTGGTAGCCGTTCTGTGTGATGAGCACACCGTTATGAACCTCTCCGCCCTCAAGCTGGGTGTGAGTGTGGCTGCTCACAATCAGATCATAATAAGGGAACTGCTTTGCCAGTTCCAAATCAACCTCATAGCCCACATGTGTTAGCAACACATTCACGTCGCACTGCTCAGTGAGCCATTTATACTGTGGGATGACCACCTCGGGCTGCTGGAACGACAGACCTTTCACATTATCGGGATGCGTGTCAGGGATGCCCAAAGTACCGACCTGAGTAATGCCAAGCACTCCCACCTTCACACCTTTAACGTCAAACACTTTATAAGGCACCACATGGATTCCAGTCTCGGGCGGGCAAGTAATATTAGCAACAAGATACTGGAAATTAGACAATGCGGTCACTTTAGCAAGCCCTTCGACCTTTGAATCATACTCATGGTTACCAAACGCCGACGCGTCAAAGCCTATGAGGTTCATAAACTCTATCATAGGGTAAGAGACAGGTTGATAGAGGTCGTTGTAAGGATTGCCAGTGCGATTGTCTCCAGCTGAGAGCACCAGCAGTGATGGGTCTATAGCACGCAGACTATCAACAATAGTTGCAAGTTGTGGCATCTTGTCAATCGCAGCGTGCATATCATTGGTCGACAATATTCTCACTGTTTCGCCATGAGCCACACATACAATTGAAAACAGAACAAAGGTAAAAATTGATAAAAAAAACTTTTTCATAATCTTATAGGTTTATAATTTTGATAATTTGTCTATCTCTCAATGGAGCCGCATGGTCAAGAAGATGCCCCCATCGATCGGTTACCTGCAACGATGGAACCACGCTAAGTTCCAGACCATTACGCACAACAAAACGCAACAACACATCGCCCACTGTGGCACCACGAAATATCCTGATTCTGCAATCATTCACTTTCACTGTCATTGTAATATATATAATAAGGTGAAACTTTTCGGAAATTTTGCAGTCGCAAATTTACAAAAAGTTTCACAAATGAGCAATAATATTTCGGTAAGGAATTATTAGTGTCAACTAAAAAAGTGACAATATCGAAACGGTGTAACAAAAAAAGCTCCTCAACATGATTGAAGAGCTACCATCTGATGAGTAAGTATATTAATACCTTCTATCTCTTTCGAGGACCACAACAACATTATCCCTATAACGTCGACCACTCTTGTCAATCACCTTGGTGTAAAGTTCCACTTCGCGGTCATTAACACGTCTGCAATATAGCACCTCTTCAAGAGCAATTAGCAAACGAGTTTCTTTGTCAACATATCTCCATTGGTTGTGTGTTGAGATAAGATTCTCATACTCTATACCATATTCCACAGTAGGATCAATATAAATGACACCGTTAATCACATTCCCTTCGCTGAAGATGTTGACTGTTTTAGCGTTCACATCATTGACAAGTCTAATTTTAGAAGGGATATCCAAATACTTGCCATAAACGCTCTTGACAATCCATTCACCATTCATGAAGTCCAGGTTTTGACGACGTAGTCTAACAACATGCCTACCTTTGCCCTTAAGCTCCATATATACAATATCTTGCTTGTGAGACAAAGAGATTGCTGGTGATTCCCTGAGTACACCCAGCAATTCACGTTCAACATTTTGAGCAGCATATACGTTTGCCGTCTTCTTTGTCATTATCAAATTTTCGACTTCAATCCTATTGTCCCTCTTAATCTCGAAAGAAGCATTGAGATCATTAACGCCAGTGTTGCCGTAAATCATCTCAGATTTAAAATCAAAACACAGGAAAGCACGCATGCCACGTGGCAAAGAAACTCTCTCTCCATTAACTTCAACAACGTTCCACTCACCACTCATTTGCTTGCTGATGTCGTTGATGCGAACTGGAGCCTCCCTGACATCTGGTTCGGGTTGCTCATACTCCTGAACGACAGCTGGAGCCGGAACTGGGTTAGCATTAAACTCTTCGTTTCGAATCTCTCTTTTATTGTTGTTTTTGCTTCTCTTTCTATCGGCCAAAGCGTCCATAGGCATTATGAGAAAAGCTAAGACCAACGAAAATATTGTGAGTTTCTTTATCTTCATAAGTTTAAAATTTACTTTCTTATTGATTATTAGCCGACAAAATTCGGCATTTTTCATAATATGTGCAAATTTGTGCTTTACTTTTATCATTTTTTTATACCTTTGCGCATCATAACTCATTATAGTTAAGATTATTTTAATCAACAATCAATAATTATCATGACAAAATTGACTAAATCGGGACTCAACCCCGACAACTTTATCACCACCATTGATGGTAAGCCTGTGGCACTCTTTGTGCTCACCAATGACAATGGCGTAGAGGCTTGCATCACCAACTACGGTGGACGCATCGTGAGTTTAATGGTGCCCGACCGAGAAGGCAAACTCACTGACGTAGAATTAGGGCATGACAGCATTGCCAACTATCTTGCCGACGATGGCAACTTCGGTGCACTGATAGGTCGCTACGGCAACCGCATCGGTTATGGAAAGTTCATGCTCGATGGGGTGGAATACACACTACCAATCAACAATGGTCCACATTGTTTGCATGGTGGCCTTATTGGCTACGACAAGAAGGTGTGGGATGCCAAACAAGACGGCAACCGCTTGGAGCTCACACTCGTTGATCCAGACGGAACCGAGGGATTCCCTGGAACCTTGAACGTGAAAGTGGTGTATACCTTGACCGATGACAACGCTATCGATATCGAGTATAGTGCCACGACCGACAAACCAACCATTGTCAATCTCACCAACCATTCTTATTTCAATCTTAATGGCGACTTGGCGTCGAGCATCCACAACCACGTACTCACCGTTGATGCCGATCGCATAACTCCAGCCGACGAGACTCTCATAACCGACGGTTCGTTTATGGATGTGGAAGGAACACCTTTTGATTTCCGCGCTCCAAAACCTATAGGACAGGACATTAATGCCGACAATGAACAGCTCAAGAACGGCAATGGTTACGACCACAGCTTCGCGCTCAATCATCCTGGTGATATAAGCAAGGTTGCGCTGAGAGTTATGTCACCCGTGACAGGTATTGTGATGGAAATGCTCACCACCGAGCCTGCCGCACAAATGTACACCGGTAATTTCCTTGATGAGAACTTGAAAGGTAAATTTGGTGTGGGTTATCCTGCACGCTCGGCTGTAGCTTTTGAGACTCAGCACTACCCTAACACTCCAAATTGTCCTGAGTATCCATCGTGTGAGCTGCGCCCTGGTGAAACCTATTACACCCGCACGATCTACCGTTTCACAACAGCCTAATCTTAACGGCAACCATAGACAAATTAAGAGCCTTGCGTTGATGACGCAAGGCTCTCATTTATAATTAATGCCTGAAAAAATTTACAAATCTTCTTCGTTCTCTTCTCTGAACTCGTCGTTTAACTCTGCAAGTTCCTCCTCATTGAACGCTTCTTCCACAAAGAAGTCTTCATCAAGTTCCTCTATAGCATTGTCTATCTTGACTGGCTTAACCTCGGCGAGAACGTCCGAAGCCAATACCTCTTGTGGTGCTTTGCCCTCCTTGCGCTGGCACAAAGGGTCGTGCAGACTCTTTCCCGGAACCGTCTCCTTGAGAATCATATAGAAATATCGGTCGGTCATGTAGTCAAAGACGAACTTCATTTTTTGCCCTTCATCTTCGAGCAGCTCATCGAGAGGAGTATCTTCCATGATCCAAATATCCTCGTCAGAGTCGGTCTCCATATCGTAATATGTCACCTCTTTCTCCTTTGTCCAGTCTTCATCACAAATCACAAACGAGTCCATTTGATTTTTGTCATATCCAGCAGCCTCAAGGATGGTGTTACGCAGCCTCAAGAAAGTGTCGGAGCTGTCAATAGCGATTTCTAACTTGAAATTCTCGGCATCTTCTGAACCTATCAGAAACTTGTAAATCATAGTATCTAATTTTTTTTATGATATTGTTTTCGCTTGCGAAATTAGTAAAAAAATGAATTATGCAAGCAATATTGCCACTTTTTTTTATTCACAAGCAAAAAAAACAACTTTTCAAAATATTTTATAGAAAAAAATATCGTAAAGTGACGTTTTTTTTCGATTTTCACCGCACTTCCTCAAGGGATCCAGTCACCGAGTCAATAATAAAGCCTCGAACCACCACATCACGAGGCAATAAAGGATGATGTGTTATGGTTTCAACAGTATTGATAACCGATTGATGAGTGTCGTGGAAGCCCTCAAGCCACTGGTCAAGGTCTATGCCACAGTGCTTGATTGTGTCGAGTGTGTCTTCGCTTATGCCACGCTCGAGCATGTGATGCTCAAACTCCCCAAACGACATGTGGCAGGCACCACAAGTGGTATGAGCCACAACCATTATTTCCTCCACGCCAAGTTCGTAGACTGCCACCAGCAGCGAACGCATGGCACTATCGAAGGGCGACATAATTAGCCCGCCGGCATTTTTTATTATCTTGGCATCACCATTTTTAAGTCCTAATGCAGCAGGTAACAGCTCGGTGAGGCGGGTGTCCATGCAGCTGAGCACAGCCAGTTTCTTGTTGGGGTACTTGTCGGTAACATACTGCTTGTAATCGCCACGTTCCACAAATTCACGGTTAAATTTCAAAATTTCGTCAATCATAGTTTTATATTTGTCAGTTATCAGTATTTAGTTTTTTGTAGTCATTTTCTCCACCATAATGACACCCAAGAGCACTAAAGCACAGCCCACTACTGCGATAACTCCCACTCGTTCGTTAAGGACTATCACACCTATTATTATTGAGACTATTGGGTCAAGGTAGAGGTAATTGCTTGACCTGATGGCCCCAATCTTCTTAATAACAAGGTTCCAAATGAAGAATGCCGCCATTGAGCAAATCAAAGCCAGGAACAGCATGTTAAGAAGAACGTCGGTTCGCAGCAACGTTGCAATGGAAGTCATTGGCTCCAACAACATTACTGGCAGAGCGCACAAAGTGCCGTAAATCATCACTTTGCGGGTAATGGAGAGAGTACTGTGGCGACCTTGCACTCGCTTGAGAATAACGCTATAAACTGCCCAAGAGAGAGCTGCCAAGAATGCCAGCACATTGCCCAGCAGTCCATTACCCCACACAAATCCGTCACGGAAGGTAACCACCGCCA
Source organism: uncultured Muribaculaceae bacterium (assembly GCA_905233845.1). Classification (GTDB taxonomy): domain Bacteria; phylum Bacteroidota; class Bacteroidia; order Bacteroidales; family Muribaculaceae; genus Sodaliphilus. Next base: position 63,402 of record CAJOFH010000001.1, on the reverse strand, counting down.
CTCCAGCAAACGCCACCATCGAACTTAGTAGAATCTTCCATGAGAAATGCTCTTCCTTAAGGAACATTGCCGCTAAGATGGTGGTCAACAGCGGGTTAATAGCAATCACGATAACCACATCGCTAAGCAGAGTCAATTTGAGCGCAATATTTTGTAGCACAAAGTACATAGCTCCACCGGTGAGTCCACACAACACCGCCAGCGTCTCGTCGCGCCACCCCCAAAAGGAGATGTTGAAACGCGATATCAGCAGAAGTCCCAGATAGGCTATCGCCGAACGATATACGAATATCTCGGTAGGTGTGAGATTGGCATCGAGCAACAGCCGGGTGCAGGGGAACGAAGCTCCCCACGCCACTATAACCAAGATGGCAAGAACATGAAACCACCAGTTTGATGTCTTCTCTACTCTCATTTCATCAACCATAGTTTTCGTTCCTCGGCACTCATGAGTTCAATGGCATAACGCAACATGGTGCGAGGCATCTCGTGAGCATGATGTTGCAAAAAATCTCGCAACAAGTCAAGGCTTACTCGCTTGCCCATCTCACGCAACATCCACCCAACAGCTTTATGCATCAAATCGTGAGTGTGATGCAGGTGCCACTCGGCATAACGCAATGTGAACGAGGGTTCGCCTTGTTTGAGGGGCTCCATAGTACACACCATCGACATGCGCTGCTCCCAGAGGTTGTCACTTGCAGCAAGTCGGTCAATGGTTTCCAACTTTTGTGCATCGCTCAAGGCTGAGGGCACCATGAGCCAACGTCCCAGGATTTTATATACCGACAAGTCGACAAGGTCCCAGTTGTTGGCACTACGAGCATGATTCAAATAAAAATCAACAATGGTATCGCGACGGATAATAGCATTTTCATCGTCAAGCAAACGATTTGAACAAATAGAATCAAACTGCGCAACAAGCACCAGCAGACCACACAATCGCACCTCATGCCACTTTGAGGCGAGCAGTTTCTCCACATCACTTAGTGGCAAAGATTTGCATTGAGCAACCACTTTGCGAGTCTCGGGCACTTTAATGCCCAAGAACTTGTCACCTTCTCCATAGTCACCTTTCCCTGTCTTGAAGAAACGCATCAGATGCAAAGCCTGATGCTCATTGCCAAGCGATTGCATGTGAGCAATCACCTGCTCGGCTGTCGTTAACACTTTTCCCTTGTTTGCCACCACTACTCTACCTGATAAAATGCATGGGCTGCCACTGCTCTTCCTCAGGAGCATTCAATCCCGATGCCTCTTTGTTCTTTAGTACCCAAGCCATGTTGCGCCCAAGCTGACGCATGGTTTGCATACCTTCGGTGTCAAGACTGGAATCACCTTTATTCATTCCATATACAATGTTCCAGTACTGCGAAGTCACAAGCGGCATATTCTTGAGCTGGAAAGGCATCATCAGGGTTTGCAAGGCTGCAGTAGCTCCACCACGACGGCACACTGCCACAGCAGCGGCAGGTTTGCCATCAACTAGTGCGCCAGCATAGAAGGCTCGCTGAATTAATGACAACACTTGCCCAGTCGGCTGGCCATAATAGACAGGAGAACCAACCACTAAAGCATCGGCAGCATTTATCTTCTTAATCATCTCGTTGCAAATGTCGTCGTCAAAGGTGCATTTGCCATCTCCTTTCATCTTACATGTTCCACAAGCAATGCAGCCACGCACAGGTTTCACACCAATCCACACAATCTCGGACTCAACACCTTGCTCATTAAGTGTTTTAGCCATTTCACTGAGCGCAATAAAGGTGTTGCCATCCTTACGCGGAGAACCGTTTATCAGTAATACTTTTGTCATATTTTCTTAACTTCTTTGAAAAAAACAGCACAAAATTAGCAAAATCTTGGGATAAACACAAATTACCAAGTTGGGATTGGGAAATATTTTGTACCTTTGCACCCAAATTTGAAACGACAGATATGGCAAATAACACATTACTTGAGCGACTGGAAGGACTTGACTCTCGGTTTGAAGAGATTCAAACCCTTATTACCGACCCATCGGTGATTGCCGACCAGAAGCGCTATGTGAAACTTAGCAAAGAATATAAGAGCCTTGAGAACCTGCTCAAGGTCACCCACGAATACAAGAAAATGGTACAGGATATCGAGGACGCCAAGGATCTGCTCGCCAGTGAGAACGACGAGGAACTGAGGGCGATGGCACGAGAGGAGATTGACTCCAATCAAGAGGAACTGCCCAAACTCGAAGAGAAAATCAAGCTGCTTCTTATCCCCGAAGATCCAGAAGACTCAAAGAACGCTATAATTGAGATTCGTGGCGGCACTGGTGGCGACGAAGCCGCACTCTTTGCCGGTGACCTTGCACGCATGTACACTCGTTACTGCGAGAACAAAGGTTGGAAAATCGAAGTGTCATCGTGCAGCGAAGGAGCCGCTGGTGGATACAAAGAAATTGTATTCAGTGTCACAGGTAATGGCGTTTATGGCACTCTCAAGTATGAGAGCGGCGTACATCGTGTGCAACGTGTGCCAGTCACCGAGACCCAAGGCCGCGTCCACACCTCGGCGGCTTCGGTAGCTATCCTTCCCGAGGCCGAGCCTTTTGACATTGAAATCAACGAGGGTGAAATCAAGTGGGACACCTTCCGCAGCAGTGGAGCTGGCGGACAGAACGTAAACAAGGTGAACTCGGGCGTTCGCCTACGCTACATGTGGACCAACCCCAACACTGGCGAGGAGCAAGAAATCCTCATCGAGTGTACCGAGACCCGTGACCAACCCAAGAACAAGGAACGTGCGTTAGCTCGTCTGCGCACATTCATCTACGACAAGGAACATCAAAAATATGTCGATGACATTGCCAGTCGCCGAAAGACTCTCGTTAGTACCGGTGACCGCTCGGCAAAGATACGCACCTACAACTATCCGCAAGGCCGCATCACCGACCACCGCATTGGCTACACAATCTACAACTTGCCAGCATTCATGGACGGTGACATCCAGGACTGCATCGACCACCTTATCGTAGCCGAAAATGCCGAGAAACTCAAGGAAGCTGAGCTATGATGACCTTTATTTATCTTATTTGTGAAGACCAATGAAAAAACAGCCATAAATCATTCACCAATTCTTTTTTTAAGAAAAATTACCTCTTTTAAATAGATAAAGAGTACTTTTGTGGCTTATTTTGAAATTATCAATGAGTAATAACCTAAATAAAATTGGTTGCATTCGAGCAATTTTACTCGGTGTTGTGGCGTTAATCGTCGCATTACTTACTCGTCATTATATCTCAAGTGGCTTCACACGATATATCATATATGTCATAACCGCTTTTGCTTATTTGGTTTTGATACAAAAGAAAAGATAATATCTTTTGAGACATTAAACACAAATCGCAAGCGTCTTTACTGAGAAGATGCTTGCGATTCTTTTCGTGGAGCTGGAGGGGTTTGAACCCTCGTCCAAACGTGGAACTAATAAGCTTTCTACATGCTTAGTCGTTGACTTGGTTTTCGACCCACGGCAGGCTCAAGACCACCAACCGAGGGCTTAGTCCCTAAATCTCAAGGTTGACTCGAGACACATCAACCTCTATCCCCGATATGCTAGCACCACCTGTTCAACAAGCCTCGGAGCAAGGGCCGTCGGGTGATGTCTTGTCTCTACCGCCTTGGGCAAAGATTAAGCTGATCTACTGTACTTCGATCAAGCAGCAAGAGCGTAGTTATTCTCGCCAATTAAAGTTTAGGATGCCATGAATTTAAAGAGCACAGGTATCGTCACTCTGCATGCTTACTTACCACCTCAACACGTTGTCAAAGCCAAGTCAGCCCCAAAATGTTTCGATGAAAGTGGCTGCAAATTTAGTGCCATTTACATTAATAGAAATACTAGTTGCTAAAATTTTAATAAAAATTAACCATCAAGTAACCTTAAATATATATTATGTCATATTTTGTTGGTCTATTTCGTTGTTTTTTGTTACCTTTGCACCCAGAAAAAACATAGGTAATAATTTTAAATCAGAAAAATCATGGCTAATTTTAATGATTACAAGTTTGCCGGAAAGAAGGCAATTGTGCGTGTTGATTTCAACGTTCCCCTGAACGAAGAAGGTAAGATAACCGACGACACCCGCATTCGCGGTGCGTTGCCCACCCTTAAGAAAATTCTCGCCGACGGAGGTTCTTTGGTAGTAATGTCGCACATGGGCAAGCCTAAGGGAAAAGTCAATCCCAAACTCTCGCTGAGCCAGATTGTTGACGATGTGGCTAAAGCTCTAGGCACTGAGGTTAAATTTGCCCCCGACTGCGCCAATGCAGCCGACGCTGCTGCTGCCCTAAAGCCAGGCGAGGTTCTGCTTCTTGAGAACTTGCGCTTCTACCCCGAGGAAGAAGGCAAACCCGTGGGCATCGACAAAGAAGATCCTGCCTACAACGATGCAAAAAAAGAGATGAAGGCTCGTCAGGCTGAGTTTGCCAAGACTCTCGCCAGCTATGCCGACTGCTATGTGAATGATGCCTTCGGTACCGCTCACCGCCGTCACGCCTCAACTGCAGTTATCGCCGATTACTTTGATAACGACAACAAGATGCTGGGTCTGCTCATGGAGAAAGAGGTTACAGCTATCGACAATGTTCTCAAGAACGCTCAACACCCCTTCACCGCTATTATTGGCGGCAGCAAGGTTTCATCTAAGCTCGCAGTTATCAAGAACCTGCTCGACAAGGTTGACAACCTCATCATTGGTGGCGGCATGGGCTTCACATTCTTCAAGGCCGAAGGTGGTCGCATCGGTAACTCGCTGCATGAGGACGACTTGATGCCCGAGGCTCTCAACGTGCTTGCCGAAGCAAAGAAGAAGGGCGTACACGTGCAGCTTTCGGTAGCTACTGTGGCTGGCCGTGAGTTCAAGAACGACACCGAGCAGCGCATCTTCGACACCCACAACATCGATGACGGTTGGGAAGGCATGGATGCAAGTCCCGCATCGCTCGCACTGTGGAAAGAAATCATCATGAATAGCAAGACCATCCTCTGGAACGGTCCTGTTGGTGTATTTGAGTTCGAGAACTTTGCTAAAGGCACTGGCGAAATCGCAAAGTATGTTGCCGAGGCAACTAAGAATGGTGCCTACTCACTCGTGGGCGGTGGCGACTCGGTTGCCGCTGTAAACAAATTCGGTCTCGCCGACCAAGTATCATACGTATCTACCGGTGGTGGCGCAATGCTCGAAGCCATCGAGGGCAAGACGCTCCCAGGCGTAGCAGCCATCAAGGGCGAGTAATCACACCTTATAATCATTAGCGGCTCACCAGTATCTTGGCGAGCCGTTTTTTTGTCAAAAACACAATGATGCAACAAAAATAGTAGTTTTCTGCATATAAAAATTTGCATAATTGAAAATTAAAATGATATAACAATTTATGTAATTATAAAATTTTAGTGTTATCTTTACACATTACACCATTAATTATCCTTTAAATTAGATTTAAATTAGATTTAAATTAGATTATTATGAACCGATTTATCAGCATTTTATTATTCTCCTTATTCCTTTTTCCCTCTGTCAATGCCAAGTGGATTGAAGTCGCACGCAACGACAATGTCAGTTATTTTATTGACAACAACAAAATCTACTACAACGAGCAATACAATGCCTATGATGTAATGGTAAAAATTGTTCCGAAAAAGAACAAATTAGCCAAAAAGAGAAAAGAATATATCGCTCTCTATAAATCAAATGAATTTAGCAGGTACACACATGAGATTGACACCTGGCAAATTGACGTTGTTAACAATAGTTTTAGACCAAGAGTCTTAACCAACTATGCTGGGACTCAAGTAATCCACAATCTTGACCTTGGCGAGATATCATGGATTCCAGCAATGAACGGTTCTCCAAACTACTCTATTGTTCAAGCTGTCAGAAAAATAGTTGGAAAATAGCTCATCTTCGTTTGAGGGCTTTTCTATCAAAAAACCATATCAACAAGAACAGCAACACCCCAATTGAACTAATCCAAGCACCTATTTTCAGTCCCGATGGGAAATAGGATGCTACGATTGTGTGTTTGCCTTTTGGAATATTCATAGCCTGCATACACAAATTTGCTTTAAAGATTGTCGCAGGCTTGCCATCTATTGTTGCTTTGAAGCCATAGGCAATCGGCACGCTAAAGAACATAACCGTCTCTTTAGGAACATCAACTTTCGCCTTATAGCCTCGCGAGTCGCCAGCAAACTCACTCGCCACTACCCTTTTGCGTTCATCCACAACACTATCTAAATCAAGCAAAGTGTCCCCCAACTCAAATTCATGAGTCAAGCCAAGCTCCTGTATATTCCGGTCTTCTACTACCATAGAATTGAGCATCAGCAAAGGCAAATTGATTGTTGTATCATTAATAAGTTCATCAAACTTACTTCGAGTGATATAACTATCGTAGGCAAAACCCATGGGAATGTAATACTTATTATCACGCCTTGTCAAATTCACCACTGAGTCAAATTCATAGATGTCTTTCACCGAGAGCAGTGCTTCAAGTTCGTCTTGATGCACGTTGGCGCGCAGTTTGTTTTTCGCCCAGAAGTCATGCATTGCAGTCTTCATAAGCGCATCTACGTCCTTGTATATCACTGAGTGATACCCCTGTACACTCGCACGATTACGCAATAGTCCAGCATTGTAAGCCAAGAAACTGTCACCATTCCTGAAGTCGGAACGTGAGGTCACCACATCAGTGCCTCGCTCCACATTGTTCTTCAAGCTGTTATACCATTTAGAGTCAGTGCCCAAGTTAATCAGGAACAGCCACATTTGCACTACCACGCAAGCAACAACAGCCACCTTGAGCCAACGCTGACGCATTTTGCCACGTGCCCACATTACTAAAGCCACAATACCCGCAAAGAACAAAGCTATCAATGCAATGAACCGAGGGCCAGGGAAATGCAAACCATTACCAATAACCACTTTAGCAACAAACGCCAACACCACCACCGACGACAAGATTGAGTATGATATCACTCCCCTCTTCACATTGCGAAACTCATCGAGCACTCGAACCGTGCAAAGCACTATTATCAATGTGAGAGCAAATGCCCAACGAGTGTATAACGGATTGGTGTACAGCGTGAAGATGCCATTCAGCGGAGTGAGATACAGTACCAATAATGTTACCAACAATGCCGCTAGCCAGTCACGATGATGCCACGCATAAACCAGAGCCAGCGACAAGCCAAAAACGGCGATACACGCCTCATTACTTAGCGATGCCGAGCCATCAGGGACAAATACTGTTGCACCCTCAACAACCTTGGGCATAAACAGTGTGCGCAAGCGCTCAAGCAGGTTGAGCATTGCAGTGGTGTCAAAAGCACTTTGCGCATCGGCACGAGTAGTCACAAGCATCTGATTCAAGACTGGCAGCAACAAGAACGAGCACATGACTATGCCAACCGCCACAGCAACAAAACCCTTAACTGCAATTTTCACACTGAAATCAATCTCATTGCTACTTGCCCTAAAAAACACATATATGAGTGTGAAAATGAGAGTTCCTATCGCAAAATAGAAATTCACAAATACCACCGCAAACGAGGCCAATGCAACACACGTCATTCCCCATCGCTCTCGCCTGAGCAAGCGCTCCACAGCAATCAGCAACAACAAGAACACAATAATAGGTTCGTAAAAATGGTAATAATATAATGAGGCTATGCTGAATGACGAGAACGTAAAAAGATAGGAGCCAAACGCTGAATTTGCCTTACTCACACCCATCTTGTGCAAATAAATCCATGCAAGAATCGCCATGCACAAAAACTTGAGCACAAAGGTTATAGCCACTCCAACTTCAAGTAAAGATTCAGATAGCAGGCAGTTTATCCACACAAAGGGACTCGTGAGCGTGTAGAAGGCGTAAGAGCCAATGAAATCAGCACCTAGATAGGTGTTCCACGACCACCACGGAGCTCCTGTGGAGAGCATGCGTTTAGTCTCAAGAATAAATGCCACCTCTTGGTGCACAAAGTCGCTCGACAGCCACAAATCACCACGCAACGCCATCACTGGCAACAAAGCCAGAGCAAGCGTGAATAATGTGAGAAGCAGCAACTTTCTCATATCAAGCTCATTCTTTGTCAAGGCCTATTGTGGTGTCGACATTATATCGTGGGCGGTTCTTCACCTCAGTATAAATTTTGCCCACATATTCGCCAATAATGCCCAAACCTATCAAGACGAATGCCCCCACAAGCCAAATCGACAAAATCAGCGAGGGCCAACCCGATACTGCACGCCCCATGAAATAAGCGCACAGCACATAAATTAGCATTATAAGGGCAATAACAAGGAACAATACACCCACCGTGAACACAAGTCGCACTGGCTTAACACTGAACGACGTAATGCCATCAATGGCAAAATTCATCATCTTGCATAGCGGATATTTGCTCTCGCCAGCGATGCGAGCCGAACGGTCATAATACACGCAATCGGTCTTGTAGCCAAGCTTTGTGACGATACCACGAATGAACAAGTTGCGTTCCTTGTAGTCAAGCAACGCGAGTACCGCGCGGCGGCTCATCAGGCGGTAGTCGGCATGATTCTCTATGGTCGACACGCCAAGCCGCTTCATCATGCGGTAGAACATCCCTGCTGTGGTGCGCTTGAACCAAGTGTCGCTCTTGCGCTCGCGGCGTACGCCAAAAACGATGTCGCAGCCGTCTTTGTAACGCTCAACCATCTGTGGAATCACATTGATATCGTCCTGAAGATCAGCATCAATCGACACTGCGATGTCGCAATGCTCCACAGCAGCGGCAAGACCCGCCATCAACGCATTCTGGTGGCCGCTGTTGCACGCCAACTTCACGCCAGCCACGCGATTGCTCTCATGTGCCAAATTGTCAACAATCTTCCATGTATCGTCCCTTGAGCCATCATCAACATAGAGCAGTTTGCTTTCACAAGCTATTCTCTCCTGCCCTATCATCTCGTCAAGCAACTGCGAAAGCCGCTCATGCGACTGCGGCAACGCCTCCTGCTCATTAAAACACGGCACGACAATGTATAGTATTGGTGTATCGTTTTCCATATCATTTTTATCTTAGAACCACAAAATTACAAAAAAAAACTATTTTTACTACACATTAAAGGGGAAAAAAGGGAAAAAACAAACATAAAAATAGCAAAAAGACAACAAAAAGACAACAAAAAGACAACACCATTCACCTGAATCAACCTCTTTGTGTCATAAATTGCACACAAAACACTTGCAAAATATTGATTAATGTGTTACCTTTGCAACAATTCCAGCACGCAACAGAGGTTGCACTTTGTGCTTGATGACATTTTGGGAGGATAAAAGCGACACAAATCCTTGATTTACAATCTTTTTAGATAATCAATCTGTTGTTTAACATCCTCAAAAGAAGCGTTTTTGCTTATCCTGATTCTAAAAATCGCCAATTTTTTAACTCGAAGGATAAAGCAGTCTTCAAGCGTCGCCGCTTGCCTGTATCCACCCCGCAGGAGGGACTGATACATCGGCATGACGTGGGTAGACGGTTTATTTCGAATGATGTGTTTGGCGATGCCTTAGAATCAATAGACAGAACAAGTTCCTCACGCTTTTTATTATAGTCCATTTACAATAAACCCATTAACAAAGTCGGGGCAACAACATGGCAACGGAGGGACAACCACTTCCCCCGCCACATGATGCGTATGAAATAATTTACATTATTTTGTTTTCTGTTGCTATCGGTGTTTCAAATGGCATTTGGTGACACTCCCTCTGTTTACACTCAGGAAATAACGATGACTGTTGGCGAATTGATAACTCTCAGACCTTATGAGATTGGCTTAGACAAATCACAATATGACACCTATGAAATGTCTGATCCAGATGCTTTTATTGTGAATCAAGGCTATATTTCGAATAGCCAATGGGGCGTTTTCCTAAAGCAATATTTTTACCAAATAACTGCTCTAAAAAAAGGCACATATACTTTTACTGTCACTCAGCATCGTACTGACTCTTTTACAGGAGGTGATGAAACAGCGATTGTGATTTATACAATTACAGTGAATGGTTTTGATGTCACGAGTATTACTTTAAACGAGACCGAAGGTGTAGTTTGTGTAGGGGGCAAGAAACAATTGGAGGCAACCATAGAACCCAGTTATGCCACCGACCCATCGGTTACTTGGTATTCATTTAATGACGATGTTGCAACAGTAAATGATAATGGACTGGTGACTGGTGTTAATGAGGGCGTGTCATGGATTACCGCCACGACAAATGATGGTACGAACTTGACTGCTATGTGCAAAATGACAGTGAAGACAGCCCCTACATCAGTTAAACTTAATTACATGGAGGCCGATGTGCATATGCATCAAACACTCCAGTTGAATGCAACGATATTGCCTTCTACCGCTCATCAAGAGGTGGTATGGACATCAAGCAATGCTGATGTCGCAACGGTGAGTGAATCAGGCCTTGTCACACCAATTAGTCTTGGTAATGCTATCATTACTGCCAGCACCGTTGATGGCAGCAACAAGAAAGCAATGTGTGTAATCACTGTATTACCAGCTGTTGCGACTGAAGTTCATTTGAATCAAACCGCTGCTGGACTTAAAATTGGTCAGACGCTTCAACTTAATGCTACTGTGATTCCATCTGATGCCTCTCAGGAAGTGGAATGGAAATCAAGCAACACCACAGTTGCGACGGTTAACAGTAATGGACTTGTAACAGCTGTGAATCTTGGCGATGCCACTGTCACAGCTACAACAAAAGATGGCACAAACTTAAGTGCATCGTGTGAAGTAACTGTGGCTCCTGAGTTTGCATCTAACATTACCCTTAACCATTCTTCGATCAATATGCACTTTGGCGAGACATCACAACTGGAAGCAACAATCACCCCTAGCGATGCATCGCAAACAGTGACTTGGACATCAAGTGACCCAAGCGTGTTGAGTGTGGATGACAATGGACTATTGTTCGCCAAAGCATTAGGCAATGCCACTGTGACGGCAACAACCACTGATGGCACTAATCTGAGTGCTACTTGCAGTGTGACAGTGTCTCATCGTTACACCTACAGCAATGACGTTGACTGTGACGGAACAGTCACAGCAGCCGATATAACAGCACTGTATGACTATCTGCTCGATGGCGACATGAGATACATCAGCACAAGTGACGTTAACGATGACGGCTCAGTTAATGCCGCAGATATAACTTCTGTTTATGAAGAGTTGTTGAATGGTTCGAGTGGTAGCGGAAGTGGCAGCATTGTGGTAGAATATGAGGTCAATGGTGTGAAATTTAATATGGTGAGAGTTGAGGGTGGCACCTTCTTAATGGGTGCAACACCAGAGCAGGGGAACGAAGCCGCCAGCAACGAAATGCCAGCACATGAAGTGACATTATCACCTTATTTCATTGGTGAGACTGAAGTGACACAAGAGTTGTGGAAGGCTGTGATGGGAAGCAATCCAAGCAATCATAAAGGCGACCTTTATCCTGTAGAAAAAATCACATGGTATAATTGCAGTACATTTGTTTCAAAGCTGAATCAAATGACAGGCAAAAACTTCCGCCTGCCCACCGAGGCCGAGTGGGAGTATGCCGCTCGTGGTGGGAATAAGAGCAAGGGATACAAGTATTCAGGAAGTGATAACCTTGATGATGTAGCTTGGAATAACGAGAATTCTGGGAACGTTACTCATGAAGTGAGTACTAAAACTCCCAACGAGTTAGGGATCTATGATATGAGCGGCAATGTGTGGGAGTGGTGTCAAGACATTTTAGGCAATTACAACCCTGATCCACAAACCAATCCCACAGGAGCCACTTCAGGCTCTTACCGTGTGTTCCGTGGTGGCAAATTTAACGATGACACCAATTATTGCCGAGTGTCATACCGCGCTGGAAACTATGCCAGATACAGCCACTTAAGTCTCGGCGTGCGCCTTGCTTTGAGCGAAGAGTAACATCGTGCAAATGCATAAATTCCCCAAGTGTCGTGGCGGCTGTAACCGTCACGACGCTTGATTTTTATTCAGCATTGGTCTAAAATGACCAATTTGGGTTCTATTTCCTCTGAAAAACCAAATCAGCCTCCCGAAAATGTAATTTTATTTAAAAACAAAATAAATTATAATATATTTCACAAATAATTTGTACCTTTGTGGTCGTTTTTTGAAAATATTATTTTAACGCAAAATTTACTACGTTACTATATAAATTTACTTTAAAAAGTTATGGCAGAAAAATTTGAAAAATTGTTCGACCAATTCGCACCAGTCACCCCCGAGGAGTGGCGTGCCAAGGCTGAAGTCGACCTCAAAGGTGCCGACTACAACAAGAAGATGATTTGGCGGACAAACGAAGGTTTCAATGTTGAGCCCATCTACCGTGGCGTTGATATTGAGAACCTCAAAACCACCGAGTCTCTTCCTGGCGAATTTCCTTTCGTAAGAGGCACTCGTGTGAGCAACGACTGGTATGTACGCCAAGACATCGAAGTCAAAGACGTGAAAGAGGCTAACGCCAAGGCACTCGAGGTGCTCAACAAGGGCATCAATGACGTTTGCTTCAAGTTGCCTCACGGTCAAAGCGTTGACATCGAGGCTCTGCTCAATGGCATCGACGTGAATCTTGTGGCTGTCGACATCAACTGCTGCGTGAAGGTAGCTCTCGACGTTGCCAAGCAGCTTGTAGCTGTTATCGAGAAGCAGGGCGCCCAAGAGTCATTTGTCGGCTCTATCAACTTCGACCCCTTCCGCCGCTACTTCAAGCACGGCGAACCCTTCCCTGGCGACATGGTAGCTATGGCAAAGGAGATGCTCGACATCGTGAAGCCCGTCAAGAACCTGCACGTGCTCAGCGTTGACGCAATCATGCTCAACAATGCTGGTGCCTTCATCTACCAAGAGCTGGGCTACGCTCTGGCTTGGGGCAATGAATGGATGGCAATGCTCACCGAGGCTTGCGTTCCCGCTCAAGAGGTTGCAACCCGCATCAAGTTCAACATGGGTATCTCTACAGTTTATTTCATGGAGATTGCGAAGTTCCGTGCTGCTCGCATGCTGTGGGCTCAAATCGTTAAGCAATACAACCCTGAGTGCGACTGTGCTTGCAAGATGGTTGTAAACGCTGCTACCACAGAGTTCACACAGACTGTTTTCGACTCTTACGTGAACCTGCTCCGCAGCCAAACTCAAGCCATGTCGGCAGCTCTGGCTGGTGTTGACTCAATCGTTGTAGCACCATTTGACAAGGCTTATCAAACTCCCGACGACTTCAGCGAGCGCATCGCACGCAACCAGCAAATTCTGCTCAAGGAAGAGAGTCACCTCGACAAGGTGGTTGACCCTGCTGGTGGTTCTTACTATGTTGAGATGCTTACCATGTCAATAGCTCAAGAGGGATGGAAACTCTTCCTCGACGTTGAAGACAAGGGCGGTTTCAAGGCCGTACAAGAGGCTGGCGAAGTGACCGCCGCTGTTAATGCAAGCGCTAAGGCACGCTTCGACAAGGTGGCTAAGCGCCGTGAGCAGCTGCTCGGCACCAACCAGTTCCCCAACTTCACCGAGAAAAGTGATGGCAAGGCTGCCAACATCAACTACAAGGCTCAGCCCGAGAACATTCTGAATCGTCAGCGTCTCGCAACTCACTTCGAGCAACTGCGTCTCGCAACCGAGAACGCTGCCCACACTCCCAAGGTGTTCATGCTCACAATTGGTAACCTTACCATGCGTTTAGCTCGCGCTCAGTTCAGCAGCAACTTCTTTGCTTGCGCTGGTTATGAGATTATCGACAACAACGGCTTCCAGACCGTAGAGGAAGGCATCGATGCTGCACTAGAGAAGAAGGCCGACGTTATCGTGCTCTGCTCAAGTGATCCTGAGTATGACGAGTTTGCGCCCGCAGCGTTCAAATACTTGAACGGACGCACCGAGTTTGTGATTGCTGGACCCGAGAACGACGCGTTCAAGGAGCTTGGCATCAAGTACTTTATCAACGTGAAGAGCAATGTGCAAGCCACATTGACCGAATTTAATGCTAAACTTTTAAAATAATCGAGCAACATGAGACCAAATTTCAAAAACATAGACATAGCAAACGAGGCTTTCAATGTTGAACACAAGCCTATGCATCTTGCCGAACCATGGCGCAATGCCGAGTTGCTCGACATTAAGCAAGTTTACACTAAGGAAGACATCGAGGGGCTTGAGCACCTCAACTTCGTAGCTGGTATTCCTCCTTTCCTTGGAGGCCCCTACAGCCTTATGTACCCCTTCCGTCCATGGACAGTGCGTCAGTACGCTGGCTTCTCGACTGCTGCCGAGAGTAACGCGTTCTACCGTCGCAATCTGGCTTCAGGTCAGAAGGGTCTTTCGGTAGCATTCGACCTTCCTACTCACCGTGGCTACAATGCCGACAATCAGCGTGTAGTTGGCGACGTGGGTAAGGCAGGTGTTTCTATCTGCTCGGTTGAGGACATGAAGGTGCTCTTCGACGGAATTCCTCTGGAGACAATGTCGGTATCAATGACCATGAACGGTGCCGTGCTGCCAGTTATGGCGTTCTACATCGTTTCGGGTCTGGAGCAGGGTGCTCAGCTCGATCACATGGCTGGTACCATCCAGAACGACATCCTCAAGGAGTTCATGGTGCGCAACACCTATATTTATCCTCCTAAGTTCTCGATGCAGATTATCGCAAGCATCTTTGAGTACACCTCAAAGAACATGCCCAAGTTCAACTCTATCTCTATCTCGGGTTACCACATGCAGGAGGCTGGTGCTACTGCCGACATCGAGCTGGCTTACACCCTTGCCGATGGTATGGACTACATCCGCACTGGTGTGAATGCTGGTCTTAGTGTCGATGCTTTCGCTCCTCGTCTGTCGTTCTTCTGGGGCATCTCGATGAACTTCTTTACCGAGATTGCAAAGATGCGCGCCGGTCGCCTCCTCTGGGCGAAGATTGTGAAGAGCTTTGGCGCTGAGAACCCCAAGTCGATGTCGCTGCGTACCCACAGCCAGACTTCAGGATGGTCGCTCACAGCACAAGACCCATTCAACAATGTGGGCCGCACTTGTATCGAGGCGATGGCTGCCGCTCAGGGTCACACCCAGTCGCTGCACACCAACGCTCTCGACGAGGCAATCGCGCTGCCTACCGACTTCTCGGCACGTATCGCACGTAACACCCAAATCTACATCCAGCAAGAGACCTATATCACCAAGGCCATCGACCCATGGGCTGGCTCTTATTATGTAGAGCGCCTTACACACGAACTCGTGCATAAGGCTTGGGAACACATCCAGGAAATTGAAAAGCTGGGTGGTATGGCTAAAGCTATTGAGACTGGCGTGCCCAAGATGCGTATCGAGGAAGCTGCAGCTCGCACTCAGGCTCGCATCGACAGCGGTGCTCAAACTATCGTGGGCATCAACAAGTATGCTCTCGAGAAAGAGGCTCCTATCGATATCCTTGAGATTGACAACACCGAGGTTCGCAACGAGCAAGTTGCACGCCTCGAGGAGTTGCGCAAGAACCGCGACGAGGCCAAGGTTCAAGCCGACCTCAAAGCCATCACCGAGTGCGTTCGCACTGGCGAGGGCAATCTGCTGGCATTGGCAGTAGAGGCAGCCAAGGACCGTGCTTCGCTCGGTGAGATTAGTGATGCCTGCGAGGAAGTCGTAGGCCGTTATAAAGCAGTTGTTAAAACAATTTCAGGCGTGTATTCTTCCGAAGCTATTTCTGATCCCGACCTCAAGCGCGCACGTGAACTTACTGAGCGCTTTGCTAAGCAAGAAGGTCGTCAACCTCGCATCATGATTGCCAAGATGGGACAGGACGGTCACGACCGCGGAGCCAAGGTGGTTGCCACCGGCTATGCCGACTGTGGTTTCGACGTCGATATGGGACCATTGTTCCAAACTCCTGAGGAGAGCGCTCGTCAGGCAGTGGAGAACGACGTGAACGTACTTGGCGTTTCTTCGCTCGCTGCTGGTCACAAGACCCTTATCCCTGCCGTTATCGAGGAGCTCAAGAAGCTTGGCCGTGAGGACATTATCGTCACCGCTGGTGGTGTAATTCCTATGCAGGACTATGACTTCCTTTACAAGGCTGGCGTGGCCGCAATCTTTGGCCCTGGCACCTCGGTGATGAAGAGTGCCATCAAGGTAATGGAAATCCTCCTCGACGAGGAGTAATTCAGTCCATTATTTAGCCCTATTAATGGGGCATAAATACTCTACAAAGCCGTTCGAGGCATCATACTTCGAACGGCTTAATTTTTTTACGCATATTTTATAGTTTATTTCAGAAAAAGTTGTAACTTTGTAAATTGAAAGAAAATCAACTCATTTAACAGATTAATAATTAATCAAATATCACCAACAATGAAGAAATTTATTATCCTCGCCGTGGCAGCTATGAGCGTTATGAGCGTCTCGGCACAAAAATTCAGCGACTTCTTCTCTACCGAGAAGTCTAACGAGAAAATCACCTTTGGTGTAAGAGCAGCGCTTAACGTTATGGGCATGAAGAATAATGTGACTAACGATGTCGTAGAAGCGGCTTTCGACCCCCTGCCTGTTGAGTATAGCGTTCACAAAAAAGCAGGTATCTCAATAGGTGTTAATGTTGACATCCCTATCCTCAAGAACCTTTGGGTGAACACTGGTCTTTACTACAATACCACTGGCGCAAAACTCAAATTCAAGAGAAACTACGCTGTTCAATATGATCAGGACTTTGAGTACAACGCTAATCTCACTATGCACAACATTCGCATTCCTGCACAGGCTTCTTATCGCTACAACATCAACCCAAAGCTTCAGATTGAGGTTAACCTTGGTCCTTATTTCTCTTATGGCATAGCTGGAAAAGCTTCAGTGAAGAGCGATATTGACGACAGCTCGTTAGGTTCTATCGACCTTACTAGAAACAAAACATTTGCTAAACCATCTGACATCTATGATTTATCTGAAGATGTGCTCGCAAGAGACGAAGTGCGAATCCTGGGTTTAAAAAACATCAACACTAACAAGAGCAACTACATCAACCCATTCGATATGGGTATTGCTTTTGGCTCGGGTGTAACCTACAAGAAGAAATACTACGCTGGTTTCAACTATGATGGTGGCCTCGTTAACGTTAACGGTAAGAGAATGGTCAAGATAAACCGTCACTCAATAAAGAACCATTCATTTACTTTAGTACTCGGTTACAACTTCTAAAAACAACACACAACTATCATAATTGGTTCTATTGCCTCAAAGCAGTAGAACCATTTTTTTTACACCATCAATCCCCCATCAGGAAAGTTTTCAATTAATATTGTTTTGACTCAAACAACACCATACCTTTGCGCATGCCCAAAAGCACAAGAGCTCATTGACATCGAGGATTAAAACACAAAGTGATGCGAGTGATTCATAATTTTTTTTTGCAAAACTGTCCCACACGCGAGATTAGGCGTTGTTAATCCCAATTCGGTCATTAGGATTTAGGTTAATGTGAATTCGATGATTTTTTATCCTTATTATCAACGCCTTAAACTCCCCATATAAGATAGATGGGCAGGGGGGGGAGTATGAAAAAGTGCTTTTGAAGACAATAATGAGATTAAGCGAGTGAAAGCTGAACTTGTTTAATGCTTAAGAATCGTTTTTACTGTTGCAACAACATCAATACTCAATAATACAAGCGCCGCGACAGGATTGCTCCTTTCACGGCGCTTGACACTCAATTTTCTTTAATCTCTGGAATTCTAATGATTTCCTAACAAGATATTGTAGATTATTGTAATATCAACTGATGATATAATTCCGTCACCATTCACATCACTCGTACTCAAATAGGTGGTGTCACTGTTGAGCAGATAGTTATAAATAATGGTAACATCTACAGTCGAAACGATGCCATCACCGTTAACATCGCCATAAACTCCAGCATTACCACTTTGAATGACATATATCATCTTTGACATCTCATCAGTCTCGGGAGCAAAGAACTCAAGAACATCAACTCTTTCTGTTTCACCCATGTTTGCGTCATACTTGAAAGAGAAACTGCCTGTGTCAATACCTTCAGCAACACCATCAATATGAACCCAACTACATAATGAGTCCGAAACTTCCCATTCCATGGGGGTCTCGCCCGAACCAATGTTAGAAACTTGAACTGTTAGCCTACCTGCCCCTTTCGCGACCTTAATAGTATCAGGGACATTCATTATTGGTACTCTACGCTCATAATTTGCAGTGTAAAATTGATCTCTATTTCTATTTACTGTCAACTCTTTTGTGTCAGAAACCACAGTACCAGCACGGTCTGTCCAATTAATGAAATAATAGTTCTCATATTTTTCAGTAGCTGTAAAAGTAACAGGTGCACTACTATTAATATATGATCTATAGAGATTTCCTTCTCCATCACTTCTTCCATTATAGTCGGCTTGGTTACATGCAATATATGGCATCATCCCGCCACTTGTAGTAATGTCAATATTACGCATCCTATTTGGACGACGAGTAAAGTCATATTGTAAAGTAAGCACCAAAGAATCAATGACAATATCAGCACCACCTTGAGTATGAACTTTTTTCGTTAAGTTCACATCAGCCCAAGCCGATGGACGAGAGAATAACATAATATTGTTATTGCTGCCATTAAGAATAGAATACAACAATGATTCACTTGCAGCCGATGGTGTAATAGTAGTATTCTCTTGTGTCACTGCATCATGTCGAAATCCCCAAGTGTGAGGAGAGCTTGTTGACTTTGAAATATGGTTAAACCAATATATCTGACCATCCTTGCGGAACTGTGAAACACCACTATGGGTCATGTTCAAGTCCATATATCCCGAATAACCCACATTACCTTCAACATGGCTATCGATATGCTTGATTCCCAAATCCACAATTCTTACATTCTCCTCATCGGGTGAGAAAATGCCCATCTCATGAAAATTAAGTTTTATACCGTCGCTCGTGTTAATTAAATTAAGCTGTTCCTTTGAAAGCACAATAGTGATTGGAGCCGACTGTTCAGGATAACTGTTAGAATACTGGTCGATAATTTCCTCTGCCATTCCAGAGACAACATCACGGAAAATTGCTGAGAGTGATGAATAAGCATTAGCATCAATAACATCATCTAATGCCATACCCAATGCCTCAAACCTCTCAAACATACCCACTAAGTTGAACTCTCCAACGTATGGTCTCAACATTCTATACTCATAGGCTTTGCGCAAATAATAATGATATTTCAACAGTCGATTCTTTGCTCGTTGCTCCATCTTCTCAAGATATATCATTGCGTTCAAATCTCGCTTGCTGTTGCCACAAAAAGCATCTCGACGGAATGCATCTAATGAGACAAGATCTTCTCCAAGCTCTTTATTCAACCCATTAATATCACACATCATTTTATCAATTTTGGCCTTCAATACTGCTTTGGCTGAATTTAAGGTGTTAATCTCATTATCTAAGCGTTGAAATTCAACTGATTGGGCTTTTAACCTCTCCAATTCACTTTTGACCTCACCTTCAGGCATTGAGCCATGTGACAACAAGCTGCTAACACTTGTAATATTGGAGATCAACGGTGCTGTTATGTCTTTCAGCCCCTTGAATGAACTCTTTAAGCCATTGATAAGCCCATTTGCACCAATAGAATCCTTGGCTGATTTTAGAGCATTGCTCAAATTACTGAAAAAGTTCTCGCTGCAAGCCTGATTACTAACGCCTTGAACTGCTTGTGAATAATTCACACCTGTGAATTGGTCCAAAATTCCAGACGATAACACAACATTCATGGCGGTACCTACGGCAGTGCCTACGGGACCAAGCACAGGCAAGCAATTTGCTACAACTTTACACACACCCATAGCCTTCTTGATACGATTTCGCTTCTTTACATTTTTCCGAGCTTTAGCAAGCAACTCGTTTTCCAATACTTGTATTTTTTGAGTTAAATTATCAATAGCATCTTGGATTTCATTTGATTGGTCTTCCAATACTGGAATCTCAGCAATCCATTGATTAATTAAGCTTAAATTGTTATCAATTTCTTGTTCTGTATTATTTGCTGCAAATTGGCTTGCCTTGACCTTATTTTGTAACGTCTGGTCAACTTTAGTCAACCAATAGTACATATACAGAGTAGGAATAGAACGATCTATCTCAGCATTATAATTGCTTAGCATCACCTCAAATGACAACAAAGGAACCCATCCCTGAGGATTACCAAAATAATCGAGTCCTTGATTCAGCCTTATTAGCATATCGTCAATCTCAGAAAGGTCTTGCTGATAACTAATATCGTTTTCTTCATCACAAGATTCCCATTCTGTCGAGTTCATATAGTCCTCAATCAATGCGTGGTACTCATTGCAAACCTGCAATGCTGCATCGGGCTTGTTGTTGATAAATGCATCATTGGCATGACGAATAACTGGTGCAATATAATATGGGTGCAAATAAAGATAGGGGTTGTTCTCTGCCTCGTAATGACCAGGACTACCAATAACACCAGCACCAATTATCTCTCCAACTTGAGTTGTTTCTTCATGATTTGCTGCATATTTCAAGCCACTACTGCCACGCGCATAATCACAGTATTGACTAACATCAATCGTTGAGATTATTGTACCACCATTGCCACCGTTGCCAGGTGTGCCATTACGATTTGAGCTTTGGCCTTTACCACCATTTAAGATAAACCTCTTTGCGCAATTGCCACGAAGCGTCTTCACATATAACGATATGTTTCCAGCATTTGCACCATTAATACCAGTTCCATTTGTAATGGTGTCAACAGGTATTGGTGTTGTGTTGATGCCAGATACTACTCCGTTTTTATCAACAAAAATTAACTCTTTAGCAAAGATAGTCACATTTGTCTGTGGGAAGGATAATGCTGAACGAACAAACAGCCTTTCTGCGTAAATATTCAAATCATGTATGTCTTCACGTCCACTCAGCCCCCACACTTTGTTTTGGACTGAGTTGTCAAACACAACGTCCTTACCCGAAACACTATAGCTATACACTTTACGCTCGCGACCATTTAATACCGAATCTCCAAGCTCACTTTCGGCTACCAGTGTATAATCCTCGGCAGAAGGCATTGTACCTTGTGATTGGATTATCGCACTCTCATCGATAGTGGGAGGCATTAAGCTAAACTCTACATCCTCCGACACGCTGTTGGTGCCACTTGATGCAACAAAGTTCACCACAAATGTCTGATAGTCATTTGCGGCAGGATAGAACTTGAATCGTCCAGTCTTGTTATTGAACTCTATAGGACCAATTGGAGCAATATCAATAGAATAGCTATAATTTACATTAGCTGAGTGTAATGAATCGGCTTTCACGTAAAAGCCATGACCTTCTTCTGTGTATCTAACTGTTTGCTTCGGAATCTCACCTATCTCATAACGAGGCAGGCTGTCCTGCAAAATATCATGCATATACAAGCCATTGTTTGAATACGTCACACTGTCAACTGTTTTCTCTCCTATCGCCACTGGATAGGCGGGACGCATACTAACTGACTTGCTTGGTGACTGCGAAAAAGCCGTCAAGCCTATCACCGCCAACAATAGATAAGCTATAACTCTTTTCATAGTTATTATATTTTAATAATGTAAGTTACATATACATTCTTGGGGCGGTTGTCACTACCGACAGGTACTACACGAGATGCATCAAGATTTACTGATTTTATACCTAGCCCATTATGGTCAATTCCTGTATTTTTTGCGACACCTAATTCTCTCCATAATGCACCTGTGTCAGGTAGATCACCTCGACTCTCACCACCAAATGTTCCACATGCGCCTGTAATATTTCTTATAGCATCTCCTTGATAACTGCCCACGTTGTTGCCAGTATTTCCTCCGTTGTCTTTTAAAGAGACTCGATCCTCGGCATCAGCGTCATTAGTCGATTCTCCTGAGACACCACGTAGGAACATACCTCTCAAGTCTGGAAGATTAAATGTTGTAGAGCCATCACCAGTCCCCCAGCTTACACCGATGGCATTATAAAGATTAGCATATTCTGAACGACTAACTTCAGAACCATCACATAGCAGCCAACCAGCTGGAATATTCTCGGCTGGTCCAGCAAAAGCCATAATCATTCCTGATGGAACAGCCGAAGCATTGTGTGCCACTTCCGAATAAGGCGAGCTGGGCAATTGCGCATAGCTTACCTCACGATAATTACTACCCTCAAGTATCTCCACCTTCATCCAATAGTATGTAGCCGAAAAATTAATATCAGAATATTTGCTGACTGTACTGTTTGATTGTCGGTTTCCCTTACCAACAGTAATGCCAAAACTCCCCGAGATGTCGGTGTGAGCATTGTGGGTCTCCACCCATGTTGGAGTGCTTGACATTTGACCTGGATAAAGTGAAATCCTGAGAGTCACATCCGAGTTAGCAAGCAAAATGCCATCTACATTTCTCACTACAGCTTGATAGTTAAAACCTAATCCGCTGTTCTGTGCCGATGCAATCAAGGCAACAATCAGCACCAATAAAAAACTAATACGTTTCATGTTAATAGTATTCTACTCTGGCAATCCTCAAAGCAAAATTATTATTAAACAAAAAAGCGTGGACTGCTATGCCACACTTTGTAATCTGAAGGTCATGAGAAAAAACAAGAAAGCAACACACGTCTAAAGCATGGAATCTGCCGTGACTTCTTCTTGTGTTTATTTTGAAAAGTTCTCAAGTTTTCAGATTACAAGAAAAGCATAACGCTTTTTAAAAAAACAGCAATGTCAAAATGGCAATCCTCAGATTACCGTTTGCAAAGTTAACACTTTTTTTCTATAATTACAATAATTAACTACTACTTTTTTTAATATTGTTCAGACTCAAAACAACTCCATACCTTTGTGCATGCCCAAAAGCACAAGAGCTCATTGACATCGAGGATTAAAAGCACAAAGCGATGCAAGTGATTCATGATTTTTTTTTGCAAAACTGTCCCACACGCTCCTGGGAGTTGTCATTGTATTACACCGCAGGCGCGGTGTTCTAATATTTTTTTCCCAAAACTGTCCCAAGAAGAACTTTATTGGTTGTTATAGTTGTAAATGAGTTGTTCCTGTTGTTTGACTTTTTCGCGCGAGTTTTTTTTTCAAAAACTGTCCCACACGCTCCTGGGAGTTGTCAATGTATTACACCGCCGGAGCGGTGTTAATTGCTTCTGTCCCATTTGTCCCAACTGTCCCAACCGTCCCAATTGTCCCAACTATCCCAATTGTCCCAACCATCCCAACTGTCCCAGTTGTTCCAAGTCATCCCAAGAATACTCAAAACTGACATCTTTTAAATGTTTTTTGCATGAAATGACTTGCTATGTGGTGAATTATGTGTAACTTTGCACGCTAAATATGCAAATAACTGAAATGACACGCCGTTTATTGATGATATTGTCGCTCGTAGTGCTGCTCACCGCTTGCGGTGAGTACAACAAGGTACTCAAGAGCGGAGACTATAACCTCAAGTATGAGTACGCCAAGAAGGCCTTCGAGAACAAGAAATACACTCAGGCTTACACAATCTTCGCCGACCTGGTCCCCATCTTCAAGGGCACCGAGAAAGGCGAAGAATGTCTGTATCTATTGGCTCTCAGCTATTACGAGAACAAAGACTACCTCAACTCTGGATCATATTTTAAACAGTACTACACTCAATATCCTAAAGGACGGTACACTGAGCTGGCACGTTACTATGCCGGCTATGGCTACTACCTTGACTCTCCCGAGCCTCAACTCGACCAGAGCATGACACTGAAGGCGATTGAAGAACTACAAGCTTTTCTCGACTATTTCCCAAGGAGCGACAAGGTGGGCGTAGCACAAAACGCTATCTTCGAGCTTCAGGACAAGCTGGTGCTGAAAGAACTGGAGAATGCACAACTCTACTACAACCTGGGCGGATATCTAGGCAACAACTACGAGAGTGCAGTGATTACCGCCAAAAACGCTCTTAAATCCTATCCTTATACTAAATATAAGGAAAAATTAGAGATTCTAATCCTACGTTCTCGTTTCAAAGAGGCTCAGATGAGTGTTGACGAGAAGAAAGAGGAACGCTTCAGGACCGTGGTTGATGAGTACTACGCCTACATCAACGACTACCCTAACAGCGAGAACCGAAAAGAGGCCGATAATATGTTCAAGATCGCCGACAAATTCTTGAACCACAAAAAGTAGGCAACAGCGATTAGGAATAAAAATAGACAATAAACAAATTACACATATATATAATTATAGACAAAATGGCTATCGATTACAAGAAATCAAACGCTCCACAAAACACTACTGTGCACGACCTTATCGACTTGGCACAGCAAACTGGCAACATCTATGAGACAGTGGCTATCATTGGCAAGCGAGCCAACCAAATCTCGGCCGACATGAAGAACGACCTCGAGAAGAAGCTGCAGGAGTTCACCGAAAAAACCGACAACCTGGAGGAAATATCGGAGAACCGCGAGCAAATCGAAATCTCGAAATACTACGAGAAACTGCCTAAGTCAACTCTGATTGCCACTAAGGAATATGAGGACGGCAAACTCTACCACAGGAACGTAACTAAAGAGAAGGACAACTTCTAATTCCTGGGAAGAGAACAATACAACTTAAACCCTAATCAGTCATTAGGACATAATAACCGATTCGGGCAAAAAAAGAACCGCGACACTTCACCAAAGTGCCGCGATTCTTATTCTCCATCCCAAATGATAGCAAAAAACGTCTGCTCCCAACATGTGAGAGCAGACATTCTGGATATATTATCTATTGTTATATCAATTGCTGATAATCGCCATTAGATTACGCCTTGCTCGAGCATGGCCTGAGCAACCTTCATGAAGCCTGCGATGTTAGCACCCTTAACATAGTCGATAGTGCCATCTTCCTTAGTACCGAACTTCACGCACTGCTCGTGGATGTTCTCCATAATCCAGTGCAGCTTCTCGTCAACTTCCTTTGCCGACCAGCTCAGGTGAGCAGCATTCTGAGTCATCTCGAGACCAGAGGTAGCAACACCACCAGCATTAACAGCCTTGCCAGGAGCGAAGAGAACGCCATTGTTCTGGAAGTAGTGGATTGCGCCAGGCTGGCAGCCCATGTTAGATACCTCGCAGCAGCACCAGCAGCCGTTAGCCTTCAGTTCCTTAGCGTCGTCCTCGCTAAGCTCGTTCTGGAATGCGCAAGGAAGAGCGATATCACAAGGAATGCTCCAAGCCTTCTTGCCAGCAGTGAACTTAGCCTGCTCGGGGAACTTGTCGGCCATATCCTGAACCTTGTTGCGGTTAGAAGCACGCATAACAAGCATATAGTCGATCATCTCTTTGGTGATACCATCGGCAATCTCGCAAACGCCGTCAGGACCAGAAATGGCAACAACCTTGGCGCCAAGCTCAGTAGCCTTGATAGCAGCACCCCAAGCTACGTTTCCGAAGCCCGAGAGAGCAACCTTCAAGCCCTTGATGTCCTTGCCAGCCTTGTGGAGAAGGTGCTCGGTGAAATAGAGAGCGCCAAAACCAGTAGCCTCTGGACGGAGGATTGAACCACCCCAAGTCTCGCCCTTGCCAGTGAGAACGCCAGTGTGATACTGACGAGAGAGTTTCTGATACATACCATTGAGGTAACCAATCTCACGGCCACCAACACCTACGTCACCTGCGGGAACGTCCTGGTCGGGACCAATGCAGTGGCGAAGCTCAAGCATGAAAGCTTGGCAGAAACGCATAATCTCGGCGTCGCTCTTGCCAATGGGATCGAAGTCAGAACCACCCTTGCCACCGCCCATAGGCAGAGTAGTAAGAGCGTTCTTGAAAGTCTGCTCGAAACCTAAGAACTTAAGCATTGAAGGAGTAACAGCCTTGTGGAAGCGGAGACCACCCTTGTAAGGGCCAATAGCGCTGTTGAACTGCACGCGATAGCCGAGGTTGGTTTGTACCTCACCGTTGTCGTCGATCCAGTTTACACGGAATGTGAAGATGCGCTCGGGCTCAACAATGCGCTCGATGATCTTAGCTTTCTCAAACTCAGGGTGCTGGTTGTAAACCTCTTCTACTGATTCGAGAACCTCGCGAACTGCTTGCAGATACTCTGATTCGCCTGGGTGTTTAGCCTCCAGGTGGGCCATAATTTTTTCAACATTCATGATTGAAATGATTTAGAAAATTAATTTTTAAAAAATTACTATTTAGTTTATTCTTATCTCCAAAGAACACTACAAATTTATAGTAAAAAAGTGGAACCAAAAGTCTTAAAAAATATGTTCTTTAGCATAAAATTGAGTTTTATCCATTTTTCACAGCTGTTTATTTTATTTAAACGTATAACAAAATTTAGTTTTAAATCGTTATTTAATTAACATTCTCCATAAATGACTAATAAAAAGGGAGATGTTTGAAGTTTTTCATGCTCAAAACAGCAAAAACTGGCATTTGTTGTAAAAAATGATTATGTTTTATAACATAATTTCTTTTCTCATTTTATCATTGTTGAGTCAATAAAAATAGGTACTTTTGCGAAAAGATTTTTTATTACCATTATTTTTAAACAAACTACATTTTTATGAAAAAGCACAATTTCTATGCAGGCCCATCAATTTTGAGCCAGTATGCTATTGAAAAGACTATTGATGGCATCCGTGACTTTGCCGGTACAGGCTTATCGGTTCTTGAGATTTCTCATCGCAGCAAGGAGTTTCAAGCTGTAATGGACGAGGCACAAGCCCTATTCAAGGAATTGCTTGATATCCCCGAGGGATATGAAGTTCTGTTCCTAGGCGGTGGCGCAAGCACCCAGTTCTGCATGATTCCCTACAACCTTCTGCAAACTAAGGCCGCCTATGTTGACTCAGGCACATGGGCCAACAAGGCCATCAAAGAAGCCAAGCTATTTGGTGAGGTTGAGGTTGTAGCTTCGTCTAAGGAAGATAACTACATTTACTATCCCAAGAACTATACCGTTCCTGCCGATGCTGATTATCTTCATATCACCACCAACAACACTATCTACGGCACTGAGTTGCGTGAGGATCTCGATGTTAATGTGCCATTGGTAGCCGACATGTCGAGCGATATCTTCTCTCGCCCAGTTGACGTATCAAAGTATGCTCTCATCTATGGTGGCGCACAAAAGAACCTTGCTCCTGCAGGTGTCACCTTCGTTATCATCAAGAAGGACATCCTGGGCAAAGTAGACCGCGCGATCCCAACTATGCTTAACTACCAAACTCACATCGACAAGGGTTCGATGTTCAACACTCCTCCCGTGCTGCCAATCTTTACTGCACTACAGACTCTGCATTGGCTTAAAGACCTGGGTGGCGTGAAAGAGATGCAGCGCATCAATGAGGAGAAGGGCGCATGCCTTTACGACGCTATCGACGCTAGCCGAATGTTTGTTGGTACTACTCACGAGGACAGCCGCTCGCTCATGAACGTTTGCTTCGTGATGAAACCCGAGTACAAAGAACTCGAGAAGGACTTCCTCGAGTTTGCAACCAACAAGGAAATCGTTGGCATCAAGGGTCACCGCAGCGTAGGTGGATTCCGTGCATCTCTCTACAATGCACTTCCACTCGAGAGCGTGAAGGTTCTTGTTGACGCAATGAAGGAATTTGAAAACAATCATTAATTCACACATTATATAATATAGTGGGTCATGACCATGTCGTGACCCATTAAAAAATAAAATAATAGCAAAATGAAGATTTTAGTTGCTACCGAGAAACCATTTGCTGCAGCTGCCGTAACAGGTATCCGCGAAGTTGTTGAACAAGGTGGTCATGAGTTAGTGCTCGTTGAGAAAGGCACTAAGCAAGACATGATTAATGCAATTGCCGACTGTGCCGGTCTCATCGTGCGCAGCGACAAGGTTGACAAAGAGGTGTTTGACGCTGCCCCACAACTCAAAGTGGTAGTTCGCGCCGGTGCTGGTTATGATAACATCGACCTCGAAGAGGCCACTAAGCATGGTGTGTGCGTAATGAACACTCCTGGACAAAATGCCAACGCAGTTGCAGAGCTCGTGTTTGGTATGATTGTTTCGCTCATCCGCAACCGCTACAATGGCACATCGGGCACCGAGCTCAAGGGCAAGACCCTGGGTATCCACGCCTATGGTGCCGTGGGCCGCAACGTGGCACGCATTGCCAAGGGCTTTGACATGAAAGTCAGCGCCCTCGACCCATTCATCAAGGACGAAGTAATGGAAGCCGATGGCATCATTCCTGTATACTCTGTTGAGGAGCTTTACAAGAACAATCAGTTCGTAAGTCTTCACATCCCAGCCAACGACCAAACTCGCAAGTCGGTAAACCGTGCTCTTCTTGAGGTTATGCCCAAGGGTGGCACCCTGATTAATGCCGCTCGCAAGGAGGTTATCAACGAGGAAGATCTTGCCGCTGTTCTCGCCGAGCGTACCGACCTGCGCTATGTTGCCGACGTGAAGCCTGAGAATGCCGCTGAACTTGAGGAGAAATTCCCCGAGAGAGTATTCTTCACTCCTAAGAAGATGGGTGCTCAAACTGCCGAGGCCAACATCAACGCTGGTCTTGCTGCTGCCAACCAAGTTGTAGCACACCTTAAGGACGGCTTCAACCGTTTCCAGGTTAACAAATAATCAAGGTTTCTTGACAGCACCTTTATAAAATCCCCGCCAGGCTGAATGAAGCTTGGCGGGGATTTCTTCTATGAAATGTAGTTTTGCAACTATGATATAATTGACTTGTCACGGAAATGAGTGTGAAGCAGCTTGTGTGCTTTCTTACCCAGAGGCTTACCCAAGTACTCATCGTAAATCCGTTTAACGGCAGGACTCTCGTGGCTCTTGCGTACTATCTTAGTGACATCGGTGGCATACATAGATCGCTGGCGTGCCTCGAGCACACTAATGTCGCCATGGTGATAAGGCTGCCCAGTACCGCCAATGCATCCACCTGGGCAAGACATCACCTCAATGAGATGATAGTCAAGCTCCCCAGCACGAAGTTTGTCCATAATGATGCGGGCATTGTTGAGCGTGTGAACCAAACACACCTTGAGTTCAAAACCTTCCATGTCGATTGTGGCCTCGCGAATGCCGTCCATGCCACGCACCTGTGTGAACTCAATCTTCTGCAATGTTTTACCAGTGAATTTCTCGTATGCGGTGCGCAACACGGCTTCGGTCACACCTCCTGTAGTTCCAAATATTGTTCCTGCTCCCGTTGCGTCGCCAAGTGGAGAGTCGAACTGACCATTTGGCAATTCCACAAAGTCAATTCCTTCATTTTTAATCATCTCGGCAAGCTCCAATGTTGTAATACTGCAATCCACATCGGGTATGCCATCATAGATAAACTCGTCGCGTGCGCACTCATATTTCTTAGCCACACATGGCATGATAGAGATAACCGATATGTTTTCGCGGGGAATCCCAATCCTCTCGGCCCAGAAAGACTTGGCAATGGTGCCAAACATCTGCGCCGGCGACTTACATGTAGAAGGATATTCACGCAAGTCGGGATAATCATTCTCAAAGAAATTTACCCATGCTGGGCAGCACGAAGTTGTCATGGGAAGCTTAACATCGGGATCACCAGCAATGCGACGCTTGAGACGGTCGATAAGTTCAGCGCTTTCTTCCATGATGGTGAAATCGGCACCAAAGTTGGTGTCAAACACATAGTCAAATCCCAACTTGCGCAATGCTGTTATCATCTTACCCGTCACTACTGTTCCCGGTGCCAACCCAAATTCCTCTCCTAAAGCAAATCGCACAGCAGGAGCTGTTTGAGCGATGACGAGCTTATCGGTGTCTTTGATGTCGGCAAGCACATCATTGATAGAATTGCGCTCATCAAGCACACCAATGGGACCATCGATAGCGTCGAACTTGCACTTAGTTTTGCACTTACCGCAACACGTGCATTTGTATGGATTAATAACATGGGGCTGTTTTACAACTCCACTTATAGCATTAACCGGACAATTACGCTTACATGCAGTGCAACCACGGCATTTCTCGGAGTCGATGACATAGGACAGCACATTCAAGAATGGTGTGCCACCAATTTCATAAATATAGTGGTTTAGCATCGAGTCAAGCGACACGGGTCGTTTAAAGGAACTCCATTGTCGCGACTCAACCTCAAGGTGATGAACTGCAGCTTCCACATATCTTAACTCATCGACAAGTTCACCTCGCACAACATGTTTTTCGACAATTACGTTCACATCTTCGGGCTTGACGTGGGTGTAGGTGATGTTGTCGGGGAGAATGCGCACTATAGGACCTTTGGCACAGAATCCAAAGCATCCCGATGTAACCACATCGACCATATCGTCGATGCCGTGGGCATGCAGCATCATCTTGAAAAGATTGATGATGCGCTCGCTATCGTTTTTACGACATGCCTTACCCGAACAGCACTGCACCTGAACATAGTCGTGAGCTTTCAGACCATAATTTTGTTCAATACTGGCAGCCTGCGACTCGGCTGGTTTTAGGTTTGTTGGAGTTTTAGGTTGTTTGTTTTCTGACATATTAACAAGATAATAAGAAATTTCTTTAATCAAAATCCTAAAATAATGTTGTAAATCATGGTCACATCGGCGGCTGTAATAGCCCCGTCGCCATCCACATCAAATAAAGGATCATAGGTCCCTCCACTATTTAAGATAAAATTGTAGAGAGTTGTGACATCACCACTCGTGACTGTGCCGTCGCCATCAACGTCGCCACCTGTAGCAAGGGAGAAAATCGCATTGGCGTATGCTTTCCACTTGGTTTTATACGCCTCCACTGCATCGGCAAGTACATATATTTTTCTGTCGATGGCATTGGCAGAAAAACAAGATGCCCCAATAGTAGGTGGAGTGGGTGCTAAACAATATACAGACTCAAGATTTTGGCAATAATAAAAAGCCCTCGCTCCTATAGATGTTAGTTCACTTCCCATTGTCACACGATTTAGACCTGAGCATGAATAAAAAGCTTGCTCACCTATAGTCTTGACCGATGGAAGGGAAATGTTTGTCAGGGCTCTGCAATTGTAAAAAGTATAATTGCCAATGTTGATTATCAGGGGAGGAATAGTAATACTCTCCAAACCGCTACAAGAATAGAAAGCGTAAGAGCCTATGCTCGTTAATGTTTCGGGAAGTTCAAGAGATGTCAAACCTGAGCAACCCTGAAAAGCGCGACTACCAATACTTAGCAATGCTTCAGGAAGTTCCAGGTTTGTCAGAGCTGAACACCCCAAGAAAGCGCAATCTTCTACTGATTTCACAGTGTTAGGAATTACGGTATTCCTGCAACCAAGCACCAATGTAGTACCTCTGATAATGGCATTGCAGCCATTAGGTGAGCTATAATAACTATTACCTGGGTCAACAGTAATCTCATTAAGTGATGCAGGGCAACCCCAAAATGCAAAGCTGGAAAACGATGTTAAAGAAGCTGGAATGGTAAGTGTCTCCAATCCGCAGTTTTCGAAGGCATAGTTTGCTAAACTTGTTACTTGATTGAAATCAACATTCCTCAATCCAGTACAACCTCTAAATGCGTTCTGCTCTATTCTTTTCACAGAAGATGGGAACGAAATGCTCGTCATAGGCACACAATTACAGAAAGCGTCATTGCCAATGGTGGTGACAGTAGATGGCATCACAGTGTTGCGGCACCCCAAGAGCACAGTGTTGGTTGCAGTGTTAATGAGTGCGTTGCATCCGCCACGAGAGTCATAGACGGGGTTGTCCTCAGCAACAACGATGGACTTCAATGTTTTGGCACAGCCCTGAAAAGCGCCATTCAATGTCATTGTCTCAAATGTGGTGAATGATGCTGGAAGCACAAGACTCTCTATGGCACTTCCCTTAAAAGCATGACCATACACAGCAACAAGATTCTCGCTCCAAGTGACGTTTTTCAGTGAAGAACATTCACTGAACGCAGAACCATGAATATGAGTTACGGAATTAGGCATATTGAAACTTTCAAGACTTGTGCATCCATAGAACATATAGGCAGTAATGGTCTTCAACTGATTGGGAAGAGTCACATTTTTCAGTCCTGTGCACTCGTAAAACACATGACTGCCCATCGTAGTAACGGAATTGGGTATCGTGACCGAAGTGAGCGATGAGCAACGACATAATGCTGATTCACCAATGCTTGTTACTGAAGATGGAATGTTTATGGAAGTCAAACCAGTACAATCCATAAAAGCATCTTCTCCTATGCTTTGAATGCCATTAGAAATAACAACTTTAGTCAAGCCCTCACAATAACGGAATGCAGATTCACCAATAGAAGCCACTGTGTAAGTGACACCCTGGTAGGTCACAGTAGCAGGAATAGTGAGATTGGCAGGAAGGTTGGTGTATCGCGGTTCCCAAGTCCCTTCCAGTTCATAAGTGACATAGACTGTGGTCTCATTATACTTGTTGTAACACAGATCTCCCACTTTGAAGTCGTAGGCACTTGCCAATAGTGACCCAGTCATTGCAGATATTACTGCTAAAATACGCAACCAAGCACTAGTTTGTTTGCGAAATAATGTTTTCATAATTTTAGTTATTGTGGTTAAACAACGCAAAGATAACTATAAATCCCTAAACAACAAAACACAGTTACACTTAATGATTGTTTTTACTGAATTAAAATAGAAAAACGGTCATGACCGCTGTGGTCATGACCGTTTTTTATAATTAGGTGTGGAAAATTAGTTGTCCACCTCTTCGAGAATCTTTTGAACATCCTTAGGTTGGAGGCGTCCGTAAACCTTCTCGCCGATGGTTACAACGGGAGCAAGACCACAGGCACCCACACAACGCAGGCAGTCGAGTGAGAACTTGCCGTCGGGGGTAGTCTCACCTACCTCGATGTTGAGAATGCGCTTAATCTCCTCAAGCAACTTCTCAGAGCCACGCACGTAGCAAGCAGTACCGAGGCACACCGAAATTGGGTGCTTGCCCTTAGGAGTCATGGTGAAGAACGAATAGAAAGTCACAACACCATAAACCTTAGAAGCTGGTATATTGAGCTTGCGTGCGATGATGCGCTGCATTTCCTCGGGGAGGTAGCCGTGCATCGACTGTGCCTCGTGAAGAATATTGATGAGCTCGCCTGGTTTGTTACCATGCTTGTCGCAGATGGCCTCCACCTGCTCAATGACATTACATGCCAATTTCATTTCTTTTGCTTTTGCCATAATATATAGAGGTTTTAGCCAAGATTACTTAATAGATTTGTCAAAATAGTGAGTGTGCAACAAGTGGTGAGACTTCTCGCTCAGAGGCTCGCCCAGGAATTCCTTGTAAAGCTTCTGGATGTCGGGGTTCTCATGACTCTTGCGAATGGGCTTGCCTTCGTCCTCAGCATAGAGGGCATCGCAGCGTTGTTGGATAACATCGAAGTTACCATGGTGGTAAGGCTGACCTGCACCACCAATACATCCGCCAGGACATGCCATAACCTCAACCACATGGTAGTCGAGCTCGCCAGCGCGAAGCTTGTCCATAACGACACGGGCATTGCTGAGGGTATGAGCTACACATATCTTAAGTTCAAAACCATTAAGATCGATTTTAGCTTCACGTATTCCTTCAAAGCCACGCACATTATCAAAGTTGATACGAGGCAAAGTCTTGCCAGTATAAACCTCATAAACAGTTCTAAGAGCAGCTTCCATAACACCGCCAGTCACGCCAAAGATAGCACCAGCACCTGTCGACTCTCCCAATGGGCTGTCGAAGTCACTATCTGGCAGTTGAGCGAAGTTTATGTTAGCACGCTTGATAAGTCGAGCTAGCTCACGAGTAGAGATGCTATAGTCAACATCAGGATTGCCGTCAACCTTAAACTCGTCACGTCCGCATTCATACTTCTTAGCCAAGCAAGGCATAATAGAAACAACAACGAGTTTCTCGCGTGGAATGCCCATCTTCTCAGCCCAATAGGTCTTAGCAATAGCACCAAACATCTGAGCTGGTGACTTGGCACTAGATGGATATTCAAGCAGATCAGGATAGTTGTGCTCAAAGAAGTTAACCCAAGCAGGGCAGCAAGATGTCATGATAGGCAATTTCACGCTCTTGTCACCAGCAAGGAATTTCTTGAGGCGATCAAGAATCTCGGCACCTTCCTCCATGATAGTGAGGTCGGCAGCAAAATCGGTATCAAATACATAGTCAAAGCCGAGGTCACGCAATGCGGTAGCAAGTTTTCCAGTAACGATGCCTGGCTCGCCAAATTCCTCGCCGAGGGCGAAGCGCACTGCTGGTGCAGGCTGAGCAACGACAACCTTATCGGGATTGGTGATGTCGGCCATGAGCTGATCGGTATAGTCACGCTCGGTGAGAGCACCCACTGGGCACACTGCAACACACTGACCGCAATAGGTACAGTCGGTATCGACAAACATACGGTCAAATGTTGGAGCAATAGTGGTGTCGAAGCCACGTCGGATGGCACCTAGAACACCAACACTTTGAACTTCGTTACAAACGCTCTCGCAACGACGGCAATAAATACATTTCTCCATGTTGCGAGTGATAGCTGGAGTAACCTCGTTCTTGCGCTGGCTCTTCTCGCCTTCGTTGTAAGGCATCTGACGAATGTTCAGACGCATTACAAGACGCTGAAGCTCACAATCGCTACACTTGGGGCAAGTGAGGCAATCGTTGGGGTGATCACTGAGGATAAGCTCAGCTATGGTCTTGCGAGCGCGAATAACGCGGGCAGAATTAGTATAAACTACCATGTCGGGCATACATGCAGTAGCGCAGGCGGGAGCCAAGTTGCGACGGCCCTCTACCTCTACCACACACAGGCGACACGATGCAGGTTTGTTCTTCACACAAGTGCCCTTCAGGTCGATGTGGCACAAGGTGGGGATATCGATGCCGATGAGTTTACCGGCCTCCAGCAGTGTAGTTCCCTTAGGCACTTCCACTACGTGGTTATCTATAGTAAGTTTTATCAATTTCTCTTCCATGATGAAAATAATCGTGTGTCGTTAGAAAATCTGAATAGCATCGAAGTGGCAACGTGACTGGCACATACCGCAACGGATGCACTTGAATGGATTAATAACATGTGGTTTGCGAACATCGCCCATGATAGCGTCGGCAGGACAGTTGCGAGCGCAAGCGCCACAGCCTTTACACTTCTCAGGGTTAACGGTGTAGGTCAAGAGAGCCTTACATTGCTTAGCGCGGCAAGTGTGCTTCTTAACGTGCTCTACATATTCATCATAGAAATTGTCGATAGTTGACAATATAGGGTTCGGAGAAGTTTGACCAAGACCACAGAGTGCTGTATCCTTAATGGTAGCAGCAAGCGATTTGAGGTGGTCAATATCATCCATAGTGCCCTT
This sequence comes from uncultured Muribaculaceae bacterium, assembly GCA_905233845.1. Taxonomy (GTDB): domain Bacteria; phylum Bacteroidota; class Bacteroidia; order Bacteroidales; family Muribaculaceae; genus Sodaliphilus. The sequence goes on along the minus strand of CAJOFH010000001.1, from coordinate 27,951 downwards.
GCCCTCAGTGATGCGAGTCAAAATCTCAAGCATGCGCTTGTTACCTATGCGGCAGGGTGTACATTTGCCACAGGACTCGCCTACAGTGAACTCAAGATAGAACTTGGCAACCGAAACCATACAGTCGTCCTCGTCCATAACAATCATACCACCAGAACCCATCATTGAGCCAGCAGCTCCGAGGCTCTCGTAGTCGATTGGAATATCAAGGTGCTTCTCGGTCAAGCAACCTCCCGAAGGGCCACCAGTCTGAACAGCCTTAAACTTCTTGCCGTTCTTCACGCCACCACCGATGTCGTATATAATCTCACGCAAGGTAGTGCCCATTGGAACCTCAATAAGTCCAACATTATTGATTTTTCCTGCCAAAGCAAACACTTTAGTACCCTTTGACTTCTCAGTTCCGATTGATGCGAACCAGTCGGCACCCTTAGTGAGGATGATGGGAACGTTGGCAAGAGTCTCAACATTGTTAACGTTAGTAGGATATCCCATATAACCGCTCTCGGCGGGGAAGGGAGGTTTGAGGGTTGGCTCACCGCGCTTACCTTCCATAGAGTGGATAAGAGCTGTCTCCTCACCACAAACGAAAGCTCCAGCACCATAGCGGATCTCGATGTCAAAATCAAAGTCACTGCCCATAATCTTCTTGCCAAGCATGCCATATTCACGAGCCTGCTCAATGGCAATCTTAAGACGGTGTACTGCCAATGGATACTCGGCACGGATGTAGATAAGACCTTCGTTGGCGCCAATACAGAAGCCACACAATGCCATAGCCTCAATAACTGAGTGGGGATCACCCTCCATAATTGAGCGGTCCATGAACGCTCCAGGGTCGCCCTCATCGGCGTTACAAACCACATACTTGTGGTCGGCCTGATAGTTGCGGGCAAATCCCCACTTCATACCAGTTGGGAAGCCTGCACCACCACGTCCACGGAGTCCCGACTTCTTGATGATGTCGATAACCTCCTCGGGAGTCTGGTTCTGCAAAGCGTTTGAAAGTGCAGCATAACCGTCGCGTGCGATGTATTCGGCGATATTCTCGGGATCGATGAAACCGCAGTTACGCAGAGCAACACGCTTCTGCTTACGGTAGAAGTCCATGTGCTTTGAGTCGCTCACATGCTCCTCGGTTTTGGGGTCTACATAGAGCAAACGCTCCACGCGACGACCACCAATCACATGCTCCTTAACGATTTCGTCGGCGTCCTCAGGTTTCACTTGAGTGTAGAAAGTATTGTCAGGCATCACCTTAACAATAGGGCCTTTCTCGCAGAAACCGAAACATCCTGTTACAATCACATCAACTTTACGAGCAATACCATTAGCCTCAATGGCAGCCTTCAAGTTGTCGACAATTTTCGCACTGCTTGAAGCTTTACAGCCAGTACCTCCGCAGCACAGCAACTCAATGTGCTCAGTGCCAACGGCCAGTCCACAGCATTTATCACTCTCAGCAGCATAACTCAGTTCACGAACGTTGAGATTCGCCTGAGCTTTTTTCCTGAATTGAATCAAGTCTTCAAAGTTCAAGGTTTTCACTGGGTAAATTTGTTGTTTTAGTTATTAGTTGAAATTTATTAATTTTTCTTTATTAAACTACCCTAATTAATAGGTCATCCAAAAAGTTGTACAAAATTACATACATTATTTTAATAAATTAAAATAGACATTGTCTTTTAACAACTTTTTAAATTTACTCATCAGACTAATCGTTTTAATATAAAATAAAATCTTTGTGATAAATATTTTGATATTTATCAAAGTTGCAGTAAATTTGCAGCGCAGTAACAAAAAATGTAATTAATTCTAACAAAAAACTATATGAAATCAAAATTATTATTATTCGTCATGTTTGTTGCAGCTCTCATGACAAGTTGCAACACCGAGAAAGACATCCCCTACATGATTGGTGCCGACCAACTACCACAAGATGTGCTACAATCGGCTGCAAAAGCAAGTGATCCCATTGTAATGCCTGGCGATATGCTGCAAATCAATGTCATTAGCCGCAACGCCGAAGCGGTTAAGCCCTTTAACAAAATTGATTATGTTTCCAAATTAGGAGGCAACACTAACATGAACAACAACAACGAGAATTCGATGTACTATTATCTTGTTGACGCCAACGGAAACATCGAATACCCTTACCTTGGTTCTCTTCACATTGGTGGAATGAGCAAAAGCGCTGTAGAGAACCACATCGCCTCATTGATTTATCCACGCTACCTCAAAGAAAAGCCAGGTGTAGAAGTAAGATTCCAGAACTTTAGAGTATACATTCTTGGTGAGGTTAAAAACCCAGGTGAGATAAAGGCTGTTAATGGTAGATTGAATCTTCTCGAGGCTTTAGCCTTGGCTGGTGATATGACTATCCACGGCCGTCGTGACAACGTGATGATTGTACGCACCAACAGTGATGGCAGCCGCTCTATTCGCACTGTGAATATGAACGACAAGAATATGATTGTCTCACCAAGCTTCAACCTGCAACAAAACGACATCATCTACGTTGAGCCTAACAGCTCTAAAGCCCGACAATCATGGAACGTTCCACCAGCATTGTCACTTGGATTGTCGTCGGTAGGAACTCTAATTTCAATCGCTACTTTCATCATCACTCTGACGAAGTAACGTTCTTAGATATAAAACAAATAAAGTTAAGTGCCGCCTTGGTTGAGACGGCACTTTTCTTTTTTTTGCGGCACACATCAATCTTTTCCCCAACGATGCTCTTGGCGCTCACGGAGTTTGTTCTCGGCGGCGTTGGGTTGAGGGGTCCAAACTTTTGTCCCTTTTAATTCTTGGGGCAGATAGTCCTGATGAACAAAGTGTCCCGGGAAGTCGTGAGCATACTTGTAGTCGACACCATAACCCAATTCTTTCATTAGCTTGGTAGGAGCATTTCGCAAATGCAATGGCACTGGCAGGTTACCTGTCTGATTAACTAGCGCCAATGCATCATCGATAGCAAGATAAGCGCTGTTACTTTTTTCGGAAGTAGCTAGGTAGATTGCGCACTCACTCAATGGAATGCGTCCTTCGGGCCACCCTATCTTGTTGATGATATCAAAGGTAGCATTGGCGAGCAGTAATGCATTGGGGTTAGCTAGACCTATATCTTCGGCAGCAAGTATGCAAAGGCGTCGAGCGATGAACTTTGGATCCTCTCCACCTGCGATAAGCCGTGCAAGCCAATAGACGGCAGCATCGGGATCACTGCCACGTATCGACTTGATGAATGCCGAGATTATATCATAATGCATCTCTCCGTTCTTGTCAAAGGCAAGTGGGTTCTGCTGCAGGCGGTTGGTAACTATCTGGTCGGTGATGACAAATGGCTCGTGGGCATCAAGCGACTGATAAATCAGGTCGAGGATATTAAGCAATTTGCGGGCATCACCTCCACTGTATCGAAGCAGTACCTCGGTCTCTTCTACTCGAACTTCACGGTCCTTGAAAATGCGGTCGGTCTTGATGGCTCGGTTAAGTAACTCAAGCAAATCCTCTCTACTGAGCGGCTCAAGCACATAGACCTGAGCACGTGAGAGCAATGGTCTGATGACCTCAAATGACGGATTCTCGGTAGTAGCTCCAATGAGCGTGACTGTACCTTTTTCCACTGCACCCAATAAAGAATCTTGTTGCGACTTATTGAAGCGGTGTATCTCATCGATAAAAAGCACTGGGCGTCCTGTGGTGAAGATACTGCCTGCATCGGCACGGCAACGGTCAAGAACATCTCGAACCTCCTTCACTCCGCTCGTGACGGCACTCAGGGTGTAGAAAGGCACCTTAGTCTGCTCGGCAATGATGCGCGCCAACGTAGTTTTTCCCACTCCAGGTGGTCCCCACAAAATAAAAGAGGAAATGTTACCACTCTCTATCATGCGGCGAATCACGGCCCCCTCGCCTACAAGGTGTTTTTGCCCTATGTAATCGTCGAGCGATTTGGGCCTCATGCGCTCGGCCAGTGGTTCATACATATAGATTTTTCTGAATTTGTTACAATTAAACTACAAAGATAGTGCATTTTATGATAGTATTTGATGCATTATTTCTAAAAAAAGTGTAAATTTGCATGCAAATTTTATGATAGACTTAAAAAACATGCTATGAATATAGTTAAAAGAGCCTTGTTTGGTGGCATTTATGTGGCATTGATTGTGGCTTCGCTGCTACTATGGAACAGCAGCAAGATATTATTTGTCATTCTCATTTCATGCTTTATTATTCTTGGCATTATCGAAGCATCTCGATTATTTAACCACGACCGAAAGGCTGTTTCTAAATACATAACAGTTATCGACTGTGCGGGTGGAGTGGCGTTAATGCTGTCGCTGCTCAACCATCACTCACAAATGGTGGACGGATTGCTACTGGTACCTCTTGCCATCTATTTCTTGGTTAGATTAAGCTATCAAATTTACCTCCCAAGCCATAATGCCATTGCCGACATCAGACAATCGTTGGCATCGTTAGTTTATGTAGCTGTGCCACTCTCTATCTTGGGGATTATCGCTACCAAACACTCACCACAAGTAGTTCTTGCTATGTTTATCTTCATTTGGCTCTATGACACAGGGGCATTCCTTGTGGGATGTGCCATTGGAAAGCATCGACTCTTTGAGCGCATCAGCCCCAAGAAATCTTGGGAAGGCGTGATTGGTGGAGCGGTATTTGTTATTATAGCCGCTATCATCATTGCTTGCGTTGAGCCAGTAGGTGCCTTATTCAACAACAAGGAATTAAGTGTTGACCAGTGGATTAGTGTAGATACTTGGATCCTAATGGCTATCATTGTGGTGGTGGCAGCTACGCTGGGCGACCTCTTTGAGTCATTGCTGAAACGCACTGCTGGTGTGAAAGATTCGGGCAACCTCATTCCTGGTCATGGCGGAATTCTTGACCGCATCGATAGTCTGCTATTTGTGGCACCTGCTGTGATTATACTGCTCGAAATCGTTTCGATAATACAATAATCATTATTATTAATAGTTATTTAAAGTAGAAACTCTGTATTTAAGACACTATTAATGAAGTTTTCTCAGTCACATATAATTTTGTTTTTCCTTGTTTTTACATTCCTTGCGTGCAACAATGTAAAGACAAGCGAGCAATCAACTGTTGAAACCAAGACCGAGGCGCTGCCCACCATTACCATCAATCATGAGTTCCCCGACACGCTGATTGTTGGCACAATCTACAGCCCAGCAAGTTTTTTCATCTTGAAGGGCGACACTCTTGGCTATGATTATGAGAGAATTTGTGCATTTGCTCATGAGAACCACATGAATATTAAATTTCATGTCGCCACCAGCATGAAGGAGCTTATCAGCTATGTCGAGAACAACAAAGTTCATATCGCAGCTTATGAGATTCCTATTACTGCCGAGTACAAGCAACATGTGATTCATTGTGGCGCACCCAATGAGACATACCAGGTGCTTGTGCAACCTGCAAGCCCCGACACTGTAAACAACGTGACACAACTCATTGGCAAGGACATCTACGTGATTCATGGCTCAAGCTATGAGGCTCGACTAAAGAATCTTGACAGCGAGATAGGTGGCGGAATCAAGATTCACGCTATCGAGAACGACTCTTTGATTAGCGAAGACCTTATCGACATGGTGGCAAGCGGCAGGCTGCCTTTCACCATCGCCGACAGCGACATCGCTCAAATCACAAAAACCTATGATGACAGGATAAATATCAGTCTGAAAGTGGGTTTCCCTCAACGTTCTTCTTGGGCGGTAGGGAATGAATGGAAATGGCTTGCCGACACCATCAACAACTGGTCAAAAAATGACGAAACCGTTGCCCAGGCTCGAGTGATCAAGCAGAGATATTTCAGCATGAACAAGCATCATCTCGACTCGATGAAAGCCATGAGCGACTCCTTGAACAACATCGTTGAGAGACACAATCAAGAGACAGTGACCGAGCAACAAGAAGATCTCAAAAAAATCTACTCTCGCAAGGACGGCGACATCTCGGCCTATGACCAGTTGTTCAAGAAATATGCTCCAACAGCTGGAGTTGAGTGGACGCTACTTGCGGCTGTCGCCTATGTGGAGTCAAACTTCAACCCACAAGCAAAATCATGGGCGAACGCCCAAGGTTTGATGCAGATCATGCCCAGCACGGCACGTAGTTATGGCTTTACCGAAGAAGACCTCAAGGACCCCGAGAAGAGCGTCTATGTTGCCAGTCTTATCATCTCGAAGACCAATAAATTCCTGCAAAGTTATATACCAAACAATGCCGAGAGGATGAGGTTCACACTAGGCTCTTACAATGCTGGAGTGGGACACATCACCGATGCCATCAAGCTGGCTCAGAAATACAACAAGAACCCTAAGGTTTGGTATTCCAATGTTGAAGAGGCTTTGCTATGGATGACTCATCCTGAGTTCTATAACGACCCAGTGTGCAGTTACGGTTACTGCCGTGGCACCGAGACTATCAACTATGTGCGACAAATTGAAAATGCCTACCGTGTGTTCCGCGATTATGAAGCCAAGAAAGGCAAAAAATAAATTTCATTAAAATAATAATAATACAACTTCCCCTATGGCCACGCCACACATTAATGCCCCAGAAGGTGCTTTTGCTAAAATAGTTCTCATGCCCGGTGACCCTTTGCGGGCGAAATTCATCAGCGACAATTTTCTCGACAATGCGCAACTTGTCACTTCGGTTAGAAACGTGCTTGGATTTACTGGCACCTATCACGACCAGCCTGTCTCGGTGATGGCAAGCGGAATGGGGATGCCAAGCATTGGAATCTATAGTCATGAGCTGTTTAAGTTCTACGACGTAGAGAACATTATTAGGATAGGCTCAGCAGGGAGTTACACCGAGCGACTTAAGGTAGGTGATGTGGTACTCGCCAGCAGTGCCTATAGTCAGTCGTCCTTCGCGCAAGTTCATAATGGTGAGACAAGTCACGAGCTCTTTCCCAGCGAGCACATCAACGAGGTGATTCTTGCAAAGGCCAAGGAATTGGGTATCGATTGCTGCTCCTGCAAAGTGCTTTCGAGCGACGTGTTCTATGGAGGTCCTGCCAGTGAGCCATGGCAAGAGACGAGAAAACGCACTGGAGTAGACTGCGTCGAGATGGAAAGCTTCGCCTTGTTCCACAACGCACGCGTGATGGGCAAGGGGGCCGCCTGCTTGCTCACTATCAGTGACTCGCTGGTTGATGGCACGTCAATGGATGCCGAGCAAAGACAATCAAGTTTCCGCAATATGATGAAGCTCGCTCTTGAAGCAGCCGGCAGTCTTTAATTCTTCAACTCTGGTAACGCCAATAAGAAGACTTTGAAAACCTCTCCGAGCTCGAGAACGACGATATAGCCCAATTCTTCAATCCACTCTAAACTCTCGGTGTCGGTTTCCTTCACATAGACAAAATGAGGACGGTTTCGTTCAATGTCAACCAGTTGTGAGTGCGTCATCTCCTGAGTGGCGCCAAACTGCTTGGCAAAATACTTGCATCCCGGCAGCCCTCCCGTCTCGTCGGCGACGTTTATAACATTGTTGCAGTTGAAGAACACAATGCGAGGAGATTTCACGTTTTTCACAACATCAACGTGGCGATAATACTCATCACGCTTTGTGTCGAAATAGTGATTCCTCTCATGATTGAGAAGCTTGAATGACGGATATTCCGACAAATGTGAATAAAAAGCATAGCCCGCTCCCATCACCGCCACTGCGAGCAACCCTGCACCCAAAATCTTCCCTTTTACAAGCTTAGCAAGAGCAATCATTCCAAATAAGCCAAAAATCATGCAGCTGCAATAATAGTAACTCCACTCGGCATTCTGCACCGTGACGAGCAGGAACCAAAAGAAGGCCACAACTGGCATCCAAGCCCGTCGCTTGGCGACAAAGAACATTGCCCCAGTGTTCACACTCATCACAATTATCAGCCACGACAGGAAGCCACCACCAAGCAACCATTTTATCACATTCAAGCGTGGAGCATGCGACGAGATTTGAGAGGTGACGATGAAATACTCTCTGAAAAAATCGTCAAGGTTGCCCCTGACGGCAAACGCCACCACCAAGGGCAAGCACACAAACGTTGCACCTGCCAAGACACGCCAAGCCACACCCCAAGCCTTAAAAGATCCCGAACGCTTCGCCTCAACACCAATAATGACGGCAAAGAACAGCACCATCATCGCCAGCGTGAACTTGATGAGCAACGTGGCACCTATCGACAAGCCCACAAGCCAAGCCTTCTGCTTGAAATGACGTGACACCCCACCTTGATACAACAATCGGCACGTTGCCCATAAGCTCAAGGCAATAAACGGCTGGCAAAAGTCTTCGCAACGAGTCTCGTCGTGAATGATGGGGTTGAAATAAAATGTCAGCATCAGCAACGCGACAACAAGCGATAGCCAACGCCTATCAACAAAGATACGCACAGTGCGGTAGTTGAAAAACGTTGTGACAATATAGAAAATGCATGTTATTAGCCACACGCCTACATAATTGAAATGACTCAGGCCGTAGCCCAAGCCATAAATGAGCCATAGCAATGGTCCCTTGGAATCGGAAAAGTCCACATATGGCACCATGCCCGAAAACCACGCTTTGCCTGCCGTGAAATACCACGATGAGTCCATCTTTCCCCACACCTCATAACAAGGGGAGTCAATAGAGAAAAACAACAACAAAAGAGGCACCACCAAAATCATCAACACCACAATTACAACCGATGATGCCGAAAATGATTTGTTGTTATTGTCAGGCTTTCTCATCGCGCGGCACGGCGGTAAAGAAAAATCGCGATTACTGTATATACTATGTTGGGAATCCACATCGCAAGCCGTGGAGAAGTGTAGCCACTGATGGCAAAAGTCTGTGTCACAGTCATGAACAAGATATAAGAGAAGCTGAGCATCAGTCCTATTCCAATGTTTATACCCATGCCTCCACGCACCTTGCGCGATGATAGCGACAAGCCTATCACCGTCAAGATAAAGGCGGCGGCTGTCATAGCAAAGCGTTTCTCATACTCCAGCTCAAACTGTTGGAGATTCGCGACTCCTCTCGCCTTTTGCTTGTTGATATATTCCCTTAACTCAGGCGAAGTCATCATCTCTTGGTCATTCTTGGAGATAAGGAAGTCACGTGGCTCAACGTTGAGCATTGTATCGATTATTTCTCCACGAGCGAGTACCTCTTTCAAGCCATCAAACGTCCTAACGGTGTAATTGTTAAGTGTCCATCGACCCAATGTGTCATAACGAACATCCTCGGCTGTGATACGCGACACCAGTTTGTTGCCGTCAAATTGTTCCATTGTGAAACGGAAACCGCGCCTGGTGGTGTTGTCATAGCGCGACATGTAGGCCATTACTCCAGGCTTTACCTGCAACTGAATGTTGTCGCCAAAATCCACTCGTTTGTTTTTCACCCATTGGTTGGTGTATTCTATTCGTTTCACATTGGCCGGTGGAATAATGTATAGAGCCAGCACCAATGTGCCTGCTGCAATCAACGAGGCACTGACCAGATAAGGAACCATCAGACGCTTGAAACTGATGCCACTCGAGAGCATAGCTATTATCTCGCTGTGATCGGCAAGCTTCGATGTAAAGAAAATAACTGTAATAAACACAAATAGCGGTGCAAACTGATTGGCGAAATAAGGCAGGAAGTTCAAAAAATACTTGAACACTGTCTCCTTGAGCGGAGCTGTGAGCATGGCATCAAGTTTCTCGTTGATGTCAAACATCACCACAATAGCAAGCAGCAACAAGATGGCAAAGAAGAAAGTGCCTAAGAACTTTTTTATGATGTAGGCATCAAAATGCTTTATCCACCGTTTGCCGATTTTATTCTCTGATTGTGGCTGATCAACTCGAGTACTCGAAGGAACGGGAGGAACTTCCACAAGTGTATCGCTCTCCTGGAGGTTCTGAGAGTCCACTTTGGGAATTTCAATTTGCGTAAAATCATAGTCAGAGCGCACAGAACTTGTGCCCTCATTTACCATTTCCCACTGCTTGTCGCTGTTTTGCAGTATGGAATCAGAACCCTTTTTGAACCTCCTGGTTATTCCCATTGTCTATAGTCGTCGTGTCACTCGTTCCAGCATCGCTGTTTTCCAAGACTTGAAATCTCCTTCAATTATGTGTTTACGAGCTTCGGTCATGAGCCACAGGTAGAACGCAAGGTTATGGATGCTCGCTATCTGCATGGCAAGCAGCTCTTGGGCGATGAACAGATGACGCACGTAAGCCTTGCTGTAAATGTGGTCAACAACCGACGCACCATCTTCCTGCAGTGGCGAGAAGTCATCTGCCCATTTCTTATTGCGCATGTTCATGATGCCATGCTGAGTGAAGAGCATGCCGTTGCGGCCGTTGCGTGTGGGCATCACGCAGTCCATCATGTCCACTCCCCTATCAATCGCCTCAAGCATATTGGCAGGAGTTCCAACACCCATCAAATAGCGAGGACGATCTTCGGGCAGAATCTCATTCACGACCTCAATCATATCATACATCACTTCTACTGGCTCACCCACTGCCAAACCGCCAATGGCATTGCCCTCGGCGCCCAAGTCAACGACGTGTTTTGCCGCGTCCTGACGCAAGTCGGTATAGGTGCAGCCTTGCACAATAGGGAAAAACGCCTGACTGTGACCATAGCGAGGCTGTGTCTCTTTGAAATGCTTCCAACCACGCTCCAGCCAGTGCTGCGTGAGGCGTAGTGATTTCTCGCTGTAGCGGTAGTCGCTGGTGCCTGGAGGGCACTCATCGAGCGCCATCATAATGTCGCTGCCAATGCAGCGCTGAATGTCTACCACCTTCTCGGGAGTGAACAAGTGCTTCGAGCCGTCAATATGGCTGCGGAAGGTCACGCCCTCCTCTTTCAATTTGCGATTCTCGCTCAAAGAGAATACCTGAAATCCACCGCTATCGGTAAGGATGGGGCGGTCCCAACTGTTGAACTTGTGCAATCCACCAGCCTGCTCAATGATGTCCATGCCTGGACGCAGATACAAATGATAGGTGTTGCCCAGTATGATTTGAGCCTTGATGTCATTTTTCAGCTCACTAACATGCACAGCCTTAACACTGCCCACAGTGCCCACTGGCATAAAGATGGGAGTCATTATCTCGCCATGGTCGGTGGTGATGACACCAGCACGAGCCTTAGTGTCTTTATTTGTCGCTACTACTTTGTAGTCCATAATTTTCAAATTATTGTGCAAAATTACAATAACCTAAATGAACTGCCAAATTTATTTGTAATTCACACATATTATTTATACTTTTGTAAATCAAAAAAACAATTTAATGAGATATTTTATTATAGCTGGCGAGGCGTCGGGCGACATTCATGGCAGCGCGTTGATTGATGCCCTGAAGGAACAAGATGGCGAAGCTCAGGTGGAGTTCCTGGGTGGAGACCTTATGGCCGACAGTGCTGGCCATGAACCACTTATCCATTACCGCGACATGGCGTTCATGGGGTTTATCGAGGTGATTAAGCATCTAAGCAGTATCCTTGGCTATATGAAACGCTCGAAACAGGCGATGACCACCAACCGTCCGGACGCTTTGATTCTTATAGACTATCCCTCATTCAACCTAAAAATGGCGAAATGGGCTAAAAGTCATGACATACCGGTGTTCTACTTCATCTCTCCAAAGGTGTGGGCGTGGAAGGAATACCGCGTGAAGGACATTAAGCGATACGTTGACCGAATGTTTTCGATTCTGCCATTTGAGACCCAATTCTACCTCAAGCATGACTACGAGGTGGAATATGTGGGAAACCCAACAGTAAAAGAGATTGCCAATGCTCTAAAAATAATGCGCTCTCCCTGTGAGTTCTGTGCTGCCAATGGTCTTGATGCAGAGAAACCCATCATCGCCATTGTGCCTGGTTCCCGCAAGAAAGAAATTCGTGACAATCTTCCCACTATGCTCAAAGCAGCTAAGCGCCACACCGACTGCCAAGCGGTGATTGCCGGAGCTCCAAGCATTGACAATGCATTATACAACGAGGTTATGGGCAGCCACAAGACTCCTGTGCTTCGTGACCAAACTTTTGAGCTGGTGCGAAATGCAAGAGTGGCACTCGTGACCTCAGGTACAGCAACTCTTGAAACAGCACTATTAGGCACGCCACAAGTGGCTTGCTATCGCATGAACGGCAGCAAACGCCTATACTGGTTTTACAGCAAACTCATCAAAGGGAAATATGTGACCCTCCCCAACCTCATCGCCGACGACCCTATCATCCCCGAGTTGCTCTTGCACATGTGCAATGTAGATAGCGTGGACATGTTGCTTTCACAACTACTCATTGAAGGCCCAGAGCGTCAAAAGATGCTGAACGGCTACAAACAAATGGTTGATATACTGACTGATAAAGACTGTGCAAAAACAACAGCTCAGCGAATAATACAACAGCTTAAATGAAACAGTATAACGAGATTGCAGAGTTCCTAGAAAGGGAGATAGTTCCACGATATGATGCATTTGATGCTGGTCATAGGCGAAACCATGTACACTATGTAATGGAGGAGAGCCAACGGTTGGCACAGCACTACCCTACTGTGAATCGCGCCATATTGCTCGTGGCTGCCGCCTATCACGATTTGGGACTGGAAGTAGACCGAAAGACTCATCATACCGAGAGTGCCCGCATCGTCCGAGAAGACGATAGGCTGCAACGTTGGTTCTCGTCTGATGAGATAGAGACTATTGCCCAAGCCGCAGAGGACCATCGTGCTTCGAGCGACCATGACCCACGCTCAATATATGGCAGAATTGTAGCCGAAGCCGACCGCCAGATAGATGGCGACACCATCATCCGACGCACCATCCAATTCTCATTCAAGCACTACCCTAACCTGAATAAAGAAGAAAACTACCAGCGCTTTCTCGAACACATGGCTGAGAAATATGCCGAAGGTGGCTACCTAAAACTATGGATTCCTGAAAGTGCCAATGCTCAACTTCTCGCCATTTTCCGTGAAATGCTCAAAGACCCAGTAGCTATAAGAGAGAAATTTGATGAGATATATGACAAACTAACTAAAAAACAAGATAATATGACAACAATTTTGAAACCTGGTATTCCCGTGGCTTTGTGTAGCGACCATGCAGGATTTGCCACCAAGCAAGCAGTCATCAACTACTTGAAAGAAAACAACATTGAGTACAAGGATTTTGGCACTTATACCGAAGACAGCTGCGACTACCCTGACTTCGCTCATCCCTGTGCACTGGCAGTTGAGAGCGGAGAGTGCTACCCAGGCATTGCTGTGTGTGGCAGTGGCGAGGGAATCAACATCACTCTCAACAAGCACCAGGGTATACGCTCTGCGCTATGCTGGCAACCTGAACTTGCACGCCTTGCTCGCCAACACAACGACGCCAACATTCTCACCATGCCAGGCCGATTTGTGACCAATGAAGAAGCTATTGAAATGGTAAAGACTTTCCTCTCGACTGCTTTCGAAGGCGGCCGCCACCAGAAAAGAGTGGACAAGATTCCAGTGAAGAGTTGAGAGTGGAGAGTGAAGAGTCAGAAAGCACAACCCAGCTTATGTAAGCATTAATCACAAGCTTCCTATAATAATCAAGGTCATACCTGCGATAAGGATTATCTGATCGATAATCTTGAGTCGCAGGTTCTTCTCTTTTAGTATCAGCACACCATAGAAGAACGCCACGAGCGAGCTGCCACGACGTATCATCGAAGCTATTGATACCAGTGATTCGGGATAAGACAGACTATAGAAATAGGCCAGGTCGGCAATGATGATAAACACCGAAATCACAATGATGTTCTTGTTCCAGTGAAAACGGTCGATGCTGCGTTTTTTGTTATGCTCTATCACAACTATTATCAGCATTATAAGGGTCTGATAGAAAGGATACCATGCCTCAATGGCAAGTGGTGTGAAGCCGTTACTTAGCAGCCATTTGTCATAGAGTCCGCTCGCAGCCCACAGCACTATTGACAAGATGCCCATGACAATCCACATTCCTAATCCCTTCCCTGTCTTCTCGCGACGACCAATGAACCCAACCCAAAGCAGCGAGACAAAGCCCAAGATGATTCCTATCCACTGAATAGTATTTGGGCTTTCACCAAAGATAGCAATCGCTCCTACCAGCACAAGGATAGGACGTGCAGCGTTGATAGAGCCACTGATGCTCAATGGCAAGTACTTCATCGAGGCAAAACCCAGCAGCCACGAGATGGTGACAATAAGCGACTTTAATGCTATCAAAGCATGACCATGAGCCGATAAGGCGCACTGTTCCTTGCCCATGAGCGACATCACCGTAAGTGGACTCACCAAAACAGCGCACAGCATAACGTTTATGAGAAGCACAACAAACACATTGTTGCGCTCAAGCGAGAGTTTCTTGAAAACATCAAAGAATCCCAAGCTAATCGACGATATTACTGCCAGCAGAATCCACATGGTTCCCAATTTTGAGGGTGCAAAGGTACGAATTTTCTTTCATTTCTGAGCATTTAGGTTGTCAGTTTTTTGGATAATAGGATTAATAACACTACATTTGTGCAATAAAAAAGACATTCAAAACTCAACTTGAGATATGAAAAAAATATACATCTTCTTGACATTGATTGCGTTTGCAGCAACAGTTCAAGCCTCAACCTACTATGGTTTCAAAATTGGCGGTGTGCCTGTAAACAGCGACAACTATAACAATATAAAAGGCACTAGCATTAAAGCCAACAACACAAGCGAACCCTACTCGGTGGTTTATAACCCCTCAACTAATGTGCTGACCATTAAAAATGTGAAAATTGATCGCACTGGCAATGACAACCGTTGCATCTACAATGAAGGCTGTGACGGACTGACGGTTATGTTTGCGACAAGCGACAGCTATCTTAGTTCCACAACGTGCGCCCCAATTCGAATTAAAGCTAATACCACTTTCATATGCGAAGCATTGGTTCGGGTGAACGTATATGGAAGCGATGGCGATGCTAACTGCTTGTATGCTTCTGATGGCGCTACTGTAACTTTCGATCACGCCACATTTGTGATGAGCCTCACTGGCAACTCCAACCCCGCTATCTCATCGAGCTCTACTACCAACGAGCAAATCGTGTTTCATCACTCGCGCATAACTGCACGTAGCGCCAACGGCAGTGCCTTGACGCGTTTTTCAAAGGTTAGATGCGATGGTTCGGCCATACTACTCCGCACCGGCAGTGAGACTGCTACAGCTGTTAGCAATGTTAAGGAATTTTCCATTACAAATTCAACCAATCAAATAATAGGTTACAACAACTCTATCGGCAGTATAACTAATTTCACTTATAGTGGAACTGCAACATTCGATACGAGTTATCAAACATTTATCAACTCATCTGGTCAAACATTGCCCGGCAATGACATCATCATATCCCAACGAATTCCAATCAACGTGACAAACTTCCCCGACGCGACTTTTCGCTCGTGGCTAACAGAAAAATATGGTACAAACTTGGAAACTTACGAGATTTTTGAAAGACGCACAATCAATGTAGAATCATCAGGCAATGAAAACTTAAAGAATGTTCAGGACTGGACTGGTCTTAATTATTTCAAGTGCTTTCGCCGACTACTGGTCGAGGGCGGAAAAACAAAAATTCTGCGATTAGGGACTAACGAATTCTACCACTTGAGGTGCTACGACAATTCGGTGGGTATACAGTGGGGAAGTGTGGTTTCAGCTCTCAATTCCGCACCTGATGACAAAGAGGCACTGATTGAAGGATTTAACGCTACAGCTACCGAGCATAATCCACTCCCAACCCGCTCTCAACTTGGAAACTTAAAAAGTAAAGGCTTTGACTTTGTTGTGAAAAATGGCGCACAGACTTATTCACTTAACGCTCTTCAGGACTATTGGCCTATAGATTACGCACATTTTCCCGATGACGCTTTCCGCGCCCACTTTTATGGCAGTGTCGAGGGCTATGATGCCGTAATATATGAAAGCGAGAACGCCACTATCACCGGCCTCGACATTAAGAATAGTAATATCGCCGACCTTACAGGAATTGAGGGTCTCAAAAACATTCAACATCTTTATTGTTACCAAAATAATATCTCAACCTTGAATCTTTCTCAAAACTCCAAATTGACATTGTTATATTGCTATTGGAACAATATTAAGAGCGATGGTTGGGACAAATTCATTGCCAATGCTCCAGATGTGAGCACCAGGCTTGATGTGTATTGCCATTTCCCCAGTGGTAATTATGAACGCAACGACCTTCCCACTTATGAGCAAGTAGCTCAAGCTAAAGCCAAGAAAATATATTTCTATCGCCACAACGGAGCAAAATGGGAAGAGATGAGTGAAATCCCTCCAGTTGTTCCCGGTGATGTGAACGGAGATGGCTTCGTGAGCAGCGTAGATGTGACAGCACTATACAACTATCTGCTCAACGGCGACTCAAGCAGCATCGTCAACGGTGACCAAGACGAGGACGGAATAATCACTGCCACCGATATTACCATCATCTATAATATCTTGCTGAACTAATAAGACTAAAATAATTTATGTTCGCTGTTGCGACGATTGGCGCGCAATATACAATATCCCACTCAACTGATATCCACTTTATTTATTAACCAATAAACTCAATTATTTATGAAAAAGTTATTTTTAATGATTGCTACTGTTGCGATGCTCACAGCTTGCAATGGTAATGGTAACACCAATGGAAGCGCAAGCGGCTCTCAAAACGACTCAACTGCTACCGAGCAAGCAGCCGATGGAACAATGCAAGAAGGCTCTAAGGGCCCAGGCACTGTGGAGTGCAACAATTTTACTATCGACGTTCCCGAAAGCTGGGAAGTTTCCAATAAGATGGACAAAGAAATTAGCGTGAAAGCTCCTTCTGGTGAGATTTTCAACTTTGTTTATGATGACCAGTCAAACTACACCCAAGAGAAGCAATTAAAAATGAATCGGGATGGTATGCAAGACTTGGGAGAAAAGACATTTGGCGACAACACCTATGCCACTTTCCTTTGGAAACAAGATGCTGGCGACGTTTACAGCGCTATCATGAAAATTGGCGACGGCAATTCAGGAACAATCAAAGTCAACACTACAAACGTAAAGACTGCCGACAATGAGATGATTGCTGCTATTCTTGGCAACATAAAGATGAAGTAATCAACTCATGCATAAGTAAAAAATCAGCTTGAAGCAAGGTGTTTCAAGCTGATTTTTCTTATCCTAAAATTGCGATTTACTCTACATGGAATCGGTATATCTTGCCATCACGGGAGCCAACAACGAGCATATTTTCTTTGACTACTGGCGATGACTCGAAGTTGCTCGACATCACTTGGTCATAGAGAATCTCGCCATCTTTGCCACGAATCAAGTATAGATGACCATTGGAATTGCCTATCACGATGTAGAGCTCATTTTTCTCGTTATAAAATCCCACTGGCGAAGACCATGCATAGAATACAAGAGGCTTGCGATAGAGCACTTGTCCCGTTTTCTTGTCAAAAGCTAAAAACTCTGAAGCACCCTTGCCATCAAGTTGATTAAAAGATGCAAATATCATATTCTTGCAATTACCATCGCCAATGAGAGGCGTGCAATATAAGCCACCGTCGAAGTGCTTCTTGCCTTGATAGCTGCGGCGACTCGGGCAAGACCATTCCCACACAGCACTACCATTAAGACCGTTGAGTTTCACAAAGTGAGTCTGAGCATCAGAGCCGCTTTGAAGATCCACCTCACAACCAACGTAAATATAGGGAACTCCATTCTCCACCTCAAGAACTATCGAACCGTCTATATCATCATGATTATCGTAGTGCCACACGGGTTTCATAGTGTTGAGATTAACGCACAATACGTCGCCATGGTTGTCACCCAAATAGCCATAGTTCTTATAAACTGCCATACTTGACTCTATGCCAGCGCCGCTGTCGCCTTTTACCAAGTATCGCAACGCACTGTGCATCACAAGCTGGCCATTGCCCTTGCGCTCATATTTATAGAACGTGCCATTCTCACCAGGCCAGAACATGAATTGCCCTGCTACTATCGGCGAAGAGTCGTAAGCTCCCCAGCCACGATTAGCCTTCTTGTCGCGACCCCAAGTGTACACGACCTCATGCTTGTAGAGGTCCACACCTAAATGTCCGAATGGCTGATGCGTTGGGACACCATGACCCACATACAGACTGCCATTCAAAGCTGGATCAAGTGAAACAGAACCCTTAATGGGATTATCGACAAGAATTGGTTTACGGCTCGGTTTTCCTGTAGCAAAGTTGAGGAAATACACTTCACCACACAGCGAGCCAACGATTATCTCCTCATCGCTGAAATCTGCAGTCAAACTAGGCGACATTTGCCGGAACTTATCTACCTGAGCCTTGGGCCATTTCACATATACTGGTTGTCCAGTCCATCCAGTGCCACCCCCCCATTGACCACGAACTTCGGTAGCGAACGACCAGTCCTGAACAATCTTAGATGGCACACCCTTGATTTTTCCACTATAGGTGCGAGCATCACGATAATGCCCACCACGGAAGGTGAAGATACCAGGTACGGTATCGTAGGGGTTTATTAAGTTGTTGAGCACGCCACTGGTCAATGAATCGAGCACCTCCACTTCGTAGGTCAAATTCTCTACCGACGGGAAAGACGTGTCGGGCAACATAACAGTGTCTATTCTCTGTACAACACTATCACTATCGGCACTACCACTCTTGCCTGTTAAACCCTTGCAAGACCACACACTCATGCCCATCAGCATCAACACCAGTGACAAAGCCACAATCTTAGCAATAATATTACGCATATATTCATTTTTTAAAATCAAGTTATATACTTCGAAAAAACGCCTGCAAAGTTAGACAATTTATATTTATCATTAGCTAAATATTTACAAAAACTAAAGAATTGATTTTAAATCATACTAATCACATGCATCACTTTGTGCTTTTTTACTTCTTCATCTATACTTTTTACGTCAATGTCTTTGTGTTGTTATTGTGCTGTGTTGCAAATAAATGTATTGATTTGCAATGAGCCCCCATGGCAACAAATGAATGCCATGGGGGCTCGTTTGTGTTTATAATCCTTGATTATACTTCCTCGTAGGGGATGTCTTGTGCGGTGTTGTCGCCACCTTGGTTGTTTCCGCCTTGAGAACCGGCACCTGGGTTGCCACCACCAAAGCCTGCAGCACCTGGGGCGAAGCCAGCGCCTGGCTGTGGGCCGCCTTGTGCACCAGCTTGGTTGTACATCTGCTGCGAAGCCTCGTGGAAGACGGTCTCAAGCTCCTTGGTAGCAACGTCTATAGCGTCAATGTCCTGGTTCTTGTGAGCCTCTTTGAGTTTGCCGAGGGCAGTCTCTATCTGGCTCTTCTTGTCGGCAGGAAGTTTGTCACCGAGATCCTTCAGACTCTTCTCAGTTTGGAAGATCATCGCGTCGGCTTGGTTAATCTTGTCGATGCGTTCCTTCTCCTTAGCGTCGGCTGCAGCGTTGGCGCTTGCCTCGTCTTTCATGCGCTGAATCTCAGCATCGCTCAAGCCACTCGAAGCCTCGATACGGATGCTCTGCTCCTTGCCTGTTGCCTTGTCTTTAGCGCTCACATTCATAATGCCGTTGGCATCAACCTCAAAGGTCACCTCAATCTGAGGAATGCCACGAGGTGCGGGAGCTATACCATCGAGGTGGAACATACCCAATGTCTTGCAGTCGCGAGCCATTGGACGCTCACCCTGAAGCACGTGGATTTCCACGCTTGGCTGATTGTCACTGGCAGTCGAGAACACTTGGCTCTTGCGAGTTGGAATGGTGGTGTTGGCATCGATGAGCTTAGTCATCACGCCGCCAAGAGTCTCAATACCAACACTCAGAGGAACCACGTCAAGCAACAGCACGTCTTTCACATCACCACTGAGCACGCCACCTTGAATTGCGGCACCCACGGCAACCACCTCGTCGGGGTTAACACCCTTCGAAGGAGCCTTGCCAAAGAAGCGCTCCACAATCTGCTGGATAGCTGGAATACGGGTAGAACCACCCACGAGGATTACCTCGTTAATGTCGCTTGGAGTCAGGTTTGCATCTTTCAACGCCTGCTCACAAGGTTTGATAGTGCTCTGGATAAGGTCGTCGCACAGTTGCTCAAACTTAGCACGGCTGAGGGTCTTCACCAAATGCTTGGGAATTCCGTTCACTGGCATGATGTAAGGCAGGTTAATCTCAGTGCTCATCGAACTTGAGAGCTCAATCTTGGCCTTCTCAGCAGCCTCTTTCAGACGTTGGAGAGCCATTGGGTCTTTACGCAGGTCAATGCCCTCATCGCGCATGAACTCCTCGGCAAGCCAGTTGATGATGCGTTGGTCGAAGTCGTCACCACCCAAGTGTGTGTCACCATTGGTCGATTTAACCTCAAATACGCCGTCACCAAGCTCCAGGATAGAGATATCAAATGTGCCACCACCCAAGTCAAACACTGCAATGCGCTTGTCGTTCTGATCCTTATCGAGACCATAGGCAAGAGCGGCAGCCGTTGGCTCGTTCACGATACGTTGCACGTTAAGTCCAGCAATCTCACCTGCCTCTTTAGTTGCCTTGCGCTGTGAGTCGTTGAAGTAAGCAGGAACGGTAATTACCGCATCGGTAACGGTAGTTCCTAAATAGTCTTCGGCAGTCTTCTTCATCTTCTGCAGAATCATAGCCGAGATTTCTTGTGGTGTGTACTGGCGACCATCAATCTCCACACGAGGCTGATTGCTACCGTTGTTAACCACCTTGTAAGGTACACGCTCAGTCTCTTTCAACGTCTGGTCATAGGTCTCGCCCATGAAACGCTTGATAGAGTAAACTGTGCGGGTAGGGTTAGTGATTGCCTGGCGCTTTGCCGGGTCGCCCACTTTACGTTCGCCGCCGTCAACAAAAGCCACCACACTTGGGGTGGTGTTACGGCCTTCACTGTTAGGAATCACAACGGGGTTCTTGCCTTCAAGAACCGATACGCATGAGTTAGTTGTTCCTAAATCAATACCAATAATTTTTCCCATAATTTATATCTGTTTTTTTGTTTGTAATTCTGTTTCATTGCCACTTCTTGGTGGCTTTCCACCCCGCAATTATACAAATTTCGTGCCAAACTATTTACTGACACATTAATTGAGCATCATATATAAAACGTGACAAAATCTGCCACAGTGTCACGTTTTTCAAGCAACAAGGAATGAGTAAAAAAATAATAGAAATGTTTGGGTGTTTTTTCCAACTTAATTGTGTCAATATATTAAACAATTATTATCTTTGTAAGTCTAAAAAATGTCATTTAAAATTTTCCTTTTATGAAACGTTACATTCTCCTATCATTGCTACTGGTAATTCTGTTGCCAGCTATGGCGCAACGCTCCGCTAAATCCATTTCAGAAGAGCAACTTTATTTTGCCGCTTTTGCCGACATTCTTGCAAGTTCCGATGACCTTGTTGACGGTGGCGAGAAAACTTACTTTTATGCCATCAAAGATCTTGACAATGATGGCATTAAAGAGTTAGTTGTTGCCGATATCAACATGTTGAAAACGGTCTACAAAGTTATTAATGGGAAGGTACAAATCATCAGTCCCAATTACACAATAAACAAAGACTCAATCTACTGGAATCGTATTGAGGATTTTTACATTAACACCGAATTCGACAGTAGCAAAGACATCACTTTGCGCCACCACCCTATGTTTGCCTATGACATCAACATCGCCAAGAACCAATTCACCGTGCCTGGCGATGTGACAAGCGAAGAAGCAGTCATGAAATCAACAAAATATGATCGCATTGTGTTCAAGCCACACGTAGGCAACATACATTTTGTTAAAGCCAAAGAAGGCAGCTACGACAGTGACGGTACCAAAATCGACCTAGGCAAATGCTACACCTACGCTCTTGATGATGCCGCCATGACCAAAAAGATGTTCCGAGGCTACAAAAATGACCAGGCAGTGCCCATCATCGTGCCTCAAGCGTGGTTCAAAGACCACACACCACTGCAATTCTCACGATATCTGACCGGAGAGGCAAAACCAAAAGTTAACGCTAAAGACCGCAAAGCAATTGAGCAATATTACGGCAACGTATACAAAATCCGCAAGATTGAGTGGGTTGCCACTTGCCAAGAGAAAGGTCGCACGTTCTACAATGTGATTTTCCAACCATACAATGGGAATGTGCTGTCGGCATTTGTGTGCATCGCAAAAGGACAGGTGGTTTCAACACATCATTCATGGTGGGAGCAAGATAAGGATTATCCCAACGCGACACGCATTGGCCCCGACATCAATGAGCTGACAGCATTTTCGCCCGAAATCATGGTAATGACCGACACTAAGGCAGGCTTTGAGATTTATGTGCGTTATCGCTCACTTGAAGGAATGCACTACAACATCTGGCGCGAAATAGCCGACCAATGGATAATAATTCAAGGTGGCTATCACTACATTATGGCTTACTAATCTATTTTAGCAAAACACATCACGCGTTAAAATTTCGATTTTAACGCGTTTTTTTTTGCTAAATTATAATGAGTATTTCATTTTTAATTTTCACAAAGATTATCACATAATTACACCTTAATTAAATAAAAAATTTGTAATTTTGCACGTCTTTTTACGAATAATATAATTAACTTATAATATAAACATTTTACTAACAATTAATTATGGACATTTCACACATCGAACATGTTGGTATAGCAGTCACAAGCCTTGACGAGGCTATACCCTTCTATGAGAAATTTCTCGGTTTCAAATGCTTCGCTATCGAAGAAGTAGAGGATCAGCACGTAAGAACAGCTTTCTTCAAAGTTGGTCAGACCAAGATTGAGCTTCTCGAGGCCACCAGCCCTGACAGTGCTATCGCCAAATTCATCGAGAAGAACGGCGGTCGTGGCGGCATCCAGCACATTGCTTTCTGCGTGCAGGACGGCGTTGCAAACGCACTTCAGGAGATTCAGGACAAGGAAGGCCGAGTTCTCGACAAGGCCCCCCGCAAGGGCGCTGAGGGCCTGAACATCGCTTTCGTTCATCCTAAGACATCGGCTGGCGCTCTCGTTGAGCTTTGCGAAGACCCCAACAAATAAGAAAACCTCAATACAATTCAAATAAAAATGAGTAAACAACTCGAAAAAATTCAACAACTCATCGACATGCGTGCCAAAGCACGTGTGGGCGGCGGCGAGAAAGCCATTGCCAAGCAGCATGAGAAGGGCAAATTCACTGCCCGTGAGAGAATCAATATGCTCCTTGACCCAGGCAGCTTTGAAGAGCTCGACATGTTTGTTCAACACCGTTGCACAAACTTCGGTCAGGAAAAAAAATCGTTCCTTGGTGACGGTGTGGTAACTGGTTACGGTACCGTTGACGGACGATTGGTTTATGTCTTCGCTCAGGACTTCACCGTGATTGGTGGCTCACTTGGCGAGGCCATGGCATGGAAGATGTGCAAGGTTATGGACCTTGCCATGAAACAGGGTGCTCCCGTAGTTGGTCTTAACGACTCGGGCGGCGCACGCATCCCCGAGGGTATCAACTCGCTGGCTGGATATGCCGAGATTTTCCAACGCAACATCGACGCCAGTGGTGTAGTTCCTCAAATCTCTGCAATCCTTGGTCCTTGTGCAGGTGGTGCTGTATATTCTCCAGCCCTCACCGACTTCACCCTCATGGCCAAGGGCACTTCGTTCATGTTCCTTACTGGTCCTGCTGTTGTGAAGACCGTTCTTGGTGAGAACGTGACTCAGGAGCAGCTTGGTGGAGCCACAGTTCACGCTCAGAAGAGTGGTGTGACTCACTTTGCTTGCGACACCGAGGAAGAGGTTATCGAGACCATCAAGAAGCTCTTGAGCTACATGCCAAGCAACAATATGGAGGAGGCTCCTCGCTATGAGTGCAACGATCCTATCGACCGCGTTGAGGACGCCCTCAACAACATCATCCCTGAGAGCCCCAACGATCCCTACAACATGTATGACGTGATTGGTGCTATCGTTGATAACGGTGAGTTCCTTGAGGTTCATCGCGACTTCGCCAAGAACATTATCGTGGGCTTCGCTCGTTTCAACGGCCAAAGCGTAGGTGTAGTTGCAAACCAGCCACAGCACATGGCAGGCGTACTCGACGTTAACGCTTCGAAGAAGGGCGGACGCTTTGTTCGTTTCTGCGACGCATTCAATATCCCATTGGTGACACTCGTTGACGTGCCAGGCTTCCTGCCAGGTACAGGACAAGAGTACAATGCCGTTATCCTTAACGGCGCCAAGCTGCTTTACGCTTACGGAGAAGCTACAGTGCCCAAGGTTACTGTTACCCTACGCAAGAGCTACGGTGGTAGCCACATCGTGATGAGCTGCAAGCAGCTGCGTGGCGACATGAACTATGCTTGGCCTAGCGCCGAGATTGCTGTGATGGGTGCTGCTGGTGCCGCCGGCATTCTCTATGCTAAGGATATGAAGGCAGCCAAGACTGCCGCCGCCGAGGCCCAAGAGGCAGGTGACGAAGCTAAGGCAAAAGAAATCATGGAGGAGAACAAGAAGTATATCGCCGAGAAGGAGCAAGAGTACAACGACCTATTCTGCACTCCATTCAACGCAGCCAAGTATGGCTACATCGACGATGTTATCGAGCCTCGCAACACTCGCTTCCGCGTGATTCGTGCTCTGGAGCAACTGCGCACCAAGAAGTATAACAATCCCGCCAAGAAGCACGGCAACATTCCATTGTAATTCCTATTCAACACACTCAAGAAATGAATAAGAAAATAATATTGACACTGATTGCTGTAGTGGCTGCCATGACTGCCGTTGCGCAAGGTCGTCTCGACTTGCGCATCAACGAGGTGATGGTGCAAAACGACAGCAACTATGTTGACATCGATGGCCACCGCTCGGCATGGATTGAGATTTTCAATGCCTCGCACAGCACCAACGCCATCGAGAAGATGTTTATCACCACTTTCAAGCAGGACTTCATCCAGAACTATTTCAAGGAAGAAGAACAGAAGAGCAACAAGAAGCGCAACCAGCTGCTTAATGAGCTCAGCGAGAGAGAAGGCGATAAAATCTATGTGATTCCCCGTGGTGATGTCGACACCAAGGTAAAGCCACGCTCACATGTGGTATTCTTTGCCGACGATGACGACCCTGCTGGCACTTTCCACCTTCCATTCAAACTCGAGGCTGGAAAGGACAACTATATCGCGCTCTACGACGTGAACGGCGACCTCGTTGACGAGGTAATCGTGCCTGCTGACCTTCCTTCCAATCAGTCATTTGCTCGCGTGAGTGAAGATTCTATCAATCTGCACAAGGACTCACGCAGCTTTGACGCCACCGAGTGGCAGATGCGCGACGGCAGCACCGATGAGCTCGCAATCACTCCTACGAAGTTCAACGCTCGTCCTGTGAATGAGAATATCCAAAAATTCAAGGACGGCGACCCCAGCGGCATTATGCTCACTCTCATGTCGATGGGCGTTGTGTTCAGCGCTCTGCTGCTCCTCTATATCTTGTTCAAAATCTTTGGTAATGTATTTGCCGCTAAGGACAAGGCAAAGAAAGAGGAGGAGAAAACTGCCGAGAGTGACAATGAGCCTGCACCTGTTGCTGCTCAAGCTGGCGACGATGACGAAGCCATCGCTGCCATATGCATGGCACTCTACCAGCACCTCAAAGCTCATGACGAGGAAAGCGGCGTCATAACTATCGACCACAGCCACGAGGCACACAGCGCCTGGGGCTCAAAGGGCAACCTGCTGCTTCGCGTTCCTGAGCATCACGACAATCATTAATCACTAACATTTAATTTGTTTTATCAATGAAAGAATATAAGTATAAAATCAATGGTCACGAATACAAAGTAAATGTTGGTGACATTGAGAACAATATCGCTAACATCGAGGTCAATGGCGTGCCTTACACCGTTGAGCTCGAGGAAGAGAAGGCCATAAAGCCTGTAGTTAAGAGAGTGGCACCTGCCAACGACGCTCCTGCAGCTACCGCCAAACCCGCAGCCGCCAAGCCTGCAGCTGCAGCCGCCGGCGAACATGTTATCGCATCGCCACTACCTGGCGTCATCAAGGAGTTCCATGTTAAG
The DNA here is from genome assembly GCA_905233845.1 of uncultured Muribaculaceae bacterium. Taxonomy (GTDB): domain Bacteria; phylum Bacteroidota; class Bacteroidia; order Bacteroidales; family Muribaculaceae; genus Sodaliphilus. Next base: position 1,766 of record CAJOFH010000001.1, on the reverse strand, counting down.
GAGGGCCAGCAAGTGAAGGCCAGCGACGTGGTTTGCATCCTCGAAGCCATGAAGATGGGCAACGAGATTCATGCAGGCAAGGACGGTGTGGTTAAGTCTATTAACGTTGCTCTCGAGGAGTCGGTTCAAGAGGGTACTACCATTATGATTATCGCTTAAGATTATGGTACTGTTATCTCTTGCTGAAAACCTGAAGCAATTTTGGGAATTCACGGGCTTCTACAACGTTACGTTGTCGCCCGAGAGCTTGATCATGCTCTGTGTGGGTCTGCTTTTCATTTACCTCGCTATCAAGCATGATTTTGAGCCTATGTTGCTGGTGCCTATTGGATTTGGTATTCTCATAGGCAACATCCCCTTCCAGCCAGGTAACGAGATTGGCATCTACGAGGAAGGGTCTGTGCTCAACATCCTCTATCAGGGTGTTCGACAAGGTTGGTATCCACCGCTCATCTTCTTGGGAATTGGTGCGATGACCGACTTCTCGGCATTGCTTGCTAACCCCAAGCTCATGCTTGTGGGTGCTGCTGCGCAATTCGGTATCTTTGGCGCCTATATGGTAGCTTTGGCTATGGGCTTCATGCCAGACCAGGCTGGTGCTATTGCCATCATTGGTGGTGCCGACGGTCCTACTGCTATCTTCCTGTCGTCGAAACTTGCGCCAAACTTGATGGGAGCAATCGCTGTTTCGGCCTATAGCTACATGGCGCTTGTGCCAGTGATTCAGCCGCCCATCATGCGACTGCTCACTACCAAGAAAGAGCGCCTCATGCGCATGAAACCTGCTCGCAAAGTGTCGCAGACCGAGAAGATTATATTCCCAATCGTGGGTCTCATCCTCACCTGCTTCTTCGTGCCCAGTGGTCTTCCACTGCTAGGTATGTTGTTCTTCGGCAACCTCCTTCGTGAGAGTGGTGTAACCACCCGTCTTGCCAAGACTGCAAGCAACGCAATGACCGACATGGTGACAATCGTTTTGGGTATGTGCGTGGGTGCATCAACTCAGGCATCAGAGTTCCTCACAGCCGACACAATCAAGATCTTCTTGCTTGGTTTCATGGCGTTCATCATCGCCACAACCTCGGGTGTCCTCTTTGTGAAAATCTTCAATCTCATCCTGCCTAAGCACAAGAAGTTGAATCCACTTATTGGTAACGCCGGTGTAAGTGCCGTACCTATGGCTGCACGCATCAGTAACGACCAGGGTCTCAAGGCCGACCCAAGCAACTACCTTCTCATGCATGCCATGGGTCCAAACGTTGCTGGTGTTATCGGCTCGGCAGTTGCCGCTGGTGTGCTGCTCGGCTTCCTCGGATAATAAAACAATCCTCTATATTTTTACGGTGTGCTCGCAATGGGCACACCTTAATTTATCCTAATAGCTTGAGTGCAAAATAAATCACAACGGCCACGCCAATAAAGAACCACAAGCCGTCAATTATTGGCCAGTAATCCGATAGCAACCAATTTAACAGTATTATTACTAATATCACAGTAACTACAATACCAATAATTAAAACCACACCACTTATATCAACCTTACTTTTATCTTGTGGCATAGATGGCTCCTTTGATTCTTGTGGTATTGGCGGCACTTTTAATTCAGCAGGCTCTTCTGATTCTTGTGGCACTTGTGACGCTTCTTGCTCTTTTGAATCAGATTTAAAAATTACCCGAGTTCGGGATAAGGAAATATGTTGTTTTTATCAAAAATAGTGGGGCTAATATTTGGAAAATAGCGAGATATTTTGTAACTTTGTAGTTGA